>CBFHVI010000023.1:0-4394 GCA_965658995.1 Flavobacteriales bacterium | reverse complement strand
ATGCAACAAATGCAAGGACAAACAATGCCCGCTGAAGAAAACGCAAACATTGAATCTAATATAGAAGGAAGATTAGTTCCTGAAATGGCTTACGTTGAAAATGGAGTAAAAACATCTCTTCTAGGGATAAACAAACTGGAAGGTAAAGAAGTTTTTGTTATTGAAGCTGTATACCCAACAGGTAAAAAACTAACCCTACTATACGATATAGATTCTTATTTAAAAATGAAGGAAGCTTACGTTCAGTCTACTCCACAAGGCGACTTTACTATCACTCAAGAATTTGCAGAGTACAAAGCAATCAACGGAGTGTTAATCCCTCATTCATTGAAAGGAGCACAAGGACCACAATTAATGGAAATGAAACTTGAAACTGTAGAGGTTAACAAACCAATCAAAGACGAGATATTCAAATTTTAATCCCCTCTTAGAAATAATACTAAAAGCCATTCGTTTCTAGACGAATGGCTTTTTTTTGCTTTCTCAGAATTCCTCATATTAACCAGTCAAATAAATTGTCTTCCATGTTACAGCACATTGATTTAAAAAAAATAATCTTCTTAGATATTGAGACCGTTCCTTTGGAATACAATTTCAAAGATTTACCCAAAAAGACGATCGATCTTTGGGACAAAAAAACACAATACATTCAAAAACATCAAGAAATTACTGCGGAAGAAGCGTATAGCAAAGCTGGAATTTATGCCGAGTTTGGCAAAATTGTTTGTATTTCGGCAGGCTATTTTGCCCAAGAAAAAGGAACTCTCACACTCAGGGTAAAATCCTTCTTTGGCAAAAACGAAAAAGAGATTTTGATTGCCTTTAATTCGTTACTCAACAAAACCCTAAAGGAAAATTACATGCTTTGTGCTCACAATGGCAAAGAATTTGACTTTCCGTTTATCGGCAGACGAAACTTAATAAATGGATTAGAACTTCCCTCTCAACTAGACATAGCTGGCAAAAAGCCCTGGGAAATCTTGCATCTTGACACTATGGAATTATGGAAATTTGGAGACTACAAACATTTTACTTCGCTAGATTTACTCGCCCATGTATTCAATATCCCCTCCCCTAAGCAGGAGCTAGATGGGTCGTTGGTTGCAAAGACCTACTACGAAGAAAATGATTTGGAAAAAATTAAAAATTATTGTCAAAATGATGTAATTACCATTGCCCAATTATTGTTGAAATACAAAGGGAAGGAGATCATCAAAAATGAAGACATCGAAATCATCGAAAAATGAAATAAAACCAAAAAGAAACCAGTTTGAGGGAATTTCCTTGTATTTTTGTTTTTTAAATTCACTTTTATGACAATTTGGAGAAGAATTCGCCTCTACATTTTAGGGCTAGGAATAGGTTCGCTCATGGTTTTATTTTTATTTGGTGACCGCGGATGCGGGGGATGGCTGCCAGGAAATAGAGTAAAAACCTCAATCATGGAATCCCTTTTTGAAACCAGTGATTACACAGATTGTAAATTAACGTGTAATGAGTTTACAAAAGAAAAAATACAAGATATCATTGTAAAAGGAACAGTTCTTTTTAAAGAAAGTAATACAAAATCCGACCCCAGAGAATACAAGCTACAATATGAAGACAACTTCTTAATGTTTGCAGTTCCTACTGATTCTGAAGCTCCGGTTTATATCCTTGATGAGTTCCAAAAAGAATGCCTGGCTTGCGATACGGTTTCCAAAAAACTGAACAGAACGGTCAAATTAAATTTCAAAAAAACCAAATGATAAATTGTGTTAAAAGTGCATAAAATAAGCAACTAAGACTTTCATACCTCAATAATTCTTATCATTTTCGCGTATAAAATATTGCAATGAGCACTAATCCAGCAAATACAACCACTACACCCGAACACATTGCCATCATTATGGATGGAAACGGACGATGGGCATCCAATCATGGAAAAGATAGGTTGTATGGTCACAATACAGGAGTTGGATCTGTGCGTGAGGTTCTTACAGCAGCGCAAAAACACCATGTAAAATTCCTTACCCTCTACACGTTTTCGAGCGAAAATTGGAATAGACCAAAAGAGGAAGTGGACGGATTGATGAATCTTTTTGCCAAAACCATTGCCGAAGAAATAGAGGAACTTCACGAAAATGGGGTAAAAATTCAATTTATTGGGAACATCGAGCTACTTCCAGACTTTGCGAAACAAGCCTTATTCTCTGCAAGTGAATACACCAAAAACAACCAAGGAATAACTCTTACACTTGCCCTTAGTTACAGTTCGAGGTGGGAAATATTACATGCAACAAAGCGCATTGCCAATGAATTGAAAGAAGGGAAAATTAAAGAAAGTGACATAGACGAAAAGCTCTTCAGTAAATACCTAACCACAGCGAACATTCCTGACCCAGAACTCATTATTAGAACTAGTGGCGAATTCAGAATCAGTAATTTTCTTTTGTGGCAAATTGCTTATTCCGAGTTCTATTTTACAGATACCCTTTGGCCAGATTTCAAAGAAAAAGATTTTGAAATGGCCATTCAATCTTTTCAAAATAGAGAGAGAAGGTTTGGAAAAACAAGTTCACAAATCAATCAACTTTCTTAATTACAAGACAACTTTATGAAGTTTATACTCCCAATTATAGTGCTAATATGCTCCATCCCCACAGTGGTAAATGGACAATATTCTTTTTCGAATAACACGATAAGTTACGAGACTCCAAAGAAGTATGAAATTGGTGGAATCTTGGTGGACGGTGCTGTTATTACAGATGTAGAAAGAATTATTTCCTATTCTGGATTAAGAAGAGGAAAAGAAATTACTATCCCTGGTAATGACATCTCCTCGGCTATCAAAAAATTATGGGAAGTAAACAACTACTCAGACATTAATATCTATGCAGATAAAATAGTAGGAAACACTGTTTTTCTCCGAATCTCCTTGAAAGAAAGAAGCAGAATGTCTCGGTTTCAATTAAAAGGCTTGTCGAATTCTCAAGCCAAATCTTTGAAAGAAACGTTGGATTTGTACAGCGGAAAACTAATTACCGAGAGCTTGTTGGACAACACCAAATTCATCTGCAAAGACTATTTTGTTGAGAAAGGTTTTTTAAATACTGAAGTCAACATCACGAGCATTCCAGATTCTGCGGTAAATAACTCACAGATTTTGGTGATCTATATCAACAAAGGAAATCGGATAAAAATCAATAAAATTGAGATTGAAGGAAACAACTTAACCGAAAAAACAAAATTTCCTCTTAGTCTTATCAAAAAAGAAACTCAAGTTCTCTCTGATTCCAAAATTAAAAGAACACTGAAAGATACAAAAGAAAAAAAGTGGTACCGAGTATGGAAACGTTCCAAGTTCTTGGAAGAGAAATACGAAGCAGAAAAACAGCAAATTATTGCATTGTACAATTCTAAAGCTCTGAGAGATGCAAAAATTACCTTCGACACTGTGTATCAAAACGGTCGTTCTACGATTAACATAAAAATGAAGATTAATGAAGGGAACAAGTACTACTTTCGAAACATAAATTGGATAGGAAACACAAAATATTCTACTGGAAAACTCGATACCATTCTGGGTATTGAAAAAGGAGATGAATACAACAAACTAAAACTAGAATCCAAATTATTCATGAGTCAATCTGAACTGGACATAAGTTCTTTGTACATGGATGAAGGACATTTGTTTTTTCAAATTACTCCGATAGAAAAAACGGTAGAAAATGATTCTATCGACATTGACATCGTCATTTACGAAGGAAAAATTGCTCGAATTGGAACTGTCACAATCAATGGAAACACAAAAACAAACGACCACGTAATACGCAGAGAATTGCGAACGAAACCGGGAATGATTTTCAGTCGAGCTGATATTATAAGATCTCAAAGAGAGCTCAGCAACTTGGGCTATTTTGATCCAGAAAGAATGGGTGTAAACCCCATACCCAACCCTGCGGATGGAACAGTAGATATTGAATATACTGTTGCAGAAAAACCCTCGGACCAAATTGAACTATCCGGTGGATGGGGAGGAGGAAGATTTGTTGGGTCGTTAGGGCTATCTTTTACAAATTTCTCAATGAGAAACTTTTTTGAAAAAGAATCTTGGTCTCCTTTACCTACGGGAGATGGGCAAAGATTGAGCTTGAGAGGTTCGGCCAATATCTTTTTTCAATCCTTGAGCTTATCTTTTACTGAGCCATGGTTGGGAGGAAAAAAACCTACCTCATTTAGTGTAAATGCCTACTATTCCTTGCAAAAACTAACACAAGCCAACAGAGGAGAGCCAGATTCTCGAACTTTTGATGTTTTAGGTGCATCGGTTGGGTTGGGTACTCGACTAAAAGTACCAGATGACTTTTTCACTCTTTACGGAGAATTAGGGTATGAATATTACACCTTGAATA
>CBFHVI010000022.1:0-38925 GCA_965658995.1 Flavobacteriales bacterium | reverse complement strand
GGCGTTGACTTTATTAATGCTTTCTTGGTTAGAATCCAAGATTAATGTGTCGTTAATAAGTGTTTCTTCCATGCTTTATTTAACTTGATTAAAATAATCGTTCACTCTGTTCTTGTAATAGGGGGATAAAGAACCAGGTATTGTTTTCAAAAGTTCAATTTCTTTTTCTTTTTGTCTCTTATACTCCAAAAATTCATTTGGGTTACTTATTAAGTGTTTTTTAACATTTTGTGACTCTCTTTTTTCGTCTAACTCTCTCTCCATCAGTGCTTTTTCTGATTTTAAAAGACGCGTTAAAATTTCTTTTTGTCGCGAAATGGTTTCAGAATCAATCATATTATTTACAATGTCTTCTTCTACATTTTCAAGCTCTTTCTCAATTTTTTTTAGCTCATTTCCAAGCCCGCTGCCATCGCCATTAATTTCTTGGCTCAATTCCTGGATAGCTTTTCTAAGCATAGCTTGTTCGGCAGCCATTTTAGCCAATTCTTTGCTATTTCCATTCTCGCCCTTTCCTTTCCCCTTTCCTTTCTCACCGGCCTTCTGCAATTTTTTTAATGCCTCTCCCGCTTTTCCTTGCGCATCTTTTAGGCTTGGCAAAAGCCCTGGTTTTGGATTAGATCCACCAGGATTGTTACAACTCCCGCTACCTGGTTTTTTCTCCGCAGCAGCTTGCTTTTGAAGTTGTTTCATTGCTTCATCTAATAACAAAGCTAGATTGTTTACAGCAGTCATCGTAAATTGTTGTTGCTGAGCAGCATTTCTTGTCATTCTTTCTCCAATGTATTTCAATGAATTTGCCATTCCTTGATTGATGCTGTTCATCTCTTTGTTTACCACAGATTGAATTTGTTCTATCCTTTTACTCAAAGCAAGAAGAGAATCCTCAATCATTTTGGCATCCCCCTTTAGTTTCACTTGCCGTTGACCCAATGCCACATACTTTGGGTCGTTTACTTTTGTCGTTTTAATTTCTGAGAGCACCTCCTCTTGGTCAAATGAAAGAGACAAGAGGTTTTCTAATAGCGCTCTTAAGTCTTCCATGTTTTCTTCTGAACTTTCAGCACTCGAGGACATTTGTTCTTTAGCTTTGGCAGCAGCCGACTTCATTTTTTCTGCGGCCCCCTTCTGGCTTTCGTTAGCTTTCTCTTGCTTGTTCTTTTCGAGTTTGTCCGAGCTTTCTTTCATCTCTTCCTTAATTTCCTCTTTGTCCTGCTCTATTTCGTCTAGTTGTTTTTTATTTTCAAGGTCATCGTTTTTCTCTTTAATCTCGTCTAGTTCTTTTTCTGCTTTTTTGAATTCTTCGTTCAATTTTTCTTGTTCTTCTTTCTTCTCCCCTTTTTGGTTCGCTAATTTTTCTTGTTTTTTGGCAAGATCTTCCATTTTTTCTGCAAATTCTTCAAGCTTTTCATCCATCTCCATTTGTTTGAAAATCTCAAGAGTTCGCTCCATTTCTTTTTTCAAATCGGTGTTTTCCAAGTCCATTTTTTCCAACGATTGTTGAAGCTTTTTCTTATCGAGTTTCTCCATCATTTTTTCGAGTTGCTCATACAGCTTTTCCATTTCTTTGCTGTTGAGCTCCTCCATCAACTTTTCTAATTTTTCTTGACGTTCTTTTGATTTTTCATCTGGCTGGTCAAACTGATTCTTCTCTTCGTTCTTTTTCTTGGTTTGGTTTAATAAATCTTTGTTCCTATTCGTTAATTCTTGTTGTTTTTGAACTAACTCCTTCATCCTTTTTTTGTCTTGCCAGTCTGCCTTATTTTTATCTAAAATAGATTGACTTAACTGCTTGAGCTGTTCTTGAATTTTTTCGGATTTGTCAATATTCTTTTTCAGCTCATCTTTGATTAGTTCAGAGGCTTTTTCTTGCTGTTGTTCAAACTCCTCTTTGCTGGGCGCCTCTATTTTTTGTAGGATAGATTTCGTAGATTTTGCTCCATTAACTCCGTCATTGTCCCACACCTCAAAAAAGTATTCAGCTACTTCACCGAGCTCAAGATTTAATTCATTTAGGTTCCAATTATGATAAAACATAGACTGATTAAATCCGGCAGAAAAATCAACAGGTATAGACGTAAATTTACCTCTTTTTTCGCTAGAATCTTTGTGGTATTTTCTGAAATTGAATACGAGCTTGGAAAAGCCATAATCGTCTATGATATTTCCCTGAAAATACCGCAAATTGGGTGACAGACTATCAGTTTTTTCATTGGCAGTAATCCTAGGAAATTCATCTTTTACAGAGTGTATCGAGAAAGTAAGAGAGTCAGGGTTTTTCATGAACTCATTTTCTACCTTCAGGGAGAATAAGGCATCACTTTTTATTACCCGTGAAGAGTTAAAACGGCCTTTTGTCGTTTCTGTGAGGGCTTGTTTTTCGTGTCCTTGTTGAAATGAAATGACAGAAGTATTTTTCGTTGTAAAGATCCATGAAAGTTTACTTCCTTCGGGTACAGAGATTTGTCCAATATTATCATAAGAAGCAGTAGGCAATTTGGTGTAGGCCGGAAAATTGATAGTAACTTCGTACCCCATTACAAGAGGCTTAATAATGGGTACGATTTCAAACCTACGGGAATTAAACCCTGAAGCTCGGAACCGAAATAACTTTTTGTTCTGAACATTTTTAAAAGTATACCTAAACTCTGTCTTGGAAATTTTTCGGAGTTTCACTTCATTTTCACCAATCTCCAAGTATACATCGTTGGGAATTTCGTCTCCTTTCATTTCTAGGACTAATTCAAAATCTTCATTTTCTACCACCGTCATGTCAGGATTTTTCACCACAAACTCAAAAGGTGCCTCTGGTATAAACTCTTGATTATAATGAACAATTCGATTGGTTCCCTCCTTTAAAATACGAGCATTTACAAAGAGAATTAAGAAAAAAACAAGTACTGGAATAAGAGCATATTTTAAGTATTTTGTGTTACCAGAAAAATCAATAGCGGTTGAAAACTTAATAGGTTTCAGGTCTTCAATTTTTTGGTTTATGCTGTGTTCAACTAGCTCGTTGTCAGACCCTTCACCAGCTTCAATAAGCTGCAAAGTATTAAGTAGTTTGTCTTTTACTTCTCCAAAATGAGCTCCGATTATGCTCGCGGCAGTATCATAATTTATAACCGTTCCAAGCTTGTAGAGCTTGAATAGCGGAATGAGAATAAATCGAATAAGGGTAAGACAGGAAATTACTAGAAAGCTGTAAAAAATTACACTTCGTAAGGTGGAGGTAAAATTCCCAAAATACTCGAGCAAAACGACCGACAAAAAGAACATACAAACGATAGCAAACGAGTAAATCGCTCCTTTAATCAGCTGGTTTTTGTAATACTTCCTCACAAACTCATCCAGCTTTTGGATTAATATGTCTTTGTTTTTGCTCATGAAGTTTGTTTACAGTTAGGTAAAAATACAGATTTTATTCCAAAAACGAGAAACATAAAAACCGACTAGACCTAAACCACTTTTCCAAGTTGCATTTACTATCTTTGCGACAATTAACCCAGAATGAAAACAGACTCTTCGTTAATCATCGAGAAGTACAAAACTTCCTCTCCCGTAATTGATCTCCAAAACTCGATATCAAACAGGCAAGGTTACACCCACATAAAAGGAACGGTAGGTTCGTCTCTCTCGTTTATATCTTCCGCAATTTTCTCTGAAATTGAAGAGTTGCAGTTATTTATGTTTCAGGATAAAGAGGAAGCGGTTTATTTTTTTAACACACTCGAGAATATAAATGCGGGCAACAAAAAGAAGAAGTTTTACTTCTACCCTGCTTCATACAAAAGACCTTATCAAATTGAGTCAACGGACAATGCCAATGTGTTGCTAAGAACGGAGGTGCTAAATGCCATTTCAAAAAACCGAAAAAATAGTGTGGTGGTCTCGTACCCAGAGGCAATGGTAGAAAAAGTGATAACGAAAAAATCACTTCGTAAAAGTACACTAGACATTCATGTGGGAGACAAATATGCAATTGATTTTTTGAATGAACTGTTCATTGAAAGTCATTTTCATAAAGTGGATTACGTGTATGAGCCAGGACAGTTTTCGGTTCGTGGAGGAATTGTGGATGTGTTCTCTTTTTCTTTTGATTACCCATTCAGAATAGAATTTTTTGGTGATGAGGTAGACTCCATCAGGAGTTTTAATATTGCAGATCAACTTTCTATCAACACACACAAGAAGATCACCATTACCCCCAACGTTCAAGCCGAACTTTTGCAGGAATCAAGAACCTCTTTTTTCGAATTTATTTCTCAAAAATCCATCATTTGGCTACATTCTTTTTCTACCTCCAAAAAGAAAATAGAACAAGGATTTGATAAAGCTCTGTACACTTACAACCAACTAGAAAATGAACTTAAAAGACTTCCTCCTAATGAGCTGTATATCAACTCTATTGAGTTCGAAAAGGAACTAAGCGAATTTACAGGAGTTGAATTTGGAAACGAACTTTATTTCAGTGCCGAAACGGTAGTTTTTCACCAATCACCACAGCCATCTTTCAACAAAAAGTTTGATTTGCTCGCTCAAAACCTGAAAGAAAATACACAGGCTGAATACGAGAACTACTTATTTTCTGACAACCCCAATCAAGTACAACGGTTAGAAGATATTTTTGACGACATTGAAAAAGAAGCTGAATTTACTCCTATTCACACCAGTATTGACAAGGGATTTATAGATAACGATCTTAAAATTGTATGCTATACCGACCATCAAATATTTGAGAGATATCATAAATTCAAAATAAAAGAAGGCTACAAACAATCCAAAGAGGCAGTAAGTCTCAAAGAAATATACGGGCTAAAAAAAGGGGATTTCATTGTTCATATTGATCATGGAATAGGGACGTTTTCTGGATTGGAAAAAATTGATGTCAACGGAAAAGAACAAGAAGCTATAAGGCTACTTTACGATGGTGGGGACGTTTTGTATGTGAGTATTCACTCGCTTCATCGAATTTCAAAGTTTTCGGGCAAAGACAGCAAAAAACCGAAGATAAATAAGCTAGGCACACCTGCTTGGAAGGCGCTAAAAGCGAAAACAAAGAAGCGAGTGAAAGAAGTGGCGTTTGATTTAATTCAGCTCTACGCCAAAAGAAGAATGAAAAAAGGATTTGCTTTCTCTCCAGACACTTATTTGCAGCATGAGCTAGAGGCTTCATTCATGTACGAAGATACTCCAGACCAGCACAAGGCAACTTTAGCTGTAAAAGAAGACATGGAAAAGGACATTCCGATGGATAGGTTGGTATGCGGAGACGTGGGTTTTGGAAAAACAGAAATTGCTATCAGAGCAGCTTTTAAAGCAGTGGCGGATAGCAAACAGGTTGCAATTTTGGTTCCTACCACTATTTTGAGCCTTCAACATTACCGTAGCTTCAATGAACGGCTCAAGGAATTTCCATGCAAAGTAGATTACCTGAATCGATTTAAGTCACCCAAAAAAGTGAAAGACACTCTAGAGAGACTTGAAAAAGGAGAAATTGATATCTTGATAGGAACACATAAAATTGCTGGGAAAAGTGTAAAATTTAAGGACCTAGGCTTGCTGATTGTTGACGAAGAACAAAAGTTTGGTGTAGGGGCAAAAGATAAGCTAAAAACCATGAAAGAGAATGTAGACTCTCTCACATTAACAGCAACCCCAATACCCAGAACTTTGCAGTTTTCGCTGATGGGAGCAAGAGATTTATCCGTGATAAACACTCCCCCACCCAACAGACAACCAATTGATACACAAATTCATACCTTCAATGAAGAGATAATTAGAAACGCAGTCACCTACGAGATGCAGCGTGGAGGGCAGGTATATTTTGTGAACAATAGGGTACAAAATATAAAAGAGGTAGCCGGCATGATCCAGAGACTGGTTCCAGATGCTAAAGTAGCAATTATTCATGGTCAAATGGAGGGTCAGAAAATGGAAGCTACACTCATGGATTTTATCAATGGAATGTACGATGTGTTGGTGGCAACCTCCATCATAGAATCTGGAATTGACGTGCCCAACGCAAACACCATGATCATCAACAATGCAAATAATTTTGGCCTAAGTGACTTACACCAAATGAGAGGAAGAATTGGGCGATCCAACAAAAAGGCATTTTGTTATTTAATAACCCCTCCTCGTCACATGCTGAGCGATGATGCTACAAAAAGACTCAATGCTATTGAACAACATAGTGACTTGGGTAGCGGTTTTAATATTGCCATGAAAGATTTAGATATTAGAGGAGCAGGAGACTTGCTCGGTGCTAGCCAAAGTGGGTATATCAACGATATTGGGTTTGCCACCTATCAAAAAATTCTTAACGAAACCATAGAGGAACTTAAAACCAACGAGTTCAAAGAGTTATTTAAGGACGAAAAGAACGATAAGTTTTTTGAAATAGAAGATTTCCAGTTAGAAACAGACTTGGAGCTGTTAATTCCTGATACGTATGTCAATCAAATTGCCGAAAGACTCAACCTTTACCAAAACTTAGATGAGGTGAAAACAACAGAAGAGCTTGATGCATACAGAAAAAACTTGAAAGATAGGTTTGGGGACGTCCCCGAGGAAACCTCAGAATTACTAAAAACTATTCGGCTGAAATGGTTATCCAAGGACATTGGATTTAATAAAATTATTTTGAAACAAGAAAAAATGATTTGTTATTTTCCTTCCAATCAACAGTCGGCTTATTTTGAGTCGGATGCCTTTACTCGAGTACTCATGTTCATCCAATCAAATCCAAGAAATTGTAAAATGAGTGAAAGGAATAATAAATTGAGGCTTGTTTTTGGTGGAATTCACTCTATTTCTCAAGCGATTGGAGAACTAAGGAAAATATCACAAAACTGAGAAGAGCTGGTTTATGGAAAAAAGGTTTGAAGTAAGAAGTTTAGAAGAATTGAAGCCTGTTGCGGAATTCATCAAAGAGTTATCGGGCGAATACTCCCACTTTTGTTTTGAGGCTCCTATGGGCGCAGGAAAAACAACACTCATAAATGAAGTTTGTAAATCTTTAGGGATTAGCGAACACACTTCAAGCCCCACCTATTCAATTGTAAATGAATACAGAACAACAAACAACCATTCTGTTTTTCATTTTGACTTGTACCGGTTGAACGATGAGATGGAATTGTTAGATATCGGAATAATGGAAATTTTAGACAGTGGGGCAATTTGTTTTTTCGAATGGCCCGATAAAATCTTATCGTACTTAGACGAAAAATTTGTAAATTTAACTATCGAGGTAGTAGACACTACTCGAATCATCACCCTAACCTATTGATATGTCTTCAGATGTACTAAAATCCTTAGCAAAAGAAGCACTTATGGTGCCTCAAGAAAAACTGCAGCTAGCAGGAACTAGAAGTAAAAAATTATTCATAGGTATTCCAAAAGAAACAAGTTTTCAAGAAAACAGAGTTTCGCTTGTTCCCGAGGCAGTAGCGCTACTTGTGAGCAACGGGCACAAAGTGTGTGTAGAAACCAATGCTGGAGTCAATGCCAATTTTGTTGATAGAGACTATAGCGAGGTGGGTGCCGAAATTTGTTACGATACGTCAGAGGTGTTTAAGGCAGACATAATCATTAAAGTAGCTCCTCCCAGCAAAGAGGAGATTGATATGATGACCGGAAATCAAACCTTGTTTGCTGCTTTACAGCTTTCTGTCCACCCAAAGAACACGCTTGAGATGCTGATGAAAAAGAAAATCACAGCAATTGCTTGGGATTTTGTAAAAGACGAAGATGACGTATACCCCGTAATTCGATCAATGTCGGAAATTGCCGGGATAAAATCTATTGGAATTGCTTCTCATTACTTGAGTAATCTCAACAACGGAAGAGGAACCATACTCGGAGGAATAGCAGGCGTTTCCCCCACAGAAGTAGTCATAATAGGGGCGGGAACAGTAGGAGAATTTGCCGCAAAATCTGCTATCGGACTAGGAGCAAGCGTCAAGATATTTGACAATAATGTGTACAAGTTACGAAGAATACAAAATGACCTGAATACTTCTATTTGGACCTCTATTATCAATCCAAAAGTATTAGAAAAAGCTTTGATGAGGGCTGATGTGGCAATCGGAGCGTTGAGAACGAGCAACGGCACAACTCCTTGTGTAGTTTCAGAAGAAATGGTTGAATGCATGAAGGAAGGAGCGGTCATTGTGGATGTGAGTATTGATAAAGGAGGTTGCTTCGAAACCTCACAAGTTACTAACCACAAATCTCCCGTGTTTACAAAACATGGGGTTATTCACTACTGTGTGCCAAATATCGCCTCCTCCGTGTCGCGAACAGCTTCTTTTGCTTTGAGCAATATATTTTCTCCGTTGCTTATACAAATAGGGGAAGAAGGCGGAATTGCCAAAATGGTAAGAGAAAATAAAGGATTTAGACATGGAGTGTATGTATACAAGGGAATGCTAACAAGCAAAACTCTAGGGGAGGCATTTAGCTTGCCTCACAAAAACATTGACCTACTTTTGATGGCAATGTAACTAGGCAATTTCATTAGAAAAAATTACCTTAGTCCCTAAGATGAAAATTGCCATAAATACCCGATTTCTACTTACCAAAAAGCTTGAAGGATTTGGTTGGTTTACTCACGAAGTAGCAAAAAGATTGGTTGAAAACCACCCTGAACACGAATTCTTCTTTTTCTTTGACAGATCCTATGACGATAAGTTTGTATATGGCAATAACGTTACGCCAATAGTGATACATCCTCAGGCGCGACATCCTTTTTTGTACTACCTTTGGTTTGAATTTGGCGTTAAAAAAGCGTTAAAAAAACACCAAATAGATGTTTTTCTTTCACCTGATGGCTATCTAAGTCTTCAGTCTCAAATAAAACAAATTCCTGTAATTCACGATTTGAGTTTTGTACATTATCCCAATGATATTCCTTTCTGGAATAGAAATTACGTCAACTATTTTTTTCCGAAGTTTGCTCAAAAAGCCTCCAAAATCATCACCGTTTCGGAATATTCTAAACAAGATATTGCCGGAAGTTTTGAGATAGAGCAAGACAAAATAATTGTAGCTCACAATGGGGTGGGATCTTCTTTTTCGCCAATTCCTGAAAAAGAAAAGGAAAATATCAGAGGAAAATATACCAATGGAAAGCCTTATTTTTTGTTTGTGAGCGCTTTACACCCTCGAAAAAATGTAACGAAATTATTTCAAGCTTTTGATCAATTTAAAAAAGAAACAAAAAGCGAGGTAAAGCTGCTGATGGTGGGAGAAAAATATTGGTGGAATCAAGAAATTAAACAGGTTTTTGACGTAATGAAATTTCAATCAGAAGTTATTTTTACCGGACATGTTCATTCCCAGGAATTAAACAATATTTATGGGTCAGGACTTGCCCTCACCTACGTTTCTTACTTTGAGGGATTCGGAATACCGTTAGTAGAGGCTATGAAATGTCAGCTTCCGATAATTGCATCCGACAAAACTTCTTTGCCCGAAGTAGGGGGTGATGCGGCAATTTATGTCAATCCATTTTCGGTAGAGGATATTAAAAACGGAATGAAACGCGTGTATAAAGACGAATCATTAAGAGAAGAACTTATAGAACACGGAAAAGAACGAGCAAATCACTTTAGTTGGGATAAAACAGCTGAAATTGTTTGGAAAACGATTGTTGAGGTTCAAGAAAGTTAAATTATTATTTTTTCATTCTCGTGGAGGCAAGAGTTTAAAAGGATTAGCATGTTAGAGTTAAACTACGACAAATTAAAAATAGAAGCGGGCTGTGACGAGGCCGGACGAGGATGCTTGGCGGGACCAGTGGTAGCGGCAGCAGTTATTTTACCCAAAAACTTCAAGAACGAAATTCTCACAGACTCCAAAATTTTATCTGAAAAGAAGCGAGAATTGCTCCGCCCCATCATAGAAAAAGAAGCAATTGCCTGGGGAGTGGGAATCGTTTCGCCCGAAGAAATTGATGAAATTAATATTTTGAACGCTTCGTTTTTGGCAATGCACAGAGCAGTAGACAAGCTAAAAAAGATCCCTAATCTGCTGTTAATTGATGGAAACAGATTCAATAAATACAAGAAAACAGAACACGTGTGTATTGTAAAAGGCGATGGAAAATACTTGCCTATTGCCGCAGCTTCCATTTTAGCCAAAACCTACCGAGACGATATCATGAAAGCTTATCATGTGGAGTTTCCTGTGTATGATTGGAACAAAAACAAAGGTTATCCTACCAAGGCACACCGACAAGCAATAAGAGATTTTGGTTCTACAAACTACCACCGAAAATCATTCCGGTTGTTGCCCGAGCAATTGGAGATTGAGTTTTAACCCCGCTCCAGCGTAAAACTAAAAGTAGTTCCTTGGTTGGGTTCGCTAGCAACAGTAATTTTTTGGTTGTGGGCTTCCACAATGTGTTTTACAATTGCAAGTCCAATTCCTGAACCTCCTTGGTTTCTATCTCTACTTTTTTCTACTCGATAAAACCGTTCAAATAGCCTAGGAAGATGCTCCCGGGCTATTCCCACTCCATTGTCTTCGACCGAAACAAGCACTTTGCCTTTTGCCATTTCTTTGGCAGAAATGACCGTTTTACCCCCTTTTTTTCCGTAGTAAATTGAGTTAGAAAGCAAATTGGTAATGATTTGTTCTAGCTTAATTTTGTCGGCAATTACAAATATTTCTGCCACAGCAGATTTTTCCAACACAAGCTTTAATTCCTGACTATCGGCCAAGTCTTCTAGTTC
Source organism: Flavobacteriales bacterium (assembly GCA_965658995.1). GTDB lineage: Bacteria > Bacteroidota > Bacteroidia > Flavobacteriales_D > CAJJDF01 > CAJJDF01. The sequence continues at coordinate 28,186 of CBFHVI010000022.1, read as the reverse complement.
CAAAATGATATTCTTAATCAATTCAAACAAAGAAATTCTCTTAAGATTCAACTTTAAATTTCCCGATTCTATCTTAGTAATAGTGTCCATGTCAGCAATTACTTTAGTAATGCGATCGATTCCTTTGGCAGCCTTTTGAAGAAATTTACGATTGATATTTTCGTCTTCCAATCCTCCTTCTAGCAAGGTAAGAATGTATCCTTCTACACTAAAAACAGGAGTCTTGAGCTCGTGAGCTAGGTTTCCAAAAAACTCCCTGCGATACGCCTCAGTCGATTTTAGTTCCAGTATCTCAGAAGATTTTTTGTTCAGCCATTTTTCAATTTCTAGCTGTGCGTCTTTTCCAAAAATGTCTCCGTTTTTTTCGTACACGATGCCAATAGAACGATAAATATTTATGAATTTTTTTTTGGTATAAATCTGTAAAGAAAAATAGGAAACACCAAACACCAATACGCCAATGATTGCCGAAATAACTACCACGACAAGTTCGTTTTCGGGGTCATTTATCACCCAATAAACTCCCAAGGAGGAAATAAGAAAGGCAATAAACCCGAGAACAAAAGAAAAGAAGATGCCAGAGGAAAATTTCATGAATTAAAGATATAGATTTTTTGAAGAACGAAATATTAAGTTAAGATTAACTTCACTTATCAACACCTATTAGGGAATAATAATATGGATTCCTTCATTCTGGAGAGGAGAAACTATTAACTTTGGATAAGAGTTAAAAAAACCTAAATGACATGTCAGAAATCAATATTATTATCGAAAACACCGATTCGGTAAGAACCATTACGATAAACAGACCCAAACAATTAAACGCGCTTAATTCGCAAACAATTAGCGAATTATCTGAAGCACTGAAAGAAGCAGAAAAGGACACCGCGGTAAAAGTAATTATCCTAACAGGATCAGGAGAAAAGGCTTTTGTGGCTGGAGCAGACATCAAAGAATTTGCCTCTTTTTCGGTAGAAGAAGGAAAAAAATTGAGCAAAGAAGGACACGACAAATTATTTGATTTGGCACAAAACTTATCGACTCCAATCATTGCAGCAATCAATGGTTTTGCGCTAGGTGGAGGACTAGAATTAGCTATGTCGGCTCACCTCAGAGTAGCTTCGGAGAATGCCAAAATGGGATTGCCAGAAGTATCGTTGGGAGTAATTCCTGGATATGGAGGAACACAGAGATTGGCACAATTAGTAGGTAGAGGAAAAGCCCTAGAAATGATTGCTACAGCAGGAATGATATCGGCAGAAGATGCCCAAAAATGGGGATTGGTAAATCACATAACATCTCCAGAAGGATTGATGGAAAAGTGCCGCGAATTGGCTAGCAAAATAGCCAAGAATTCTTCTTCGGCAATATCGCTCGCTATCAAATCCGTAAACGCCAACTATGTAGATGGTGTGGATGGATTTGCAACCGAAATAGAAGAGTTTGGAAATTGTTTTGGAACAGACGATTTCAAAGAGGGAACATCGGCTTTTATCGAGAGAAGAAAACCAAACTTTAAGTAACAAAAAAAACTCAACTTGAGCGTAATCAAAAAATTAGCAGGGCAAACCGCTATTTACGGAGTAAGTAGTATGTTTGCTCGTATCCTCAATTTTTTGCTCACTCCGCTCTATGTTACCAGTTTTAGCACGGCTCAATACGGAGAGGTATCTGAGTTGTATGCCAATGTTGCGTTCTTTATGGTGTTACTCGGTTTTGGTATGGAAACAGCTTTTTTTAGGTTTTCCAAAATCGAAGAAAAGCAATCGAGTGTATACAGCACTGCGCTCACATTTATTGCCGTATCCAGCGGATTTTTTATCTTGATTGGGTTTTTGTTTACTCAGTCCATTGCCGATCTTATCGGGTACGCCTCTCGTCCAGATTTTATCATTTACCTCGCCCTTATTCTGGGGTTAGATGCGTTTGCCACAATTCCCATGGCCAAACTGCGAAACGAAAGTAGGGCCAAAAAGTTTGCGCAAATAAACTTGATAAACATCGGGACCAACATCTTTTTCAATCTCTTGTTTATTGCTTTCGCCAAAACTAGTTTTGATCACGGAAACCGAACAACCCTAGTGGAGCTAATCTATGATCCTGCCATAGGAATTGGCTATATTTTTATTTCCAACCTTATAGCAACTTGCGTCAAACTAGTGCTTTTGTATCCCGAGTTTATCAAAGTAACATGGCACATCAACCGAAAGCTGCTCGCCAATATGCTGGTATATTCACTACCATTGATGCTTGGAAGTTTTGCAGGAATTATCAACGAAACCTTCGATCGTATCATACTCAGACGAGTGATAGAACCTGTAGATGGAGTAGAAGTGGCCAAGCAGCAAGTGGGAATTTATTCCGGTGTGTACAAATTGTCTATTCTTATTTCGTTGTTTATCCAGGCGTTTAGATACGCAGCAGAACCATTTTTCTTTGCCCGAGCCAAGGAAGCTAACGCCAATCAAACCTACCGCACCGTCATGAATTACTTTGTGCTGGCAGTCTCCATAATGTTCTTGTTTATCTTAATGTACCTAGAGGTGTTCAAGTGGTTGTTGCCAAAAAAAGAATACTGGGAAGGACTGCACGTGGTACCTATACTTTTGGTAGCCAATATTTTTCTGGGAATTTATTACAACCAATCTATCTGGTATAAGCTTTCGGGCCAGACCAAATTTGGTGCTTACATTGCCATGGGAGGAGCGGTGCTTACCATCATTCTCAATTTACTATTTATTCCACTGCTAGGTTATGTGGCATCCGCCTGGACTACTTTTGCGGTGTATGGTGGAATGATGATTACTTCTTACCTTTTGGGACAAAAACATTATCCCATTCCGTACAACATAAAGAAAGCTAGTTTTTTCTTGTTGTTTGCGGTGGTGTTGTATTTTGTGAGTGTCTTGTTCAAATGGATATTCCCCGATTCTATTTTATTAATCTTAGGAGTTAATTCAGTGCTTTTTACTTTTTACTTATGGTTTATCTACAACTTAGAGGGAATGAACTTAAAACAAATGCTTAAAAAGCCTTAGGCATTCGATTCAGTGTCAAATCCTTTGTACACCCACATCACCATCAGGAGCATCAGGAGGCTGTAAATACTGTCCTCAAATGGAATGGTGATAATTCTGAACCCGATAATTTCATCGGGATTGTAATTGACCACCGGTGATTGAATGAGAGAGCCAGTAAGAATCCCATTGACCAACAAAAACGGTATTAAACTCACAAAATACATCAACAAAAACCTCCCCAACCATTTGGGATTAAAATAAACCGTAATAAGCCCCAAAATGCTTGTTGCCAAAAAGGTAACAAAAGGATATAGTTTCTCGACAAAAATAAAGGATGCCACCAGGAGTGAAAGAGATAATACGGCAAGAAATGGACGAGCAAACTGGAGCAACACATCTTTTTTTACAAAATAATTGAGCACTTCGTAAATAAAAAAACAAGCAAAAGGAATGAGGATAAAAAACAACCATTCTTCGATAGGAAGCAGAAAAATACGCAACCCCGAAGTGTATTCGTGATTGAACCACCACACGCCATAATTCGTAAACCAAATATCCCAAGGAATAAATATAACCATCATGGCGGCAATGCCCGCGAATAGCTTTTTCCACTTTCGGTAATAGGTAATCCGGTGCTCAAAACTCTGAGCCAGCGGATACGAAAGCGCAAAAATTAGCACATAAAAATAGAGGTGTTTTGTTTCTAAAAATTCCATAACAAGATGAGGTTTAGTAAGGCAAAAAAGGCTACTTGAATTCCAAAAATAGCGAAACTAATCTTGGCATGAATACTAGGCGAAAAGCATCTAATGATGCCATGAATAACTAGGCTAGTGACAAACCACATCATGTAATTCTGAAGGGGAATCAGGTCATTTTCCCATCCCCAGAATCCTAGTTTCATGGCGACTGGCTCCACCAAAAAATCGAGCCCAACCATCAGAAATGGGGGCACCAATACAAGCAACAATTTGTTTTTGGTGAAATATTGTACAATTCCGTAACTCGAAAGCGCCAAAAACAGCCAGTTGACCCCAATCATCACAGGAGTATCAAATAGTTTGAAACCAAAAGGACTGCCATAAGCATAGCTGCCAAACAATATCCCGGTAGCAACTCCCAGCGCTTCTACCGAAAACCCGATTAGAAATACAAGCAACGACAGAATCAAAAAAGAACCGCTAAAATCTTTGTTTACCTTGTAAAACACCACCAAAGTAAGGAGCAAATTGAGCGGAGTGAGCGCCAAAAACATAGGCCTTAAGCTAGTAAGACTAATCCCTACCAGACCCACGGTGTACACAATGGCCAAAAGCCCAATCCAGCGATTTTCAAGAGATAGTTGTTTGATCATTTTATAAGTTTATCAATTATTTTGGCAGACGATAGCGCCAGCGGAATTCCTCCACCAGGATGTACACTTCCACCACAGTAATACAAGTTTTTGAACTCAGACGAGAAGTTTTTGTGACGGAAAAATGCTGCAAATCGATTGTTGCTCGAAGTTCCGTATAGCGAACCTTTGTACGAATTGGTTTTGTCCTGAATAAGCTTGGGAGTCAACAACTCCTCAAACTCGATGAGCGGTTCTATGTCCGTTCCCAAAATTCGGGATAGTTTTGTCAAGATATGTTTACGAGCCTCCGCAATCATTGTGTCCCAGTCTTGCCCATACACCGAGGGCACATTTATCATCAAAAACCAGTTTTCTTTTCCCTCGGGAGCATCTTCTTTCAGCTTTTTACTGGTAATGTTGATGTAGATAGTGGGGTCTTGGGTTATTATTTTGGACTCAAAAAGATGGTCAAATTCGGTTTTGTAATCTTCGGTAAATAGAATGTTGTGCACGTCCAATTCTGGAAACTCTTTGCTAATTCCCCAATAAAAAATCAACGCAGAGCTCGATCGTTCTTGCTTATCCACTTGGGCAAGTTTCTGGGCAGAGGGAATCAATTTTTCGTACACGGTGTGAATGTCGGCATTGCATACAATACTATCTACTTCGTAATTACCCGATTTTGTGCGTACGTTTTTGGCTTTGTTTCCTTCTGTTTCTATCGAAATTACTTCTTCGTCAAACCGAAATTCTACGCCAATATCCGTGGCCAATTGTACTAGGCTATTGGTGATTTGGTACATTCCGCCTTTGGGCAAATAAGCTCCTAATCCAAATTCTAGGTGAGGAATGATGTTCAAAATTCCTGGCGCTTTGTATGGGTTAGAACCGTTGTAAGTAGCGTATCTATTAAAAAGTCGTATAGTTTTAGAATCGGCAAACATTTTTTCGTTCACTTGATTCATGGTACTAAATATGTTCAAAAAAGGCAGTTTGAGAATCGACACTAAAGTAGAAAAAGACAAAAACGAACGTACTTTATGGAGCGAACGATTGAGAAATTGTTCTTCGGTGGCTCCGTAAATAAATTTACTCTTGTTGAGGTGTTTTTTTACTTTTTCGGCAGAATCTTTCGTATTTCGGTCTATTTCTTCCGCAAAACGGTCTATTTCTTTATAGGCAGAAATGCGTGTGCCGTCTTCATAAAAATAATTGCACAACACATCGAGCTGTTCGTAATCGAAATAATCTTTGGGGTTTTTTCCAGAAAGTTCAAAAAGTTCGGTCACCAAATTGGGCATAGTAAAAAGCGAAGGACCCGCATCAAAACGATAGCCGTTTCCGCTGAGTTGTGTCAGTTTTCCTCCGGGATAGGCGTTTTTTTCCAAAACCAGAACCGAATATCCTTTGTTTTGCAACCGAATGGCAGAAGCCAATCCCGCAATTCCAGACCCTACAACTACCGCTTTTTTCATACGTATGGAGGAATTAAGCCCGAGCTTTTTTAAGTTCTTGATTTAGGTATTTCCAAGGAACGATGAGCATACCAAAACATTCGCCATCTTCTTTTCCTGTGTGTTTGTGGTGCATTTTGTGCGCTCTTCTTATCGCTCTTAAATATACATTGTCGCTATTTCTAAACCATTTTAGCCGCTGGTGAATAAATACCTCGTGCACCAAGAAATATGCAATTCCATAAGTCAAAATCCCAAAACCTACGTACATCACATTCCAATACCCAAACATGGACCCGAGCATAATGCACAACCAAGAGGGGATGGCATAAATCAAGAAAAACGCGTCATTTTTTTCAAAAAAACTGTCTTTGTTTGGCACGTGATGGTCTAGGTGTAAATTCCACAAAAACCCGTGCATCACATACTTGTGAGTAAACCAAGCCATGAATTCCATGAACCAGAAAGTGGCAAAAACTATTAATAATCCCATTATTAGCGTGTATTTTTTCATTGTCATCCTGAACTTGATTCAGGATCTTGCGAAGAATATTTCACAGTTGAGTATTTCAATCACAATGAATTCTTTCAATTTTTTTTCTACTAATAAAGGTAATCATTTTCTTTAGTAGGGACATAATTTTTTGTTTTATAATTATGCTTTTTTGTTAAACAAAACAGATTTGTGTCTTTTCGTTTTGCGATTGTGGATAAAACAATCAAATTTGTAACAAGAAGAAAAAGCCATGAAAATAGAAATCATCAATAATTCGCAGCACGAATTGCCGCAATACGCAACTCCTCAATCAGCAGGATTGGATTTGAGAGCAAACTTGGAAGAATCGATCACGCTAAAACCGCTAGAAAGAAGACTAATCCCCACCGGATTGCACATAGCTTTGCCCGATGGATACGAGGCGCAAGTGCGTCCAAGAAGTGGATTGGCCTACAAAAAAGGAATCACCGTATTGAACGCTCCAGGCACCATTGATGCCGATTACCGCGGAGACATTGGCGTGATTCTAATCAACATGAGCAACGAAGATTTTGTGGTAGAAAATGGCGAACGAATTGCCCAATTGGTGATAGCCAAATACGACCAAGCCGCGTGGAACTTAGTAACCGAATTATCCGAAACAAATAGAGGAGAAGGTGGTTTTGGAAGTACTGGGGTGAAGTAGTTTGGCCACAAGGCGAAAGTCTTTTTTTACATTGTCATCTCGCATTTGATGCGGGATCTTACAAAGAGAATTTTTCTCGACTGAGGTAAAAAGAACTAATCAGAAACTTTAGCCAGTGGATACATCCAATGCATCCAAAATAAGCGACTTTCCTTTTCTTGGTCAAAAGTTGTGGTTAATTCAGGAAAAGGGATTTATTGATATAAAACCCCTACCTCCTATTCATATAAATACTCACATAATAGAGCAAAGTAGCAATAGAGCTCAAAGCTGCCACCACATAAGTCATGGCGGCCCATTTTAACGCGTCTTTGGATCCTGCATATTCTTGGGTAGTCACAATGTTGTTTCCTTTGAGCCAAGCCAAAGCCCTTTTGCTGGCGTCAAACTCTACGGGCAAGGTAACCAAACTAAATAGTGTTGTGAGGGCAAACAAACAAATCCCCGCCAAGAGCAACCCAGGAAAAACCTGAATAGTAAGAATTCCGCCCAACAAAATCCATTGCATGTACTGCGATCCAAAACTCACAATTGGAACCAGTTTGGAGCGCATATGAAGCATAGAATAATTGGTGGCATGCTGCACGGCATGTCCTACTTCGTGAGCCGAAACGGCCGCAGCAGCTGCATTTCTTTCGTGGTACACCACCTCCGATAAATTTACGGTTTTGTTCATGGGGTTGTAATGATCGGTCAATTGTCCTTGCACCGCCATCACTTTTACACCGGTAATTCCGTTGTCGGCAAGCATTTTTTCTGCAATTTCTTTTCCACTCATTCCGTTTTGGAGATGAATCTTCGAATATGTTGCAAACTTTCTTTTCAATTGTGCACTGGCAAACATACCTACTACGCCCAGTATTGCTCCCAAAATATATACTCCTATCATTGTTGTGTCGTGTTTTTATTTGTAAAGTAAATTTATATAATAAAATTAAGTTAATTACCTGTCATGCTGAATTTAGTTCAGCATTTTTAGAGAATATATCGCGGAGAATTCTAAGGTAATATTTCAATGAATAGATATACTAAATCTAGTTCAACATGATAGGCGAATAGAATTTTAGTAAAAAGAAAGAATCAATTTGAGATTTCTTATATTTATGACTTACAAAAAGCAATAAATGAAACTAAGAGAAATAACTCGAATCCTAGAACAAACTGCCCCACTTTATTACCAAGAATCTTACGACAACAGTGGACTGATTACGGGAAACAACCATCAAGAAATATCCAAAATATTGTTGTGCCTAGATTGTATAGAATCGGTGGTAGACGAGGCAATTGAAAAGGGTTGTGAGATGATTATTGCGCATCACCCGATAGTGTTTATTGGATTAAAAAAACTTAACGGGAAGAACTACATTGAACGAGTAATTATCAAAGCCATAAAAAACGACATTGCAATTTATGCCTGTCACACCAATCTGGACAATGTATTGAAAAACGGAGTAAACCAGAAAATAGCTGAAAAAATGGGACTCGAGAACATTCTTATTTTATCTCCGATGGCAAACCGAATGAGTAAACTGGTGGTGTATTGCCCAAGCGATAAGCCCGAAATTTTGGAGCGAGTGCGCGAAAATCTATTTGCAAACGGAGCCGGTCACATTAGTGATTACTCCAATTGCAGTTTCAATTCGGAAGGAAAAGGGAGCTACTTGCCTGGTGAAACTACCAATCCTGCTTATGGTGAAAAAGGCAAAACCAACTTTATTAACGAAACCAAAATAGAGGTATTGGTAATGAACCAAGAGGCAAACAGAATCGTGGCAGAGGTAAATAAAGTGCATCCGTACGAAGAAGTGGCCTACGAAATAATCCCAATTGCCAACACAAATAGCCACTTGGGCGCAGGAATTGTAGGAGAACTGAAAGAAGAAATGGAAACGAACAAATTTTTGTCGCACCTCAAGTCGGCAATGAAAACAGACTGCATACGACACACACAAATTCACACAAAAAAAGTGAAGAAAATAGCGGTTTGTGGAGGCTCAGGAAGTTTTTTGCTGGAGGCTGCCAAGGCGCAAGGCGCAGACGTGTTTGTGACTGGAGATTACAAATACCACCAGTTTTTTGATGCGGAAAATGAAATAATCATTGCCGATATTGGACATTATGAGAGCGAGCAATTTACTATAGAGTTGTTCGAAGAAATAGTAAAACCAATTTCTCAAGAAGTAAAGGTGATCCATACTTCAATAAATACAAATCCTGTTAATTATTTATAATTCTTCCTAACAATTTACGTTTGGTATAATTACTGATACCAAGACTACAATAAAAGAGCGAAAAATATGAGAATAAAAACAACCCTCGGATTAATTTTATGTGTGATTTCCTTCAGCTCTCTGTCTCAACGAAAAGTATACCGAACGGGCGAAACAACACCCGCAGCAGAAATAGCGATTGACAGTGTAGACAATCGCCCTCAGAAGGTAAGAAAAAGCAACTCATCAAAACTAATGTGTGATTGCAACAATGACCTGTCATTTGATCCTACAACGAATATTGCTCTTGATAAAAACAAACCGGGAAAACCTCCTTATACAGGGAAATGCGTGTCCTTTTTTTCTAATAAAAACCCCGAATTGCAATTATCTTTTCTGAATGGGATTCAAGATGGAACTTGGATTTATTTTTACGAGTCGGGCAATCCAAAAATGATTAAGAACTATGCGGAGGGAAAGCCTAATGGTACTTGGACTGCTTTTGAGGAAGATTCTGTAGTGTTTTGGCAAAACAATTATAGATTTGGAGTGAAACATGGCAAGCAGTATTATTTCTTTTCTGGTGGAAAGTTAAAAAAACAAGAAGAATATGTGGGAGGAGAGAAACAAGGAATATTTTTAGAGTTTTACCCTTCTGGAGAATTAAAACGAACGGTTCAGTATAAAAAGAATAAATTTGATGGTGTTTATCAGAAATTTTTGAGGGACAGCACTCTAATTATCGAGAAGGAATACAAACAAGGAGTTATTCACGGAAAAGATAATTCGTATTTTGACGATGGAAGTGTGAGCTACAAAACTTCTTACCTTATGGGGGTTCCAGATGGCGATTGGTTGTTTAATTTTGAATCAGGAGCCACATACAAGGAAGAGTCCTACGAAAAAGGAAAGAAAGTGGGCGTGTGGAGAGAGTACTACAAAAATGAAGTGCTTAAAAGTGAAATAGAATATAAAAAAGATAAAATCCTTTCAGAGAAGCTCTACGACAAATTTGGTGAATTGATTGAAAAATAAATAGAAAGAAAAAATGAAAAAAATTGCGGCATTGATTCTGCTCATTGTGTTAGTTGCCTCTCGTGGCATCTACGCTCAGGTTGAAACAGATAAGAACAAGACCATTTATAAAGTAGCAAAGCTAATTGATATAATTGAGCAACTCTATGTAGATTCAGTGAATTCCCCCAAATTGGTAGATGAGGCAATTAAGGCAATGCTAGAGAAATTAGACCCCCATTCTGCTTACATCCCTGCAGCATCAGTAGAAGCAGTAGAAGCTCCATTGAAAGGAAATTTTGAAGGAGTAGGAGTGAGGTTTCAAATCTTGAACGACACTCTCTTAGTGGTACAAGCAATTCCAGGAGGACCTTCAGCTAAAGTAGGTGTGTCGGCAGGGGATCAAGTTATTAAAATTGACGAAGAATTAGTTGCGGGAGTAGGATTGCAAAATTCGGGAGTAAGGAAAAGATTATTAGGAAAGAAAGGAACAAAGGTGACCATGACGATCCGTAGAGGTGGAGAAGATGAACTTATTGAATTTGAAGTTATCAGAGATAAAATCCCAATCCATAGTGTGGACGCTGCTTACATGATTGATGAGGAAATAGGATATATCAAGTTGAATGCATTTGCAAAAACCACCCAAGCCGAAGTTCAACAAGCGATGAGAAAATTGAAATTACAGGGCATGAAATCATTGATTTTGGACTTTCAAAATAATGGCGGTGGATATTTGGATCAAGCATTTAAATTGGCTGATGAATTTCTACCAAAGAAAAAATTAATTGTGTACACCGAAGGTAGGAGCTATCCTAAAAAAGACTTCTTTTCCACTTATCGAGGGCTTTTTCAGAAAGGGAAATTAGTAGTTCTTGTCAATGAAAGTACTGCCTCTGCAAGTGAGATAGTTTCTGGAGCTGTTCAAGATTGGGATAGGGGAGCTTTGGTAGGGCGCAGAACTTTTGGCAAAGGATTGGTTCAAAGACCAATTCCGTTAACGGATGGTTCTAAAGTGAGGATAACTACCCAGCGATATTACACCCCATCGGGCAGATGTATTCAAAAATCTTATGAAGGAGGAACTAAAGCTTATCGCAAGGAAAAATACGAACGGTATTTAAATGGAGAATCGTTTTCTAAGGATAGCATTAAAATTCCTGATTCTCTCGTTTTCAAAACGTTGGTCACCGGTCGAGAAGTATATTCGGGAGGAGGAATAATCCCCGATGTTTTTGTACCTGTAGACACAACTGGAACTTCTCCTTATTTTTTGGCACTAGTGAGAAAAGGAATTATGAACAGATTTGCGCTTGAATATGTCAATAAAAATAGAGTTTGGCTAGATTCCAATTACTCTGATTTTAAGGTTTATCAAGAATCTTTTGATATGCAAAATGCCCTTTCTCAGATGATAAAATATGCTACCGATAAGAATTTGACATACAAGGAGGATGAATTTCGGCAAGCAGAAGAGGCTATTACAGTGCGATTGAAAGCTTTAATTGCTCAAAACTATTGGGGATTTAGTGAGTTTTACCAAATATTTAATGAGTTGAACCCGATCTACAAAAAAGGAATTGAGCTTATTTCGAATAAGCAAGAATACAAGCAGTTGGATCTTTCTAGGAAGTACTAGGAATCGATTGTAATTCTGAATGAACTTTTTTTATATTTGTTAATCAAAAATTAAACATAACCTAAAAAAACATGAAGAACAATAACTTATTGATAGGAGCAGTAGCCGTAATAGGAGCGCTTACTCTTTTTAACACATACAAAGTGATGACCAACGAGGGAGGAAGAACAATTGCACCTTCCACTCCTTCTGCTGCGGTACAAACAAATAATCAAGGAGCTAATTTTCCTAGTACGTTACCACAGAACCAAACCAATCCGGTTCAGCAGCCTGCTGTTCAGCAACCTTCTCAGCCTGCTTTGCCTGCTACTTCCATTAATTTTAAGGAACCCAAGAAAGATTTTGGAAAGGTATTGGCTTCTTCTACTAATAGGCATACTTTTGTTTTTACCAACACAGGTACAGAACCTCTTGTAATTTCTAATGCGAAAGGATCATGTGGTTGTACCGTACCAAAATGGCCTCAAGAGCCAATTGCTCCGGGAGAAACGGGAGAAATTAGTGTGGAATATAAGCCTGCTGGTCAATCAGGAGTTCAAACAAAGTTTGTAACGATCACAGCAAACACAAATCCTGCCACAACTCAACTGACCATTACAGGAGATATCCAACCAGACCCAGCAAAGTAAACAGTATTTTTGAAGAAAATGGTGAGAAAAACAACCTATATTCTAGGGTGATTAATAATTCTACTCAGTATTTCTTCTTGTGTTAGCAAGAAGAAATACAATGAGTTGGCTCAATATTATGAAAATATTGAAGTAGAATTATCAAAAGCCAGAAAAGAAATATCCAACCTAAAAAACGAGTTGGCCATTAAGGAGAACCTAGGAGAATCTCAAGAAATACAGGTTACCACTTTCGCTTTTGATAAGATAGATCATAATTTTGGTGCAATTGCCTTAAGCTAGGATTATTCTAACATATTTACTGTCACCAATACGGGAAATCAACCACTATTTTTTACAAGTGTAAAAGGGTCGTGTACTTGTACAGTTCCAGATTTTCCCAAAGAACCAATAGCACCCTGAGATACAGGAGTTATTGAAGTTACTTTTACACCCGGAATGCCTCTAGGTGAACAAACCAAATCCGTTACAATTGTGGTCAACACCCAATAAAAACGGCTGTAATTAGTGTAAAAGCAGAATTAAGAAACACTGCCAAATAAAAGAGGCGTAGATCTGAGGGAATTTGTTAAAATTTTCGTCAAAGTAACGAACCTTGTATCCCAAATGAAACAACCTATAGAATTTAATGAGATGTACAACCAATTTGGTAAAATGGTGTACAATGTTTCATTAAATTACTTGCAAAACTTAGAAGAAGCAGAAGAAGCCACACAAGACATTTTTGTAAAAATACACAGAAAAATTGAAGGATTTCGAGAGCAATCTAGTCTAAAGACATGGATATATAGAATTACGATTAATCATTGTATGGATGTAATAAAGTCCAAAAAAAGAAGAATACGAGTGCTTTTTTCAAGACAAAACAAAGAAGAGGACAGGATTGAATTCAATCACCCTGGAGTAATACTAGAACAAAAACAGGCGGTTAGTGAAATATTGAACCAATTGAACCAATTACCTCCCAAACAAAAAGGGGCCTTACTACTAAAAGTGATTGATGGACTGAGTCAAAAGGAAATAGCAGAAGTATTGGACTTATCGGAAAAAGCGGTTGAGTCGCTTCTATCGAGAGCAAGAGTCAATATGAAGAAACAATTAAACAGATGAAAACCGAATTATCTCAACTACAAAAAATTGAACAGGTGGAAGTGCCTGAAATGTTGTTCGAAAAAACACAACTAAAGATTGAATATCAAGAGCGAATTTCTCGATTTCATACGAAGTTATTTTTGGCCGCGGCTGTCCTCGTTTTTATAGTAAACCTTAGTATAGTGGGGAAACACGTGTTTCAAAACACCTCCAACTCTGAATCACAGCCTTACCCTTATCCAAATTTAAACTATTCTCTGTATGAATAATACAACAAAACTCGTTATCTTGTTTTTGGTTTTATCCAACGCTATTGCACTTGGCTTTTTATTTTTTGACAATAAAACTCATTCTCAACCCCCAAAACCTATGGAGGTAATTGTAGAAAAGTTACAATTTGATGAAAACCAGCAGCAAGAGTTCACCAAATTAGTTCGCGTTCACAGAAAAGACGTGAAATCAATACATTTGTCAATTGTCCGGTTAAAAAACAACATGTACCAAGGCCTTAAAAAGGAAATTCCGGTGGTGAATGATTCATTACTGACCTTAGTGGCAAATAGCGTGAAAGAGTTAGAAAGAATACATTACAAGCACTTTATGGATATCAAAAACTTGTGCGACAGCTCCCAACGAACAAATTTCAATGAGTTGGCAAATAATCTCGGGTTTTTATTTCAACCTCAATCGCCTAAAGAGCAAAAACGTAGAGAAAAACTGAAATAATTATCCCTGCTTGAGTCAATTACCGGTATGTTTTTTAATGAGAACAACCCTAAATCCAGTAAACGGGTTGGGTTTATGATTCCACGATTCTTTGGAATTTATTTGTAAATAGTACGAGTTGCTTTTCCAAGACCCCCCTTTGGTATAATGAGAATCAAGAATCATTTCTGCTGCATTTCCTGCAACATTAAATAGTCCAAAACCATTAGGAAAATATGCATCCACAGGGGCCAAAACGGCTTCTCCATCAAAGTCGTGCTGGTCGGTAAAATGTGAGTGAAAAAAATTAGACAAGCTAAGTGTGTCGTACCCAAATACATTTTCGGACTCACTCATTTTTGGATTGTGATTAGCCAAAAAATCTCCTTTGATATTTCTAACGTAAGGTCCACCCCATGGATAAGGCGAATTTGACAGACCTCCTCTTGCACCCAAGACCCATTCCGATTCGGTTGGTAGACGGATAGAGACCTTTTCGTGAAAAATGAGCTCATATTGATGTTCGAACCAAGCACAAAATTGTTGAGCTTGCCAATACGAAACATTGACCACAGGATGCTCTGAAAATTGTGGATGCCAAGAATAATTTCTAGCCCATTTTTCGCTGTAAGGAAATAATCCGTACCACAAGGAATCGCGACAACTTTCGCTGTAAAGCAATGGTTCTTGTTGCATTTCCGATTGAAACAAAGAAAAAAGGGTGTTTGTCACTTCATATTTGGCCATGAGCAAGGTATCGTTTAAGGCTGAAAAATAGTGAGTAAAAAATCGTTTGGTCAAAGACAAAGGCTTTCTTTTGCTAGGATCAAATGGAAGCGTTACTAATTCTACTACGTACCTAAAACCTATCTCTGGTGAGGCTCCAACTTTATATTGTTTCTTGTCAATTCTGAGCCAATCTGCACGATTATTCCAGCTTCCGCCTTTCACTATTCCTTCTTCAGCCACCATTTCACTTACATTTCCGCTCATGTTGTACAATCCAAAGTCATTGGGCCAGTACGACCTCACTGGTGCGGTGATTGCGGCACCGTCATTTAAACTTCCTGCTATTCCCATGTAGTCACCCTTTCCTCTGATAAAATTCGCCTGCATTTTCCCTTGATTTTTTCCTGATTCTACTCTCATGCCCTCAGTTCCCCATGGAAAAATAGCGTATGGATTATTCCCTCGAGCAGCTGACTCCCATTCTTTTTCTGTAGGCAATCTCACCAACACAGTGCGTGAAGGATTAGCCCTGTTCAAAACAGATGTCAACCAATTACAGAAAGAGATAGCTTGATTTTTAGTAATGTTTACGACTGGGTAATCTAGGTAGGCAGGATGCGCGAAATAATAGTCTTTTATAGGTTTTCCAAAAGGATAATTATTCCACAAATTTGTATTTGGTAGGTTTTTCAGGCTATCCTTTTTTGAGCACTTACTCAGAAACAAACGGTAGTCTCTCACACTTACTTCGGTTTGGCTCATCCATAAGTAATCACCCCGTACCAGGGAGCAATTGGGAATTTGAGAAAATCCAGAAAAACAACAAAACAAAAAGACAACAAGAGTAATTCGCATGGTTATTTAAACAAATTTTTTTTCAATTTAGTACTTCTTATAAAACTATTCGTAAAGAATTAAAAGAATTAATTTCAAATAATTGGAGATAGTAACTACAAACGCTTAATTTTATACATTACCTAAAAAACGATGTTTTTATGACCAAAATATTAGTAATTGATGACGAACGACCCATAAGAAGTGTACTACGAGAAATTTTGGAAAACGAATCTTACCAAGTAGACGATGCCGAAAACGGTAAACAAGGGTATGAATTAGCCACAAAAAACAAGTATGACGTTATTTTATGTGATATCAAAATGCCAGAAATGGATGGGGTTGAGGTGTTGGAAAAGCTTCAAGAGAAAGCGGTGGATTCTCCTGTCATCATGATTTCTGGTCACGGAACAATTGATACAGCTGTAGAATGTTTGCAAAAAGGAGCTTATGATTTTATTCAAAAACCTCTGGACTTGAATAGAACTCTTGTTAGCATAAGAAATGCTTTTGAAAGAAGCGATTTGGTGGAAGAGACCAAAGTGCTAAAACGAAAAATTCACAAGGGAAAAACAACGGAAATCATTGGCGAATCAAAAGAAATCAAAGCCATCAAGGAAATGATTGAAAAAGTAGCTCCTTCCGATGCACGAGTATTAATAACAGGAGGAAACGGTAGCGGAAAAGAGCTGGTGGCTAGACAATTACACGAACAAAGCGACAGGGCCAAAGCTCCTTTTATCGAGGTAAATTGTGCCGCTATTCCTTCCGAACTTATCGAAAGTGAGTTATTTGGACACGAAAAAGGAGCGTTTACCTCGGCAATAAAACAACGAAAAGGAAAATTTGAACAAGCGGAAGGTGGAACTATTTTTTTAGATGAAATAGGCGACATGAGTTTGTCGGCACAAGCCAAAGTATTGAGAGCTCTTCAGGAACACAAAATTACACGTGTTGGTGACGACAAGGATATAAAAGTAAATGTGAGGGTGCTTGCAGCTACCAATAAAAATCTAAAAGAAGAAATTGCTGAAAAGAAATTTAGGGAAGATCTCTACCATCGTTTGGCCGTTATACTCATTCATGTCCCTTCGCTCATCGAACGAAAAGATGATATTCCAATTCTTGCCAATCATTTTATTGCAAAAATTTGCGAAGAACAATCAATTCCAACAAAAACTTTTGGGAAAGAAGCTCTCGCAGAACTTCAGAATATTAACTGGACCGGTAACATTAGAGAACTAAGAAACATTGTTGAACGACTTGTGATTTTGTGCGGTCAAGAAATACAAGCAGAAGAAATAAAATTGTACGCAAACCCAACCAAGTAAATGAAACAACACGAAAAACCATATTGCGATAGCACGATTCACTACTCTCGAATGAACACCCGAGAGGTAAAAGTAGGCGAAGTAGGAATAGGAGGAAAGAGCCCCATCCGAGTGCAATCGATGACTACTGCCGACACCATGGACACCGAAAAATCGGTGGAAGAAACGATAAGTTTGGCAAAAGTAGGGTGCGAAGTTGTGCGACTCACCGCTCCCAGTAAAAAAGATGCGGAAAACCTGAGAGAAATAAAACGACTGGTGCGCGAGGCAGGATACGATGTGCCATTGGTGGCGGATATTCACTTTACCCCAAATGCTGCCGAAGTGGCCGCAGGAATTGTAGAAAAAGTAAGGGTGAATCCAGGAAACTATGCCGACAAAAAACAATTCAACGAATACGAATATACAGACGAGTCGTACCAAGCAGAACTAGAAAGAATACGGAGTAAATTTACGCCTCTAGTCCTTTTGTGTAAACAGAATGGAGTTGCCATGAGAATCGGGACAAACCACGGTTCTTTATCCGATAGAATATTGAGCAGGTATGGCGACACACCACTCGGGATGGTAGAATCTGCCATGGAGTTTATCCGTATTTGTAGAGATCACGACTACCACGAGTTGGTTCTTTCTATGAAAGCAAGTAACCCCAAAGTGATGGTGCAAGCTTACCGATTGTTGGTAGCTACCATGCTCGAACAAGGAATGAACTACCCTCTTCATTTGGGTGTAACCGAAGCCGGAGAAGCCGAAGAAGGTAGAATAAAATCGGCTGTGGGAATTGGCGCTCTGCTCGAAGATGGAATTGGCGATACGATACGAGTTTCACTCACCGAAAAAGCCGAAGCCGAAATTCCTGTGGCGCAAAAATTGGTAGCTCGTTACCAAAACCGAGAAAATCACGAACCTTTTCCGTTTACCTTCCCAAATTACATCAATCCATTTGAATATTCGCACCGCGAAACCAACAAAGTGATGAATATTGGGGGTGGAAATGTACCGATTGTCATGGCGGATTTTTCTTTGAAAAAAGAGATAAAACCAGCCAATTTGTTTGGGTTGGGCTATACTTATTCCGTACAATTAGACAAATGGAATTTGACAGACCAGGCCTGTGATTACATTTTCCTAAACAAAAACACCATCGATTTTGACATACCAGGAACATTAGGTTTGGTAAACGAATACACTACTTGGTTGACCCAAAAACACAAACCAAGAACTTATCCTTTTTTGGATGCAAGAACCTATCTATCGGACTGCGAAAAACATCCTCACCTTAATTTTGTGTACACGCTTTTGGCAGATTTGACAGAAGATTTTGCGAACAAACTAAAGAACGATGCCACAGCAGTATTGGTAATTGATACCTACAATGCGCACGGAATGGCTGAGCAACGACAAATTTTTAATGGATTGATGCATTACGGTTGCAAAACTCCTGTAGTTATTGGCAGAGCCTACAAAGACCTCGACAATGAGTCGCTGCAAGTAGACGCTGGCGCAGACATGGGAAGTTTGTTTGTAGATGGATTAGGAGACGGAGTGTTTATTGCGGCAGAAAACTGCGGAGGAGATAAGTTTATCAACGAAGTTGCCTTTGGAATTTTGCAAGCAACAAGAACTAGAATATCTAAAACCGAGTACATTTCATGCCCATCGTGCGGAAGAACTTTATTTGATTTGCAAGAAACTACCGCCAAAATCCGTGCTAAAACAAGTCATTTGAAGGGCTTGAAAATCGGGATTATGGGCTGTATTGTAAACGGACCAGGCGAAATGGCAGATGCAGATTATGGATACGTGGGAACCGGAAAAGGAAAAATCACCCTATACAAAGAGAAGACTGTCGTTAAGAAAAATATCCCCGAGGAAGATGCGCTAGACGAACTGATTGGATTGATAAAAGAATATGGTGATTGGGTTGATATGAAGGTTGAATAACACCCTAAAAACAACCTATTGAATAATAGTTTCGTTATCTTTATTGATAATTAAATGAGATGAAATTACTTTTTTCTTTCTTGTTCTTGATTCTACAGCTTGTTTGTTTTTCCCAAGAAATTTGTAACAATGGAATAGACGATGATTTGGATGGATTAATCGATTTACAAGATACCACAGATTGTTTTTGCCCATTAGTTTCAAGAGATTCTTCTATAGCCTCTTTAATTCCAAACCCTTCATTTGAGCAAAGGTCTTGCTGCCCATCAGCGGCAAGCCAACTGAATTGCGCCAACAATTGGGTCCAAGCATCTGGAGCAACTTCAGACTATTTTAATACTTGTGGTCTTCTTGCTGTTGGCACATTTCCTCCACCACCATTACCATTGCCCGATGGAAATGGATATGTAGGTTTTTTCGATGATTTTTTTGCGTCAGCAAGTAGCATTATTTACAAAGAATATGTGGGCACTTGCTTAACAGATACAACAGAAATAGGAGTAAATTACCAAATTGAATTTTATATAGCCAATTCTTTTGGAAACTTATCCACTGAATTGGCGATTTTTGGATCTACAAATTGTAGTAGTTTACCATTTGGAAGTCTTTTACCAACAGCCACAAGTTTGTGTCCTACTGCGGTTGCTCCTGCCGATTGGAATTTACTTGCTGCAGATACAGTAACTTGCTCAACAAGTTCCTGGGTAAAGGTTACACTAAACTTTACGGCCACTCAAAATTATTCGGCTATAATAATAGGGCCAAGTTGTAGCAACAACACCGGGTCAAATTATTATTATATTGATAATCTCATCTTTAATAAAACTACCTTATTCGTGCCAAAAGTAGGTATTGTTGATTCCGGAAATTACTGCCAAAACAATTTGGTATTAAAAGCAGAATTCGACTCTTTACCTCGGTTTTTTCAATGGTATAAAGATAGTGTAGCAATTGTTGGAGCAACAGATTCTTCGTACTCGGTGCCGAATGGACATCTTGGCAATTATCAATTTCTTGCAACTTATGATTCTCTTTGTGTATTAACGGAAGTTTTTAAAGTAGATACTACAATTATTTCCTTTGATTTAGATTCATTAGGAACTTGTCCTCTCGGCCTTCAAACAGGATTTATCAACATTTCTAATGTTTCAGGAGGTACGACTCCCTATGAATATAGCTTGAATTCTGCCACTTTCGTACCAGATACTTTTTTCAATCAACTTTCTCCAGGTAATTATTTGATTACTGTAAGGGATTCAAACCTTTGTGAAATATCTTCTACCATAACCGTAGAAGCATTTCCTATGCCAACAGCCAGTTTTGTTGCGGATACCGTTTGCTTAGGCGAAACCACAACTTTTATTGATAACTCAACGATTTCTAAAGGAGCAATAACTCAATGGGGCTGGAACACACCCGGCTCTCCCACAACACAAAACACTACCTATACTTATGGTTTAGACGGAGTTTACCCAGTCACTTTCACGGTAATTTCAGACTCGGGATGTTTAGATGATACCACCCTAAATGTGTTTGTTCATCCATTGCCTGTTGCGGATTTTACTTTCAGTCCCACAGAGATTTACACCTTCAATCCAGAGGTTTGCTTTGCTAACAATTCAACAGGAGCAGTTTCGTATGTTTGGGATTTTGATTTTGCTGGGACTAATGGAACTTCAATCTTAGCCTCACCTTGTACCGTAACATTTCCAAGTGATCAAGAGAAAACATACCGAGTTAAGTTAATAGCGATATCAGACCAAGGGTGTATAGATTCTACTTATTTAAATGTTTCTATTCTAAATGAATTCATTTTATACGTTCCTAATTCCTTTACACCCAATAGAGACAATAAAAATGATGAATTTGCGGTTGTAACTGCGGGAATTGACACCTATGAAATACGCATATTTAACAGGTGGGGCGAAGTAATTTTTTCAAGTAAAGATCCTCTTGACACTTGGGATGGGAAACACAATGGAGCTTCAGTTCCCATCGGAACGTATGTGTATAAGATTAGGGTAAAAGGTCAGAACCAAGAGGTAAAAGAATTGATAGGGCATGTAAACGTGGTTCGTTAAAATTTACCTAATAGAAGACAATTAACTAAGTATTTGCGGCAATTGTAAACTATTCCACTACCTTTGCACAAAATTTAGATTAATTACATGTCACAAGAAATCAAAAACATTGCCATTATTGCCCACGTAGATCACGGGAAAACAACATTAGTTGATAAATTGATATTGGCAGGAAAGTTATTTTCAGATCACGAAACTCCAGGTGAGCTTATCATGGATAACAACGATTTGGAAAGAGAAAGAGGAATTACCATCCTTGCCAAAAACGTATCTGTAAACTATAAAGGAGTAAAAATCAACATAATTGATACTCCGGGTCACTCCGATTTTGGAGGAGAAGTAGAGCGTGTAATGAACATGGCCGATGGGGTTTTGCTATTGGTAGATGCCTTTGAAGGACCTATGCCACAAACCAGATTTGTGATGCAAAAAGCCATCGAGGCGGGACTAAAACCAATTGTGGTTGTAAACAAAGTAGACAAAGAAAACTGCACTCCAGACATCGCTTACGAAAAAGTATTCGACTTGATGTTTAGCGTGGGTGCCAGCGAAGAGCAATTGGATTTTCCAGTAATCTACGGATCGGCAAAGAACGGATGGATGAGCACCGATTGGCAACAACCTACCGAAGACATCACTCCATTGTTGGATTGTGTACTCGAGAACATTCCTACACCTGAATTTGATGAAGGAAACACACAATTGTTGATTACTTCGCTCGATTATTCAAGCTACGTAGGACGAATAGCGGTAGGACGATTGCAAAGAGGAACCATCAAAGAAGGACAGAATGTGTCGTTGGTAAAAAGAGAGGGAAGCATCGTGAAATCAAAAATAAAAGAGGTATTTATTTTTGAAGGAATGGGAAAAAAGAAAGTAACCGAAGTACAAACGGGTGATATTTGTGGAGTTGTAGGACTCGAAGGGTTCGAAATTGGCGATACCATTGCCGACATCGATAATCCAGAGGCATTGCAAACCATCAAAATTGATGAGCCTACCATGAGTATGATGTTTACGATTAACAACTCACCATTTTTTGGAAAAGAAGGAAAATTTGTGACTTCGCGTCACATCAAAGATAGACTAGACAAAGAGCTAGAGAAAAACTTGGCATTGCAAGTAAAAGATACTGGCTCGGCAGATTCGTTCATGGTTTTCGGACGTGGGATTCTTCACTTGTCGGTACTTATCGAAACCATGAGAAGAGAAGGATACGAACTTCAAATTGGGCAGCCACAGGTAATTATTAAAGAAATAGATGGTAAGAAACACGAGCCAATCGAGGAATTGACAATCGATTTGCCAGAGGTAGTTTCTGGAAAAGCCATAGAAATGGTAACGATGAGAAAAGGAGAAATGCTCAACATGGTACCAAAAGGTGACCGTGTAACCATTGATTTTGAAATTCCATCGAGAGGAATCATCGGACTACGAAATTACTTATTGACGGCTACTGCTGGGGAAGCTATCATGAACCACAGATTCAAAGAGTTTGCACCTTTCAAAGGGGAAATACCAGGAAGATCGGCAGGTTCATTGATTTCGTTGGAGCAAGGAAAAGCTATTCCTTTTTCGCTAAACAACCTTCAAGACAGAGGGAAGTTTTTTGTGGCACCAAACGAAGAAATTTACGAAGGACAAGTAATTGGTGAAAACTCAAGAGACAACGACCTTACAGTAAACGTAACCAAGACAAAGAAAATGAGTAACATGCGTTCGTCTGGTGCAGATGACAAAGTGAAGTTGGCACCGCCAATCAAATTCTCTTTGGAAGAAGCCTTGGAATATATCCAAGAAGATGAGTATGTAGAGGTAACTCCTCAAAGCTTGAGATTGAGAAAAATCTTGTTGAAAGAATCGGAAAGAAAAAGAGCGGGAAGAAACTAAAAATAGAGGTTTTAATTATATTAGAGTCGTTCCACTAATGGAACGGCTCTTTTTTTGGAGATATATTTTGTAAATTTATAATTACAATGAGCAAAACAGTCCTGTTAGCAGAATTTGAGTACGATTTCCAACTCATTGGGATTAGTTCGCATGCAAAAGATTATCGATTATCTTGGGAATTGAACAAGCGTTTTGGGATTAAGTTAATCAAAGAAAAAGAAGTAGTGTTTTCATCGAAAAAATCAGGAATAAAAGAGTTTTCGATGTATTTTTATCAAGACGACCTGGAAGAACGAGATGTGCGATTGATAGGAAACAAAAGTGGAGGAAGCTATTTGGTTCCTGAAAAAAAAGCCGCTGACTTTTTCCTGATGCTGTACGATTATAATTCTCTTGAGATTAATGAAATGATGAGAGAAATAAGGAAAATTAATGTTGTATTAACAGCCTTTGAACTTGATGTGAACACCTTGAAGTCAAAAGAGAATTTACTATTTTAAAACTATATAAAAATGAGAAAAACGAAAATAATAGCGACTATTGGGCCGGCAACCGAATCAAAAGCAATGCTCGGATCCATCATCGACTTGGGAGTGAATGTGTGTCGATTAAATTTTTCGCATGGATCCCACGAGGATCACTTGAAAGTACTTAAAAACATTAGAGAAATAAACACAGAAAAAGGAACGCACATTGCCACTTTGGGCGATTTACAAGGGCCCAAACTCCGCGTAGGAAAAATGGAAGACAACATTTTGCTAATTGAAGGGAAGGAAATTGTTTTTACGAATGAAAAATGTATCGGTACAGCTGATAAAGTTTACATGAACTACGAAAACTTTGCCAGTGATGTGAAAAAAGGAGAGTTCATTCGATTGGACGATGGAAAGCTTGAGTTAGAAATTTTGGAAACAAACGGAAAAGATACGGTTAGAGCAAAAGTAACGCAAGGAGGGATTTTGAAGTCAAACAAAGGAGTAAACTTACCGAATACAGAAATATCTTTACCTTCCCTCACCGAAAAAGATTTAGTAGATCTAGAATTCGCTTTGGAGCAAGACATAGATTGGATAGGGCTTTCTTTTGTTCGATCGGCAAGAGACATCATCGAACTGAAGGGGATGATAGCAGCCAAAAACAAAAAGGCCAAGGTAATTGCCAAAATTGAAAAGCCGGAGGCTGTTGAAAATATCGAAGAAATCATCAAAGAGGCCGATGCCATTATGGTAGCACGAGGGGATTTAGGGGTAGAAATTCCGATGCAAAAAGTACCGATTGTTCAAAAGATGATTGTGAAGAAATGCATCAAATACTCGAAGCCCGTAGTAATTGCTACTCAAATGATGGAAAGTATGATCGAGTCTTCTACTCCGACAAGAGCTGAGGTAAATGACGTTGCAAATGCAGTGCTAGATGGAGTGGACGCAGTAATGTTGAGCGGAGAAACTTCGGTTGGAAAACACCCAAATTTCGTCATTAAGGCGATAGTCAAAATATTAGAAGAAACAGGAGATTTTAGGTTCAAAGAAATTTTACAAGAAAAGAATCCAGAGCGAAGCCCAGAGAGGTTTATTACGGACTCTATCTGTTTTAATGCCAGCAACTTAGCCGACAAAACCCAGGCCAAGGCAATTGTAACCATGACATTTTCAGGGTATACAGCCTTCAAAATTTCGTCAAAACGACCAAAAGCCTCTATCTTTGTATTCTCTGGAAACAAAGAACTTCTCACAAAATTAAGTTTAGTGTGGGGCGTAAGAACTTTTTTTTACGACAAGATGGTGAGTACAGACCACACTATTGCGGATATTCATTATATCCTGAAAAAAGAAGGATATGTAAAACAGGGAGATTTAATTATTAATACAGCCAGTATTCCGCTAGAAGAAAGCGGAAAAACAAACATGCTTAAGCTGAGCTATATTGACTAAAAAAAGTGCTATGAGAGAGTTATTTTTGATACTTACGATTAGTTTATTTGTGTTTCGCGGGGTAGGTCAAATACCTCCTGGATACTATAATACAGCTGCTGGTTTGTCGGGTTACTCTCTAAAAACTGCCCTAAGTACCATTATCACCAATGGTCATTCCGACCAAGGATACGGAAGCCTCTATTCAGGGTATATGACTGCCGATGCCGATAATTTTTATGACAATGACGGTTCTGTGTTGGACATGTACTCCGAAAACCCAAGTGGGGTAGACACGTACTTTTATACCCACAACAATAGAAAATGTGGCAACTACAACAGCGAAGATGACTGCTACAACCGCGAGCACTTGATGCCACAAAGTGCATTCAATAGCGCCAGCCCAATGAAAAACGACATTCATTTTGTGGTGCCTTCTGATGGGTACGTAAATGGTCAACGGAGCAATTTGCCGTTTGGCGAAGTTACCTCTACTACTTGGACGAGCATCAATGGCTCCAAAAAAGGCCCTTGCTCTTTTCCCGGATATTCCAATTTGGTATTTGAACCGATAGACGAATTTAAAGGTGACATAGCGCGTTGTATGTTGTATTTTGCAACTCGTTATGAAAGCCAGGTTACTTCCTTTAGCTGGGGACCGCTAAACGGAACTTCTACTCAGGTTTACGATCAGTGGTTTGTCAATTTACTTGTAAAATGGCATTTGCAAGACACTGTAAACCAACGAGAAATTGTACGAAATAATGCTTCTTACACGTATCAAGGAAACCGTAACCCCTACATTGATCATCCAGAATGGGTAACACAAATATGGACTAGCACATTGCCAAATGTTTCAGTTTCAGAAAATCGTCTTGCCAGCCTCATGATTTTCCCTAACCCAACTGTGAACCAATCCGTAAAGATTACAAATGAATTTCCTATTGATGCGGTGTCTATCTTCACCCTTCTGGGAAAAGAAGTTTCGGGATACACCAAGGAAAACAATTCGGGTAATTCCATTAACATCTCGGGATTACCCTCCGGTGTGCTTATGTTAAAAATTACAAGTAGAGAAAATACGGTCGTCAAAAAATTGGTAGTTCAGTAACTAACATAGTTTCTTTATTGGGTATAGTTTTGCTCACGGTTTTCTTCTTAATGTAGTCAATTTCTTGGGAGAGTTTTTTTTGAATACCTTGTGTTTATGGCTTTGTATGGAGCTATTGGTTTTTTAGTCATTCTTTTTTCGGTACTAGTAAAATATATTTGAACGGCATACACCCGAAAGAGACGAACTTGAAAGAATAAGAAAGAAAAACAATTGTACTAGAAATCAGCTGTAATCGAGTTTTAGGTTTGAATTAATTTCTGTATCTTGTTAGATAACCGAAATTAAACTTATGCTAGTAAAAACCTATGGATGTGCCGTTTTTGGCATAGAAGCCACTATCATTACTGTGGAAGTAAACATCAGTAATGGAGTCAATTTTTTTCTTGTGGGATTACCAGACAATGCGGTAAAAGAAAGCCAACAGAGGATTCAAGCTGCATTAAAAAATAACGGATACAAAATTCCGGTGAAAGAAATAACCGTGAACATGGCACCAGCCGATATTCGCAAAGAAGGCTCGGCATATGATCTTACTTTGGCAATTGGAATATTGGCTGCTACAGAACAAATTCAATTCGATAACGTGTGCCATTACTTAATCATGGGAGAACTTTCCTTAGACGGAAGTCTGCAGCCTTTGAAAGGAGTTTTGCCTATAGCAATAGAGGCGCGTAAACATGGATTAAAAGGAATTATTCTGCCAAAGCAAAACGCATGTGAAGCGGCAATCGTAGATGAACTGGATGTGTATGGGGTGGAAAACATCAAAGAGGTTATAGATTTTTTTAATGAAGTGAAGCAGCTAGAAAAAACGGTAGTAAATACGAGGGAAGAGTTTTATAATAAACTCATGTCGAGTGAATTGGACTTTAAAGATGTAAAAGGACAACAGAATATAAAGCGTGCTTTTGAGATTGCAGCTGCAGGAGGGCACAATATTATTTTGATTGGTCCTCCGGGGGCAGGAAAAAGTATGTTGGCAAAGCGATTACCTACCATTTTGCCGCCCTTTACACTTCAAGAATCTCTTGAAACTACAAAAATTCATTCTGTAACTGGTAGTTTAGATTCGAACGAAGCGCTTATGTCCTCCCGACCATTTAGAAAACCACATCACACCATATCGGATGTAGCTTTGGTTGGTGGAGGGGCATTCCCCCAACCGGGTGAAATCTCTTTGGCTCACAATGGGGTCCTTTTTTTAGACGAATTACCCGAATATAAACGAACCGTATTAGAAGTAATGCGTCAACCGTTGGAAGACAGAAAAGTAACAATATCAAGAGCGAAATTTACGGTAGATTATCCCGCTAGTTTTATGTTGGTAGCAGCTATGAATCCTTGCCCTTGCGGCTATTACAATCACCCAGAAAAAGATTGTGTTTGTTCGCCAGGAGTGGTACAAAAATACTTGAATAAAATTTCAGGACCGTTGCTGGATAGAATCGATTTGCATGTGGAAGTTACACCCGTAAATTTTGATGAGTTGGCTAGTACAGAAAACACAGAAACCTCAACTTCAATTCGAGAAAGAGTAATTGCAGCTAGGGAGGTTCAGGAGAAGAGGTTTGAAGAAACTGAGAATGTGTTTGCCAATGCCCAAATGGAATCAAAAAAACTGCGGGAAGTATGTCAAATTGATGCTGCTTCAATTGCACTTTTGAAAACCGCAATGGACCGATTGGGCCTTTCTGCAAGAGCTTACGATAGGATTTTGAAAGTTTCGCGAACGATTGCTGATTTAGCCGGCTCGGCAGATATCAAAGCGGATCATATTGCAGAAGCAATTCAGTACCGAAGTTTGGATAGAAAAAATTGGGCCGGGTAATTAGGGAGCAGCTTTAAATGTGAAAAAAGCATCTTGAAGTGGAAAACCTTCAAAAATGCAACCCCTCCCGAAACCAAAGCGGTTTCCAACTATTTGTTAAGACATGAGAAATATTGACAGTATCTTTGTTTCCATCGAAATAATAAAGAATAAGAAGACCATCATTGTGAATAGCCATGGAAACGATCATATTTGACTTTGTGATACGTCCCAATTTTTCATTAGTCAATCCAATGCGGTACACG
>CBFHVI010000021.1:3258-39283 GCA_965658995.1 Flavobacteriales bacterium | reverse complement strand
TGTGTAGCACTATCAAAAGTCAATCCTAACGGTCTTGGACAAGTTGGTACCTGAACCACCGCAAAGTTATCTATAAATGCATCGTTATCTTCATTAAATAGGGAAGATTCAGCATATAATCCAAACTTAACAAGACCAGTGTAGCCATTGGCTGTAAGGTTGTAATAAAAGTAGTCACCTGTAAAGGAAGGCATGTTACTCGTGTCCCATTGCTCTAATATATTGGTATCAGACCAAGTAACACCGTTGTCAGTAGAAATCACAAGAACTAACTTATCGTCAGGCCCCATTAAACCACCAGCATCTGGTGTTGCTGCAGCAAAATAATCAGTTATGGCTACATCAAATTCCACTTGGTAAGGAATAGCTCCTGTCCCTAAATCAATTGAGGGTGAAATTAACCACTCAAATCTATTTGTCGAATAAATATTCATTACTGCAGCATTATCACCTAATCCATTGTTAGCAAATTGTCTATTTGTCCATAGAGAAGTTCCCATCGTAAGGGTTGAATTGACGGTAAGTTGTCCCTTTGCCTCTTCCCAACAAGTTGGATTTGTTGAAAATGAATAAGTTGAAAAGTCCTCAGAATAAGGAGGTGTATAGTAAGAACAAGGTGTTGTGAAAGTATAGGGCCCTATCCAAGAACTTGAATCTCCGACTTTACAAATACTTTTTAGATATACCTGATAGGTTGTAGATGGTGTTAATCCACCAAATGCGATTGAATCATTATTATCTATAATTGTTGTTCCTGTTCCTAAGGCAAATCCTGAAGGTCCATATTGAATTTCCCAGATACTATCCGCTAATCCATTTGTCCAGTTCAATGCCACTGAATCATAAAACAATGCATAATGACCTAAGAGAGAAGGCTCAGGACAAGTTGGGATCTCTTCGATTACCACATCATCAATAAACAAATCCGGACCGTAATCCGTAAATGCATGAAATCGCACCATTACATTTGCATTCTTATATTTAGCAGAATCCAAAATAATTGATTCAGAAACAAAAGTTCCAGGCGTGGTAGATCCAGCTCCGTCATTGGATTCAAAAGAAGCTAAACTATTAGAAGACCAAATTGTTTCCCATACCGTATCTGTGTCAAGTTTTACTAAAACTATAAGCGAATCATCTGGGTAAGAAGCATTAAATTGGTGCGACCACTTAAACTTCACTCTCGTGTGCTGATCAGTGTAAACAGGAATAGAGGTCATTAGGTAATCTCCTGTAGATTTACTCCAAAAATCTGCTTCAGCATATCCAGAAGTTCCAGTGTAAGACAACCATGGATTCACACCTCCGCTCATATCCCAACAAGCTGGTGGCCATGAGTTGAAATCCATTAAGTAAGGAATGGTATCTGCCAAACATAATGTCTTGAATGAATGCGGACCTGCCCACATTGAGGTATCACCACCTGAACAAAATCCTTGAACATAAAATGAGTAATCAGTTGAATGCATCAATCCTGTCAAATACTCTACGGTAGTCGAACGAGAAACAAGAGTTCCAGTTCCTAATGCAAATCCTGCTGGACCCCACTCCACTCTCCAAGCTGTGTCAGTAGAACTTGCCGCCCACAACAGTTTAGCCGCACTTGTTGTTACAGAATCTGAAGCCAAACTCATTGGCATTCTACAAGGAGTATACTCCCTTACACTGATGTCATCTATCGCCAAATCTTGATAGTAATCAAATGAACTTCCGCCAGACTCTACTCTGAATCGTACAATTACATAGTTCGACTTCACATAAGGAGTTAAAATGTAAAAATGCTCAGACCAAACACCTAGATTAGATTGTCTGATTGAATCCAAAATAACCCAATCTCCTGCTGTATCAACAACCTCTACTAAAAGTAAATTTAGTGGAGAAAGAGAATAACCAGTTAAATCATTGTTATGCCAAAAATTTAACTCCGGATTCGTCAAGGCAGATACATCGATTGTATCCGATGTCATTGTGATTGAATCATTTGAACCAGACAAATCTACCCATGCTCTTGAACTTCCAGCAGTTCCGGTATGATCGGTAATCCCTGCACCTCCGTAACCTAAAGTACCCCCTACTCGCCAGTTACTACCTGCAGTAGCGTAAAGCGACCAACTCGAAGGAAATGTTGTTGTTGAATTAAACGATTCCGTAAAGGGAGCTGTAATTTGTGAAATACCACTAATTGCGGCAAACACTGCAAGCATTATTGCTAATAAGTAATTTTTTTTCATTTGTTATTGTATTGAAAATATTAAACCAATGTACAACTTAATTTCCAATTTAACAAAATATTATTTTAATGTGAAATATAAAACCAAAAAAAATGCCTGCTCTTTTCTGAGCAGGCATTTTCTATAAATTTAAACTAAACTATTGAATTACAACTCTATGTTGTTCCATTCTACCTTCATTTTGGATTAACAAAATATACACTCCACTATTCAAGTTTTCCACTTCAATTTGTTTCGTTCCTTTTTGTGAGAATGAAATTAATTCATCGTAAACCACTCTTCCTTGGATATCCAATAATTTCAGACTTGACGTTTTAGCCATTCCTGTATTCAATACATTGAACACACCCATATTTGGGTTTGGATATACTTGGAATTCATCTGCTAATTCAATTGACTCCTTAATTCCTGCCCAAGTTGTATCATAAATACTGAAGTTATCTACGTGGAAATCTATCCCTTCGTTTCCTACGTTCGACTGAGCATAGAAACCGAATTTAACAAATCCTTTAGTATTTCTCATAATGTATGTTACTCGTTGACCAGTATGTGATGGTTCGTTACTCGTATCCCATTGCATTATTATATCTGCTTTTTTCCAAGTTATTCCTTGGTCATACGATACTACTAAAGCAACTGTATCATCATTGCCAAATCCATTAATCGGAGCATTACTATTGAAGTCATCTGTTAAGGCAACATCAAACTCAATAATTCTCGCTTTGTTAGGATCATTTCCGAAGTTAAACGTTGGAGTTAATAACCAACCACTTCTTGAACCAAATGCAGAGATGTTAAATCTCGCTGCCCCGTTAAATCCAACGTTAGCAAATCCGTCTGGCTCCCATAGTGACTCACCCGGTGCTAAACCTCCTGAGGTCGTAAGGGCTCCAGTTGCTTCTTCCCAACATTGTGGCGTTTCATCCAATGGGAAGACTGATCTATACGTGGCAAAGTCCTCTGAATAAGGGAGTGAAACTCCTGAAGGACATCCTGTTGGTCCACAATGTGGGCCATCCCAAAAACTTGTATCACCATTTGTACAGATAGCTTTCACGAAGACACAATACTGAGTAAGAGACTGAAGTCCTGTTATTTGCTTAAAGTTAGTAGTTGAATATACCGTATCTCCTCCTGCTGGGTTTGTCACAGGGTGATAGTTAGAATCACCATATGCTACCATAAATCTCACTTGAGTTGTATCAATGTTCCAACCAACATTCAATGAAGTTGAATCTTGACCTGGGTTTAAGATTATCACTGAGGGTGCTTTTTCACAACTTGGAATCTCTTCCCAACAGTAATCATCGATGTAAACATAATCGTATGTTCTTGATGGCACCCATAAGAAAGCTACATACGTGTCAGTACCTGTATAGGTATCAAATCCTACTTTGAAATTTGAGTAACCGCTTGTACTTACAGCGGCTGGTGGTATAGTATCCCATGGAGTGAATGTTCCTGGGTTCGCTGGATCACTCATGGTACCCACAATCACTGTCGAGTCACCTCTCAACCAGAAGTTAGCTCTATGAGTTCCTGCAGATAGGTTTGATACCTCTGGAGCAATCAACATCATTGTTGCCGATGCATCGTTTGAGTTAAACATATACATGTAATTTGAACCGGTGTAGGAAGCAAATGTGCTTACGTTTGTCCTAATATCACCTGTACCAGTTGTATTGATAAATCTACTCCAACATAGTGGTATTTCACCCGAATTAGTCGTTTCGAATCCTTCACAGAAATCTGCAAATGGCGCACATTTTGAACAGAAATTTAATGGTCCGTGCCAGATACTTGTATCTCCTACTGTACAAATACTTCTTACGTATACATCGTAACAAGTAGATGACGTTAGTCCAGTAATATTTGCTGTATCAGTATTTGAAATCATATTTGTACCAGTACCTAAAGTAAATCCTGTAGTACCATATTGTACCTCCCAAATACTGTCAGCAGGTCCGTTTGTCCATGTAATTCTTGCAGAAGATGTTGTTGCATCCACAAATACCATTGAGTATGGACTTGGACATGTTGGTGGAATATATTCATCTGCCCCAATATCAAATCCAGTTGTTGGACCTAGTGGTCTTGCATCACCGTCATAATCAGTAGAAACACCCACAGATGGATCTGCGTTATCGAACGCTACAACACCTTGTAAGTGCAAATCTGATTGACTAAAGTACCCTGGAGAACTAAAGAAACTGTTACTATCCCTTGCAGATGCAGCTTGGTAGGCAGCAAAAGTTGGGTAAGAAGTCGTTCCATAATAGAATGGGTTGGTACCAGATGAATTATAAATGTTGTAATCTAAGTTCGACAAATGAACAGTCGAAGCAGCACCTGAGTTGATGTAAGAAGCGTTTCCTCCAGCATTGTTGGTAAAGATGTTATTTCTAATATCATTGTTTCCGTACAAAGTAGAAGTTGAACCAAGAACATACAGTGTTCTTGTTCCGGAAGCTGAACCAGCTCTTACATTTACAGAGTTATGATACACATTTGTATTCAAACAGTAGTTTAGGTACAATCCGTAAGCTGTACCTGTAGAGTTTTTCGAAGTAATAATCATGTTATTAGATACTTCGTTGCTCGTTCCAGCCCATCTTCCAAGCATCAATCCATAGTTCGTTGAAGTAGTATTTAACTCAACTCTGTTTCTTGACAATTTGGAATCGTAGATATAGTATGTGTAAATGCCGTAACAGAATGAGGTAGATGTTGCGCTTTGAACGAATTCGTTTCCTTCTACCAACATACTATCTTGGTAGTAGAAATATGCTCCGTAAGAGTTAAATCCTCTTGCTTCGTTGTTCGTGTAAACAAGATTAGATTCTCTATTAGAGGTAGATCCTCCCCACCAGTATATTGCGTAACTTCCTCCATTCAACTTGTTGTTATTGATTGTCACGTTATTCGTCATATTGGCCGTTCCACTCCGGTTATAAATTAGGGTTGCCAATGAAGAGGTAGAAGTTGCTATCCCATTGATTTCACAATTTTCAATAGTAATGTTGTTGGCATTTGTTGGGAAATGGAATACATAACCATACGTTACACCAGATGCAGTAACAGTTAAACTATCGAAAATTATGTGCTCAGCCCCGTCAAATTTAACTACAAAGTTATCTGCGCTAGATGAAGCACCATAAGTCAGGATAGCTGACGAAGTATTCGTTGGATCTCCTTTGAATGTTATCGTGTTTGTTGTTGAAGTACCTACGATACTTTTGATATCGACTTGCTCCGTATAAGTTCCCTCATCTACTAAAAATACTGTTGGTCCAGTCACCCCACAATTGTACAATGCTATCATTGCATCAGCAAAGGAAGTATAATTGGTACCTGCTGTTGGCAATGAATTATCAATTGTATAAGTTCCTGATAAAGAAGAAACACATCTTGTTTTAAAATTCAATGGACCAAAATATAAAGAAGTGTCACCTGCCGCACAAATACCTCTTACATATACATCGTAATTTGTGATTGGGGTTAGACCGGGAATAGTTACGGTATCAGAGCTTGAGAATATTGATGTTCCCGTTCCAGGAGTAAATCCAGGAGCTCCGTATTCAAATACCCAAGCGGTATCATTAATTCCTTTTATCCAGGTTACGTCAGCAGAAGTAGCTGTCAGGTTGAACGCAGATAGTGCGTATCCCATTGGACATGTAGGCGGGATGTATTCATCGGCACCAATATCGTACCCAGTTGAAGGAAGTAATGGTCTCACATCTCCATCGATGTCTACCATAATTCCAAGGTTAGCACCTGAATCAGCGGCCAATCCACCTTGTAGGTGAAGATCTGATTGTGATAAATAACCCGGAATACCAAAATAACTATTACTATCCCTTAAACTTGCCGCTTGATAAGCTGAAAAAGTTGGATAAGTGGATGTTCCGTAATAAAAAGGAGTGGCGCCAGAGGAATAATAAATATTATAATCTAAGTTTGACAACTGACCTGGTGAGGTTGCCCCAGAATTTATATAGGAAACATATCCTCCAACATTATTGGTAAAAATATTATTTCTTACATCAACATTTCCGTAGAGTGTTGATGTTGAACTTGCAATATACAACGAACGAGTCCGGGTTGAAGTTCCCGCTCTGATGTTCACAGAGTTATGATAAATATTTGTGTTTAAACAATAATTGACGTACAATCCATAGGCAGTTCCCGAAGAATTGTTTGAGGTAACAATCATGTTATTTGATACTTCGTTTGATGCACCTGCATATCTACCTATCATCATACCATAGTTGGTAGAAGTTGTGTTCAGCGTAACTGAATTTCTTGTCACTTTGGTGTTATCACAATAATAAGAATACAAACCATAACAGAATGAGGTAGAAGTTGGATTCTGAACCATTGTATTATTATCAAATTCTAAACTATCTTGGTAGTAAAAATATACTTGATAATAATTTGGATGATTCATGACATTATTGGCAATTCGATTCCCTATGGACTTTGCAGTTGTTCCTGAACCTCTCATATACAAACCATACGAACCGTTATTCAATTCATTGTTTGTAAAAGAATTGTAATTTGACAAACCTCCTGATTGATATATCACTGCCTGATATGTAGAGGTTGTAGCATTATTATAGCCATCCAATTTACAATCATTGATTGTAATATAATCAGAAGTACCCGGAATACTTACTACGGTAGAATAATTAGTACCCTGAGTTTTAAAATTGAGGCTATCAAATATAATATAGCTAGCGCCAGCCGATATTCTTAATGTGAAATTATCTGCTAATGTAGTAGGTCCATGCTGAATTATTGGCATAAGCGTGTTTCCTGGATCACTTTTAAATGTGATTGTATTACTTGAAGAAACACCATTTATGGCTCCAATTTCGACTTGCTCATTATAAATATTTTGACGAACGTCAAAGACAACAGGTCCACATACACCTATGCTATTCAAATCTGCTATGGCCGCAGCAAAATTAGCGTAATCAGGCGAAAAACCTCCAATTGAGTAGGTTCCTGATAGCGAAGGTCTCAGATATGAAACAATCGTGTCGTTGTTCGTTGTTGTATCTACAACTCCATTTGGCATGGTTGTCCAAACAGTGAAAGTATCTGTAACACCTGATACAAATGTATGTAAACCTAAATTAACAAGTGCTGAAGTAGAACCCGTACCTGCAGCAGTATCCAAAAGAGTTTTCAGTTGAATAGGAGTTTGTAACACTCCGTTTTTACTCCAGTTAACCATTACAGAATCAATTTGGTTTGTTCCATAATTGTTTATTTGAACTTTTACAGAATCAGAACCTGCACAAAGCAAAGTAGGAGTAATATTGGAGGCACCTGCGTCATTCGGAACAGTTGAAACAGGATAAGTTAAAAATGCGTCTACACACAAACTTGACCCACACAATGTAAGGTTTACAGCAGAAGTGGTAGTTAAATCAATGTCGATTTGACTTCCAGTAGACGCCCAAGCATTGATTGTGGCCATTGGAATTGAAATCGTTACCGAATCCCTTGCAGAGGAACACTGCCCTGTTGGAAGAGAGTTTCCCAGTGAAGGGCCAGTCTCTCCTGTTATGTCAATGTTTTCCAGATTGGAACCAGTTCCATCCAAATCTCCATTATAATAAATAAGAGTAAATGTTCCAGCACCATTGGCATTAGGTGTGGTTCCGGTGAATGAAATTGTTTGAGTCGATGTAGTAAAACATTGATTTTTTAATCTCATACTGTAATCCTGGGCGAATGAATCACTGCTCGGTAACAGTAAAATCATCACACTCAGAAACGATAAAATTGAGTAGATTTTTTTCATTGTATGTGTTTTTTTGAATTATATAGATTCTGAAATTACTAAAAAGAAAATCAACTCACAAAATATTCTAACACAAAATGTTATAAAAATCACAAATATCTTGTTCTTCGCCTTGTTTCCAACATTTTATTTTTCAATTTATCACGAAGAGGCTACCTTTGTAAAAAACCAACACAACGACTATGAATTTAACAGGAAAAACAGCGGCAGTAGCAGGAGGAACAGGTGGCATAGGAATGGCATCGGCAATAACAATGAGCAAACTTGGTGCCTCCATTGTATTAATCGCTAGAAACGAATCAAAATTAAAAACTACGCTCGAAACTCTTGATTCAAGTAAAAATCAACAACACTCATACCTTGTTGCTGACTTTAGTGATCCAACATCTTTGGAAGCTGCCTGTGAAAAAATCAAAAACATTTCGGTAGATATATTACTAAACAACACGGGTGGTCCTGCTGGCGGCCCAATTACGGATGCCAATCCTACCGAATTTATCAACACATTCAATCAGCACTTGATTGCAAATCACAAACTGACCCAAGCCGTATTGCCCAACATGAAAAACCAACCATATGGCAGAATCATCAACGTGATTTCTACTTCGGTAAAAGCACCGCTCAACGGTCTGGGTGTATCCAACACTATAAGAGGTGCCGTGGCAAACTGGGCCAAAACAATGGCAAACGAACTAGGAAAACACAACATTACGGTAAATAATGTACTTCCCGGAGCAACCAATACTGGAAGACTGAACGAAATATTTGAGGCAAAATCAAAAAAAACAGGGAAATCTATCGAGGAAATAAAAAAAGGAATGGAAAGCATCGTACCGATGAACCGAATTGCAGAACCAGAAGAAGTAGCCAACGCCATTGCTTTTTTGGCTTCGCCACTTGCTAGCTATATCAACGGAATCAACTTGCCAGTGGATGGTGGAAGAACTCCTTGCCTGTAATGCCAGAAGCTGGAAGTTTGAAGTCCGGGGTACGGATTGATTCTAGGTAATTTTTCCTGGCTAAAATAGTACAAAAAGTCACGCTACAAAATAGGATTAGTCGAACCTTTTATAGGTTTTTATTAAGGGCTTTTTACAACCCGTAAACTTATCATCGGTATACATTCGTAATTAGTAATTGATTAATTAACTTTGAACTCATAAAAAACATACCTTATATATAATGTATAGATCGCACACCAACGGAGAATTAAGAATAGAACACACCAACACCGAAGTAACTTTGTGTGGATGGGTGCAAAAATCACGTGACTTAGGAGGAATGACTTTTGTCGATTTGAGAGACAGGTATGGCATCACCCAGCTGGCTTTCAACGAAGAAGTGAACGCTCCTCTTTGTGCCGATGCCCGAAAACTGGGGCGTGAATTTGTGATTCAGGTAAAGGGAATTGTGAAAGAACGATCGAGCAAAAACAACAACATTGCTACTGGAGAAATTGAAATAGAAGTGACCGAACTTACGGTACTCAACCAATCGAAAACTCCCCCATTTACGATAGAAGACAAAACCGATGGCGGAGACGAACTCCGAATGAAATACAGGTACTTGGATTTGAGAAGAAATCCTGTAAAAGACAACCTAGTGCTCCGACACAAAATAGGATTGGCGACCAGAAACTACATGAACAACCTCAATTTCTTGGAGATAGAAACTCCCTTTCTTATCAAATCTACTCCAGAAGGAGCTAGAGATTTTGTGGTACCAAGCAGAATGAACGAAGGGCAGTTTTATGCCTTGCCTCAATCACCCCAAACTTTTAAGCAATTGTTGATGGTGAGCGGGTACGACAGGTATTTCCAAATCGTGAAATGTTTTCGTGACGAGGATTTGAGGGCAGACCGTCAACCAGAGTTTACTCAAATTGATTGCGAAATGGCTTTTGTAGAGCAAGAAGATATCCTACAAACTTTTGAAGGATTGGTACAAAACTTATTCTCCGAAGTGCTAAAAGTAGAATTGCCTGAAGTACAAAGAATGACGTATGCCGATGCCATGAAAAATTATGGTTCGGACAAGCCAGACATTCGTTTTGGGATGAAATTCAACTACCTTACCGAGCTAGTGAAGGGGAAAGGTTTTAAGATTTTTGATGAGGCAGAAGAAATAATTGCCATCAATGTGGAGGGAGGAAACAAACTCACTCGTAAAGAGATTGATAAAATTACGGCTTACGTAAAAACTCCACAAGTAGGTGCCTTGGGATTGATTTACTGTAGAGTAAATGAGGACGGTAGCTACAAATCATCGGTAGATAAATTTTATGACCAAGAAGAACTGGCCAAATGGGCCGCTGCCTGTGATGCCAAGCCAGGTGACTTGATTTTTGTACTATCGGGTGATACGGCAAAAGTACAATCGCAAATGAACGACCTCCGACTGCACATGGGAGACATAATGGAACTGAGAGATGGTAAAGTTTTTGCTCCATTGTGGGTATTGGATTTCCCACTCTTGGAATGGGATGAAGAAAGCGAAAGATTCCATGCGATGCATCACCCATTTACTTCTCCCAAAAAAGAAGATTTTGCCTTATTGGGAACTGACCCTGGAGTGGTAAGAGCCAATGCTTATGACTTGGTAATAAATGGAGTAGAAATTGGTGGAGGCTCAATAAGAATTCACGACCGAGCGATTCAATCCAGGATGTTTGACTTATTAGGGTTTACCAAAGAAGAGGCCGAAGCTCAATTTGGATTCTTGATGAGTGCTTTTGAATACGGAGCTCCACCACACGGAGGAATTGCTTTTGGGTTCGATAGAATTTGTAGCATTTTTGGTGGTTCAGAATCTATCAGAGATTACATCGCATTCCCAAAAAACAATAGCGGACGAGATGTAATGATTGATGCACCAGCGCCTGTGGATTTGGCTCAATTGGAGGAATTGGGACTAACACTCGATCTTTCTTCTAAGAAGTAATGATAGAGAAGATAAACCATTGTTTGACGTGTTCTCGCTAATAGATTCCTAAACGAAATCAGGAATGATAAATGGAGAAAAAACACAATAAAAAAAGGCGATTCCAATGAATCGCCTTTTTTGTGAATTTATATTTAGATAAGCTTCAACTCTTTTTTCAAATACTTTCCTGTGTGGCTGCCCACTAATTGGCACAATTCTTCGGGAGTCCCTGCAAACAGCAATTCGCCTCCTTTGCTACCACCTTCGGGACCAATATCGATGAGGTGATCGGCCGATTTTATAATGTCCATGTTGTGCTCTATCACCAGTACAGTGTTTCCGTTGTCCACCAATCTATTGAGTACATCTAGCAAGAGCTGAATGTCTTCGAAGTGTAATCCTGTGGTAGGTTCATCCAGAATATAAAAGGTGTTTCCTGTGTCTTTTTTGGACAATTCGGTGGCTAGCTTTACTCGTTGCGCCTCTCCTCCACTAAGCGTTGTGGACGGCTGACCTAAAGTTAAGTAACCCAATCCAACCGAAAGAAGTGTTTCTAACTTCCGATGAATTTTAGGAATTTTTTCAAAAAACCTTACTCCTTCTTCTATCGACATCGAGAGTATGTCATTGATGGATTTTCCTCGATATTTTACTTCTAATGTTTCGCGGTTGTATCGTTTTCCGTTGCAGGCATCGCATTGCACATGCACATCGGGAAGAAAATTCATTTCTATGGTTTGCACTCCCGCCCCACGACATTCTTCACACCTTCCTCCTTTTACATTAAAAGAAAACCTTCCTGGCTTGTACCCTCGGATTTTTGCCTCGTTGAGCTCAGCAAACAAACTTCTTATCTCCCCAAACACCTGCGTATAAGTGGCAGGATTGGACCTGGGTGTACGACCAATGGGCGATTGGTCTATCTCTATCACTTTGTCTATGTGCTCTAGTCCTTTTATTTTTTTGTAAGGCAATGGTTTTTTTACCCCATTGTAAATGTGTGCATTCAGAATTGGGTAGAGGGTTTGGTTGATCAAACTAGATTTTCCACTCCCCGACACACCCGTGACACAAATCATGTTGCCGAGCGGAATTTCTAGGTCTACGCCTTTGAGGTTGTTCCCGGTAGCACCTGTCAGTGTCAAGAAATTTTCTTTGTTGTTTCTTCGTTCTGTGGGCACTACTATTTCTTTTGTTTCTTTGAGGTAATCGATCGTACTAGACGAAAACTCATGCAGTTTACTAGGCTCGGTTGCGACCAAAATTTCTCCTCCTTTTAACCCAGCACCTGGGCCTATATCAATCAGGTAATCGCACTCTAGCATAATGTCTTTGTCGTGTTCTACCACAATTACAGAATTGCCAATGTCTCTCAATTTTTTGAGCGAATTTATCAATCTATCGTTGTCTCGCTGGTGGAGTCCGATACTTGGCTCATCTAGGATGTACAATACACCTGTGAGCTCTGTACCTATTTGGGTAGCCAATCGTATTCGCTGAGATTCTCCTCCACTGAGGGTAGTCGAACTTCTGTTTAGAGTCAAATATCCCAAACCTACTTCTATCAAAAACCCCAATCGCGTGCGGATTTCTTTGATAATTTCGGACCCTACTTTTAGCTGAGTTTTCGACAATCGCGATTCGATGTTTTGAAACCAATCTATTAGTAACTCGATGTCCATGTCTGCCAAATCGAAGATATTTTTGTCTTCTATTTTAAAAAACAACGCTTCTTTTTTCAGCCTAGTTCCTTCGCAGGTAGAGCAATTCACTTTGTTCATAAAGGATTTTGCCCAGTTTTGCATGGAGCTAGAAGTATCGTCTTGGTATCGCGAAATAAAATTAATAATTCCCTCGAATCCTGAGGAAGTTTCGGAAATACCTGAAGAGTTTTTGAGTTTAAACTGCTTGTTTGTTCCGTACAAAATTTCGTTTATCACCTCATCGTCCACTTCTTTTATGGGAGTGTTTACGGTGTATCCTTCCATATTCAGCAAGGCTTCTACTTGTCTGAATATCCAGTTTTGGCTATATTTTCCGAGTGGAGCAAACGCTCCTTTTTTTACTGAGAAGCTATTGTCTGGAATTATTTTTTTGATGTCGATTTCGAGTACCGTTCCCAATCCACGGCAACTGCTACAGGCTCCATAAGGCGAATTGAACGAGAAAAAATTGGGTTCTGGCTCCTCATAAGCAATTC
Source organism: Flavobacteriales bacterium (assembly GCA_965658995.1). Lineage (GTDB taxonomy): Bacteria > Bacteroidota > Bacteroidia > Flavobacteriales_D > CAJJDF01 > CAJJDF01. The sequence continues at coordinate 26,115 of CBFHVI010000021.1, read as the reverse complement.
CGGTGGTAGGACACATGAGGGATTTGCTAAAAAAAGTCAAATCACCCGAGTCAAAATCTTGCACGCTCAGTGTTCCTTTCCCAAATTTGAACGCCACTTCGAGCGATTGTTTCAGTCTTTTCTCATTGTCAGGGTTTATTTCCAGTCTATCCACCACGATGTCGATGTCGTGTATCTTGTACCGGTCGAGTTTCACTTCTTCTATCAAGTCGATGATTTTGCCATCTACTTTGGCACGGATAAACCCTTGTCGTTTTATTTTGACAAATAGTTCTTTGTAATGTCCTTTTCTTCCTTTGACCAAAGGGGAAAGAATAATGATTTTTTTGCCCTTGTACTCTTCCAATATTCGTTGGATAATTTGGTCGGTGGAGTATTTCACCATTTTTTCTCCCGTATTGAACGAATAGGCATCTGCCACACGGGAATAAAACAACCTCAGAAAATCATAAATCTCGGTAATGGTACCCACGGTTGACCGCGGGTTTTTGTTCACGGTTTTTTGTTCGATGGAAATTACGGGGCTCAATCCTGTGATTTTGTCGACATCGGGACGCTCCATATTTCCCAAAAACTGCCTGGCATAAGACGAAAATGTCTCGATGTATCTACGTTGCCCTTCGGCATAAATAGTTTCGAACGCCAACGAAGATTTTCCGCTTCCACTCAATCCAGTGATTACCACTAACTTTTCTCTCGGTATTTTTACATCAATGTTTTTTAGATTATGCACCCTTGCGCCATACACTTCCAAAAATTCTGTTTGGTTCTCCATTTACTTCAGTTTGGTTTTATTTGAGTCTTTTTTTAAAACGTTTATCACAGAATCCTTCTTTAACGTCATTACAGTATCCAGGCTTTCGCCAGTTAGCTCGGTTTCATTGATTGTGTCCACTTCTTCTTGAATTTCTTCAATATGAAAATCTCCTTTTGGAAATAAAAATGTATAGTGCTTACCACCCGTATTAGGCAGTTCATACCCTTTTATCCATGGATTCAAATGACGCAGAGTGGCGTAAGTACTTCCTTGGTCTTGGGCAAACTTAACTAAATCGGTAAGGGAAGAATCTACTCCAACACTATAGGTTATGTATGGTTTGTAATAATCTTGATTTCTTAACGTAAATCCAAAATTTTGAGAGTTTGACAAAATCAATTTGGCTGCTAAAATTCGATAGACATATCGCGATGTTTCTTTGTTGAGATAAAGTTCGTAGTAGGAGTCCACATTTTGTTTAGTTAGTTGGTTATTCAATCCTCCCTTCCCCATGTTGTAGCTCGCAGCTGCCAACGACCAAGAACCAAACTGATCGTAGGCTTTTTTCAAATATTCACAAGCCGCTACTGTGGCTTTTTCAACGTTGTACCTTTCGTCAACAAATTCGTTTATTTCTAATCCATATCCTTCTCCAGTAGTGGACAAGAACTGCCAAAATCCTGCTGCTCCTGCAGGAGATTCCACATTATCTAGTCCACTTTCTATCAGTGCCAAATATTTTAAGTCATCTGGCATTTTGTTTTGTTTTAAGATTTTCTCGATGAGGGGAAACCATCTTGCAGCTCTTTTCTGAAATAAAAATGTATTGGAATGCCAGTAGGTATTCACAAGAATTTCTCTGTCTAGATTCTCTCGAACAAATAGGTTGTCAAGCGGTACTTTTTCGCCCGCAAATGTTAAATAACGAGGTAAAGGAACAGCAAAAACCTGATAATTCTGACGAATATACTCTTGGTACTTATCGACAGAGTCGGGTAAGAATCTCTCTACAACCTCATCCAATTCATGTACTTTTTTCTTTTCAGAATCACACTGAATTATCAAAACCAGAATTAATCCTATGATGAATAAATTTCGCATTACTAAAAGTTAGATTTTATTTCACAAAAATTTTGAGCCCTTTCATCTTTTTCTGAGGTCAATGATTCTTCAATTCCCCAATCAATGCGCAAGTCTTTGTCGTTCCAGGCTATGCTTCCCTCCGATTCTTTGTGGTAGTAATTAGTGCATTTGTAGGCAAAAATTGTCCCTTCTTTCAGGCTCGAAAACCCATGGGCAAATCCTTCGGGAATCCATAACATTCGTTTGTTTTCTCCTGTGAGTTTTACGGCCACATGCTTGCCATAAGTGGGCGAATCTTTTCGGATATCTACCGCTACATCTATTACTTCGCCTTCTATTACTCTCACCAATTTTCCTTGAGCATACGGTGGATTCTGAAAGTGCAACCCTCGCACAATATTGGCTCCAGACATGGATTGATTGTCTTGTACAAAATTCACTTCGCGCCCAATGGCTTCGTTGAATTTTTGCGCATTAAACGATTCGAAAAAATATCCACGTTCATCCCCAAAAACCGTTGGTTCGATGATATATACGTCTTTAATTTTGGTTGAGATTAACTTCATAAATTTGCAATTTTGCAAATATACAAATATTGTAACTAGCATTTTGTATCTTCACTTTACCGATTTCAAAGTTTTATCACCCATGAAAAAGTTCCCTTTTATTTTGTTTTTTATTGCTTTTACGGGGTATACTCAGTCAAATGAATTCCTCGTTTTCTTCAAAAACAAACCTTTACCTTCTGGCCTTTCTATAGAGAAAAGAATTGACTTTTATGACTTGCCAATCTCCTTCTCTGCCCTGTCTATTTTAAAAAAGCACGGTGAGGTAATCAATAAGTCCAAATGGCTTAACGCGGTTCACTATTCTACCTCTTTGAGTAGTTCAGAGCTTTCAACATTTTCATTTGTGCAATCTCTGTTGCCTTTGACCCCTTCTCCGCAAGACAAACCACATACCGTAAGTCAGCACAACGCTTATTCTGGAGGTGACACCAATACCTACGGTAGCACCTTTGACCAACTAGAAATGACAAAAACTATTTCTTGTCTACACGACAATGGATTTCGCGGAGAAGGAGTTACGATTGCCGTGCTAGACGCTGGATTTCCTCGAGCTGACACGGTGCAGTTTTTTCGAAAAATGAGAGCAGAAGGAAGAATTATTGACACGTGGGATTTTGAAGATAATTCCTCATTTGTGTATCACAAAAACACTCATGGTTCTTACGTTTCTTCTCTCATAGGAGCTGAACTAGACAGCACCTACATTGGAGCTGCTCCAAAGGCTAATTACGCTTTTTACATTACCGAAATAGGGCGGTTTGAAAAAAACATAGAAGAATTCAACCTTGTTCTAGGACTAGAAAGAGCAGATTCCATTGGGGCAGATATTTGTAACATTTCACTGGGATACAGAAATTTTGATACTTTGCAAGTGAGTTATGGTTACCCAGGAATGGATGGCAAAACCACCATTGCGGCTCAAGGAGTTGCTATTGCGCAAAGAAAAGGTATGATTATTTCTATTGCGGCAGGAAACAAAGGAAATGAGGGTGTTGGTAGTCTGACATCACCTTGCGATGTGGATAGTGTGCTCTGTGTAGGAGCCGTCAAATTTGACAGCACAAGAGCTGGATTTTCTTCGGAAGGGCCTACTTTTGATGGTAGAACAAAACCCGATGTGGTCACCCTAGGTGAAGGATGTTATTTCATGGGATTGAATGATACAGTTTACCGCGGAAACGGTACATCTTTTTCAACTCCGCTCATTTCGGGAATGGTAGCTTGTTTGATTCAGGGGCATCCAAGTCGCACAAATTTTGAGGTAATAACTGCCATCAAGCAACAAAGTGACAACTCTTTTTCTCCCAATAACATCTATGGTTGGGGAATTCCTAATGCTTGTCAAGTAGATTCTGTTCTTACTTTGTTAGATTCCACATTGTCTTCCAATTTCCAGGTTGAAAAACCATTGGAAATAACCGTTTACCCAAATCCAACCGATGGCATTGTTTCCATCAACACGAATGAAATAATCACTTCTGTTTCGGTAGTTCAGCTAGATGGAAAAGTTGTAATGAATAAAGAAATAAGTCGCTCTTCGCTTACCTACGAAATAAACATTGAGGCTTTACCCGCTGGAGTGTATTTAGTGAGATGTACCAATTTGGAAGGAAAAACGTTGACTAAAAAGATTGTAAAAAAATAAAAAGACTTTCAACTTATCTTGCCTCCAATTGCTACAATACTCCGTAATTTCATAGAACGCTTGTAACAAGAGGTTTGGGATTCTACCATTATTATCGTCCAACTACTCCACTTTAGAAGACTGTATAATTACCCGATTTTAGTGTTCTTTTCTTCCCAAAACTGTAAACAAATTCTAGTCCCATATAATTATTTCTTTGTTGAACAGTCCCACTGCCGGGATTTGAAGCTGATCTGGTATTGTTACTAATTAAGTTACAAATAATAATGAAAAGACCATTACACAGCAATAGGTAGCAATAAAAAAGCCTAAGCAACAAAGTTACTCAGGCTTTTATATGCTTATTGTTTATGTGGACTATTCAGCCAATACTATCACTTTGTTGTTCAATACCTCTACAATTCCTCCTTTTGTTTCAAAAGATTCATTTTCTCCAGATTCCTTAATGATATTAATAGTTCCCTCCTTGAGAGCTGTAATAAGAGGAGCGTGATTATTCAAAACTCCTAGCTCACCATCAATACCTGGAAGCACCACAGAAGTTACTTCTCCTGTGTACAGTTTTTCGTCTGGTGTGATAATATCTAGTAACATAGCGTTGTGTTCGTTTTAATTGAAATTATGCTTCAGCTCCTGCTGTCATTTTCTTTCCAGCCTCGATAGCTTCTTCTATCGTTCCTTTCAAGTTGAAAGCTGCTTCTGGGTATTGGTCTACTTCTCCATCCAAAATCATGTTGAATCCTTTGATGGTATCTTCGATATCTACCAAACAACCCTTCAATCCTGTAAACTGCTCGGCTACGTGGAATGGTTGAGACAAGAATCTTTGTACTCTTCGAGCTCTGGATACTACCAATTTATCTTCGTCCGACAATTCGTCCATACCAAGAATTGCAATAATATCCTGAAGTTCTTTGTATCGTTGCAAGATTTCTTTTACTCTTTGTGCACAATCGTAATGTGCATCGCCTAAGATTTCTCTGGTTAAAATTCTTGAAGTAGAATCCAAAGGATCTACCGCTGGATAAATTCCTAGCTCAGCAATTTTTCTTGACAATACCGTAGTTGCATCCAAGTGAGCAAATGTTGTTGCTGGTGCTGGATCCGTTAAATCATCTGCAGGTACGTATACCGCTTGTACCGATGTAATAGAACCACTCTTGGTAGAAGTAATTCTCTCTTGCATCGCTCCCATTTCAGAAGCCAATGTAGGCTGGTAACCTACCGCAGAAGGCATACGCCCAAGAAGTGCTGATACCTCAGAACCTGCTTGTGTAAATCTAAAAATGTTGTCGATAAAGAACAAGATATCTTTTCCTCCTTCGCTGTCTTCTCCTGATCCATCTCTGTAGTATTCTGCCAATGTCAATCCAGAAAGTGCTACTCTTGCTCTTGCTCCGGGAGGCTCATTCATTTGTCCAAAAACGAAAGTCGCTTTAGATTCTTTCATTTCTTCTTTGTCTACCAAAGACAAATCCCATCCTCCATTTTCCATAGATTCCATGAATTTCTCTCCGTATCGGATAATTCCTGACTCAAGCATTTCTCTCATCAAATCGTTTCCTTCTCTCGTTCTTTCTCCTACTCCTGCAAACACCGAAAGTCCTCCGTGTCCTTTGGCAATGTTGTTGATAAGCTCCTGAATCAATACCGTTTTTCCTACTCCTGCTCCTCCAAACAATCCAATCTTTCCTCCTTTTGAGTAGGGCTCAATCAAATCAATTACCTTAATTCCTGTAAACAATACCTCTGTAGAAGTTGACAAATCTTCGAACTTTGGTGGCTTCGCATGAATAGCTTTTTTGTTTTCTTGCGTAGTTTCACCCAATCCATCAATTGCATCTCCAATTACGTTGAACAATCTTCCTTTGATTTGGTCTCCAGTAGGCATGCTAATTGGCGCTCCTGTAGCAGTCACCTCCAATCCTCTTCTTAAACCTTCTGTTGCATCCATTGCAATTGTTCTTACTGTATCTTCTCCAGTATGTTGTTGACATTCGAGAACAACAACTTCTCCGTTTGCTTTTGTTACTTTAAGTGCATCAAGTATTTTTGGTAGAGATTCTTGGTCACTGAATGTAACATCAACTACGGGGCCAATTACTTGAGAAATTTTTCCTTTTACAGTCATATTATTTGAGTTAGGTTAAATTGAAAATTCAAATTTGGTACAAAATTACTTTTTTTGAAACAATAACCAATAGATTTAAAGAAAAAAAATACCTTTGAAGAAGTAAACCCAATTTACTTGAAAATATACAGAAATATAGCTGAATTTAATCCGGACAAAAAAGTGTTTCTGACCGTAGGAACTTTTGATGGAATTCATTTTGGTCACCAAAAGCTTATTGAGTCGCTCAAACAAAAAGCAGCTGAAGCAGGCGGTGAATCGGTGATGCTTACTTTTGCTCCGCATCCAAGACTAGTTTTATTTCCAGAAAATGATAGCCTTAAGCTAATAAACACGCTAGAAGAAAAAATAGAACGTCTTGATAAGTCTGGTATTAATCACTTGATCATTTATCCTTTTACCAAAGAGTTTTCGAGGATTTCAGCCATTGAGTATGTACGCGATTTTTTAGTAAAGGAAATAAAAGTATCCACCCTAATAATTGGGTATGACCATCAATTTGGCAGAAACAGAGAAGGAGATTTTAACTACCTGAAGGAATTGAGTGAATTATACAGTTTTGAGGTAGAGGAGATTTCTGCCCAAGACATTAACGACATTAATGTAAGTTCAACTAAAATCAGAACCGCCATTTTGGACGGAAACATTCATTTGGCGAACAACTATTTGGGGTACCCATTTTCGTTGACTGGCGAAGTGATTGAGGGAAAACGAATTGGGCATAAAATTGGGTTTCCCACTGCAAATTTATACATTGAAGATGCACAAAAGATCATTCCTAAAAATGGAGCCTACGCAGCTTGGGCAAAAGTAGACAACAAGTGGCACAAAGCGATGTTGAATATTGGAACAAACCCCACCGTAAACTCTATGGATAATGTATCGGTAGAAGTTCACTTACTCCACTTTTCCAGTGATATTTATGGAAAAGAAATTACGTTGAATTTTGTAAAAAGATTAAGATCGGAAGTAAAATTTGATGGATTGGACCAACTAAAAAACCAATTGCGTTTAGACAAATCGCAGGCGGAAAAAATATTGACATAAAAAAAGGCTCTTACAATAGTAATGAGCCTTTTTTTATAAGTTTAATTCTAGGTTAAAACTTATAGCTAAATCCAATATTTAATACCTCTTTGAATTGGGCTCTTCTTCCCGAAAAAGATATTTCGTTTCCATTTTCGTCCTTTGCAGTTAATGGCAACAAAATGTCGTGATCGTAAATCAATGTGGTAGAAATACTTGCTGAGATATATTTATTAATTTTCATACTAATCAACATATCCCACAACACGTCAATGTTTTGAGGACTCTCGATGTAATTCGAAAATAACGTTAACTGTGTTTTTAAGTTTATGTTTTTCATTACATCTTTTTGATATTTTACCATAAACAATCCTCCCAATTCGTTTCTCAATCTAGAGTTAGTGTCTACACCAAAAGCGCCAACAGCATTAAGCGCATCATCCAAAACGAATGTCCCTCTGTACGAAACAGGTGCCAAAAACATAGACAAAGACTTGTTCGGTTTGTAATCAATCCCTATTGCACCAGTAAGGTAACCAGGCGACATAATTCTAGAAATTACATTGGTATTGGTTGCGTCCCCAAATCCAGGAGCAAACTGCGACCTAAAGTTCAACAATCCACCGTAATACAACTTTTTGTTTTTCTTAAATTGTTGCCCGTATTTTGAGTTCAGTTCAATTCTATCGTCACTCTTAATCCACGGTCCGTTGTCTTGACTGATAAGTCCATAAGCCATATCCAAAGAGTTGTCCCAAGCTTTTTTTTCTTTTTTGTAGTTGGCAAATAAACTTAAAAGCGAGTTTCCGGACACACTACTTTGACCACCTCCTTGCCAATTTGACAAAGCAACTTGACCAAAATTCACAGCAAAAGTCCCTCCTTTCTTCCATCCATCTCCCTCTTTTTCGTCTGTTTGAGCCAACACACCTTGATCTACATTTTTTGTAGCTTCCTTTGATGTTTGTTGAGCATTCAAATTAGGCAACATTAATCCAATTAAGACAACTGTTGTAACTATTCTTTTCATTGTCTTGATTTTAGGTTCATATATATTTTTATTGGGTTAGATAGTTTAATTGTATCTTTATACAAAAGATTGGTTAAAACTACTATTACAAGTTTTTACAGCTAATCTATTAACAAAAAAATAACCGACAATTTATGTCAAAAAAGACAGAAAAAAGCCTAAAAAAAGGGCTTAAAAGAAAGATTATACAAGTACTTTCAGAATCTACAACAAACTCTTACAATTCCAAACAGGTTGCAAAAGCCCTCGGATTTCATCAGCAGATGAAAAAAAAATTGGTCCACCAAATTATGGAGGATATGCACCGAGACAAAGTAATAATTCCGCAAAACAATGGATTTGTGATGGCCTCTAGTTTTTCGAGCAACGAAGGAGTCATTGAATTTACCTCAAAAGGGAGTGCCTATATTTTGCAAGACGGAAAGGATGACATATATATTTCAAAAGAGAAAACCAGAAACGCCCTAGATGGCGACTTGGTGAGTTATTCCTTAATCAAAAATTCTCGAAAGAAAAAACCTGAAGGAGCTGTGGAGAGAGTTTTAAAAAGAAAAAAAATAGAATTTGTTGGGACACTTCAAGTTTCAGAAAAGTTTGCGTTTGTCATTACCGATAGCCGAAGAATTCATGTAGATTTCTTTATTGACTTAAAACACCTCAACAAGGCAAAGAATGGAGACAAAGTAATTGTGGAGCTTATGAATTGGCCCGAAAAACTGAACTCACCCTTTGGAAAAATAATCAAAGTATTAGGGAAATCGGGTGAAACCAATACCGAAATGAATGCCATCATGGAGGATTTTGAACTTCCTTACGAGTTTCCGCAAGAAGTACTGAAAGCTGCAGAAGAAGTAGACACTACAATTTCTAATAAAGAAATCGCCAAACGAAGAGATTTTAGAAACATTGATACGCTTACCATCGACCCATTTGACGCCAAAGATTTTGACGATGCCATTTCGTACCGAGAACTAGAAAATGGACATATAGAAGTAGGTGTTCACATTGCGGATGTATCGCATTATGTAGTTCCCGGAACCATCATAGATGACGAGGCGGTAGTGCGAGGAACCTCTGTGTATTTAGTAGACAGAGTGGTGCCCATGTTGCCAGAAGTGTTGTCGAACCAAGTATGTTCGCTACGTCCCAACGAAGAAAAACTGACGTTTTCGGCTGTATTTGAACTTGACAAAGAGGCAAATGTAAAAAATAGCTGGTTTGGTAGAACCGTAATCAACTCCAACAGGAGATTTACCTACGAGGAAGCCCAAGAAAGAATAGAAACCAAAAAAGGAGATTTCCAAAAAGAAATAAATTCCCTCAACGACTTAGCTCAAATAATGAGAGGACGAAGGATGGATGTCGGAGCATTGAATATTGAAAGTACGGAGGTAAAATTTGTGGTAGTGAATGGAAAACCCGAGGGTGTAAAACTCAAGGTATCCAAGGAAGCGCACAAATTGGTAGAAGAGTTTATGCTCTTGGCCAATAAGCATGTTTCGCGATTTATAGGAGTGCCAAAAAAAGGGCAAGCCAAATACCCCAATATCTACAGAATTCACGACCAGCCGAGCGAAGAAAAAATCGCAGATCTGCACCGATTTTTAGCGGATAATGGGTATGAAATAAAGGAAGTAGCCAACAAACCACTTTCTTTTGCTCTGAACAACCTACTGACGGAGGCAAAAGAAAACAGAGAGGTAGATTTTATAGGACCGATGGTCATCCGGTCCATGGCAAAAGCTGTGTATTCGGCCGAAAACATTGGCCATTACGGATTGTCATTTGATTACTATTCGCATTTCACTTCGCCCATCAGGCGTTACCCAGATTTGATGCTTCACCGTATTTTGCAAAACTTCTTGGACAAGAAACCACCAAATATTAATGAAGACGAGATAGAACAACAGGCCAAGTATTTTTCGAACCAAGAGAAAAAAGCCACCGAAGCCGAAAGAGCCTCGACCAAGTTTATGCAAGTGGTATTTATGGAAGACAAAGTGGGGCAAGAGTTTGCGGGTACCATTTCGGGAGTGACGAGCTACGGAATTTTTGTAGAAATCACGGCAAACAAGTGCGAAGGATTGATTCGTATCAATGCCATCAAGCAAGATAGATTTTATTTTGAAGAAGATGGAAAAAAACTGGTAGGAAAGAAATACGGAGACGAGCTCAAAATGGGAACAAAAGTAACCATAGAAATCACCAAAGTAGATATGGTAAATAGAACGATCGACATGGAGTTGTTGGATATTAAGCAAAGTTAGTAGAAGCCTTACAACCATTTCAAACCGCGAAATCTCAAGAAGGTTTCGCGGTTTTTTTTGTTACTCTTTTTTCGACTTCCAAATTGGAATCAATTTGTAGTACAAAAACACGCTAATCATCCCAAAAAAGAGAAAACACACAGGATGTTCTATCCACGGAAAAAGTTCGTGCGAAATGGTGTTTCCACAATGATTTGATTCATCCAGAATATAGCGTTTGGTTGCTTTATTCAATACCAAGAAAAAGTACCACAAAATAAAATGAACCAAAACGTATCCCAAATTAAGTAAGATGGAGGCAAAAAAACGATTGGTCGTAGAGGACTTGACGTAATAAATTGCCAACCCCAAAATGGAGCATAAGAAAAACAAAACAATCCCTCTATTTACATCTTGAGACAATTCTTCGGGAGAATTTAAACCAATCATTAGTAATATAATGAGAATCGTAAGGACTCCGCCAACCGGAATACTCAACAAGAAGGGCTTGATTTCCATAAACTCAAACCAAAGAACAAAAGATGACAGCAAAAATGCCATCATAAGAAATACGTAATATATTTCGGTATAATCATCTGAAAAATGAGCACTCTGAAAATTCGAGTTCAACTTTGAGAAATCGTCTGTTTCGACAAAAAGGTATTTCCGAAGCATCCTTTTTTCGGTTTCTGAGTAGTATTCATAAATTTCATTTTCGATAGGATATTGATTGCCATAACTATTATCGAGCCGGTAAGTTTTAACCACATTTACACCAAATTCTTTCATCTGTTTCTCTTTCCAATAGCTCACCAGAAGAGGAATGTCAAGATGATGTGGAACTCCGTACTTTGCCGCCACTTGGACAAACTCTTCTATTCTCTTCTCGAGAGTTTCGTAGTCTTTTTTAACCGCAATTTCATAAATTAGAGGAAGGTCGCGAGCAATAAATAATGAATCTAAATTTTTGAATTCGTACTCATCGTAATAGTCATAGCTTGAGAAAAACCCTCCGGGTGTGTTGGACTTATAGTTTACCAAAAAAGCTGTTGAAAAATTTTCCAGACCACTTTCCGTAATTCTATTTGTTAACTCTCTCGGAATCGTAACAAATTCGGAGATGAGGTTATTAAAGTCGCACGAATCCGAACTGGTATACACCTTCCTGGATTTATAAAAAATATAGCTAGTTCCATTTAATTGCAGCGCAGAATCATTGGACTCCAAGTATCCTCGCAATGGCGCAGCTTGCTGAATTTGAGCTTCTGTGACATAAGTTTGTTGAGCAAAACTAGGATCATAATTCTTCTGATAAAATGAATTTACTTCCTCTTGGTCGTCATAAATCTTGTAAAATTCGAGAGGAAATGGCGCAGGATAAGCTTTATTTTCAAACGAATAATCTGCTGTATTGGTAATGAGAAATGGAAACCCTAGGTTCAAAATTCTTTTGTCTTTTCTGAACTCTTCGAGAGGAAGCAACAATTTTGTTTTTGCAATCACTCCTTCGTGAAAAGGAATGTACACAGAAACCATGAGCAAGAAAGGAAGCATCAATTGAAAAAACAACAAGGTAAAATACCCTTTTCGAAGCGGGTAAAAATTCCTAACTGGTTTCATCTTAAAAAAATGAATTGCCCAAATGCTCAACACTACAATGACCGTAATTACATGGAATAACACAAAAAAGGATTCGAAGTAATACGAATCCACGGACTCGTTTCGAAGTACCGAAACTGTGGTAAGCGCATATCCTATGAGAAATGAAAAAAGCCACATCACAATCCCTACTCCCATTAATTGGAAGAACTTGGAATGAAAAAGCAACGGATGATTCTCTACGAGGTATTTGGTAAGTTTGGAATGAAGTTTCATAAAATGACAAGGAATGGGGTTAAACAAAAAGTCTTCGGGATGATTTTGAAATATCTCTCACATAAGTTATTTGTATAAAGTGAGCAATCAGTTCACCCAATACCTCGGTAAAAGATTGATTTTTTACTTGGATTACATACAAGCCTCCGTTGTATACAATTTCCAATACTTCATAGTTTTTCAAGGCAGAATACAACTCTTCTTTGCTCGCAGAACTGTCTAATTCCATGACTGTCAGGGTCGATTCATCTTTTTGTTTATTAGCAGAGGACAAATGAGTAGGTTTTCCGTTTTTTAGAAAAAGTACTTTGTCTGAAATTTTTTCTACTTCGAATAATTGCTGAGAGCTTAGTATGATTCCAATTGGATTAGAGACGCTGTCAGAAATATTTTTTAAATCCTCCAAAATAAGCTGTTGCGCTAATACATCCAAGTTGGCAAGTGGTTCATCCAAGAGCAAAATGGTCGGTTTTCGGAGTGAAGTTCTTACCAGCTCAAACCTCATTTTGTATCCCGAGGAAAGCTCATTCCATTTGTGCCCCCTGAAACGCCACAACCCAAATCGAATCATGTACATGAGCACATACAATTCATTCATCTCCCCATAAATTCCGTAATTGGAAGCGGTATATTGTAAGTTGTATTTTACCGAACCAAACCACTTAGCCGTTCGCTGTGGAATATACGCTAACTTGGTTCGCAATTCGTACGCAGAGCGAGAGGGAATATTAAAATGTAGTTCTCCTCTATCGTAATGTATCTGATTCGCCAAAATCTTTAACAAGGTAGTTTTTCCATTTCCATTCTCCCCTACCAATCCCCACACGTCACCAGTACGTATCTCTAAATCCACATTCTCGAGATGAAAACTACTGTATTTCTTATGAATGCCCTTGGCATCTAGGAGCAACTTGTTTGCCTCACTCTCCCGATACGGAAACCCCTTCAATTCTTCAATCAACTCAAGGGCCCTGTCAACCGCATTCTTTTGTTGAGAAGATTCACGTAATTCGTTTATCACCAAAGCCTTTTTGTATATTTCCTGGTCATGGGTATCAATCACGCAGTCCATGAGCATTCTAAAAGCAATAGATTCATCTCCATTGTGATAATGGTTGACAATGGTGGTCAATTTGGTAAGGACGGAACTCATAAGCAAAAGGTTATAATACAAAAAGGCTAGCGCCTTGATACACTTGTTATTTCAATAATACAAAAAATAAATAGAGAATAATCACTCGCCAACTGAAACTCTCTTACCCTAGAATAAAAAGGAACAATCGAAAATTGCTAACTTTGCAGTAAGAAAACACACGCAAAGAAATCACAATGGAATACAATCACAGAGAAGTAGAAAAAAAATGGCAAAAAGAATGGGCCACAAACAAGACGTTTGCCGCTCAAGATAGTTCTGAGAAACCAAAATTTTATTCTTTGGATATGTTTCCTTATCCTTCGGGAGCTGGACTCCACGTGGGGCATCCTCTGGGTTACATTGCTTCGGATATATATTCACGTTACAAGCGACACCAAGGATACAATGTTCTTCATCCCATGGGATACGACAGCTTTGGTTTGCCAGCCGAGCAGTATGCTATCCAAACGGGACAACACCCCGAAGTAACTACCAAAACAAACGTAGAACGGTACCGCCAGCAAATGGACCAAATAGGATTTTCGTTTGACTGGGACAGAGAAGTAAGAACATCCGCGCCCGAATATTACAAATGGACTCAATGGATTTTTAAACAAATATTTGGGTCGTGGTACAACAAAGAATCCAACAAAGCCGAAAAAATAGAAACGCTTATTTCTGTTTTTGAAACAGAAGGAAATGCACATGTAAAAGCTGCATGCGAGGAAACGGAAATATTTACCGCCGACCAATGGCGTAAATTTACGGAGAAAGAACAAAGCGACATATTGATGAATTACCGCTTGGCGTTTTTGTCGGATACGATGGTAAACTGGTGCCCAGCGCTGGGAACAGTACTGGCAAATGATGAAATAAAAGACGGAGTTTCTGAAAGAGGAGGTCATCCCGTGGTGCAAAAATTGATGCGCCAATGGAGCATGCGAATTACTGCTTATGCCGAACGATTGCTTCAAGGATTGGATACCATCGATTGGAGCGATTCTATCAAAGAACAACAGAGAAATTGGATTGGAAAATCGAAGGGAGCATCCCTTCACTTCGCAGTCCTCAGTCCTCAGTCTCCAGAAAACAGTATTGAAGAAAAGAAATTTATCGAAGTTTTTAGCACTCGTCCCGACACTGTTTTTGGAGTAAACTTTTTGGTGCTTGCACCAGAGCACGAATTGGTCACCAAAATTACAACTGACGAACAAAGAGAAGAAGTAGAGGCCTACATTCATCAAGCGAGTTTGAAAACCGAACGTGACAGACAAGCCGATGTAAAAAACATTACTGGAGTAAACACAGGTGCTTTTGCCCTCCATCCTTTTACGGGAAAAAAAGTACAAATATGGATTGGAGATTACGTGTTGGCTGGATACGGAACTGGAGCAGTGATGGCAGTTCCAGCAGGCGACCAAAGAGATTGGGCTTTTGCCAATCATTTTGGCATCGAAATCAAAAACATCTTTGAAAACGTAGATATATCGGAAGGAGCTTGCGAAGATAAATCTGCTATATTGACTCATTCAGATTTCTTGAATGGATTAAGTGCCAAAAAAGCAATAGGTGCAGCAATCAATGCCATCCAAGAAAAAGGGTGTGGCAAAGGAATGACCAATTACCGATTGAGAGATGCTATTTTCTCGAGACAAAGATATTGGGGCGAACCGTTTCCTGTGTATTTTGAAAATGAAATACCAAAAACTATAGAAGATGAATTTTTACCGATAGAACTACCCGAAGTAGAAAAATATTTGCCAACCGAAGACGGAGAACCACCATTGGGAAATGCAAAAACTTGGAGTTGGTGTAGAAACAAAAAAATACTGAAAGATAACGAAATGCAAAACGGTTCGTGCACTTGGCCAATGGAATTGAACACCATGCCAGGATGGGCAGGAAGTTCTTGGTATTTTTTACGCTACATGGATCCTAAAAACGAACAAGCCTTTGTATCCAAAGAAAAAGCAGATTATTGGGGGCAAGTAGATTTATACATTGGAGGAGCCGAACACGCAACAGGACATTTGTTGTATTCACGTTTCTGGACTAAGTTTTTATACGATATGGGATTCATTTCGTTTGAAGAGCCTTTCAAGAAATTGATTAACCAAGGGATGATTTTGGGGAGAAGTAGTTTTGTATATTCACTATTAAGAAAAAATTCAGGTAATTACTCCTTACCTCCTTTATTTATTTCCAAAGATAAATTGAATACCTTGGTGAAGTCTCAAAATTTATTTGGAAAATTATCTGAGGAAGAGCACGAAACTATTTTGGAAGCTAGAAAAATAGAAAAAGAAATTAATAACATGACTAACGAAATCCTTTTAAAGGATGGGCAATCCACTGGTAGAATAAAATATGAAATCAAAACTCCCTTGCAACTCCCAGTTGATATCAATTTTGTTAAAAACGATATTCTTGACCAAGAAGCCTTCAAAAATTGGCGAGAAGAATACAAAAATGCAGAATTTATCCTCAATGAAGATGATGACTATATTTGCGGAAGCGAAGTAGAGAAAATGAGTAAATCCAAATACAACGTACAAACTCCAGATGAGTTGGTGGAGCGATTTGGAGCCGACACCTTGCGTTGTTACGAAATGTTTTTGGGACCGCTAGAGCAAGCTAAACCTTGGGACACGAATGGAATAAGCGGTGTGAGTAATTTTATAAAAAAACTTTGGCGACTATTTCACGAAGGAGAAACCATTGTGGTGACGGACGAAGAACCCGACAAAAAATCGCTCAAAACGCTACATACAGCTATCAAAAAAATAACCGAAGACCTGGAGCGGTATTCGTTCAACACCATAGTGAGTAACTTGATGATAGCCGTGAACGAACTCACCGTACAAAAATGCAACAATAAGCACATTTTGAGCGAATTACTTGTACTTATTTCTCCTTATGCGCCTCACATCTGTGAAGAGTTGTGGAGCAAATTGGGCAATAAAGAAAGGATCACTTTTGCGGCTTGGCCTACGTTTAACCCCGAATTTTTAGTCGAGGCAAATCATACTTATCCCGTTTCATTTAACGGAAAAATGAGGTTTAAAATCGAACTTCCTACCGAACTGACTAAGGAACAAATTGAAAAGGAGATACTAGCGCACGAAAAAACCGCTCATTACTTGGAAGGTAAAGCAATTAAGAAATTGATAATTGTACCCAAAAAGATTGTTAACATTGTGCTGTAAAAAAAATTGATTCAATAGTTGTTTTATATTAGTGCTAATATAACTGAAAAACTATCTAACATGGGACTAACAATCCTCAAAAAAATATTTGGAGGAGCGGATTCTGCTACCTATTCAGCTAAAAACGAGAAATAAATCATGGATTCCTCCGAAAAGTAATACAAAGGAATAAAAGAGAAAGCAAACCACGCGTTTGAATAATTGCCCGATAACAATTCACCCATATAAAATCAATCTCCTTAAACGGGGGTTGGTTTTTAATTGTCTCAACTTTCGTGTAAGATTCTTATCTTTATCACCAATTAGTAAAATAAATATAGCTTGACTTCGTAATTATTCATAATGAAAAACACCCTCTTATTACTCACATTTACTCTGTTATCAAGCTTGCTGATAGCACAAAGCGAAGAAGTTTCATTCTTTTTTGGCTCTTCTTACTACATTGGAGACTTAAATTCAAAGCACTTTGACAAAAACACAAATCCCGCTTTGGGAATTATGTACAAAAGAAATCATCGGAACGATAGATATTCCTTCAGACTGCAGTTTACTTATGGAAAAGTGGAAGCCTACGACATTCAATCAACAGATGACTGGCAACGAAATAGAGACTTAAATTTCCAAACCACTCTGTTAGAGTTAGGGGCAATTATGGAAGTGAATTTTAATAAATATAGAGTAGGTCAAACAAAAAAACTGAACAAAACACCTTATTTGTTTTTTGGAATTGCTGGTTACAACTTCAAACCCAAAGGACTGTACAATGACAGTTGGTACGACTTGCAAGCTTTGGGCACCGAAGGTCAAAACACCTCAGCTAATCCAAATGACTATTATAAGCTAAATCAATTGGCTCTTCCGGTAGGAATTGGTTTTAAAAAGAATATTAATAAAAATTGGGCTTGGTCCATTGAATACGGAGCAAGAATTTTGTTTACCGACTTCTTAGATGACGTAAGTGGAAAATACGTTGATCCGCAAATATTAGCTAGCGAATCTGGAATTCTAACTCCTATATTGGCTGATAGAAGTTATAACCAAATAGGAAATCAAAACATCGGAAACGACAGAGGAAACCCTGCCCTAAAAGATTGGTATTTCTTTGCTGGATTTTCACTTTCCTATTCCTTTAATAAAGGAGATGAATGTACGAACTCTTTCAAGCGAAAAGATTAAACAACTACCATGTTAGACTTTCTTCTTTTTCTAGACACCCAACTCTTTTTGTTCCTAAACGGGCTACACAATTCGTTTTTTGATACCGTTATGTACTGGATTAGCCATAAATTCTTTTGGGTTCCATTCTACGGGTTTTTAGTAGTTTTACTTTATCGATTTTATGGAGCAAAAAAAGGAACTATTTTAACCTTACTCATCGTGATTACTTTTGCCCTTACCAATACACTTTCGGTTGAGGCATTTAAAAATGTTTTTGAAAGACCACGGCCTTGTCACAACGAGTTAATTCAATCACAAGTTCACCTTGTAAACAACCATTGTGGTGGGGCTTGGGGATTTGTTTCCTCTCATGCAAGCAATGTATTTGGCTTAGCTACCTTGGTTTTTTTCTTTCTTAAAAGTAGAATTAAAGGAATTGGTTGGTCAATTTTCTTATGGGCAAGCGCAATAAGCTATAGCAGAATTTATCTAGGTGTTCATTATCCGTTAGATATTCTTTGTGGAGGACTTTTGGGTGTAATATGTGCCATCCTCGTTTTTCAATCAGCAAAACAACTCAAACTCATTGATCTTGAATTGATGAGACAAACAACTTAACTTGGTTCATCAATTCTGTTTGTAGTTCTTGATTTGTTAGTTCCTCATTTACAAAATTATCTTGAAAACTAGGCAAGCTAAAATGTGCCGGTATTGATGCTCCATGTCTCGGAAATCTCTCTAATGCTATGCTCATTACCGAAGCTCCACCCCTACCTCCCGGGGAAGTAGAAAGCAACAAAATAGGTGTGTTAGCAAATACTTTTGGCTCGTGGCGAGACATCCAATCAAAAATATTCTTAAACCCTGCAGTAAAATTCCCATTGTGCTCTGCTAATGAAAGTACTAGACCATCCGCATTTTGAATTAACTTCACGAGGTTTTTAGCTTCTTTTGGTATTCCATTGGCTATCTCCTCATCTATGCTGTAGAGAGGAGCAGCAAAATCATTTAAATCAAGTGGCAATATGTCTGAGCTCTCAATATGTGACGCAGTATAATAAGCAAACTTCTTGTTGATAGAGGTCTTACTTGTACTTCCTCCTAAGGCAATTATTTTTTTCATGAACATTCAGTTAGCTACCTTGAAGTAAAGTTGTTTAGATATAGAAATCAATTAAATCTCATCGATTTATTATTCTTCGTTTAGTTTGAACCCTTCCTTTTGTTGTATAGCAACTACTCCAGGTAACTTTTTTCCTTCCAAATATTCTAGCATGGCTCCTCCACCTGTAGAAACATAGCTCACATTTTCGCTCAGCCCATATTTGTTAATAGCGGCTACTGAATCTCCACCACCAATTAAGGAGTAGCTGCCGTTCGCGGTAGCTTCCACCACGCTGTAAGCAATTGCTTTTGTTCCCTTCTCAAAACTTTCCATTTCAAAAACTCCCATAGGTCCATTCCACAGAATTGTAGCTGAATTTTTTACTACAGTTTTAAATTTTTCGATAGTTCTTGTGCCAATATCCAATCCCATCCAACCTTCTGGAATTTCCGCTATATCGCACTCTGCTTGGTTAGAGTCATTACTAAAGGAATCAGCAATAATTGTATCTTCTGGTATATGTAAATTTACGCCCAATTTTTTCGCTTTTTTTATTATTTCGAGAGCTGTACCAATTTGGTTATCTTCCACCAAAGAACTTCCAATATTTCCGCCTTGAGCTTTGATAAAAGTGTAGCTCATACCTCCTCCAATAATAATATCGGTTACTTTGTCCATCAAGTTTTCGATCACATTAATCTTTCCTGAAACCTTGGCACCACCAATAATTGCCGTAAAGGGTTTTTTGGGAGCGGTGAGCACTTTTTCTAAATTGTTAATTTCACTTTCCAAGAGATTCCCGAAGGACTTATTTTCCGGGAAAAAATTCGCTACCATAGTTGTGGATGCATGAGCCCTGTGGGCGGTACCAAAGGCATCATTTACATAAAAATCGGCTAGCTTGGAAAGCTCTTCCGCAAAGTACAAATTACCCGCGGTTTCATGTTTATAAAACCTCAGATTCTCCAAAAGCAATACTTCCCCAGTGGCCAGATCGGCAGCCATTTTTTGTGCTTTTTCTCCAATTGAATCTTCACAGAACTTTACATCTTGTTGTATTAACTGAGATAAATGACCGACAATATGTTTGAGAGAGAAACGTTCTTCGAATCCTAATTTTGGTCTGCCCAAATGAGACATTAAAATAACACTTCCACCTTCAGAAATAATCTTAGTAATGGTAGGCAAAGCTGCTTTTATTCTCGTGTCATCGGTAATTTTAAAATCAGCATTAAGAGGGACATTAAAGTCAACCCTCACAAGAACTTTTTTATTGGCAAAATTTAAATCTGAAAATGGCATGAAAATAGTATTAGTAGTTAAATAAAAAAAAGAGGCCCCTTTTGCGTAGGAACCTCTTTGTAAGATTTTTTCTGTGGCTTAAGGACATCCGGCCTTTTCAATTTTTCCAGGTGCTGTAGGACATCTATCCGTAAAATCAGAGACTCCATCTTTATCAGCATCTGGCAAAAAGTTTGGAATCGCATATTGGTAAAAATCTACAGGGATTACTCCTGGTCTTCTGGTTTGACCCACGGTGTAAATGTCGCGTTGTACCAATTCTCTAAAACTTTCGTTCTCCACTGCCAATTGCTGGAACTTGGCAGCCAATGCTTGGTAGCCTTCTGGATTGAAATTGGCTAAGGCAAAAGAATTATCGCTCGTTCCTTGAGCAAGCGCATCAAAATGACTCATAAAATCACCTATTTCTTGGAACATTTCGGTGATATATTTTCCATTTTGACGTGCAAAGTAATCAATATTCTCGCTGTAATACTCCGCCAGCTCTTTGGATCTTTCATATCCTTTGGCAGTATCTTTTGCCCTGTAATACATCATAGCCGTGTAATTCAACAATTCATCAATCTTACAGCTCTTGATTGGGAACACCTCGTATTGCTTATCCAATAATGCTACTGCCCGCTCTCGATATTCTTTTACTTGAGCCTCCTTATTTCCAGTTGTATCACTTACTCTTTCCAAACTGAATGCTGCATTTACATATGATTCTGCAAGTTGCATGTAGTGCATTCTGGCAGACCGAATCATTCTCATTGTGTAATAATCGCAGAAAACCTCTTCTTTCTCAATGTTACCCCAATTAAAACCATCATTTCCTTCTACTCCATTTACATCTACCTCTTCTCCCATCAACAATGAATACATTTTTTCTCTGTGATGACCCGGATTAACAATAGGCACAAACTTGGCAGTCATTCCTTCATTCTGTAAATATTTGCTCAATCCTTTATTTCCTCCTTGTATAGCCGTAGAGGTAAAACACAAAGGTCTATCCCATTTGTAGGCAGCAAGAATATCTACTATTGCTAAATCAGCTTTCGTAATATAGCCTCCCGATAATGTCCACTCAACTCTATCTACCATACTGCCTCTTTGATCTTCCCTTACTAATCCACTAGCAATGGCCGCCTCTTTATCTACGTCAATGTATAATTTATTGAACGGAACTCGTCCATACCCATATTGAGCATCTCGTGGATTTTGATCTCTTCCATTCTTCATATACTCGATAAACTCTCTAGCAGATACCGCTTGATTATTTGGGCTTATCACCACAATATCTCTCGTTCCTGCTCTAAAATCTGGTTCGTCCAATAATGTTTCAACTGCCTCAGCTTTGTACGTTTTTCGTTTCAATTGATTGTAGTGCCAGTCAGAACTTAATAAACTATAGTTCATTACTTTCATGTCGGTTCTAATTCCTTCTACTTCTTGTGCATACCACAATGGGAAGGTGTCGTTATCTCCAAAACAAAATAGTATTGCATTTGCATCACAAGAATTTAGATAATTCTTCGCAATTTCTCTGGCAAAATACCTGTCGCTTCTGTCGTGGTCATCCCAGTTTTGAACTCCCATGATAACTGGAGCCGACAGAGCAATTCCTGTAGCCATATAGGCTAAAATAGCTTTATTCTTTATCGATTTGTGAAGAAACATTGGAACCACAATCATGGCAATTCCCACTACAGACATAAACAAGATAGAATACGAAAATTCGTGGGTTCCTCCAGAAATTGTTTCTACCAAAAAGAACAACACTCCAGAACCTAGTGCAATAAGCACTCCGTTTCTGAACTGTTTCATATCCGTTGTCATGGCCCACTTATAAATTGCAATGACACTAAACCCTATCCAAATAGCATAGGCATAAAAAGAAGCTGCAACCGCATAATCTCTTTCTCTAGGCTCATAAGGTCTAGGATTTAGATAAATCATAATTGCCAATCCTGTAAAAAAGAACAGGAGGAAGACAGAGAACGCATCTTTTGGCGCTTTTACTATCATAAATATTAACCCAATAAGACCCAACATCAAAGGCAAATAGTAATAGGTATTGTAGGCCTCAAATTGTTGCATGGTTTGAGGAAGGTCATTTTGAGTACCCACTCTCTCTTTGTCAATAAAATTAATTCCCGAAATCCAGTTTCCTCTGGTTAAGGCTCCCTTGTAAATCATTCCGTCACCGCCATAATACTCATTGTGTCCTTGAATATCATTTTGCCTTCCGGCAAAGTTCCACATGAAGTAACGGAAGTACATCCAACCCATTTGGTAGTTTTTAAAATACCTGAAATTTTCTGCTCCCGTTGGAATGTACAAATCACGGTATCCAGTTCCTTCTTTTATTTTCGGTTCTTTTGCCCTTACAGATCTGTTTCCTTTGTAATTCGACCAATTCATATAGCCTCTTATTTTATCTGGTCTCGTATCAAACATACGCGGAAAAACAGTGTATTGATTGTCGTTACCAGGAGGATATTTTTGTTCAAATTTATTCCCAATCACAATGTATTCTTGGTCGATTTTTGCTCCCTGCACATTCATGGAAGTTAAAAACTCTTTTGCTTCAAATTCTGTTTGGAAGGA
>CBFHVI010000021.1:0-3158 GCA_965658995.1 Flavobacteriales bacterium | reverse complement strand
TATTCTTGGTCGATTTTTGCTCCCTGCACATTCATGGAAGTTAAAAACTCTTTTGCTTCAAATTCTGTTTGGAAGGAATATTTCTTTCCTTTAACGCTCGTGGTATAAGCCTTGAAATATTTCTTTCCAATTACTTCTCCGGTATTTCCTTTCTGAGGAGAATTCCAGTAGGGTCCGTGAAGTAATGGCCAATCTCCATATTGCTCCCTACCAAAATAGGACATCAATGCAGGAATTGTTTCTGGATTGTTCTCATCCAAAGGTGGATTTGAATTGGACCTAACAACAATCATTGCAAAGGTTGAAAACCCGATAATTAGCATAGTTATGGACACGGTGATTGTATGCAACAATCTTTTACCTTTTTTATGGAAGAAGTACATTCCTGTTCCTAGCACACCTGCCAGTAAAAAGAAGAAGATAAAGGCACCAGAATTGAATCCCATTCCTGCACCACTTGCTGCTCTTTCAAAAGAATCAGCAAGGGATAGGATAGTCGGGATAAACACCGAATTCAAAAATCCTAAAATGACAATCGAAATAGCCCCTGTTATCAAAAATCCTTTGATTGTAAACTCATATTTTTTGAAGTAATAAACAAAGGCTGCAGCAGGAATTACCAGTAAGTTCAACATGTGAACACCTACAGAAATTCCAACCAAAAAGAAAATCAATACAATCCATCTATCTGCCGAGACTTTTTGGTAATTCTCTTCCCATTTTAGAATCGACCAAAAAGTAATAGCCGTAAAGAATGACGACATCGCATACACCTCTCCTTCTTCCGCTGAAAACCAAAAAGTATCACTAAACATGTAAGCAAATCCTCCCACTATACCTGCGCCCATTATCGCAACAATTGAGCCTTTGGAAAGTTCATCTTCCTCCCTCATCAAGAGTTTTTTTGCTAAATGAGTTATAGTCCAAAACAAAAATAAAATAGTAAGTGCACTGGAAAGTGCTGACAACACATTTACCATGTAAGCAGCATTAGCTGGACCTGTAAATGCAGAAATTAACCTTCCTAGCATCATAAAGGTAGGAGCTCCTGGTGGATGACCTACTTCTAATCTATTGGAGGTTGAGATATATTCACCACAATCCCACAGACTTGTAGAAGGCTCTACAGTGCTCACAAAAACCACTGAAGCAACCAATAAAACCAATATTCCTACTAGGTTGTTAATCTTTTTAAAATTCATATAATCGATTTTTTGTTGAGCAAATATAAAGAATAAATCACGTGATTTGAGGCACATCGGTTATAAAATCTGTTAAAGGAAATAGATAAGGACTTATTAATTGGGGTCAAATAGTTATATTTGCAAGATTTTAAACGAATACACCACCAAAATGTCAAATAATACCGCGGAAAGAGTTTCACTGAAAGATGTAAACAATTATGTGTTTCAACGATGTTTGAAAGCTTATTACGAAGCTAAAAACATCTTACAAGGAAACGTTCTTGAAATTGGGACAGGAGAAGGATACGGAGTTCAAGAAATTGCTCCTCTTGTGGATAAATTAACGACAATTGATCAATATGAATGTGACGTTGATTTTTCGAAATTTGACAATGTAGAATTCGTCAAGATGACTGTTCCTACTTTAAATTTTCCTGATAATACTTTCGACTTTGTATTTTCTTTTCAAGTGATTGAGCACATTGAAAATGACGAAGAGTACATTAAGGAAATTAGCAGAGTACTAAAACCAGGTGGAAAGTTCATCTGTACCACTCCCAATATTATGACAACCCTAAGTCGAAATCCTTGGCACATAAGAGAGTACAAAAAAGATGAATTGGAATCTTTGATGTTGAAACATTTCTCCTCTGTGGATACACAAGGAGTGTACGGAAATGAAAAAGTAATGAGTTATTACGAGAAGAACAAAGCAAATATTCGAAAAATCATGCGTTTTGATATTTTCAATTTACAATATCGATTACCAAGAAAATCCCTACAATGGATTTACGATTACATGAATGACCGCAACAGAAGTAAAATGCACAAGGAAGACAATTCTCTTTCAGCCTCTATTTCTACTGATGATTTTTACGTAAAGAAAGTAGACGACAACGCGCTAGACTTATTTTACATTGCCGAAAAATAGGAGCATGAAAGAAATTACAGCCTGTCCTATCTGCGAAAGCACAGAGAACTTCACGTACCTTGAGAGTAGAAATTTCAGGATAAACGAACAACCTTTTGATGTAAAACAATGTAAGGCATGTACCCTGCGCTACACTTCTCCATTGCCTGGACCTGATGAAATTGGAGAGTATTACGCTACAGAAAATTACATCTCTCATACAGGGACAAAAAAAGGATTAATCAATACCTTGTTTCATACAGTTAGATTTATCACTCTTCGACAAAAACAACGCCTCATACAATCAATCGCTCAAGGAAAAAAACACCTCGATATTGGCGCTGGAAATGGTGTGTTTTTGGAGTTTATGCAAAAGAAAGGTTGGGAGGTATCGGGAATAGAGTTAGATGATGAATCTCGAAAAGCCATCGAATCGAAACTACAGTTAACAATTGCCAAAACTGTTCAAGAAAACAACGAACAAGAAGAGTATGATGTCATTACAATGTGGCATGTATTGGAGCATGTGTACGATCTCAAGACTGATATTCTCGCCATTAAAAACAAACTGAAAGCAGATGGAAAATTAGTGGTTGCAGTTCCCAACTGCGACTCGTATGACGAAGAAAGGTACCAAGCCTTCTGGAGTGCATATGACCTTCCTATTCACTTGTACCATTTCAGACCAAAAAACATAGCAGAACTTTTTGCCCAATTTGATATGGAAGTTGTAGCCATGAAGCCAATGAAATTTGATGCATTTTGGATAAGTCTTGAGAGTGAAAAATACAAAAACGGCAACAAAAACAGTCTGGGGGTTTACTTACGAGGCTTTTATTACGGACTAATCTCTAACCTGAAAGCGAAAAACGGAGCTTACTCAAGCCAAATTTACATTCTTCAAAAGAAATGAAACTAATTCGGTTTCTTGTTTTTTCTAATTGTTGGATCGCAGCAGGAGCCAGCAGTCTTAGTCTTCTCACTTTTAAGTTTCTGGATACCCAGCCCGATTTCAAACTAGTATGGTTTGTGTTTTTTTCCACTTTGTTTTCTTACAACTTTCA
>CBFHVI010000020.1:0-40585 GCA_965658995.1 Flavobacteriales bacterium | reverse complement strand
TTCTTTTCATACCTTGATTTTTAGTGTGGTGCATAGTTTTTATGCGATTTGCGATATTTAACTTCATAATTTTTATACTATATCAGAATGCGAATAAAGCAACTTCAACAGATCCTGAAATACATGTATAAGATGGTACAATCATCCAAACTGAATCTACTCCACAGTTATCGCTATACACAGGACTAAAATTTGACGTGTCAACAGAACCAATTACAGTTCCAGATGCATCTACATACAAAGTATCTCTCGTTCCCGAAATCACTGGAGCAATTACATCAGTAACTCCAACTGTAAAAGAAGTATTTCTGTATACCCCTACTTGATTTGAATTACCTATTTTAACAACATCTGGTTTACCATCTAAATCCATATCAAACTGACTAAACCCGGTAGGGCAAGCTGTACTGTTCTCAAAGGATGGATTTTTTAACCCAGAGTTTTGAGCAAAGTTATCCCCTTGAAAAAAAGAAAGGAAAAAAAGAGGTAAAAAGAAATGTTTTTTAATGTAGAGTCTAAGTGATTTTTTTTGCTTCATCTATTATTGTAAATTCAGTTTAATTCACAATGGTACAGACTTTATAAACAAGCTCAAACAAATAAAGTTTTTCTTTGCTCTAAATGCAGTTTTATCCCGTTAAGATGCAATTACACGGTCATAATATCCTTCTCTTTCAATGTAATAAGTTCATCAATTTTCTTAGTGTAGGCATCCACAATTTTTTGAACTTCCTCTTCTCCCCTTTTTACAAGGTCTTCCGCCAATCCATCATCTTTTAGTCCTTTCAGATAGTCATTAGCCTCTTTCCGTTGGTTTCTGACAGAAACTTTTGCATTCTCCCCTTCAGCTTTGGCTTTTTTTACCAAATCCTTTCTTCGCTCTTCTGTCAAAACAGGAATATTTATAATCACTACCTCTCCATTATTTTGAGGATTCAACCCTAAATTGGAATTGATTATTCCCTTTGCAATTTCATCCAACATAGATTTTTCCCAAGGCTGAACAGTAATGGTTCGAGCATCTAATGTATTTACATTGGCTACTTGCGACAAAGCAGTTGGAGAACCGTAGTAATCCACAGTAACACTATCCAACATGGAGGGATTGGCTTTACCAGCTCGAATCTTTTGAAGTTCTGTGGTTAGATGAGAGATGGCTTGGCTCATTTGATCTTTCGCCTCATCTAGGGCCATATTAATTTCTTCAGTCATAGGAAAAATAATTTAAAGTAAATAATTTTAGTTATTGAAAGAGTTTAATTCTTTACTAGGGTTCCTTCTTTGTTTCCGGAAACCACACTGTTTAAGTTTCCTGGTTTATTCATATCAAACACTACGATTGGTAAATCGTTCTCTTTACAGAGAGTGAAAGCAGTTAAGTCCATAATATTGAGACCTTTTTCGTAGACCTCGTCAAAGGTTATGCTTTCAAACTTTATAGCCGTAGGGTCCTTTTCAGGATCAGCAGTATAAACCCCATCTACTCGTGTACCTTTCAGAATTACATCAGCTTCAATTTCAATTGCTCGAAGTGATGCCGCAGAATCGGTGGTAAAATATGGACTACCTGTACCTGCCCCAAAAATAACGATTCTTCCCTTTTCTAAGTGCCTTATGGCTCTTCTCCGAATGTAGGGCTCTGCTATTTGTTCCATTTTAATGGAAGACATCAGTCGAGTTTTCATTCCGTTACTTTCCAAAGCTGCCTGAAGCGCAAGACCATTAATCATCGTTGCGAGCATTCCCATATAATCTCCTTGCACTCGCTCCATAATTCCTTTCTCAGCTTGTACACCTCTAAAAATATTTCCACCCCCAATTACAATCGCTATCTCTATACCTTTTTCGTGAGCTACTTTTATCTCAGAAGCGTAAGTTGCTAATCGTTTATTATCGATTCCAAACTGATTTTCTCCCATCAATGCTTCTCCACTCAGTTTTAATAAAACTCTTTTAAATTTCATAGTTGTTTGTTGGTATGTAAGGTAAGCGAACGCCAATTATAATTTGACAAAGTCTTACCGAAAAATTATTCGTTAAAAATAAGGCAAAAAAAAGAGAGAACTATAAATTCTCTCTTCTTTTTTATGTAATAAATTTTTGTTAGCTCAAAGAAATTCTTTCGAATCCTGTCACTGTCAAATCGTTGTCAGTTTCTTTCAAAAACTGAGAAACGCTTTTTTTGTTATCGCTAAACATAGCTTGCTCCATCAAAGTATTCTCTTTGAAGAATTTACCTAACCTACCTTGAGCAATTTTGTCTGCCATTTCAGCTGGTTTTCCTTCTTGGATAGCCAATTCTTTTCCTACTTCTAGTTCTCTTGCAATTACTTCTCCAGAAACAGAATCTTTGTTCAATGCTATTGGCGCCATAGAAGCTACTTGCATAGCTACTTGTTTTCCAGCTACCTGAACTGCCTCTCCTTCTTTGTTCAATCCCACTAACGTAGCAATTTGGTTTCCTGGGTGGTTGTATGCCACAACACTATTTGCTTCAATTACTTTAAAATCGAGTGCTAGTTTTTCGCCAATAACTCCAATTTGCTCAGTAATTTTTTCCTCTACTGTGATTTTGTCATCGTATTTCAACGATTTGAATTCTTCCAAGTTTCCTGGATTGTTATTCATCGCTATTTCAACAAAAGACTGAGTTAATTTTCCGAAATCTTCATTTTTTGCAACAAAGTCAGTTTCACAACCTAATACCACTAAGTAACCCTTCGTTAAACTTTCATTTGTTCTAGCAAAAACAAGTCCTTCAGAAGTTTCTCTATCTTGTCTTTTGGCAGCTACTTTTTGTCCTTTTTTTCTAAGAACATCAATTGCTACTTCCATATCACCTTCTGCCTCTACCAAGGCTTTTTTGCAGTCCATCATTCCTGCACCGGTCTTTTTTCTTAACTCATTTACTTGAGATGCGGTAATTTTCATTCTAATCTAATTTAAATTCTGTTATTTAAGCTTTTTCAGCTACTTCTTTTCCTTTTGAAGCAGTTCTTTCTGCCAATCCTTCTTTAATTGCATCGGTCATGATCCCTACAATTTTGCTGATAGACTTTGAAGCGTCATCGTTAGATGGAATTACAAAATCTACGTTTTTAGGATTTGAATTTGTATCTACCATTGCAAAAACAGGGATTCCAAGTTTTCTTGCCTCAGCAAATGCAATATTCTCTTTTTTCACATCTACGATAAAGATTGCCGCCGGAGTTCTGTTCATATCCGCGATAGAACCGAATACAATTTCTAGCTTTTCTCTCTGACGAGATCTTTGTAACCTTTCTCTTTTTGACATCGTGTCAATGGTACCGTCTGCCAACATTTTGTCGTAAGCCTGCATTTTTCGGATAGACTTCTTCACGGTAGAGAAATTTGTCAACATCCCTCCTAACCATCTTTCGGTAACGTAAGGCATGTTGGTTTCTTTCACTAACTCAGCCACTACATGCTTCGCTTGTTTTTTAGTAGCTACAAATAAAATCTTTTTTCCTGATTTTGTGATCTGCTTCATGGCAGCTGCAGCTGTTTCGATTTTCTTAACAGTTTTGTTCAGGTCGATTACGTGGATTCCATTTTTTTCTGAAAAAATGTACGGAGCCATACTTGGGTTCCACTTACTTTTTAGGTGACCAAAATGTACACCTGCTTCTAATAACTCGTCAAAGTTTGTTCTCATTTTTTTTGTGTTTGTTTACATTCTGTTATTCAATCAACATTGCTGGTAGCGCTCTATTTACTCTTGACTTTCGCCTAGAGTCTGATAGAAACAGTCCAACAAGTTTAGATACTAAACAAAATTTGTATGTGTATATATTAACGTTTACTAAATTGAAATTTCTTTCTTGCTTTTTTCTGTCCTGGCTTCTTTCTCTCTACCATTCTAGAATCTCTTGTCATTAACCCTTCCGCTTTTAGCCTTGGCTTGAATTCTGCATCTACCTTTACCAAAGCTCTGGCGATTCCCAATCTAATTGCTTCTACTTGTCCCGTAAAACCACCACCATCTACATTGATAGTAGCATCGTACTTCCCAAGAGTATCGGTCAAGATAAAAGCTTGGTCTACTTTTCCTGTTTGTAAATCAGTAGAGAAATAATCTTTATAATCTTTCTTATTGATTGTAATATTTCCTTTTCCTTCAGATAGATAAACTCTTGCAACAGATGTTTTCCTTCTTCCTATTGTATTAATAACTTCCATTCTATTATTTGTTATTTAATGTCTTCTAATTTGATTGTCTTTGGTTTTTGAGCCTCATGCTTATGTTCGCTTCCAGCCACAACATATAAGTTGTTTCTGTAAATATCTCTTCCCAAAGTGTTTTTTGGCAGCATACCTTTTACAGCTCTTTCTACTAAAGCAATAGGATTTTTTTCCATTACTTCTTTCGCTGTAGCAGTTCTTTGTCCGCCTGGATAACCTGTGTAACGGATGTAGGTTTTGTTGTCCCACTTAGCGCCTGTCAACTCAATTTTATCTGCGTTGATTACAATCACTTTATCTCCGCAATTTGCGTGAGGAGTAAAGTTTGCTTTATGTTTTCCTCTTACCAGTTTTGCTACGTTACTAGCAAGTCTTCCTAGTCTTTGTCCTTCAGCATCAATCACAAACCACTCTGTGTTTGCGTTCTCTTTGTTGGCCGAAATTGTTTTATAACTTAGTGTATCCACTTGTGTATAGGGTTTAGTATTGTTCTTAATTTATGGACTGCAAAGGTAAAATAAATTTATTTTTGCGCAAACTTTGATTAACATTTAATTGTGGAAAAAGAATCTTTTTTTTGATTCTCCTCATTTTGCGGGAAAAAAAAGAGATATTATCTCTAAATTTTATTTCGATTCTGTGTCTTTTCTCGCCCAACTCTTCACTCTATTTTTTCTATTTCAAAATTACTCTGTTAAGTTTATCCGACACAATTTTTTTTAGCTCTATCAAAGTCAATTGAGAAGTTAATAAATCAACCATCTCTTCTTCTTCAGGAACTTCTTTCAATTTCACCTGAATTTCCTCGATATCAAGCTCTATTCTTTTTAGCTGAAGAGCCAAAACCGCATGTTCAAGCGCAAACCTCAACTTCATGTCTTCGGTTGTTACATAGATTTTGTGCTGAACCTTCCAGTTTTCACTTAGTTCGTATTTGGTAGAAACGAGAGACACCACAGTTTCAACAATCTTTGAGTCTGTATTTAGCATCAAGGGCTTGTTGGAAATTTCTTTTTCTTGATTAACAAGTTTTTCGTAATGATCAAAAATGTGCTGATAAGTTTCGTTTTCAAACCTAATCTCATCCTGAGCAAGTGTCACTACAATATAGTTCGCAGTAGTAGTTACGATTTCATCCACTTCACCTGATTCTGGATTTTTTTGACAAAAAACCACTTCATGATCACCATAATTCAACAACAATCGGATAATGTCTTTTTCCAGATGATTCAACCCACTTTCGGAATAGTTGGGCTGCTTTGTTTCTTCCTTGTAATAAGGAAGTGAAATTTCCTGTTCAGGCTCATTACGACTTCTTCTTTCTTGATTAAATGTCTTTCGAAGAGTTTTATTCAATTCATTGTACAGTGCTTTCTCACTAATTTCGAACATCGAAGAAACCTCTGACATATAGATAGAACGTTTCACCTCATCTGATATCACCGACACCGTTCCTAAAATGTCTTTCACCAATTCAGCTTTCTTTATAGGGTCGTTCTTAGCATCCGAGAGGAGCAAATCACTTTTGAATCGAATAAAATCTTTCGAGTTAGTCTCAATAAAATCTTCTAGTTCAGGCTGGCTCAATTTTTTCGAATACGAATCGGGGTCTTCTCCATCAGGAAACAGCACCACTTTAACATTCAACCCTTCTTTTAGAATCATATCAATTCCACGAAAAGAAGCTTTGATCCCAGCAACATCACCGTCAAACAGCATGGTAATATTGGGTGTGTATCTCTTAATTAATTTTATCTGATCAGTTGTAAGAGAAGTACCCGAAGAACTTACAACATTCTCAATTCCTCTTTGATGGAGCGATATGACATCTGTATACCCTTCTACCAAGTAGCAAACATCTTTCTTTACAATGTCTTTTTTTGCAAAATACAAGCCATACAAGACTTTGCTTTTGATGTACAACTCACTTTCGGGAGAATTAAAATACTTCGCTGTTTTATTGTCATTCCTGAGAGTTCGACCACCAAATGCGATTACTCGTCCAGTAATCGTATGGATGGGAAACATAACTCGTCCTTTAAAAAAATCGAACCTTTTTCCTGGTTCGCCTTTGGTAAGACCTGCCGCCAATAAATACTCTTCTTTGTAACCTTTTTTTAAGGCTTCGGAAGTAAATCCATCCCAAGAATCCGGATTATACCCTAACTGAAACTTGGTAATAGTTTCCATCGAATACCCTCGCTCAATAAAATAGGAAAGCCCTATTGATTTCCCTACATCGGTTTCCAAAAGCTGTTCTGTGTAATATTTTTGAGCAAAAGAATGAACTATTTGAAGTGATTCTCTCACCGATTGCTGCTCTTTTTGAGCAGGAGTTTGTTCTTTCTCCTCAATTTCTATTGAGTACTTATTGGCCAAATATCGGAGAGCTTCTGGGTAGGTTAATTGCTCATGATCCATTACAAAATTGACCGAATTCCCCGCTTTTCCGCATCCAAAACACTTGTAAATTCCTTTTGTTGGTGAAACAGTAAATGAAGGCGTTTTTTCATCGTGAAATGGACAGTTCCCAATTAAGTTAACCCCTCTTTTCTTTAGGGTTACGTAATCTTGTATCACCTCCTCTACTCGGGCTGTGTCAAATATTTGCGCTATGGTATCTTTTGAAATCACGAAAATAAATTATGAAACAAAGGTAGCTAATAAACTGATATTCCTCCACAATTCTGAAAAACTACTCCGAATAAACCACCGAAGTTCTTTTAATTTCAGAAATAAGAATTTCTTTGGAGTCCTCGTAATTCTGAATCAACAAAAATCGACCACCTCCTATTTCTGCTATCGAACTCATACTCTCAGCATCCTCTGACTTATTTTTTATGCCCAAAACAGTGAGTCCAATTCCTCTCTCATAATTTTTCTTTACCAACCTGTCTAGATTCATATTTCCTTTATTGAATTTACCATCTGTCGCCATAATTACTTGATTGTTTCCTCCCTCAATAATATGAGCCCGCCCCTGCCTGTAAGCTAGCTTCATTCCGTCACCTCCAGCGGTCATTCCTTGGGCTTTTATCTCCTTTATTGTTTCAATCAATAATTGTTTTTCTTTCGCAGAAATCCCTTCCACAATTACCTTAGAAAAGGTTGAATAAGAAATCAGCGTGATAGTATCGTTTTCACTCAACTTTTTCACCATTTCAATTAATGCAGCCTTCAGCAAATCTAACTTACCCTCAGAATTCATAGAAGTGGAGACATCGAGCAAAAACACAATATTATTCGATTTGTAGCTAGTTTTTTTCTTCGTTATAGAATTCATCGTATCCCTCTGGCTCACTATCGCTTTCTTCTCTTGTTCATCCTTTACTATGAAAGATTGAGAAAGAACAGAGTCTTTTCCAAAAGTATCGTCTGTCGTTCCCGAACTATCATTCGTGTCTAAGAAATACTCAAACACTCTTTTGGAGAGAGTATCTGTCTTTTCTTCCACTACGAAAAGCTCTCTTCGCTCTGGATCAACTGAAGGTTTCTGTAAAAAAACCAAAATAGAATCATTGTTAAGATTCATATACTTAGCAAACTCTTTTCCGATGTATCCTTCCGCATCAACCACAAAGTAGTACAAACCGATAATTGCTTTTGTTTTTACTTTCCCGTTTCTATCTGTTTCTTCAATCTGAGAAATTGTTCCATTGTTTACGAAGGTAATTGAGGCGTTATTTATGGGTTCTTTTGTATCGAAATCTAGTACTAATCCTTTAAAGTCAAAAATGGGTGGTACTCCGGCATTGGGATTGTCGAAACTTGGACAAGCCAACCCCAAAGAATTATCTATTTCTTTTACATTTCCTTTTAGTGTAAAAATAAAAGGCTCCAAACTATTACTGAGGTAAATCGGAATTTCGATACGAAACCTCCCTTTTTTATCAGGATTATATTTAAAGCGTATCACTAATAAACTATCGGGAATTATTGTTTGTCCAGAAACGAGAGTTTTGATCTCTCTTCCGTGTTTCACTCTTAGCAGAAATATTTTGTCGGGCGTTGTATTCCGAAATTTCAGATCCACAACTCTATCATTTCCGGCATAAATATCACCAAAATCATGGTCAATTTTATCAAAACCAAACTGGGCATTGGCAGATAAGGAGAACAAGATAACTATGAAAAGATAAATACGCATGACTTAAAGTTAACCGAACTAAACCAGTTTTGCGGTATTTTATTCAATAATTAAGCCAGAAAAGAAACTTTATAAAATTTCTCTTTGAAGCTTAGTTAAGTCTTTAATTAAAATTCTTTTTCCTTCAATTTCAATAATTTGTTCTTTTTTGAAATCAGAAATAGTTCGAATTGCACTCTCTGTTGTTACCCCAGCAATGTCTCCTATTTCTTTTCTGGTAAGAATAGAATTGAGAGCGGCCGTATGCTCGTTCACACCAAATTTATCTGAGAGTAAAATGAGCGCCTCTGCAACCTTCTCTCTCACAGATTTTTGGGCCATATCGATCACTTGTTTCTCTGCATTTCGCAAATCTTCAGCCAACATCTTCATTACCTTCAGAGCAAAATCTGAATTTTCTTTTATAAGTGTAATGAAAGCGTTTGAGGGAATTTTGAACAGGCGAGTCTCCTCTACAGCACTGGCGGATGCCGAATATTTCTCTTCATTTAAGATAGAACGATACCCAATTAGGTCTCCTGCAGAAGCTAGTCTTGTGATTTGCTCTTTGCCATTTGCACCGTATTTGTGAATCTTTACAATACCTTTATATACCACATAAAGAGCCTTTGGATACCCTCCTTCTTCGAAGAGTGATTCACCCTTTTTGTAAACTCTATCCACTTCTTGTAGGCGCAACGAAACTATTTGTTCACGAGACAGCTCACTAAACAAACAAAAGTGTGTTTTGGGGTTATTGGTTCTAAATTCTTGCATAACTACTTCACAAAAGTATGGATAAAAATCTCTTTATGACAATTTATTTGTCCCAAGAGAATAAAAATTAGTTGATAATTTGTTAACACGATAGTTGGGAACGAAAGAATATTAATATTATTTTTGTAGAAAATTATTACTTAAAAGTTATCGCTATGAAAAAAATTATACTCTCAATTGTTGCGCTATCCACTACACTAACTCTCAAGAGCCAATGTAATGAACTGTTCATTTCTGAATATGTTGAAGGATGGTCGAACAACAAAGCTATTGAAATAGTAAACCCAACAAATGCACAAATCGATCTTTCTCAATACGAATTGAGAAGATATTCAAACGGATCTTCTTCGGCTGACAGCAAAAAAAGACTTGCTCTTTCTGGAGCAATTGGTGCAAAAAGTACTTTTGTTATTGTGATTGATAAAAGAGATTCAACTGGAACAGGGCAAGAAGCTCCGGTTTGGGATACCTTACAAGGAAGAGCGAATATATTTGCTTGCCCAGATTACAACGTAAACAATGTGATGTACTTCAACGGAAACGATGTTGTAGCCTTGTTCAAAGGAACAACTCCAATTGATGTAATTGGAAAAGTAAGTGAAGATCCAGGAGTGGTAAATGGAGTGCCAAGTAACCACCGCTCTTACGGGTGGCCTTTAATCTCAGTTTCGGGAGACTCCACTGCATGGACAAAAGACCACGTAATGGTAAGGAAATTCAATGTAACTCAAGGTGACGTAAATGCTTTGGATATTTTTGACCCAAGAACTGAATGGGATACATTATCCCCATTAAACTTTAGCAACCTAGGCTTCCACAGTTGTAACTGTTCAGGTTTGACAGGAACAGACGAACTTCTACGAGAAGAAGCTTTTAGAGCGTATCCAAACCCATCCAATTCGGGGATAGTAAACATAAGCACCTCCTCTGTACCAACCAATATCGAAATTATCTCGATTCTTGGAAGCAAAGTAATTCAAACTACAACGAATTCCACTACGACAAGAATTAACACATCAAAACTCCCAAAAGGAGTTTATTTTGTAGCCTTGACATTCGAAAACGGTCAAAGACTTACTAAAAAAATTGTACTAAACTAACAGTCACATAACAATGACAAAATCAATAAACTTACTAATCCTATCTCTGTTCTCAGGGATAGGATTTTTTGCTCAAACAGGAACCTTAAAAGGAACCCTAACAGACGAAATAACCGGAGAAACTCTTATTGGAGCCTTAGTTATTTATGGAAATGGTAAAGGAACTACCACGGATATGGATGGTAATTATCAGTTGGACTTGCCTCTGGGCCCCCAATCTATCAATTTTTCGTACGTAGGAATGCTACCTAAAGAAAAAAAAATTACCATTAAAAAAGGTACTCAGTTCTTGGATGTAAAACTCTCGACAAAAAAAATGCGAGAGGTAGAGATTGTTGCGGACATTGCAAAGGAAAGAGAAACTCCCGTAGCCTTTACGAATATTTCGAGGGAAAAACTGAATGAAGAATTAGCTTCTCAAGACATCCCAATGGTGCTAAATTCGACACCGAGTGTGTATGCCACACAAAGTGGAGGGGGTGACGGAGATGCACGAATTACTATCCGTGGATTTAGCCAACGAAACCTTGCGGTAATGATTGATGGAGTTCCAGTAAATGACATGGAAAATGGCTGGGTATATTGGTCCAATTGGTTTGGATTGGACATGGTAACTCAAACCATTCAAGTTCAACGTGGACTAGGTGTCTCTAAGCTCGCAGTTCCGTCTGTGGGAGGTACAATGAATATATTTACCAAAGGAATTGACTCCAAGCCTGAACTTAGCGTAAAAACTGAAATTGGAACAGGAATGTTTCAGCGTCAGTCCTTTAGTTTTAATTCTGGAAAACTAAAAAGTGGATGGGGATTTACTGGAGCATTCTCCCGAAAAAAAGGAGAAGGATATGTAGATGCTACATACACTGACGGATATTTTTTTTACTTAAAAGCTGAAAAAAGAATAAAAAAACACCTCATAAGTTTATCTGCTTTTGGCGCGCCTCAGAGTCATGGTCAGAGATCCTTCAAGCAACCCATCTCATTCTATGACGAGCAGCAAGCACGAGACCTCGGTGTGCCTGACGATGCTATTGCGCAATTTGCCGCAGGTGCAGGAAAAGACCACGGAATAAAATTCAATCAGTTTTGGGGAGAATATGTAGACAAAAATGGGGAAGAGAAAATCATGTATCAGCAGGAGAACAAGTATTTTAAACCTCAAATCACTTTGAGAGATTTTTGGCAAATCAATAAGAAGTTTTACTTGACCAACGTAGCCTACCTCTCCATAGGAAGAGGTGGCGGAACAGGAATGAGAAATGCCTCGATTAATCCTGTAACAGGAGGTTTAGATGCCCAATACGTTTATGACCAAAACACAAGCGGAGATTTTGGACCTAACATTGATCCGGCTTATCATCCTACCGAAAGATTTGCAAATTCTAACATCTATCAAAGTGTAAACAATCACTTTTGGTACGGTTTGCTTTCTACAGCAACTTACGTAAAAAATGATCACGTAACATACTCTGGAGGTATCGACTTACGAAGTTATGAAGGAGAACACTACCGACAAGTGTATAATTTATTAGATGCGGATTATGCCAAGGAATTAGGAGGAAACCAAAACACAAACCAAAGAGTATATAGAGAAGGCGACAAATATTTTTACCATGACTTGGGTAAAGTAAGATGGGGAGGTGCCTTTGGACAAGTGGAATACAAAAAACAACTGTGGTCCATTTTTGGAAGTGCTTCTATTTCTGCATCGGGGTATCAAGGCGTAGATTATTTTAGAAAAAAGACAGTAACAGTTGATGGTGAGCAATATGCCGTTGGGTACTATGACACGGTGAATGTAAATGGAACTCAATACACGCGTGACTCTGAAGAACTTGAAACCTACAAAACAAAATGGGTGACAAGACCAGGATTTACAATCAAAACTGGAGCAAATTACATCTTCGATGAATTCTCTAACCTTTTTGTAAATCTCGGTTACCTTTCTAACGTCCCAAAATTTGCCAATGTAATCGATCAAAACAATGAAGTAGTAAAAAATATTGTAAACGAAAAGGTACAAGCTGCAGAGCTAGGATATGCATTCAAGAAAAATAAAGTTGCTATTAACATAAATACTTATGTAACGAATTGGAAAGATCGGCCCTATACGGTGAGAAGAACAGGAGAGGATAATGAATCTTTTAATGCAAATATTCAAATGGATGCTTTGCACATGGGAGCTGAATTTGAAGTTGCTTATAAAATGAATAAGTATTTAACTTTAGAAGGAATGCTTTCTCTAGGAGAATGGAAATGGATGAGTAAAAAAGATAGTATCACCTTCTTAAACGACAATGGGGCAACCATTACTGATGCCACTGGAAATATTCAGTATGCTTCTTTTGATGCCCGAGGAGTACACGTGGGGGATGCCGCTCAAACTCAAATGGGAGCAAAAATCCGCATCAATTTAACGAAAAAACTTTACATAAAATCTCAGTATACCTGGTTTGATAGGTATTATGCTGATTTTGAACCAGGAGGCCTTGATGGCGAAAATGCAGGAAGAGAATCTTGGCGAATCCCTTCTTACGGACTAATGGACCTTCATGCTGGATACTCATTTAGACTGAAAGGAATTGGAGCAAAAAAGAAACAACCGATGCTCAGTATTCGTATGAGTATTTTGAACCTGCTAGACACACGATATATTTCTGATGCACAAAACAACGATCGGTTTACCGGACAAACCACCAATAGTTTTGACGCACAATCTGCCGCTGTTTTTTACGGATTAGGACGTAGATACAATGCTTCATTACAAATTAAATTTTAACCAAACGACAATGAAAAAATCAATCATCATTTTTCTCAGCCTGGTGTTGAGTTCCGCTGCCATTTCGCAAGCACCCGTTCCATTTTCATGGGCCTTTCCTAACACTATTTTACCTACGGGATTTACGTTAGGTGGAGGTAGTTATCCTCCCTCATTTTATGCGAGTAACGGAAACATTGCTGCTCCTAGTTTCAAACTCAATGGAACTGGCCAGTGGCTCGAAATAGAAATTGCTGCAGAAGCAGGAGAAATTTCTTATTTCCTGAAAGGTCAAAATGTGGGTGGAGCACCTTTTCAAGGAACCCTTGATATTGAGTTCTCACCGAATGGAACTACCTGGACAAGCACCAGAACTTTGATTAATTCAGCGATTAGCACCTCAGCTTACACGCAATTTAAAGATACTTGTCTGCCGAATACGCGTTTTATCCGATTTTACTACACTAATAAGGTAAGCGGAGTAAACATTTCATTGGATGATATAGCAATTGGAGTTCCTCTGGCTACACCAGAAGCAGAAATAAATGCACTAATTGACAACGATACCGTATTTAGCGGAGCTAGTTATTTCACGTCTGAAACGCTTGGCTCAACAAGAAGAATCAACCTCATTGTGGAAAATCAAGGAACTGATAGCACCCTAAGAATCTCGGGAGTAACAAGTAGTAACGCAACTGAATTTTCGGTCGTTTCTTTTCCTTCCACGGTGGATAGCTTATCGAATGATACTATTCGTATAGACTTTACACCCTCGGCTGCAGGTACACGAACTTCTACTATTTCGATTTCGAATAATGACACCAGCGAAAACCCTTATATTATCAACTTTGTGGGATATGGCAATGGATTGGCTACTGAACCAGCCACCCCATCGTCTGTTTCATTTTCAAATGTAAAAACATACAAATACGAGGTGAACTTTGTACCTACCACCCCACTGAGTGATGAAAGCTATTTGGTCTTATTTAAAAAAGGAAGTGCACCCACTGGAGTTCCGACTGATGGAGTTGAATACTCTGCCGGTGAAAGCATAGGAAATGCCAAGGTTGCTTATGTAGGAAAAAACTTGTCTTATTTATCGAAAGAGACACATGCCAACTCAACCTACCATGTGGCAGTGTTCGCCTTTAGCGGATCTGACATCTACAGTAACTACAACTCTACACCCAGAATAAATTCAGTAGTTACACCGATATCAATGCAGTCACCTACGTACTACAACGGAATTTCGGTTTCGAGCCCTAATTTTGTCACTCAACTGCATTCAAAAATAAATCCTCACACCTTGATGTTCTACAGTGATTTTGATGATACGTACATCCAAGATTTTGTTCATCGAGATACGGTGAACAATGAAAAAGTAGTTACTTGTGCATACTCTGGTGAGGAATATATTTATTCTGCACCGTTTAATTTTAGCGTAATTTCAAGAGAACATACCTATCCTCAAAGTTGGATGCCCACTTTTGGAGACCAAACAAAACCTGAATACAACGATTATCACAATTTGTATCCAGTAAATCAAAACAATGCGAATGCCGTAAGAAGCAACAAACCACTTGGCAAAGTAATCACCGTGATTAGTTCCTATGGCGGTGCCAAATACGGTTTAGATTCACGAGGAAAACAAGTGTATGAACCAAGAGATTCGCACAAAGGAAATGCAGCCAGAGCAATATTTTATATGGCCACAGCCTACAACTCAATAGACGGAAACAACTGGTCTATTCCAGATCCTATCGATGCTTTTACCGTGCCTTACGGACAAGAAGAAACCATCTTGAAACAATGGCATTGGATGGATCCAGTAGACGAGGAAGAAATGGCAAGAAACGATTACATCGAATCCATACAAAACAACAGAAACCCTTTTATAGACAGCATGAATTTTGCCTGCTACATTGACTTTACCACAATGAACAAGGAGACTAACGCCTCTCCCTGTTTAACAAACTCAATTAGCTTAGAAGAACAATCTTCTTTGCTCGAATTAATTGCTTTTCCAAATCCCACTCAAAACATCTTGAACCTTCAGTATGAGCTAAAAAATGCAGAAAAAATGACCATTTCTATTTTTAACTCGGTTGGCCAAAAAATAAAATCAATGGAAGTGAAAGGTCTTGAAAGAGGGTTTGAATCAATCGATGTTTCAAATTTATCAGAGGGAATCTACCAGGTAAAAGTTACCGGAAGCACATTTGAATCACAGCTTAAATTTATAAAACAATAGACTCTCACCGTAGTATTTTAGAAGCTCCAAGTGATAAATCAACTTGGGGCTTTTTTTATTTAAAAAACACTCACATATCCAAAATGTACTTTTCCATTCCTGAACAAGAGCGGATTATTATTTTGCTTTCCTAAGGCGTAGGTAAGAGAAAAGATACCACTCTTTGTGGCAAAATTAACTCCAACACCAGCCCCGATTGGAAAACCATTCTGGTAATTATTTAATTGATTACTTTCATAAAACCCACCTTCTATAAAGGAGAATACAACGGAGTTTCTATCAAATAAATAACGAAATTCGGTTGTTGCAAAATAATAATTGGAAGCAAACAGCGATTGCTGATTAAACCCTCTTAGCGAATTGAGCCCACCTAACTGGTATAATTCGTTGACGAAGATATTCTCTCCCAGCAAACTACCACCAGAAAAATGAAAAAGCGCAGTAGCTTTCTTAAATAGAGGAATAAATTGAGAAAATTCAGCATTGAATTTAACCTGTCTTGTGCGCTCCGTTAGTCCCTGGTAAGAATCATTAGTTGCCCCCTCTTGTTTCTCAATTGCTTTGATCCCCGAATTAATTTCAAACTCCAAGTCAAACCCTCTTCTGGGATTAAACACATAATCCAACTGCCTATTAAGAAACTTAAAACTCACATAGTGAGAAGAAAAAGAATTGGATTCTGGTATCTCAGATAATTGGGAATTGGCAACCAAAGAATTTGAATTTTCTGCCGACCAACCAACTCCAAAAGATTGGTTATTATCAATAAAATAAGAAATCCCTGCTTGAAAAGCGAGAGTAGCAAATGCGGTGTCCTGACGAAAATAATCGAGCTTCGTGTCCAAACCAAATTTGGACCCAAACAAAAAAGGATAGGAAACCCCCAATTTAAATCGTTGAGAATTTTCTTTTATTTTTTCCCAACTTACACCAATTTTTTCAGCACGTTTCAGCACATTTCTTAACTGAATATCAACCTCACCCACTATTTCTACACCTTCTCTATTTTCATTAGGATTCAACCCCACTACTCCATCAAATCGATTGTTTTTTTTGGATGTAAGATAGAGCACTAGGGAAGCTTTTCCGGGAGAAAAATACACTTCAGGTGCTCTTATACTAGATAAAAAACTCAAAGATGATATTTCGTTGGAAAGATTCTGCACATACGCCTCACTGTAAACTCTCCCTTTTCTAAAATTGATTAACCGTGCTACAGTTTGGTCTTGAATAGAAGCGTCTCCTTTGATTTCGAGAGAATCGAAAAGAATAAGCGAACCTTTATTCACGGCAAAACGAGCCAAAATGGAATCATCCATTATTTTCACCGAATCAAAATAACAAGAAGCGAAAGGAAATCCCTCATTTTCAAAATGCGTTAAAATCTGGGTAATATTATCCATTAACTCTTGAGGCTGAAAGTAGTTGTTCCAATCGAGCTTTAAACCAATTCTTTTTAGTTCTTGGGAGTACGTCACCTCCTTCCAAAGGTACTTTTTGCCCCTGTTAACCTGAAAAAAAAGAGTGTCTTTCACGGTCTCCTTTTCCTCTAACCAACTTGTAATATAACCTTGAGATTGAAGTTGAGCAAGTGTCCTATTCTTGATACCCTCAATTTGGATTGAGTCGCGGAAGTGTTGTAGCACAATAGCCGAATCTCTATAATGAAATTTAAGAAATCCCTGTGCCTTCCCTTCCATCACAAGAAAGAAAACCACCAAGACCAATCTAAGAGATTTTATTACATTCATTTGAGATAAAACTACAACACCAAGTGGAATATTTCGTAAAACCGAACAAAAAAAATAAGCGAACACTGCTAATCCTAATTTTCACAGAGAGCATTCAAATCAATACGGTTAATTGTTTATAACTTGTTTGTAACTACAATCCAGCAATCGTCATCTACCCGAGAAATATGCGTTTTTTTGTGTATTAAACTATGTAACCCATGAAAAAAATAACAAAAATAGCAGTATCGACCCTTTTAATTTCCGTATTTTTAAGTTCTTGTACAACTAAAAAACAACATTGTGATGCATATGGGCAACTTTCGACTATAGAAGCGGAAACTACTTCAACTGAAGCTGACGACATTCAAATTTCAAAAAGCGAAGAGACATTTTAAGCTTTTTTACCGGCATAAGAAAAACACAACCTCTACCGGTTGTGTTTTTTTTTGACCATTTTTTCAAATTCACTCATCCAACCTAAACTTTGCTTATATTTGTTATTCGTAAAAAAACAATGAAACAGATTTTTCTATATATCGCTTTTCTGTCCTTGATTAGTTCAGTTTCCTATGCGCAGCTCCCGGCAAAGCAGGAAAATCTCGCTGGCTTCCGCTCTGAGTGGTTTGGAGGATTCATTTTGCATACAAATGGATGGGGAGGAAACCTATCTTATGCAAAATTCAAGACTTACAAACGGTATCATGTATTCAGTTTGGACGCAGTAAACATCAAAGATCCCAAAGAATATAAAATAAGGTATCAAGTTTCAC
Source organism: Flavobacteriales bacterium (assembly GCA_965658995.1). Classification (GTDB taxonomy): domain Bacteria; phylum Bacteroidota; class Bacteroidia; order Flavobacteriales_D; family CAJJDF01; genus CAJJDF01. The sequence continues at coordinate 22,867 of CBFHVI010000020.1, read as the reverse complement.
AAAACAGTTTTTCTAGAGCCTTCAAATTTGGAAAGCTTAACTCTCTCTACAACGTAAGATTGGGATATGGTCAGCAATATATGATTTACGAAAAACTAAGAGAAAAAGGGGTGAGTGTCTATTTTAATTGGAAAACAGGAGCCAATATTGGATTTTTAAAACCTATATATCTAGATATTGTAAACCAAGAAGACGGAATTACTGTAAATAGTGAAGAGCGATACGATCCTAACATCCACAACGAATCTAACATCTATGGAAAAGGAAGTTTTGGTGCAGGTTTTAATGAAATGAATGTCATCCTTGGAGGGCATTTCGAAACAGGTTTTAAATTTGAATTAGCCAAAGAAAGAGAAAACATATTTGCCTTAGAAACTGGTGTAGCAATCGATATTTATCCCTCAGGCGCACCGATTTTGGCATTCAAGAAAGAAGAAGTTATTTTATACAATTTATACATCAAATTATTATTTGGTAAAAAGTATTACGACTAAATGGAAGTGAAAGAAAAAGTAAAAAAGCCAAATTGGCTTCGGGTAAAATTACCTATTGGAAAAGAATATAAGAAAGTCCGCGAAATCGTTGACGACCATGGTCTTCACACCATTTGCCAAAGTGGTAACTGCCCCAATATGGGCGAATGTTGGGGAGCAGGAACGGCTACTTTTATGATTTTAGGAAATACTTGCACCCGATCTTGTGGGTTTTGCAATGTCTCCACTGGGAAACCAGACGAAGTGGATGTGTTTGAGCCAGCTAAAATAGCCAAGTCGGTAAGTCTGATGGAAGTAAAACATTGCGTAATTACTTCTGTAGATAGAGATGATTTACCTGATGGAGGAGCAGAAATATGGGCCCAAACCGTGAGAGCGATCCGAAGAAAATCACCTACCACCACCATGGAAACTCTTATTCCAGATTTTATGGGAAAATGGGAGAATCTTCAAAAAATTATTGACGTAGCACCCGAAATTGTTTCACACAACCTTGAAACAGTAAGAAGATTGACGAAAGAAGTTCGTATCCAAGCAAAATACAACAGAAGTTTAGAATTATTGCGAAGACTCAAGGAAGGCGGTATGAAAACCAAATCTGGTGTGATGCTTGGATTAGGTGAAAGTGAAGAAGAAGTCCTGGAAACTATGGATGATTTGAGAGCCGTGAATGTCGATATCCTCACATTAGGACAATACCTTCAGCCGACAAAAGAGCATTTACCCGTAGCCGAATTTGTAACGCCAGAAAAATTTGCTTATTACAAAGAAATAGGTTTGGAAAAAGGATTTAGGTTTGTAGAAAGTGGACCACTTGTAAGATCAAGTTACCACGCTGAAAAACATCTGTTTTAATTCTCACGAAATAGAATTGTATAAATTTTATTCAAAATTCAAACAAATTAGTTTTAAAAATTCTTAATTTTAGTGCTAATAAAAAGTAAAAATCATTTTTTTACTTGTAATAACTACCATATAATTTACCTACAACAGGAAAATAATAGCTTATGAAAAACACTACCAAACTAGTATTAGGTGGAATTTTAATCTCAGGAATGGGAATAGGATCATATCTCACATGTGGAAACTGCGAAAGCAGCTTAACCGCATATAATCCGAGAGAAAACTCGGTTTCTTTCAACAAAACAAGTGCCCAACACGGTATTGATTTGTATGAAGAAATGAGAAAAAACATCCGCACTGGGAAAATGGAAGCGAGTGATTTTTCTGCGGCCTGGCAAGCTGTGAAAGCAGCAAGTGCAAGCAGAAGCTCTATCCTCACTCTTGCAGACGAAGGACCAGACAACGTTGGGGGTCGAACAAGAGCTATTCTGGTAGACAATTCGAACAATAACATTGTGTACGCAGGTAGTGTATCAGGTGGGTTATTTAAATCACTGAATAGAGGGAATACTTGGTCACGAGTTGATGCTTTTACAGATGTATTGTCTGTATCGTCCATGGCTCAAACTTCTGATGGAACCATTTATGTAGGAACGGGATCTACCCAAGAATCTAGTATTGCCAACGGTGGTAGTGGAGGACACAGAGCTGATGGAGTATATTACACCACAGACGGAGGTACCACATGGAATCAACTTGCACCTTCTCCAAGTTGGGGAACTGCCTCTGTAAATGCGATTGTAGCCGATCCTAACGAAACAGATGTTATTTATGTAGGGGGAAATTTCCCGATTAGATTGTACAAGGTTACAAATAAAACTACTTTTACTGCTGAATCGGGAATCACTGGTTCTGTAACGGACCTTAAAATTTCGAATGATGGAAATGTAATCGTTGCTGGATTAGGTAGTCGAACTTTTGTAAAAGAAGGTTCAGGTAGTTGGACAAAAGTTTCTGGTTCTGGAGCTGGACAAATAAAAGAAGTCGCAACAGGATCTGCAATTTCAAGAATAGAATACGCTATTTCGCATGACAAAAATCCAAACGGAAAATATTCAATTTACGCTTCAATGGTGAAAACTAATTCTTCTTTGGCTGGAATTTCTGCCTCGCATGACAATGGAGCAACCTGGACCGAAGTTGTACCAGAAACACCAAATGGAACTGACCCAACCACTGTATTAACAACGGATCCATTCGCCAATGGTCTTCAGTATCAAGGAAACTACAACAACATTATTACAACAATACCAGGAGATCCAAAGAAATTCTTGATCGGAGGGATCAATGTGTTTAGATGGATAGAATCTGCCACTTCTGCACCATTTGGTCAAATGTCGCAAGTTTCTTCATCACAAGTGCCACAAACTAGTTCACTATACTCTCATGCCGATCACCACGAAATGGTATGGGACAACACAAATAGATTGTATGTTGGAAACGATGGAGGAATCGGAATTTCAGACAACGCAACTTCAAACAATATTCGTTATTATCCTGCAAATAGAGGGTACAACGTAACCCAATTTTACGGAATAGGATACTCCAAATTTGGAGACCTTATTGGAGGAGCGCAAGATAATGGTACTCAATACAAAGATGTAAACAACCCAGGAACCTCCCCTCTCGAATTCAGAAGAGTGAATGGAGGTGATGGATTCGATTGTGAAATTTCTCATCTAGATCCTAACGTATTATTTTCTAGTATTTACACAGGTGCTAATTACCGCTCTGCAACAAAAGGTGGTGGTAGTACTTTTACTGGGACAGAAATAGATGCTCTACCAAGCTCTGTAAAACCATTCTATAACGTTACAAGATTATACGAGACAGCGAATGATGTGAACAGTAAAGACTCTGTTTTCTATTATGCTACAGAAAACTTACCGGCTGGTTCTACTGTAATGGTTGGAAGTAAGAACTTGGGAGTCCAATTTCCTTACGTATTACCTACGGCCGTAACCGTAACAATTGATACAACTATTGATGTGCTAGGAGACACAGCTTATTCTTACTCTTACAGAGACACATTAAAAGTTCAAGATAGAGTTCAAACTATGTTTGCTCTCGGTCTTCAAGGATCAGGAGGAGTGTGGGTAACTCGAGGAGCGTTAAGATTCGGAACTACACCAGTTTGGTGGAAAGTGATGAATTCAGTCTCGGGTAGAGTTACTGAAATGGAATTCTCAAAAGACGGTGATGTTCTATATGTAGGAACCTCTGGAGGTGAAGTATACAGAGTAAAAGGATTCAATAACGTTTATTACAATGATCAAGCTAAGGATATGATTAATGGTATTAACGATCATGACAGTGTCTCTTTCAACTACGCAGACATCCGAAGTGGTGTATCTCAATTACAGATTACAACTATCCTTAATGGTTCGCAATATGTTGCTGGATTAGGTGTTGACCCTAACGACCCAGAACACTTAGTAGTTGCATTAGGTGGATATGGAGCTCCTACCAATATTTTAAGATCTACTACTGCAGCAAGTACTACAGGTAGCTCTTCTTTTTCAAGCATAAGAGGAAATTTACCAGCTATGCCGGTATTTGATGCAGTAATTGACATGAGCGACCCTACAAGAATCATCGCAGGAACAGAGTTTGGCGCATGGGTTTCTTTGAACTCAGGAGCATCATGGAGCGCACAGAATGATGAAATGGGAGCAGTACCTGTATACGATGTGAGACAACAATATAGAGGATGGGATGAATGTACTAATTCTGGTACTATCTACTTTGGTACACATGGTAGAGGAATTTGGAGTAGTAATGATTTCCTCTCACTAGAAGAAAAGAGTAAGGAAGAGAATGTAGAAGTTAATTCTTTTAACTTATACCCTAACCCAGCTAAGAACTTTACGAACGTAGAATTGGAGTTAAATAAAAATGCTGATGTGACCATTTCAGTATATAGTTTGACGGGGCAAATGGTGGCTAACGAAACTTTGACAAACAGACAAAAAGGGACAATAAAATACAGAATTAATACCTCAACACTTCCAAAAGGAATTTACTTTGTTACGGTACAAGCTGATGGAATGAAATATAAAGGTTCAAAATTCATCAAGCAAAAATAAGACTTACACTACGCTACGCAAAAAACTGTTTCGATCATTTCGGAACAGTTTTTTTTTTGATTTAAACTCCTGAAATTAGTTTCAACAATCTAGAAACTTATTCTTAATTTTACTTTCTAAAACAATACCACATGACTAAAATCAGAGTTGCTATCAACGGATTTGGAAGAATAGGAAGAGCCACCGCCAAGCTCATGCTAAAGAATGACGCCATAGAATTGGTCGCCATCAATGACTTATCCGACAACGAAACCTTGGCACATTTGTTCAAGTATGATTCTGTTCATGGCAAGTTTGCAGGAGAAGTAAGCGCTACCGATTCTACTCTTACCCTCAATGGAAAACCTCTGAGAGTTACTGCCGAAAGAAACCCCGAACTTCTACCCTGGAAAGAACTCGATGTGGATATCGTGATAGAATCTACTGGGCATTTTAGAACTCCAGAATTAGCTGGAAAACACCTAGGTGCTGGTGCCAAAAAAGTGATTCTTTCTGCGCCTGCCAAAGAAGGTAACATTAAAACCATTGTGCTTGGTGTAAATGACCACGAACTAGACGGAACAGAAACCATTATTTCTAATGCTTCTTGCACGACAAACTGTGCAGCTCCCATGATTAAGATTGTCGATGAATTGTGTGGAATAGAAAATGGATTTTTATCAACCATTCACTCCTATACTAGTGTACAAAACTTACACGATGGGCCCCACAAAGACATTCGCAGAGGAAGAGCGGCAACTCTCTCTATCATTCCTACCTCTACGGGAGCTGCCACAGCCATCACCCAAATTTTTACTCACCTCGAAGGAAAAATTATAGGAAGTGCCAACAGAGTTCCTGTGCCAGATGGTTCACTTACTGAGATCACTCTCAATATCAAGAATCCAAAATCAATCGCGGAAATAAACGCAGCTTTTGAACACTTCAGTAACAACGAGATGAGACATGTCTTGGAATTCAACCAAGACGAAATTGTCTCGGTGGATATATTAGGAAACCCAGCCTCTTGTATTTTTGACGCTACACTTACTCAAGTGTTGGACAACACAGTAAAAATCTGTGGATGGTATGACAATGAAATTGGGTACTCGAGTAGATTGGTGGATTTGATTATTAAAATGTCAAAGTAAATTATCACCTTCTTCTTTTCCTATTTTTTTGTATGTCCGTGGTGCGTACCGTGCAATGGGTTTGTTATATTTCTCAGAAACACGGACCAATTCGGACTTAGCTCTTGACAAAGAATGAGAACTAAATACCTTTATCTTCTTTCTATGACTGGCAGAAACCAGATAAACAGAATACATTTTTAACGTTTCGGTTGTTCTTCGATTTGACCTACTTAAGGTGGATCGGCTTCCGTGTTAGGAAATCAATCAGATTTGAGGATACAATTCTAACTCCTCTTTGTCAATAGAATTGATATACACAACATCCCATCGAGATTCATCTCGTGTAATCGTGAGGTTGTGGCTGAAATAAACACATATTCCAAAAACAATAACTATTGCAGCTAAAGCAAACAAACGTCCCTAATCCAATTTAAGAACCGCCATAAATGCAGACTGAGGAACTTCTACATTTCCTACCTGTCGCATTCTCTTCTTTCCTTTCTTTTGCTTTTCAAGAAGCTTACGTTTACGGGAAATATCTCCTCCATAACACTTAGCTGTAACATCTTTACGAACAGCCTTCACCGTTTCTCGGGCTATAATTTTAGCGCCAATAGCTGCTTGTATGGCAATATCAAACTGCTGTCTTGGGATAAGTTCTCTTAATTTGGCGCAAATTCGTTTCCCCAAATCGTAGGCATTGTCTTGATGCACCAAAGCCGAAAGCGCATCTACAGAATCACCATTCAATAGAATATCCAACTTGATAAGTTTGGATTGCTTGTACCCAATAGGAAAATAATCGAACGAAGCATACCCCTTGGAAATTGATTTTAGCTTATCGTAAAAATCAAATACGATCTCAGCCATGGGCACTTCAAAAGACAACTCCACCCTATCCGAAGTCAAATACACTTGGTTGGTCAACATCCCTCTTTTTTCGATACACAAATTCATGATGGCTCCCACATAATCGGATTTGGTAATGATTTGGGCCTTAATAAATGGTTCTTCTATGTAATCTATTTTGGAAGGATCTGGCAAGTCCGATGGGTTATTCAGCTCCAACAATTCATTGTTCTTCTTGAGATATGCTTTGTACGATACGTTTGGTACGGTCGTAATCACAGTCATATCAAACTCACGCTCTAATCTTTCTTGGATAATTTCCATGTGCAGCATTCCGAGGAATCCACAACGAAATCCAAAGCCAAGTGCTGCCGAACTCTCTGGCACAAACACCAAGCTGGCATCGTTTAGCTGCAATCTCTCCATGGCATCTCTCAGCTCCTCGTATTCATCAGTATCTACTGGGTATATCCCGGCAAATACCATCGGTTTTACATCCTCAAACCCTTTGACAATCTCGGTAGTTGGGTTGTTTACTGTAGTAATAGTATCTCCTACTTTTACCTCCTTCGCTTCTTTTATTCCAGATATAATGTATCCTACATCTCCGGCACTAATTTCTTTTTTGGGTACAAGCCCCAATCCCAAATTGCCAATCTCGTCAGCGTAATATTCTTTGGCGGTATTGATAAATTTTACCTTCTCCCCTTTTTTTAGTTTCCCATTGAGCACTCTGTAATAAGCAATGATTCCTCTGTACGAATTGAAGACAGAATCGAACACCATGGCTTGAAAAGGTGCCTCGACTTTTCCTACCGGAGCAGGAACTCGGCTAACCACGGCTTTTAGAATATCCTCTACTCCTAGCCCAGTTTTTCCACTGGCAGGGATAATATCCTCTTGCGAACATCCAATAAGTTCAATAATTTGGTCGGATACTTCTTCGGGCATGGCTCCAGGCAAGTCCATTTTGTTGAGAATAGGAATAATCTCTAAGTCATGCTCAAGTGCCAAGTACAAGTTCGAAATCGTTTGGGCTTCGATTCCTTGCGAGGCATCTACGATGAGTAGCGCCCCTTCGCAAGCAGCAATTGAACGAGAAACTTCGTAGGAAAAATCTACGTGTCCCGGAGTATCAATAAGGTTGAGAATGTACTCTTCGCCCTCTTGCGTATACCTCATTTGTATAGCGTGACTCTTGATGGTGATTCCGCGCTCACGTTCAAGATCCATGTCGTCCAATGCTTGGTTTTGCATATCGCGGTCGCTGATGGTACCTGTGGTTTGCAATAACCTATCTGCCAAGGTACTTTTACCGTGGTCGATGTGTGCAATGATACAGAAATTCCTGATGTTTTTCATAGACTAATACTCCAAATTATTTGTGCCAAAATTACAAATTAACTTCCACTAATACTTCTGTTTGAACTTATTTGTGTTGACCTTTCCTTTTTTTTTATTTAGAAACCTCAAAATATGGAATTTTGGGAAAGTTTTTTTTACATTTGCCTATTATTTAGAATGTTTAAAAATAACGAAACAAAACAGAATGATTTCAATTAAAAACTTACACGCTTCTATAGACGGAAAAGAAATTCTAAAAGGAATAAATCTTGAGGTAAAAGCGGGAGAAGTTCATGCAATAATGGGACCTAATGGGTCAGGAAAAAGTACACTTTCTTCGGTATTGGCAGGAAACGAGGACTATGAAATAACAGAAGGTTCTGTTGATTTTATGGGAGAAGATTTGCTGGAGTTCTCCACAGAAGAGAGAGCAAGAATGGGAATCTTTTTGGCGTTTCAATATCCCATAGAAATTCCCGGGGTGAGTAATATGAATTTTTTGAGAACTGCCATCAACGAAACTCGTGAATCGCGAGGAGAAGAGCCAATTGCCGCCAAGGATTTTTTGGCAATGGTAAAAGAAAAATCTGCGCTGGTAGAATTGGACCAATCGCTATTAAAGCGATACGTGAACGAAGGATTTAGTGGAGGAGAGAAAAAGCGAAACGAAATATTTCAGATGGCGATGCTTGAGCCCAAACTAGCAATCTTAGATGAAACCGATTCGGGATTAGATATTGATGCACTCAAAATTGTATCTCATGGTGTAAATACACTAAAGAACAAAGACAATGCAACTGTGGTCATCACCCACTACCAAAGACTATTGGATTACATCGTTCCAGATTTTGTTCATGTATTGTACAAAGGAAAAATCGTAAAATCTGGAACTAAAGAATTAGCTCTGGAGTTGGAAGAAAAAGGATATGACTGGATAAAGGAAGAAGTAAACGCGTAATCACATTCTGAAAAAACTACCATGAGTTCAACACTTACCGCAAATAAAACACAGGATTTTGTTTCGTATATTGCCGAAAACAAATTGTCTCTTTGGAATGAATTAAATGCAATCCGGGAATCTGGCTTGAAAGCACTAAGTAATTTGGAATTTCCTACAACCAGAGACGAATATTGGAAGTACAGTAGGACTACTAAAATTACAAAAAATCAGTATCAATTCAGACCGATTCCAACGCCATCAATAGATCTTTCACAAGTACGAATTGCAGGACTAGACACTTATGAAATCGTCATGGTAAACGGGTTCTTTAACGAGGAATTATCCTCTTTGCCCAAAAATGATGTGTTGGAAATTAAGTCCTTTGAAGAATGTACGACAGAAGAATTAACCTCTTATTTTTCTAAAAATTTAGATACAATTAGTAATTTCTTTTCTGCTCTCAATACCGCCTACTTTTCTGAAGGAATCATGATTATTGCCAAAGGAGTTAGTGATAAGCCAGTCCACTTAATCCAATATTCGGAAGGAGACAAGGTAATTTCTCAACCCAGAAACCTCTTTGTGACACAAAAAAACGCAGAACTATCGATTATCAAAAGTTCTATGAATCACAATACTTCCAGTTTTTTCTATAATTCAGTGAACGAATTTTTTATTGGTGAAAACAGTCATTTGCATTACTATAATCTTCAGAACTACAACCAAGGAATACAGGTGATTAGTACAAATGTTGCCACGCAGGAAAAAAACTCTACTTTCTCTGCTTACAATTATACCCTGAACGGAGACTGGATAAGAAACAATACCAATGTATTTGTAAAAGGAGAGCACTGCGAAAGCAACTTGTATGGAGCCTACCAGCCCAAGGAAAAACAACACATTGACAATCACACCATCATTGATCACATAATGCCAAATTGCGAAAGCAACGAACACTTCAAAGGAACAGTAACTGATAAAGCTACGGGAGTGTTTAATGGAAAGGTGTTTGTGAGAAAAGATGCACAAAAAATAAACGCGTTTCAGAGCAACAACAACATTTTGTTATCGGATGACGCTACAATGAATTCCAAGCCCGAACTAGAAATTTATGCGGATGATGTAAAATGTAGTCACGGATCTACTTCAGGACAATTGGACGAAGAAGCTGTATTTTATCTGCAATCGAGAGGATTGAGTAAAGATTCTGCCACCGCCCTACTAATTGGAGCATTTTTAGGTGAAATGGTAGAAAAGATTAGAATTCCAGAACTGAAAGACAAAGTTCTTGAAATGTATGGCATGGAGTAGGTTTTTAAATTAATAATTGAGAATGTACAATTGAGGACTGAGTGATTTTAATTGAAGTGAAAGGAACAAAACATCGAATAGAAGACCGATGAAAATTGACAACACAAAACCAAGGACAAAATGTCTTGATTTCTCGGGATGTATCAATGTCCTAATTGAACTGAACTATGAAAACAATTGATCAAATACGCGCAGACTTTCCTATCCTTTCGCGAGAAGTGAATGGAAAACCCTTGGTGTATTTGGATAACGGAGCTACTACCCAAAAACCTCAAATTGTAATTGATGCAATCAGCAAATATTACGAATTTGAAAATAGTAATATTCATAGAGGAGTTCATACTTTGAGCCAAGAAGCTACCGATGTCTACGAACAGGCGAGAGTAAAAATTCAACATTTTTTGAATGCAAGACACTCGCATGAAATCATTTTTACTTCAGGTACCACTGGAGGCATAAATATGATTGCCAGTTCACTTTCCAAATCACTAAACAAAGGAGATGAAATTCTTATCACCGCGATGGAACACCACAGCAACATCGTTCCGTGGCAAATGATTTGCGAAGAAAAAGAAGCTATCTTGAAGGTAATTCCTATCAACCAAAAAGGAGAAATCATACTGGAAGAGTATGCCAACCTCCTGACGGACAAAACTAGATTGGTTTCATTTACTCATACTTCCAATACGCTGGGAACAATTAATCCCACATCTGAGATAATCAAGATGGCAAAAAAACAGGGTGCACTCACTCTTGTAGATGGTGCACAAGCTGTAACACACGGCAAATTGGATGTTCAGGAAATGGATGCCGATTTCTTTGTTTTTTCTGGTCATAAATTATTTGGACCCACAGGCACAGGAATCTTATTTGGAAAAGAAGAAATCCTGAATACGCTACCTCCTTATCAAGGGGGAGGTGACATGATAAAAACAGTAACTTTTGAAAAAACCACTTACAATGAGTTGCCCCATAAATTTGAAGCAGGCACGCCCAATATTGCGGGAGGAATTGGCCTTGGCGTAGCCATTGATTATATTCAGTCGGTTGGGTTTGATTTTATCCAGGAACAAGAAAAAGAACTGTTGGAGTATGCCACTCAGGAATTATTGAAAATCGATGGATTGAAAATTATTGGAGAAGCCGCAAACAAAACGTGTGTTATTTCATTTATTGTGGAAGGCGTTCATCCTTTCGATTTAGGAACGATTGTAGATAAAATGGGTGTTGCGGTAAGAACCGGTCACCATTGTACTCAACCCTTGATGGATTTCTTCGAAATTCCAGGGACCACCAGAGCTTCTTTTAGTTTTTACAACACGCTAGAAGAAGTAGATTTATTGGTAGAGGCTTTGAATAGAGCCCTCGGAATGTTGAAATAGTTGTTCTATCGAACCATCTTCAATTTTTTGCCTAGTAGAGTGTTCAAGAGTTAATCCAACTCTTTCTGTAGACTGAGTTTTTGCAAAAGCCAAAATATCGAGGCATAGAAAGACATCATTCGAAACCCGTTTGAGAATTTTCATGAAATGCTTTGAGGGGAAAAAAGCCTCTAAGTTGAATGAAACAAGTACTAAAATTTCACTAATTTCACTTCACAATCCTATTTATTAATTTTCACATGACCTCAATCCCAGAAAAACACCAAGATTTTTTTCAAGCTGTTTTTGAAATTGTCCGTCATATTCCCGAAGGTAGAGTAACCAACTACGGAGCTATAGCTAAAGCACTGAGTACTCCACGTTCTTCGCGAATGGTAGGATGGGCAATGAACGCCTCTCACTCGCAAAAAAAACCTGTACCAGCTCATCGAGTAGTAAACCGAAACGGAATGCTCTCAGGAAAAATGCACTTCCCTACCCCAATCACCATGCAACATGCATTAGAAAAAGAGGGAATTGAAGTAATTGAAGACAAAATTGTCCGATTCAAAGAAATATTTTGGGATCCGAATGTGGAATTATCACTCTAAAAGGAATGCCATTCCCACTGAGGCAGGAATCTTCGTTCATGGTAACATTCTGGTTGTAAAGATTCCTACCTTCGTAGGAAGGAGAATCTTACAATTATTTTCTATAAACAATTCAGTATGAATAGAGTTTCTGAAATCATCTCTTAATCAAAAGTCATTTTTAATAAATTTACCTCATCAAAAAAGCACTCTACATACTATTTTTTGTGCTTCCATTAACTGGGAACAGCCAAATGTTTGATTCCATTAAGGAGAGCTTAACCCACTCCCCTGCTTTTTATGGTGATTACAACACTCGCAACTCCTTTATTGCAAATTACCGAGCGCAAGTAAGAGGTGTATTAGGTGGAATAACCTTCAATGACAACTTCACTATTGCCTTAAGCTACAATTGGCTCTCAACGGAATTTAACCACATTACTGCCGAAAAAGATACGGCAGCCCTAAAAATGAGATACGTAGCCCCCTTTGTTTCGTTTTCTTTTTTAGAAAAAAACAATCTACAACTCTCGATTCCTGTCTATTTGGGAGTAGGACAAACTTTTTACCAAACAAAAAACAACAACAAATCCAACTCACATTTTATTCTTACCTACGAACCCTCCATGAAAGCTACCTACCGAATCTTTCAATACATTGGAATAAGTGCTGGCGTGGGCTTTCGTTTGTTACTTATTGGAAATAGATACATTGAAGAAAACTTCAACTCCCCTACTTACACCGTAGGAGTAAAGTTATTTATGGGAGACATTTATCGAGATCTTAAAAATACACTCAACGATTAACTGCAATTGGCCACAATAACTTTTATCTTTGGTCGGTTAATCAAAAAGCCTTTTATGAAACAGACTCTTCTCTTTTTATTTTCACTCTCCTATTTTGGTTGTTTTGCTCAGTTTCCGTCTACCTCCGTTTATCTGGAAGATTCCAATAAGGTGAATAAAATAACGGATAGCCTAAGCCCACTGTTTTATAAAAACCGGTACAACGAAACTGATTTACTTCACAAGATTACAGACAATTACGGAAACAATTTTGAGGAATTGTACGGCACTCGAAATATGCGTCCCATCTTACACGGAATCGCTTATCGAGGTGGAGGAAATAATTATTACCACAAAACCAATAAAAGAAAAAATCAAAATCCGCTACCAAAAGGTGGAGTTATCAATCTTTGTCAAGAGGGTTTTTCAAAATCTGTTTACCTCTACCAACGAAATGCTGATTCGATCATTGACCAAACAGGTTGTAATTGCATAAACGGGAAGTCCAATCGATTCGAATATGTGCAATTAGATTATTTCGATTCTTCTCACATTTATGAAATGATAAAAATGGTGTATGAAAGTGCAACCTATGATTCTATTGGACCAGTGTATCTTCATTGTTGGAATGGCTGGCATGCCTCCGGATATATCTCAGCCATTTTATTAAAGCAGTTTTGCGGATACACCAATTTAGAAGCCACGAGTTATTGGGATATTGCCACGGACGGAGCAAACCAAAGCCCAAGATACCGAACGATAAGAACGCAAATCAATGAATTTGTTCCCTTTCCGGAATTTATTCTGGAAGACGGAATGGGCGAAAAAATTTGTCCTCCAATGCCCACAATTATAGACAGCTCTGATATTCATTTAGAAATTGAACATCTAGTCGTGGTTCCTGAAGCCATACCGTTAAACTACAGCCTTCTTCTGTACGAAGTAAAATTTGGCCCTGGAAGTACGACTATTGCCAATCCCGAAAGTAATCCAGATTTAGAGAAACTATTGGAAGCTTTAGAAAAATTTCCCGAGCTAAAACTAGAAATTGGAGGACATACGGATAGATCTGGTTCTGAAGCAAAAAACATCCTTCTTTCTAAACAACGAGCTAAATTTGTATACGACCATTTACTTCAACAAGGAATTTCCTCAGAGCAAATCACTTACAAAGGCTATGGTTCTTCCAGGCCCGCTTTTAGCAACAAATACAAATCGGGCAGGGAAAATAACCGCAGAATAGAAGTAAAAATTCTTCAAAAGAAAGATTTTGGCGCAACTGGATTAGTAGATGAAGCAGCATACGAAGAAGAATTTTTCACTGCCAAAGAACTGCCAAACAATTTTCAACACCCGCTTAATATTGGCGACAAATTGGTGCTAGACCGATTGACTTTTGAGCCTAACTCTACTCAGATAACAGATTCGTTAAATGAAGATTTACTACAAATTATTCGGTACCTAAATACAAATAAAACCGTAGAAATTGAGATAGGTGGATTTACAGATAACTCAGGGATTCCATCCAAGAATGACAGTTTGTCGGAACAACGAGCCAAAGCTGTGTATCACTATTTTATTAAAAATAAAATTGAAGAACACCGATTGACCTACAAAGGATATGGAGACAAACACCCAATAGCTCCAAACAGACAGCGATGGGGAAGAGATAAAAATAGAAGAATAGAAATAAAAATAACAAATAAATAATGGAAAAAATCAACTCAGACAAAGCACCAGAACCAGTAGGAATGTATCCTCATGCAAGAAAAGTTGGCAATTTGCTATTTCTTTCGGGCGTTGGACCAAGAGAAAGAGGAACTAAGGTAATTCCAGGAGTAGAATTGAATGAAGACGGAACAATCAAATCGTACGATATTGCCAAGCAATGTCACTCAGTCTTTAATAATGTAAAAACCATTTTGGAAGCTAGTGGATCCTCTTGGGAGCAGCTTGTAGATGTACAAGTTTTTTTGACCAACATGAAAGACGATTTCAAGATTTACAACGAGATTTATGCCGAATATTTTAAGGAGAACCTGCCGTGCCGAACTACTTGTGAGATAAATTGCTTACCCACTCCCATCGCAATAGAGCTAAAATGTATTGCCACGATAGATTAAAACAAAAAAGCCTGTCCTTCACAAGAAAGACAGGCTTTTTATTCAAGAATAAACTCCTGTATTAGCTCCCCTTTTGTTTTATATCCGTCACGAACTGTTTGATTCGTTGCTCTTCTGATTTTTTACAAATCAATAACACACCTTTTTCTTCAACCACAATAAAATCCTCCAAACCTTGAATTACGGCAAGCTTATCTTTTGGGAGACGGATTACGCAATTTTCTGAGTTGTACATATTCACCTTATCCCCAATTATGGCATTTTGGTTGGGATCTTTGTCTATATGAGTATAAAGAGCTCCCCATGTTCCGAGGTCACTCCATCCAAAATCTGAGAGAACTACGTAGACATTTTTGGCCTTTTCCATAATACCGTAATCAATGGAGATATTTTTACACTCTGCATAGGTGTGGTTGATGAACTCCTGTTCTAATTCAGTGTTGTATACTTTCATTCCTTCACTAAATGCATCATGCATAGAGGGAAGAAACTTGCTAAAAGCTTCGATAATCGAATCTACTGACCAAATAAAAATACCCGAATTCCAGTAAAAGTCACCACTTTCGATAAATTGTTGAGCCAATTCAAAATTCGGTTTTTCCGTAAACATTTTTACCTCTCTCACATCCTCCGGACTTCCTTCCACGTTATCCAAAAACTGAATATAGCCGTAGCCAGTATCGGGTCTATTAGGTTTTATTCCTAGAGTCACCAAACAATTTTCCAAACTAGATTGCTTAATTGCGATATGCATCGTTGACTTAAATGAATTTTCACTCATCACGATATGATCCGAAGGAGCGACAATTAAAGTAGCATTTGGATTAAGTGTCTTTATTTTATAACTGGCATACGCTACACAAGGAGCTGTATTCTTTCTACTTGGTTCTTGCAAAATTTGATTATCCCCAATTTCTGGCAGTTGGGTTTTTACCACGTCTACATAATCTGAGTTGGTTACAATAAAAATGTTTTCTTTTGGGCAAACCATCAGCATTCTGTCAAAAGATAGCTGCAACAATGTTCTTCCTAGTCCTAGTACATCGTGAAATTGCTTCGGGTATTCTTCCGTACTCATTGGCCAAAATCTACTTCCTATTCCTCCAGCCATAAGGATACAATAATTGTCTTTCATCATATTAAGTTATATTTGCTTGCTTCGTTTCTCCCTCTTCAGAAGTTCTCAAAACTTAGCTTCAGCACTAATCAATCAATAATTACACAATTATACAACAATTCTAAATTTTCACTTGTCGGAAATACTTGATTTATTTCAAAATAAGTGTTTAAAAATTGTAAAATAAAAACCGTTAATATTAAATTTGGAGCCGTTTGATTAATTTTCTTTTGGTACTAAAATATTTTTCGTATTTTGCCGTGTCTTTTGAGAATTGAGAGATAACATTGATAGTTCATCTGTTCGGTAGAGCAGGATTTTAGAGAGGTGGCCGAGTGGCTGAAGGCGCACGCTTGGAAAGCGTGTATATGGGTGACTATATCGAGGGTTCGAATCCCTTCCTCTCTGCATATTGAGTATAAAAACAACTTTAGATAACCAACAAAAAAACAAGACAAAAAAAATAACCATGAAAAAAGTAATATCATTATTCGCACTAATCGGTCTTTTTGCATTCGGAATGAACTCAGTGAGTTTTGCAGAAGATGCAGATTCATCTTCAATGGCAATTGAAACTGAAATGGAAGACACAAATATGGTAGCCGCTCCAGCAGTTGTGGAAGAAACTCCAGCCAAAGCTGAGGAAGAAGAGCCAGCAAAAAAGACAGTTGGAATCATCCAACAAGTAAAGCAGTACTTCATTGATGGAGGACCAGCATTTATGTCACTTGTATTTTTGGTATTCCTTTTAGGTTTAGCACTAAGTATCGAGAGAATCATTTACTTAAACATGTCTACTACAAACAACCATAAATTATTAGCAGAGATTGATGAAGCTATGCAAAGTGGCGGTGTTGAAGCTGCAAAAGAAGTATGCAGAAACACAAGAGGACCAGTAGCAAGTATCTTTTACCAAGGACTTGACAGAGCAGACGAAGGAGTTGAAGCAGTAGAAAAATCAGTGATCAACTACGGAAGTGTTCAAGCTGGATTGTTAGAAAAAAACTTGTCTTGGATTTCGTTGTTCATCGCAACTGCTCCTATGCTTGGATTCTTGGGTACGGTAATTGGAATTATTCAGGTATTTGATATTATAGAAGTAACAGGACAAACTGAGCCAGTACAAATTGCAGGAGCAATGAAAGTTGCCTTGAACACGACTTTGGCCGGACTTGTTGCAGCTATTGTACTTCAGATCTTTTACAACTACATCGTATCTAAAATTGATGGAATCGTAAATGATATGGAAGATGCCTCTATCTCTTTAGTAGATATGGTAATAAAGAACAATAAATAAGAACTATTAAACTCTGTATACACAGTTTTTAATAATTAAAAATAGTTTTAACATGGAAAACAAAACACTTTCAAGAGCCTTGTTTGGGGTAACTGTTGTACTTTTTATTGTCTCTTTTTACTTCTTCTGGGGAATGATGGCAAATGGTGCACCAGAATCTTTTGACCCAGAACAAATGGGTTTAGAAATGTACCAAAACAAAGAAGCTACTGCTGACAATTATCTAGAGCTAGGAGATGCAGCTTACGAAGCACAAATAGTCAAAATAGATGGAAACATTCTGGCCGGAGTTAATTACATGACGATAGTATTATTTCTTGCAGGAGGACTCATGGTTGTCTTTCTTGTATGGGGATTAATCTCTACCTTGATGAATAACTTCAAAAAAGGAATGCCTTCTCTTATTTTTGTGGGTATTGCAGGTCTTGCTTTTTTGTGGGCTCTTATCAACTCAGGAGCAGATACAGCAGGATTTGAAAACGTAGTAAAAAAAGAAGGTCTTGACAATGCACAAGCGATGGTTTCATCCAGTAACTTTTGGGTAAACGGATTGTTCTTTGTATTGATTCCAGGCGCTATACTTCTGGTAGTTGATTTAATTATTGGAATTGTGCGAGGATACAAAAAATAATTTAATCATCATTTATAAAACTAACTCAAAATGGCAAGACGTAAATTACAAGAAGTAGATGCAAGTTCGATAGCAGATATCGCATTTATCCTACTTGCCTTTATTATTATAGCAACCACCCTCGAAAAAGAATCTGGTTTGCCTGCTGTTCTTCCACAAAAAACGGAAAACAACATTGACAAACCTGAGGTAAATGAGAGAAACATCCTTGAAATATTGGTAAACAAAGAGGATCAATTAATGATCGAGAACCAATGGGGAAAAGGACTAGAAGACATTGGGGATTTTGTGAAAGAATTCATGACAAACCCTACTGACTCTGAATCTCTTCCTAGGATGGATGAAGTTACTGAAGCCGTTTGCAATCAAAAACTAGGTATACTGAAAGCTAACTTGGAGGCAGCTGCTTTTAAAGACAAAGGAGCTATCCAAAAAGACATTGATAAATGGCTAGAAAAAAGAGAAGCAGTAAAACTTGTTGGCTCATACAGAACCGTGAACAAAGCAGCAACAATTGCTATCCAATATGATAAATCTACCACTTATGGAACATACCTTACCGTAAGAGATAAAATTATGACAGGACTAAATGAATTGAGAGACGAACTGGCTTTTAGAAAATTTGGGGTAAGTTACGGAGCGCTCGAAAGTATTAGAGCTGAAGTAAAAACTGAAGAAGACAAAGCAAAAATAAAAGCAATTCGAGAGGTTTATCCTCAGAAAATTATAAAGCTCCCTGCTAAGAACGTTCAATAACCTATTGAAATAACAAAAATATTATGTCAAAATTTAGACAAAACAAATCAAAGGAAATGCCAGGGGTTTCTACCGCCTCACTTCCCGATATTGTATTTACTGTATTGGCCTTTTTCGTTGTTGTATCTTCTATGAAACAAAGCGATTTGAAAGTAGAAGTAACAAAGCCAACCGGGAAAGAAATTATCCAACTAGATAAAAACGAAGCGATAGATTATATCAATGCCGGTATTCCAAAAAACAAAGCTTTTGGTACAACTGCACGTCTTCAGTTAGACGACAAAGTGGTTCCAGACTTTTTGGAAATAAGAGAATTTATTGAACTAAAGCGAAGACCAAGAACTCCTCTTGCTAATGATAAAGCAACTGTTTCGATTAAAGCAGATAAAGATGATGTAGATATGGATATCATCGACAAAATTGAGAATGAGCTAAGAGAAGTTGAAGCGTTAAGAATAAACTATTCAACACAAAAAGAATCGAAAGTAAACAACTAATCCGTTATACAAATTAAGTTGAAAAAGAACAGAGTTTCCTCTGTTCTTTTTTTTTGAATAACATTCAAATAAGTAGAAAATTGAATGAATAATACCTAATTTTGTTTCAAATGGAATTAGAACAAACTTTGGACGCATCAAATAGCTTCTCAATTAAATCAAAATTAGCTGATTACGCCTCTCTCACCAAAATGAGATTGGCAAGTCTGGTTGTCTACTCAGCGGGTCTCGGTTACGGTATTGCCTTACTCACGGGAGAAGTCTTTCCTCTTTCTCACAAAATGGACTACACCTTTTCCTGGCAGGTATTTATCTATTTGCTCGTAGGTGGATTTTTGGTCACTGGATCCTCCAATGCTTTCAATCAAATTATTGAAAGAAATTCAGACAAAAAAATGACACGGACCGAAAATCGGCCAATTCCCGCAGGAAGAATGGGCGTCCTAGAAGCTGTAATAGTTTCGGTAATTACAGGAATTATAGGTCTTTACTTGTTATATCAAATTAACGAAATTTCATTTTTACTGGGAATCATAGCACTTATTTCATACGTTGCTCTGTATACTCCACTCAAAAAACTAACGCCCATCTCAGTATTTGTAGGAGCCTTTCCCGGAAGTATTCCACCCATGATTGGCTACATTGCAGCTACTGGAGAATTTGGATTCGAACCAGGTATGATCTTTTTGGTTCAGTTCGTATGGCAATTTCCACATTTTTGGGCTATTGCGTGGAAGGGCAGTTTGGATTACGCCAAAGGAGGATACAAAATGTTGCCCTTTGGAGAGGATAAAGACAAAAGAACCGCATTTATCATTTTATTTTACACTTTATTTGTAATTCCTGCTGGGATGTTGCCATGGGTTTTTCATATATCAGGAGTTGTTTCCATGATATTGAGTGTACTTCTGGGAATCTATTTCATTAGGCCTGCAATTAAACTTTATAAAACATTGGAAGATGAAGATGCCCTTAAACTCATGTTTGCCTCATTTTCATATTTACCTCTGGTATTTTTATTTTATTACCTCGACCTTTTGGTACAAGTGTACCTATTTTAACTAGTTAAAAAAATCATAATTATGGAAAATCAAGAACAAGTTGAACAGTACTACCTGAAAGCAAGAAGAAAAGCTAAAACAAATATAGTTTGGTTTGGAATCTTCTCTATCGTGATGCTCTTTGCTGGACTTACAAGCGCGTACATTGTATCCAAAGGAGATAACTTTTGGGTAAATTTCTCGATGCCAAATACACTTTGGATCAGCACAGTTTTTATTCTACTAAGTAGTATTACTATGGTGTTGGCTGTGCGTGCATCCAAAGAGATGAACAACAAAAAAACAACCCTTTTCCTTATTCTCACCCTTATTATAGGATTGCTCTTTACGGGTGCTCAAGTATCTGCCTGGACACAATTGCGTGCCAAAGGATATGCCTGGGCGGACAGAATAATGAACCCAGAAACAGGCGAATACATGATGCAAGGAAATTATGGAGAAGATTTTACCATTCAATTTCAAGGTATCGAACTTATACAAGAAGAAGATGGACTCTATTTTTGGGGCGAACAGGCTATTAAAATAGACAAAGTAGAATATGACCAACTACAAAGTAGCAAGCCAGAAATGTTTGTAGGAAAAACATTTATTCGAGTTCAAGAAAACAAAAAAAACAAAAATAAAATTGAGCTTGAAGCAGTAGTAAAATCAAAAATGCCTCTTTCGGCCAGTTATTTAGCTAAATTAAAAGAGGTTGGAAACGTTAGTAGTTCATATTTCTACACCATTACTATTGTTCACCTATTACATATCTTAGTCACCCTCATTTACCTCATTTCCATGATTGTTTTGAGCGGAAAAAAAGAATTGACTGTAGACAATCAATTAAAAATAAAACTAGGCGGATATTTTTGGCACTTTTTTGCAGGATTGTGGGTGTATTTATTATTATTTTTGTTTTTAATTCATTAAACTTGTAAAAAATTTATAGAAAGTTATGGCAGGACATGTAGAAAATGTTGATACCGCAACGGCTTGGGGCGGTGGTAGATCCCCCTTCAATGCTACCTATGGTAAAATGATGATGTGGTTCTTTTTAATCTCCGATGCATTGACTTTTGGAGGTTTTTTAATCGCGTTAGGATTCGCAAAAGCTTCGGCTGAATCATGGCCTGTTGCCGATGAAGTTTTCTTTCATTTTCCTGGAACACACGCAAACCTTCCTTTGATATACGTAGCCTTAATGACCTTCATCTTGATTGTTAGTTCTGTTACAATGGTTCTAGCTGTAGAAGCTGGTCATAGAATGGACCAAAAAGGAGTTCAAAAATGGCTTGGATGGACAGTAGTTGGAGGACTTGTATTTCTTGGTTCTCAGGCTTGGGAGTGGTCAACATTTATTGCGGGACCAGATGGAATTCTATCTACGTGGGCAGATAACGCTACTCTCACAAACAACCCTTACAGTGCCAATGGAATGAATCCTGATGACGTGAGATACACAAATTTCTTTTTCTTCGTTACTGGTTTCCATGGATTCCATGTCTTTACTGGAGTGTTAATCAACTTTCTCGTTTTCCTAAAAGTAAAAAAAGGAGTTTATCAAGAAAGAGGTCACTATGAAATGGTTGAAAAAGTAGGACTTTACTGGCACTTTGTAGACCTAGTATGGGTATTTGTATTTACCTTTTTCTACCTAGTATAATTCATCATTCTTTTTAAAAACACAGATACTTTTCAGATATGGAAAATAGAGACGACCTAATTGTAAACGATAGCTACGCAACCCAATCAAATCACTCAGAAGAGGAAGGAAAAGCCATTAGAAAAAAAATATGGCAAGTTACTTTACTTCTTTCTGTTTTAACAACTATCGAAATCATCATGGGTATATACTTAAGTAGCAGAAGCGCTAGCTTTTGGCCTGTGGTAAAATGGTCCTTTATTGTTATGACGGTTGTAAAAGCATTTTACATTGTTTATGAATTCATGCATTTAGGTCACGAAAAAAAATCGTTGAGAAGATACATTATCATTCCTTACGTATTTTTCATCATTTACATGATTTTCCTAATCATAAAAGAAGGATTTTCTGTAGGGGAATACACCTAAAACCTACCAACTATGAACATATCACGAAGAATCTGGTTATTCATCATACTTTTTGGAGTACCGTTATTCTTTCTTTATCCCTTGTCCAAAGGCAAACCCAATACGAAAGATTTGCCTTATTTTGGAAAAACAGAGGAAATCGCGAAACGGACAGAGATAAAAGATTTTTTGTTTTATGACATAGATAGTAACGTAATTAATAAGAAAACAACAAAGGGAAAAACTCTCGTTGTTAGCACGCTGATTCCTTCTTGTCCTTACTACTGTCCTATCATTCAAAAACAACTGAAATTTTTGGTGTACGACAAACTATATCAACGACCAGAATTTGACGACCTACTATTTGTCTCGCACTTAATAGATACAACAGGAAAAACTCCAAATCTTGAACAATTTATTAGCGAACAAAAGGGATATGATTTTTCGAAATGGAAAATGGTAATCGGAGAAGACAATCCAATTTACGACATTGATTTACCGAATGCCAATCTCAAAAACACAGATTTTAAATCGAGCACAACGATTGGCGGTAAAGCATATTACCAAATGATTTTGTTA
>CBFHVI010000019.1:0-40835 GCA_965658995.1 Flavobacteriales bacterium | reverse complement strand
CCTGTTTTCGGGGTAATCCGTGCTATTCTGCTGTATCATTTGAGGTAAAAAAGGATCGCTGATCAATCCTCTGCCAATCATAAAATGATCGATAGTAGAAAATCGGTCTTTCACTGCTCTAAAACTCTCCACTGAGGTAATGTCACCATTGTAATATAAGGTATGTTTGGTATTGTCGAGTGCCTTTTGAAACCCATCCCAATCCACTCCACCTTTGTAGAGTTGTTTTCCAATTCGGGCATGAATTGCTATGTTTTTTATTGGAAAAGTATCCAACATGGGGAGCGTATCTAGAATTTCTAGAGGATTGTCGTAACCCAATCTCATTTTCATCGAAACTACGATGTCTGTTTCGTTGTGAGCTCTATCCAAAATATGCCGAATTTGTTCGGTGTTTTTTACCAATCCTGAGCCCATTCCTTGCTTGGTAACCATGGGATACGGGCAACCCAAATTCCAGTTGAGTTCTTTGTAGCCGATTTCCTGCACATATTTTACCACATACAAAAACTCGTCTGCATCGCTTGTCATTACTTGCGGAATTACCGTGAGGGTCTCATTGTTTTGGAGAGCCAAGTCACGTTGGTAGACACCCTTTATGGCAAGTTTGCCATTGAGCCGAATGTACGGAGCGTAAAAAGTATCTATCCCGCCAAAATAATGGTGGAAAGCATTTCGGAACCTAAAATCTGTAAATCCCTGAAGAGGTGAGGAAAGAAGGGTAACTTTTGAGGACATTAGTTGGTAGATTGAGGTGGGCCAAAATTCCACTTTGCCTTTTTCCATTTGAGCTGTTCATCATGATTTAGGAAAGTCCACACGAGCACTCGGCTCCATTTGTTTCCTTGCCCCATGGCAAGAGTTTTATGGTAAAACACGCCCTCTCCTTCTAGGGTTTGGTTGAGGGCAGTCATGTGTTCTTTTTTGGAAACTAGCGTAGAAAAAAAGTAGCATTTTCCCGATACTTTTTTGCTCTCCCGTATCATGTTTTGGATGAAGGTAACTTCGCCACCTTCGGTCCACAGTTCGTTGGGTTGTCCCCCAAAATTTAGAGTTTTGTCTTTGTTGGTATAGTGGGTGAGGTTTCGTATTTTTTTTCGTGATACTTTTCGAGCTTCTTGGGACGAGCCATGAAATGGTGGGTTACAAATGGATAAATCTATGCGGTCGTTTGACTCAATTATACCTTCAAAAATGTGTTTCGAATTTGGTTGAATCCTAAGTTCCACTTTTTTTTTCAGTTGAGGATTGGCATTCAGGATATTCTGAGCCGATTCCAAAGCATCGGGATCCACATCTACGCCAACAAAATCCCAATCGTACTCCTGGGATCCAATGATAGGGTAAATGCAACTAGAGCCCACACCAATATCAAGACAGGTGATTTTTGGGATTTTTCGGTAATTATTGGCACTCAAAAGCTCCGCAATATGGTAAATGTAATCGGCTCTGCCCGGAATGGGCGGACACAAATAATTCTCAGGAATTTGCCAATTTTTGATCTGGTAATGATGAGCCAGAAGGGCTTTGTTAAGAGTTTTTACCGCCTCGGGATCGTGAAAATTTACGGTTTCGGAACCAAAATCATTCACAAACACATGTTCGCTCAACTCGGGACAGACCTCTTGTAGTTTTTGGAGGTCATACCTGCCATGAAACCTGCTATTGGGGTGAAGTCGCGATTCTTGTTTTTTTTTCTCTGCCATAATTTCCTACTGAATTTTCATGCAAAGATAACACAACACACAAGTTTCTCACACATTACTTCAAGGCTCTTCTTCATTCATTTCATAAAATGAATGAAACCCCGTTATTCGTTGTATCAGAAATCCCTTTTCTCCTAAAATCTAATCTCTAAATTCTATACGTTCGCAATTAGTTTGTTCAAAATATCGATAGCTGCAGTAGCAATTTTAGTTCCTGGTCCAAACACACCGACAACTCCTGCTTCAAATAGAAAATCGTAATCTTGCTTTGGAATAACTCCCCCTGCAATGACCATAATATCTTTTCTTCCAAGGGCTTTTAGTTCAGCAATTACTTGTGGCACAAGCGTTTTGTGCCCAGCCGCAAGAGAGGAAACGCCCAAAATGTGCACGTCATTTTCAGTGGCTTGTTTGGCAGCTTCTTTTGGGGTTTGAAAAAGTGGACCAATATCCACATCAAATCCAATATCAGCGAAAGAAGTTGAAATTACTTTCGCTCCTCGGTCATGACCATCTTGCCCCATTTTGGCAATCATAATTCTAGGTCTTCGTCCTTCTTGCTCAGCAAATTTATCTGCCAATTCTTGTGCTTGGGTAAAGTCTTTGTCTTTCATAGATTCTGAGGAATAAACTCCCGAAATTGTTCGGATAGTGGCTTTGTATCTTCCAAATGCTTCTTCCATCGCATCGGATATTTCACCAAGTGTGGCTCTTTCTCTGGCTGCTCTCACAGCTATTTCCAGTAAATTTCCCTCGCCAGATTTAGCCGAAGCAGTCAATTCAGCCAACAGTTCTTTTACTTTGTTCGAATTTCTGTCTTTTTGCAGTTGAATCAATCGTTCAATCTGCTCTAGTCGCACTTTGGTGTTGTCCACATCCAAAATCTCCAAATTGCTTTCTTCCTCGGTTTGGTAGGCATTTACACCTACAATAATGTCTTTTCCGCTATCAATTTTGGCTTGTTTACGAGCTGCAGACTCTTCAATTCTCATTTTTGGAACTCCGGTTTCTATGGCTTTTGCCATACCACCCAGTTGTTCTACCTCTTGAATCAATGTCCAAGCTTTATCGGCAATTTCTTTGGTTAATGATTCTACGTAATGTGAACCTCCCCAAGGGTCAACTGTTTTCGTAATTTCGGTTTCTTCTTGAATTACCAATTGCGTATTTCTTGCAATCTGTGCCGAAGCATCTGTAGGTAAAGCAATTGCTTCATCCAACGCATTGGTGTGCAAAGATTGTGTTCCACCAAAAGCGGCTGCCATTGCTTCTATATAAGTTCTTGCCACGTTGTTGTACGGATCTTGCTCGGTTAAACTCCAACCAGAAGTCTGGCAATGAGTCCTCAGCGCCATCGATTTAGGGTTTTCTGGATTAAATTGTTTAATCAATTTTGCCCACAACATTCTGGCCGCACGCATCTTGGCAATTTCCATAAAATGATTCATCCCAATTCCCCAAAAGAAAGATAATCTTGGAGCAAATTCATCAATTTTTAATCCCGCTTTCAGTCCTGTTCTTATGTACTCCAATCCATCCGCAAGGGTATAAGCCAACTCAATATCGGCCGTTCCGCCAGCTTCTTGGATGTGGTAACCCGAGATAGAAATCGAATTAAATTTGGGCATATTATCGGCAGTATATTCAAAAATATCAGAGATAATTCTCATGGAGGGAGCAGGAGGATAGATGTAGGTATTTCGTACCATAAATTCCTTGAGGATATCGTTTTGTATAGTTCCGGAGAGCAATTCAGGTGTTACTCCTTGTTCTTCGGCTGCCACAATATAAAAAGCCATGATGGGAATAACCGCTCCGTTCATGGTCATCGAAACCGACATTTTATCCAAAGGAATTTGGTCGAACAAGGTTTTCATATCCAGCACCGAATCAATGGCAACACCTGCTTTACCCACATCACCCACAACACGTTCATGGTCACTGTCATACCCTCTGTGCGTAGCTAAATCAAAAGCGACAGACAATCCTTTTTGCCCTGCCGCTAAGTTTCTTCTGTAAAATGCATTGGATTCTTCGGCAGTACTAAATCCTGCGTATTGTCTTATTGTCCAGGGTCTTATGGCGTACATTGTGGAATATGGCCCACGTAGATTAGGAGCAATACCAGCCACAAAATCTAAATGGCTCAATTCTTCCGAATCTTTGCTTGTATAATAGGATTTAAGCACTATTCCTTCGTTGGTGTTCCAATTTTTTGTTTTCATCTTGGAAACTGAACTCGGAGAAATATCGGAATAATTAAGTTTGGTAAAATCTGGTTTCATAGGTTGTAAAAATAGTTATTTTTATTAGTTGCTTTGCACAAGACAACGAACAATTTTTAAAAACTATTTACCTTATTTTACTTTCACTCACACTCTTTTACAATTTTTAACACAATAATTTCTCGTCATTAACATTATAATTTTTATTCTTACTTAACTAAAAGGATTGCCATTGATTGAGTTGACAAATATTACCAAAATCTATTTGACTGGTGAGCTTGAATACCAAGCTCTCAAGGGTATAGATTTGACGATTAACCCCAACGATTATTTGGTATTGATGGGGTCTTCGGGTTCTGGAAAATCTACCTTGATTACTATTATTGGGGCGATGGATGTCCCCACTTCTGAAGAGTATTTGTTGAGAATTAAACCTATTCATGTGTTGGAGGATAATCAAATTTCTGAATTTAGAAACCAAGAAATAGGGTTTGTTTTCCAATACTTTTAATCTGCTTCCAAAATTAATTGCACTCGACAACGTAGGGTTACCTTTGCTTTACGCTAATGGAATAGAGAAAGAGGAACGAAACTACAAAGCCAAAGAAATGTTGAAATTGGTAGGGTTGGGCGATAAATTGCTAATCAAACCCAATGAAATGAGTGGTGGCAAAGACAAAGAGTGGCCATTGCAAGGTCTTTGGAAAACTCTCCTTCCCTAATTTTAGCTGTTGAGCCTACAGGAAATTTGCATTCCAAAATTTCTCAATCCATCATGAAATTGTTTAAAAAAAATACACGAAAATTGGCAAACTATTTTGCTTGTAACTCACGAAAATGAGATTGCGGAATATGCTCAAAGCACAATAATCTTTCAAGACGGAAAAAAAATAGCGAAGAATGAAGAATAAAAAATGGATGTACGGAAGTGGAGCACTTGTGTTGCTTTTGATAAATTGGTGGGTGTTTTCGCCTTCAGGAGGTGAGTGAATCTCGAAGTCGATGTTATTGATAGTAATGAAAGGAAGTTTGCCTATTGAGGTAATTGCTACAGGAGAATTAGAGGCAAGAACCTCAAAAAATATCTACGCTTGGCACTTTACCATTGGGTATTACTTTTATTCGTGTAAAATCTTTGAAATATTCGGCTTAAAGTAATTTGGGCCCTTCATCACTTTGCCATCTTCCCGATAAATGGGGTTTCCGTCTGCGCCTAATTTACTCATATTGCTTCGTTGAATTTCTTCAAACACTTCGGCTATTTTGTGCTGCATTCCGTGAGACAGAATTGTTCCACATAGTATGTACAACATATCACCTAGGGCATCAGCAACTTCAACCAAATCGTTGTTTTTTGCTGCTTCCAAGTATTCATCGTTTTCCTCTCGTAGTAATTCAAAACGGAGATCAATTACCTGTTCACCAATTTCGGTTTTAGGAGATTCTTCGTTCTTGATTCCAAATGATTCATGGAATTTTTTTACGTGATTAATAAGAGTATCAAGGGTTATTTCTTTGCTCATTCTGCGCTGTTTGTTTGTTCTAATACGTATTCTATTGCCTCTATTCTGGCCTTTGTTTTTTTGTTTGCTTCAATTATTTTCCACGGACACTGTTCGGTGTCTGTTTTGGTAAACATTTCTTTTTTATACTTTGTAAATTCATCCCACAATTCGTGGGCTCTCAAATCCACTGGCGAAAGCTTCCACTTTTTGAGCGAATCGGTCCGCAATTCTTCAAACCTGCGCGATTGTTCATCTTTTGTGATAGAAAAGTACAGTTTAATTAATTTAATTCCAGAATCGGTAAACATTTTTTCAAAAGAATTTACCTGCATCATGAATTCTTGGTATTGTTTTTCTGTGCAAAATTTCATGGCAGGTTCTACCACTGCTCGGTTGTACCAACTTCTATCAAAGAAAACCATTTCTCCTGGATTTGGTAGGTGATTCACATACCGCTGAAAATACCATTGTCCTTTTTCTTCAATACTCGGCTTTGGAAGAGCTACAATTCGAAAATGCCTGGGATTCAGTCGAGCGGTCATCCTTCTTATGGCGCCCCCTTTTCCTGCAGAATCTCTTCCTTCAAAGAGGATAACAATCTTTTCATTGTTTTGAATAACTCTCTCTTGAAGACCGATTAATTTTTCTTGAAGCTTACGAAGTTTTACCTCATATTTTGTTGCTTTTAGCGCTTTTGGAATATTCAAAGGCTTGGTGCCTAAGAGTTTTTTAAGCCCTATTTTACTATTTAGTAATTCTATGTCTTGGTCAGTTAATTCCATCAATCAAATTGTTTTAAGTGTCTGTAATACCTCGCAATTACATTGGGGTCTGGCAATAAATTTGCTTTCGCATCAGATTTACCCTCGTAATCAAACTGAGACAACACATAGCGCATACTCTCGAGTCGGGCAGTTCGTTTGTCGTTCGTTTTTACAATGATCCAAGGACTAAAATCTGTATGTGTCTTAGAAAACATCAATTCTTTGTACTTCGTGTATTCATCCCACAATCGCTGTCCTTCTTTATCCACTGGGCTAAATTTCCATCTTTTGAGCGGATTTGCAATCCTTGAGGCAAAACGCTTGGCTTGTTCTTCTTTGGTGATAGAAAACCAAAACTTAATAACTGTAACACCATCTTCATACAACATATGCTCAAATTCAGGTACTTGAACCATAAATTGGTTGTACTGGTCATCCGAGCAAAAACCCATTACAGGTTCTACCACGGCTCTATTGTACCAACTACG
Organism: Flavobacteriales bacterium; assembly: GCA_965658995.1. GTDB lineage: Bacteria > Bacteroidota > Bacteroidia > Flavobacteriales_D > CAJJDF01 > CAJJDF01. Next base: position 34,147 of record CBFHVI010000019.1, on the reverse strand, counting down.
GTCAAAAAACACAATTTCTCCCGGATTGGGCAATTCTTTGATGTACCTCCTAAAGTACCATTGTCCTTTTTCCATTTCGGTTGGTTTACTCAGCGCTACTACTCGCATGGCCCTGGGATTCAAATGTTCTGTAAATCTCTTAATTGATCCACCTTTTCCCGCAGCATCTCTTCCTTCAAATAAGATTGCAACACGCAAATTATTGTCCGTTATCCACTTTTGTAGATTTACCAATTCTGCTTGCAATTTTTTTAATTGCTTTTCATATTCCAAATCCCATTTAATCTTAGCCAACTTTACGTTTCGTTCCTCAGCCAAATTATAAATATCCTTCCTACTTTGTAAGGATTTAAAATCCTCTCTATCTAAAAACATACTTCCTCTACTTTGTATGTCAAATTAATAAAAAAATGACAAATTAAAGAACAAAAGAGGTTAATTATTCTTTATAATTACCCCAATGAAAAACTAATTGAAAACTCATATATCTTAATTGTATTTCAAACGAAGATATAAGTAAATTTATATAAGAAGGTTAGGAGAATTCTTAACTTTTTTTAACACTAGAATTTTATACATTGTGGCTTAAAATTATTTTTTTTGTACCACAAATTATTAGAACATGGAAAAACAATTAAGAGATAGCGGAAATGAAGTAGAATCAACCACTAACGAAATTCAGCAATTAAATGAGAGAATCAAAGAAGAGAGTGCTTTTGTGAGTCTTTTGACTCAAGAAATAAGTAAGGTAATTGTGGGGCAAGAACAAATGGTCGAGCGTTTACTCATTGGACTTCTCTCTAATGGTCATGTCTTGTTGGAGGGAGTTCCAGGATTGGCAAAAACATTAGCTATCAACACTTTGTCGAAAGCCGTGAACGTGAATTTTAGTCGAATTCAATTCACACCCGATTTGCTTCCTGCAGATTTGGTAGGAACCATGATTTACAATCAGAAAAAGGAAGATTTTACCATTAAAAAAGGTCCTATTTTCTCCAATTTTATTTTGGCAGATGAAATTAACCGTGCCCCCGCAAAAGTACAAAGTGCTTTGCTGGAAGCCATGCAAGAGCGGCAAATTACTATTGGAGATGAAACCCATAAATTACCCGAACCTTTTTTAGTTCTTGCCACTCAAAACCCAATAGAACAGGAGGGAACCTATCCTTTGCCCGAAGCACAGGTAGATAGATTTATGCTTAAAGTGGTGTTGGATTATCCCAAAAAAGAAGAAGAAAAATTAATCATTAGAAGTAATATATCCTCTAAACCTTTTCCAACACCAAATCCAGTAATCAATCCCGACCAAATTTTGAAAGCGAGGAAAGTGGTGCGAGAAGTGTACATGGATGAAAAAATAGAGCAATATATTGTAGATATTGTGGGAGCTACTAGATATCCTACTGAAAATGGACTAGAAGAATTAGAATCTCTCATTGAGTTTGGAGGTTCTCCAAGAGCAAGTATTAACTTGGCACTAGCTGCAAAAGCCTATGCTTTTATCAACCATAGAGGTTACGTAATTCCCGAAGATGTGCGTGCAATTTGCAAAGATATACTAAGGCACAGAATAGGATTGAGCTACGAAGCGGAAGCGGAGAACATAACAGTTTCCCAAGTAATTGATACAATTTTGAATAAAGTGCAGGTACCTTAAGAAGAAAATAGAACCAAGATGTTAGATAATAAAGTCTAACATCAATACTCTTTTATCTAGAATCTTACTAAGTGGAAACAAAAGAATTATTAAAAAAAGTCAGAAAGATTGAGATTAAGACCAAAGGTCTGTCTAATCAGATTTTCTCGGGTGAATACCATTCGGCATTCAAGGGGAGAGGAATGACTTTTTCTGAAGTTCGCGAATATGCACATGGGGACGAAATAAGAACCATTGATTGGAATGTAACGGCTCGTTTTGGGAAACCTCATGTAAAGGTCTTTGAGGAAGAAAGAGAGTTAACGGTGATGTTACTTGTAGATGTTTCTGGATCCCAAGAAATAGGCTCATGCAATCAATTAAAGAAAGAACTTATCGCAGAATTATCTGCTGTGATTGCTTATTCGGCCATCCAAAATAACGATAAAATAGGGGCTTTGTTTTTTTCAGACAAAACTGAGTTGTTTATCCCTCCAGGAAAAGGAAAAAAACACATATTAAGAATCATTAGAGAATTAATAGAACTGAAACCAACGAGCAAACAAACGGATATTTCGGAAGCCCTGCGCCATTATACGAATACCATCAAAAAAAGAAGTATTGGTTTTTTGTTGTCAGATTTCGGTTCGAACGACCCAGAAACGCTAGAGAAATCACTAAAAATAGCAAACAACCGTCATGATATTATTGGATTGAATATAGTGGATAAAAGCGAAGAGGATCTTCCCAATGTGGGGTTTGTGAGATTGAAAGACGCAGAAACAGGAAGAACTAAATGGCTCAACTCTGGAAGTAAAAAAGTAAGAAAAGAATACCGAATGACACGATTGAAAAAAGAGGAACAAACAAAAAATATATTGAGAAGGAGTGGAGTAGATTTTGCCACAATGTATACCAATGAGCCTTACGTTAAACCATTGATTGATTTATTTAAAAAGAGATAACCTAAGAAAGTGACGAACAATTAAGAACCACAAAGTATTAGTTTTTATCGCATTTTTTTTCTGCGAAAGCAAAAAAAATGAGGGATTCGACTACAATGAAAAAGATATTAACCCATAACGCCTTTACAATTCTTGCAATTTTATTGTTGCCAATTAGTTATTCTCAGCACATAGAGGTAACTGTAGACAAAGATTCAATTTTGATAGGAGAACCCATTAGAACAACAATAAGTTTTCCGATTGCTGGAGCTACTTCTTCACTTATTTTCTCAGAGGGCGACAGTATCGGAAATGGTTTTGAGGTATTTGAAGTAATGAGGCTGGATACAGCAGGAGAACAAACAACCTTCGAAGTACTTCTCTCCACCTTTGAACTCGGCAATCAGTTTATACCGCCTTTCTCGATATTTTACGGTAGTAAAAAGGTAGTTTCGCGTCCTATTCCAGTTTTTGTGTCACTCGTGGAGGTGGATACAACTCAACCCATGAAAGACATCAAACCGATTTTTACGGATCCACTCACCTCAAGAGATTATGCGCAATTAGGTTGGAATTGGTTGAAACAGAACGGATGGTGGATTTTACTACTCCTTCTTGCTTTGATTGTACTTTTCGTTATTTTTTGGAGAAAAAAAGAAAAGAATCATACGAAGGTGGAACAAAGTATAAGAGTAACAGCTCACGAAAAAGCCTTTGCTCAATTGGAGGAATTGAAATCAAAACAACTGTGGCAAAAAGGAATGCAAAAGCAATACAACGTTGAACTTACAGCTATAATTGAGGAGTATCTTACTGAACGTTATCAGGTTCCTACCCTTCAAAAAACCAGCGGAGAAATTATTCATTCGCTGCGATTTGTGGAAATGGGAGAAGAAAATAAAAGAAACTTAAGGAAATTGTTGATGCTATCGGATTTGGTAAAATTCGCCAAAGAAAAGCCTACGGCACAAGAAAATGAAGATGTCTTGAGAGATGCGGAATCATTTATTGAAACAACTAAAGAATTGAATATATCATGAGGTTTTGGGAATATACATATCATTCTCCTTGGGTATTTGCCTTATTTGCTCTTGTTCCTCTGTTAGTTTGGATTCAATTTCGGGTATCTTCTCGGGCAGAATCTGTTGCTCATTCAGGTTTTCAAAATGAAACTACCCGACAAAGTTGGCTGAATACTTTTCTGTTTTTGCTGCCAACTTTTTTGAGAGTTTGTGCCATAAGTTCCTTACTTATCGCCTTGGCTCGTCCGCAAAAAAAACTAGATAACGACACCATAAAGGAACAAACAATTGAAGGAATAGATTTGGTACTCTCCATGGATATTTCGCAAAGTATGGAGGCGCTTGATTTTCAACCAAACCGATTAGGTGCAGCAAAGAAAGTGGCTCAATCATTTATTAAAAAACGACCCAATGACCGAATTGGGTTGGTGGTGTATGAAGGAGAAAGTTACACGGCTTGTGCGCTTACCACAGACCACGAAAATTTATTGAATCGGTTTGAGTCGATAGAAAGTGGAAATATTTCGGGAGGTACGGCTATAGGAATGGGAATTGCTACCGCAATTAATAGATTGAAGGAGAGCGAGGCAAAAAGTAAAGTGATCATATTGCTTACTGATGGGGAAAATAACACAGGAAAGATTCATCCAATTACTGCAGCTGGTTATGCCAAAGAATTAGGGATAAGAGTATATACCGTAGGGATTGGATCTAATGGAAAAGTGAGAGTTCCGGGGAATAGTCCGTTGGGAATGAATTTTATAGACAGTAAAATAGATGAATCTATGCTGCGAGAAATAGCCTCCATAACGAATGGTAACTATTACAGAGCAAAAAATCTAGAACAACTAGAAACTATTTACAGCGAAATAGATAAACTCGAGAAATCAAAAATTAATACCATCGAGTACAAAAGAGACTTGCCAGAGGTATTTCATCCGTTTGTGATTGTTGGAATTTTGTTGTTGCTGTTAGAGTTTTTGGCTCGAAATTTTATTTTACGATTTACTACTGATTAAATGACATGGAATTGGAAATATAGCGCATTTTTTCTCTTTTTTACCGAAGGGTTGTTTTGGGTATTTGGATTTGTAGTGCACACCTATTTGACCCAGAATGTGCCAGAATTTAGATGGGAAAACAAAGCTTATTTGTGGGGGATTCTGTTCGTGCGTGTTTTGCTTGTGTTTTTTGCTTTTGCAACTTGGAGAAAGATAAAAAGAAGACAAAAACTGACACATGGCTTGAGCCAAAGTAAATGGTCAACTCCCTTTTCATATCGTAATCAAACAATAAAATTCGCCTCCCTCTTTTATGCGTTGTCTTTTTTTATCTTAGCATGGGCCAATCCTCAATTTGGTAAAGATGAAAAGAAAATGAATTCATCAGGAATAGACATAATGGTTTGTTTGGATGTGTCCAATAGTATGTTGGCCCGAGATTTATCAGGTGAAATGACACGGTTGGATGTAGCCAAGTTGGCAATAAAAAACATGCTAAAACAGCTCAACGGAGATCGAGTAGGAGTGGTTGTTTTTGCGGGTTCATCCTACAGCTTTATCCCAATTACGAATGATTACAACTACATTAAATTAGAGCTGCTTTCCATTAACCCCGGAATGTTGTCGACTCAAGGAACTGCCATTGGCTCAGCCATCGAAACCGCCATGAATTCTTTTGGTGATGACAAAACGAATAAGGCAATAGTGGTGTTTACCGATGGAGAAAACCACGAAGACAACGCCCAGAAAGTGGCAAAAGCCGCTCGAAAAAAGGGAGTAAAAATATACACCGTAGGAATGGCCACTAACAAAGCAGTGCCTATCCCAAAAAGTAAAAATGGAAACGACTTTCACAAAGACAGAAATGGCAATATTGTGTTGACAAAACTGAACGAAAAAATGTTGAGTGACATCGCCCAAGCAGGTGACGGAAATTACGTGAGAGCCAACAAAACAAGAGTAGATACCAAATCTATTCTTACAGACATAGACAAATTGGAAGAAACCACGTTCAAAGAACGAAAATTTATGACCTATGAAGATAGATTTCAATGGTTTTTGGGGGTAGGAATGATATTGTTATTCCTAAGTAATTTGATTGGTAGAATAATAGGATAACGTAGAAGTATAAATTAGATGAAAACGAAAAAAAATACACTATGGAGTGTTCCACTTGTGATGGGACTAATTCTCTTCAATTTTTGTGTAAAAAACTCTTTGGGTCAATACGAGAAAATTCTATTGAAGAACGGAAATAGAGCGTATGAGAATGGTCAGTATCAAAATGCGATTAGTCAGTACGATTCTGCTCTTCAATTACGGGGAGAATACACCCCAGCATGGTACAACAAGGGAAATGCTTTCTATCGAATTGGTGAAAAATCTTCTGATTCCTTGAAGAATAATTTCTATCAAAAAGCGGCAGAGAACTATGAATCTTCACTCTTGTATGCTTCGCAAAAGAGTCAAAAGGCAGCAGCTTTTCACAATAGAGGGAATATTCACCTTACCCAAAATAAGTTGAAGGAAGCAATAGAGGCTTATAAAAATGCTTTACGACAAAATCCTTGGGATGAAGAAACACGGTATAATTTGTCGTTGGCTGTGAGTAAATTGAAACAAACAACCGAAAGCGAGGAAGAAATAGACAAAAAAATAGAGGAATTGGATAAAAAAATAGAGGAATTAGAAAAACAAAACAAGGAGAAAGAGAAGAAGGAAGCCGAAAAACAACGAGAAGAATTACATAAGAAAAAGGAAGAAAAAGAAAAACAAGAATTAGAAAAAAAAGAGAGAGAGGCAGAAAAAAAGAAATCGGAATTAGAGGAAAAACAAGAGGAGCTGAGAAGAAAACAAGAGGAGCTGAAAAAGAAACAAGAGGAACTAGAACGAGAAAAGAAACAAAACGAAAACTCTCAGCAGCCTGAAGACAAGAAAAAAGAAAAAGAAGAAGAACTGAAAAGGAAAGAACAAGAATTAGCTGAGCAACAAAAAGAAAACCAAAACGCTCAACAAAGAAATGAAGAAGAAAGAAGGGAAGCCGAAGACCAACAACGACAGGCGAAAGAAGAAAAACAAAAATTAGAACAAAACCAACTGACTAGACAAAAAGAACGGCTAGAGAGACAAAGAGAAGAAATTGAGAAAGAAAGAGAAGCACTGAATAACGAAGAGAAAAGCGGTACTGAGAGTGAAGAGCTCGAACAAAAAAAAGAGATAAACAAGCAAAAAGAAACCCTACAAAAAGAGCAAGAGAAGACTCACAAAATGCAAGAGGAATCGCTTAAGAATGAGAACGAAAGGCAACAAAAAAATCTGGAGAAAAAGCAGCAAGACTTACAAAACAAACAAGAAGAATTGAACCAGATGATGGAAGAGCTAAGTGAGAAAGAAGAGTCAACTAAAAACGGAGAAAAAGAAAATAAGCAGAAAGAGGAGAAACCCAACACCGAGGAAGGGAATGAGTCTCAATCAATTGAAGAAAACAGAGAGTTGGCACCTCAATCAGAATCCATAATGCGAAGAAATGCGAAACAAGATTTGGATGCTTTGGAGCAAGATGAGAGAAGAGTGATGATGAAAATAAATAAGGATAAGCAACGGAAAGGAAAGCTAGGAAGGGGCGGAAATAGTAAGTACAGCGAAAAAGACAAAGATTGGTAACATAAACAGTGTAAAGAATGAAAAGCAAACTAATAGCAACAGGTGTATGTTGGATGTTGACCCTGTTAAGTTTTGGGCAGGATGTAAGTTTTACAACTTCTGTTTCTGCCAAGAAAGTTGGAGTAGAAGATGTGTTTGAGGTCACCTATTCGGCAAACAAACCAGGGTCGTTTGTGGCGCCCAAATTTAGTAATTTCAAACAAGTAGGGCGAGTTTCGGAAAGAGAAGAGAGAAATGTAAATTTATCTACGGGGAAAATTATCCAAAAGTACTCTTATTCGATTGCCTTGCAGCCAAAGAAAATAGGAGTATTTGAAGTGGAAGGAGCTAAGTTCAAAGTAGGAAAAGCAACCTACGAATCTAGGCCAGTGGAGGTAGAAGTGGTAAAAGAAAGTCAAGTGCAGCAACGGAGAAGAAGAAGCACTATGTTTGATCCTTTTGGAATGATGGATGAAATGATGCAAGGATTTCCGAGATCACAACCCAGACAAATTGAGCTCACTGAGAAAGATTTTTTTGCCAAAATATCGGTTTCAAAGTCGCAAGTGATGAAGGGCGAAGGGTTTGTGGCGAGTTATAAAATATATGCAAGGAATTTTAACTTTGGACTAGAAAACTATGATTTTCCTACCCAAAAAGGTTTTTGGACAGAGTCCATTGAAATTCCTAAAGAGATAAAACCTAGTATGGAGGTAATTGATGGAATTCGGTACCAAGTATATACCATGAAAAAAGAGTTGTTGTTTCCTCAACAATCTGGAGAACTCATTCTTAATCCATTTAAATTAACAGCTCGGATTCAAACTTCTCCTTTTAGCAATCCTCTCAGTAAGAGCATAACAAGTAACTCTCCTCGTATCCAGGTAAAGAAATTACCCGCCAATCCACCTCTCAGTTTTGTCAATCAAGTAGGTAATTACTCTATGGAAGTTTCTTTGTCAAGCGATTCGGTTGGGATAAACGAACCGATAGAAATGACTATTGAGGTTTCTGGAAAAGGAAACTTAAAACAATTGACAGAACTTCCACTTACTTTTGACGACAATCTCGAGGTATATGACCCCGAAGTAGATGTAAAACTAAGAGTGAGTGAGGCAGGTGTAAAAGGAAGTAAAACATTTACGTACCTCATTATTCCAAGAAACTCGGGAGTATATGAATTGCCCTCAGTGGATTTTTCCTTTTTTGATTTATCCACCAAAAGCTATCAAACCATTCACTGGGAATCTCGTTCGGTGCAAGTAGTAGATGAAAATGGAAATGTGGTGAAAACGACCACCGATACCAACCAATTGTTAAAAGTACCGAACAACGAGGAAGTACCTGTGATTAAATTGAAAACTTCTACATTGTTTATTACGTTATTCTCCCTTCTAGGAGTAGCCATCCTCGTGGCTCTGGTTTGGATTATTGCAAAACGAAGAAGAAAGGAAGAGACTGAAGAAGAAAGAAAAAGAAAGGCTAGAAAGAAATTGATCGAAAAACTCGACATTGCCAAAAATCATCTCGAGCAAGGAGATATCTCAAAGTTTTATCATGAAACACTAATTGGATTGAGTCACTACGTTAATCAAAAATTAAGTATCGAAACCTCTCAAATGACAAAGGAAAGTATTCGTTCTACATTATTTAATAAAGGGGTGAGCGAGGATTCAATCCAATCTTTTATTGAAGTGCTTCAAGAATGTGAAATGGCAAAATATGCTTCCCTCAGCAACCAGAATAATTGGGCGATTTACGAACGTAGTTTGGAGGTGATTGAAGAGTTAGAATCTCAATTAAAGTAAACTTCAGTCTATAATTTCTCTTCCTTGTAGTATTTCTTTTTGAGCCAAATAGAAACTCGCACAAGTAAAATAAGGGCAGGTACTTCTACAAGCGGACCAATTACTCCGGCAAATGCCTGTCCTGAGTTTAGACCAAAGACAGAAATGGCAACAGCTATCGCCAACTCAAAATTGTTGCCAGCGGCTGTAAAAGCTACCGCTGCAGTTTTGTCATAAGTTGCACCTGTGGCTTTTGTTACAAAAAATCCGATTCCAAACATGATACCAAAGTAAAGTAGAAGGGGAACTGCAATGACCAACACATCCAAGGGAATTTGAACAATGAGCTCTCCTTTCAGAGAAAACATAACGAGAATTGTAAATAACAATGAGAACAATGTGAGCGGTGAGATTCTTGGGATAAAGCGGGTATTGTACCATTCTTCTCCTTTTATTTTAACGAGAATATAACGACTAAAAATTCCCATCAGAAAGGGAATTCCTAGGTAAATGGCAACACTTTTGGCAAGGGTAGAAACAGGAATATCTACAATGGCTCCTTCGAAGCCAAAATAGGGCGGAAGCACAGTGATAAACAACCAGGCATAAAAACTATAGGCAAAAACCTGAAAAATACTGTTAAGTGCAACGAGTCCTGCGCCATATTCGGAGCTGCCCTCAGCCAAATCGTTCCATACCAAAACCATAGCAATACATCGTGCAAGTCCTATAAGAATGAGCCCAACCATGTATTCGGGATACTCTTGTAGAAAAGTAAGCGCTAACGCAAACATCAGGAAAGGGCCAACTATCCAATTCAAAAACAAGGAAGTGGAGAGTATTTTTAGATTCTTAAAAACTTTCGGTAACAAGGCGTAATTTACCTTCGCCAACGGAGGATACATCATCACAATAAGTCCAATGGCGATTGGAATATTGGTGGTTCCTATAGTTACCGAATTAATATTCGCGGGAAAAGAGGGAAATAAATAACCGATTCCCACGCCAAGTGCCATAGCACAAAATATCCATATCGTGAGATTTTTATCCAGTGAGTTTAGTTTTTTGTGGCTCATTTAGTTCGATTTTAATTGTGAGAAAACGAAATACATGTCAGAAGCAATTTCATCACTACGCTCGAGGTATTTTTCAGTTTCTAATGGAGTGTTGTCGTATATTTTAGGATCTTGGTAAGTAATAGCGATACGAGAATCTGCCCCTCCAACAAAAGGACAAGCCTCATTAGCCGAATCACAAGTCATTATTGCCGCAAAATCAGTTTGAGGATTGAACCTATGTTCTATCGTTTTGGAAAATCCTATCACGGGGAGTTCATTTCTTCCATAATTTATAAAATAGATTGGATTCTCCGAAGAACAGAGTTGGGTGCTCTGAAATCCAGACTTTTCGAGGGTTGCAATTACTGTGTGATTGAGGGCAGTGGCTTCGGTGCCGGCCGAGTAACAAGTAATGTTGTCGAAACCAAAATAACTGGCCATCGTTTGTGCCCAAAGTTGTGATAAATGACTTCTTCTTGAATTATGGGTACAAATAAAGTTGAGACGAATCTTCTCCCGTGATTCCAGTTTTTTTTGCAAATAGGTAATAAGTGGCGCTAATAGAGATTTTCGTTTTTCCGAAACCGCTTTGGGAAGTGAGTCAATCTTTTTAACTAATTGAGGGTAGAGAGTTAGATTCATAAATATTTGTTTATTGCAATATAGCGATTGATAGAAGTAATTTTTTTTAACAACAAGTGGCCATGTTCGTAGAATCGTGATTCAAAAACTCGCTTAGTGTGGTTTTCATAGCTTTCCAATTTTCTTTGTTTATACAATAACAAACCGAAGTTCCTTCCACGTTTCCTTGAATTAATCCAAGTGTTTTGAGTTCTTTGAGGTGTTGCGAAATTGTAGGCTGTGCCAAGCCAATTTCATTCACCAAGTCCCCACAAACACAAGAGTCTAGTTTGAATAAGTACTCAAGAATAGCAATTCTTGCAGGATGACCCAGAACTTTTGCAAAGGCCGCTAACTCATTTTGAGTAGGGCTGAAAATTTCATTTTTTGTTATTCCCATTGTGTTGGATCAATTATTGTTCATTGCAATATTACGATTAAAAAAAAATAATCAAAAGATAAAAGGTGATTATCTTACAACTTAGTCCAATAAGAAGATGTTTTGAGTCCCATTACAAATCCCTCGGCTACCAAATTGTTGGGGCCATTGAGGCGGATTGAAGCTGGCACATGAACACCAATTTTGGGTAAAAAGATTTGTCCACAGCAGTAAGTCGAATCAGAGGTTCGTTTAAATTCTTTTAGAACTTGCAGGGGACTTTTCTTTATTTTTTTGTTGCCTTTTTTGTTTCCAGCATCTGTCACTAAGCCGAAATACAGTTCTTTTTTTTTGTAAATCATTACCTCTACGCCATAGCGTTTGTTTCGCCATTTGCCTAGTAGTGGCTCTTCTTTGGTAAAAAAAGAACACAAAAAAATAGCTCCAAGAAAAATCCAAGAGCTAGTTAATTTTATTAAACCATTCATTGACTACGCGATTATACAAATGGCATTTTAACCACTTTGGCTTTTATCTGTTTGTTTCTGATTTGAACTAAAATTTCTGAATCGGGAGAACTAAGCTCTGTAGGCACATATCCCATTCCTATTCCTTTGTTCATAGTGGGTGACATCGTACCCGAGGTAACCACACCAATCTCATTCCCTTCGGTATCTACAATTGGGTAATCGTGTCTTGGGATTCCTCTTTCTATCATTTCAAAACCTACGAGTTTCTTTTGAATTCCTGCTTCTTTCTGAGCTTTCAAATTCTCTGAATTGATAAAATCCTTGGTGAATTTTGTTACCCATCCCAATCCTGCTTCAAGCGGTGAAGTAGTATCGTTTATGTCATTGCCATAGAGGCAATATCCTTTTTCTAGTCGAAGTGTATCTCTTGCAGCCAGCCCTATTGGTTTTATTCCAAAATCTGCTCCAGCTTCTAGCACTTTGTCCCAAACTTGTTTTACTTCTTCGTTCTTACAATAAATTTCAAATCCTCCAGATCCAGTGTAGCCTGTAGCTGAAATTATTACATGCTCGATTCCTGCAAAGGGCGCAACTTCAAAATTATAGAATTTAATGTCTGTTAAATTAACCTCGGTTAGAGATTGCATAGCCTCTACAGCTTTTGGTCCTTGGATGGCAAGTAAAGAGTAATCCATTGATAAATCTTTCATTTCTGCTCCCATCGTGTTGTGAGAGGTTATCCATTTCCAATCTTTTTCCATATTCGAGGCATTCACCACCAGTAAATACTGTTCTTCTTTTATTTTGTAAATGATTAAATCATCTACGATTCCGCCTTTGTCATTTGGCAAACAACTGTATTGGGCTTTCCCAATGGTTAATTTTGTGGCATCATTCGAACTCACTTTTTGAATTAATTCTAGAGCATTAGGTCCAGAGATAAGAAACTCTCCCATGTGAGAAACATCAAAAACACCCACAGCATTTCTTACCGTTTCGTGTTCTATTCCTAATCCTTCATATTGCAAGGGCATATAATAGCCAGCAAATTCAACCATTTTGGCTCCTAATTCTTCATGTGTACTCGACAGTGCTGTTTTTTTCATAGGGTTCTTTGTAAATTGTGGCTAAAGATAATTTCTTTCTGAGAGAAATACAATCAATTTCTGTTATTCATAGCTCTATTTTATGTACTTGATAGAGGGAATAGGTTCAGGCAAAAAAAAAGCTCTGCCGGTAGAGCAGAGCTTTCAAAGTGGTTGAATGAAATTTATTGAATGATTAATTTTTTAGTCGTAGTTACGTTATCAGAAGATACAGTAACAAAATAAATCCCTTTCGTCAAGTTTGACAGGTCAATTGTTTTATTCATCGAACCATTGCTCACTCCATTTGATGCATAAACTGTAGCTCCTAATGTGCTAATCACAGAAATTGAAACAGCTCCTTGTCTTCCTGAAATGTATTCAAGATTTACAAATCCATTCGATGGGTTAGGGAAGATGTTCAATGTTGCAGATAATTCATTTTCATCAATACTAGTTGGTGAAGGTGAAATATCCATCCATTCAGATTGTAAAATCTTTTTAGTAGTCATGTTTTGAACAAATACAACTGCTTTTAAGTCCATGAATTCTTCAACATTCGATGAACTCATATCAGATAATAAGTTAACCGAAGTTGTTGTACCAGAAGTTAAAGAAGTTAACGCATTTCCATTTTCAGTAGGAATCATATCCATCATCACATTGTTAAAATGAGTTTCTCCATTTGTTCCAACGTTACCAGTAGTATACTTTTCGGAAACTACAACATGGTATCTTAAGTTTCCAGATAAATTAGCGTAAGGTGTGATTTCGGCTTCCACTCTTACAATTGGTCCCGCATATCGTGCATTTGTGATTTTGATATCCACAAATGAAGGTTCAGCGTTGTAAGATTCAAAAATTGGTTTTGTAAATGAGTTTGCGTTTACATCCCACTCTCCGTCAATTTCCATTCTTGGAATAGAATTTACTGCGTAAAACCCTCTTCTGTTTACACTTGTAGCTGTAGCGTATGGGTCTCCAGCACCAGGGAAGTTTTGTTGGTACTTTATAACTGTATACTTGTCAGCATCTATAGTAGGAAGAACTACGCTATCCATTTGAATATTTCCAGGAGTACATGGTGGACATGTGGAAGCAGTAAAGACTTCAAGTAATGTCTTTCTTGGTAAAATTGTATCAACTACATCCACAACAAAAGAAATTTTATCATCCGCTGTGTTAGCATCTGGATTTCCATTGATGTTTGTCGCCCAAGCTTCAATGGTATAAGTTCCAGCCGATGCAGGAGTCCATGTTGTTGGGTGAGAAAAAGTGGTTGTTGCTCCATTTGCAATACTTACTCCAGAAATTGGAGAAGTTACTGTCGCTGCAGATCCTACTTTGTAGTTCAAGTCATAAGAAGTAACTGTTGCAGTACCTCTATTTTGAATTGTTCCGGCAATTGTAAAAGGTGCATTTCCAAGAACAACTATGTCATCAACACTACTTGATTTTGCAGCCATGTCATAAGTAGGCTGTGTTCCTGGCAAAAATTCATAATACCTGTTATCAGCTGGAGTAGGGTCATTTGAAGATAAAGTAGAGTGACCAGTTGCCGTTATAGCAGTTGTGCTATTTATCTGAATTCCAACGGTCATTCCTGAAACTACATTGTTACTTCTTTGGTCAACAACGTAAATATTATTGGTTGTTTCTTCCAACACGATTGACCAATATATCCACCCAGTTCCTGAAGCAGGAGTGTATGAAGTAAAGAAAATCCAGTGTTGTCTATTTGGAGCAGTTCCAAAGGTTTTTGACACAATGTTGTCGTTTGACCCAATTCCTCTAATATCCATAATGTTGATAGAACTATCTGCATTTGAAGCCGAAGGTAACGAAATGGCACCGTATGAGGCTGGCGCAGATGGATTGGAGGCAAAAGAAACTGTACCGTTAGACATCGCCTTGTAAGTCGTAACTGTTCCGCCATTAAAACTAAAAGCGAATGGAATCGTTTGACTAGGAGAAACTGCTGGTGTTGTGTTACCACCACCTAATACAGTTGTCCATCCCGAGGCAATTCCACCTCCCACAGGATACTCTGTTTGTTCAGTGTTGACATTCCCCGGATTTGTTCCAGTACTGTCTTTAAAATAATAGTAACCTTGAGCGTCAGCATAAAGCATCGAAGACAACGCAACAATTGAAAGTAGAATTTTTTTCATATTTTTAGTTAATTGTTAATATTCTGTTGGTCTAAATTAACAAAAATTTATCAGAATTATTTAAAGGTTGTTCTTTTTTATTTATCGGTGTAACTTCTTTTTATTTGGCACGACTATTGAATAGAGTGAAGTGTAACTTTAAATACTTTGAATTATGTATACTTTGAAGAAAAAATATGAAATAGCCAAAGACATAGCGATTGATCTAATGAATAAAGGACAGATAAAGGAATATATTGCACATTTGGCATACATGAACACACTAAAACGTCAATTAATTACGTTTTCTAATTAAAGAGAATAATAGCTTTTGGAGTGTTTTTTAATAGTTTCACTCCAAAATAAGTCACGGTGGTTCGTGACGATAGTTAATAATTCCCGAAATATTCGGGGTTAATAAGGAAAAAGGATTTCATTCATAATGGAATCCTTTTTCTTTTGTTTGAATTCTCGCTTTCTTATAAATTTTCTAAATTATCGTCCCAATTTTTGGGTTGTGGGTCATGAATTTTTCCTAATGATTTTGCAACAAGCATCGAAACGGTTGCATCACCCGTCACATTGACTGTTGTTCTCAACATATCCAGAGGTCTGTCTACAGCAAAAATAAGTGTAAGTCCTATGGCAATTTGTTCTACAGAAAACTTTCCTATTGCTTGTAGCACAATTACCAGCATGACCATCCCGGCACCGGGAACGGCTGCAGATCCAATAGAGGCCATTAGTGCTGTAAGAACGATTGTTAATTGGTCGGTCATTGTTAGGTCAACTCCAAGCGCTTGTGCAATAAATACTGCTGCTACTGCCTGGTATAAGCTAGTTCCATCCATATTGATAGTGGCTCCTACCGGAAGCACAAAACTAGACACTTCTTTGTCAACTCCCATGTGTTCTTCTACTCGCTCCATGGTTACAGGTAAAGTTGCTGCTGAGCTACTGGTAGTAAATGCTAATAATTGGGCTGGTGCCAACTGTTTTAAGAACCAAAACGGATTTTTCTTAACGATAAGCGAAACAAGAAGTAGATAGAAACTTATCATTAACAATAAGCCTACAATCACTGTGACAGAGTAAATAAGTAAGGCTTCAATTATGTCCCAGCTTTCTGCCGAAACAATTACCGTGGCAAGTAGGGCAAAAACAGCTACGGGTGCAGTAATCATTATCAGATCAACCATTTTGAGTACCACATCATTCAATCCGTCAAAAAAATCTTTGATAGGTTTTGCATTTTTTTCTGGGATCAACAGCATAGAAATTCCAAAAAATATCACAAAAAAGATTACCTGTAGCATGTTGCCATTGTCTCCCAAAGCTTTGAATAAGTTACTCGGAATCATTTCGACAATAAAATCTAACGGACCACTTTTTTTCTGGGAAGCGGCTGTGGATAGTTTAGAGGTAATTCCCGAATTTCCTTTGTAGGTTTCTTCCAATTGTGCCACTGTTTCTTCAGAAATTCCTGAACCCGGTTGGATTAAATTAACAATAACCAAACCGATAGAAATTGCTACCACCGTGGTTCCAATATATATAAGAATAGAGCGTCCTCCAATTTTTGCAAATTTTGAGATGTCTTTTAAATCGGAGATTCCCTTAAGCAATGAAGCAATTATAAGTGGAATGGCAATTAGCTTAAGAAGGTTGACAAAAATGGTACCGAGTGGTTTTATCCAGTTCAGTGTAAAATCTTTTCCTCCTTGGAGTTGCATCATGAGTATTCCAAAGAGCACTCCAATAAACATTCCTAATAAAATTTTCAGGTGTAAGGGTAGTTTTTTCATAGGGATAAATATAAAAAAAAGGATAGCTTTTTGGGCTATCCTTTCAAGATTAAAAATAATTATTCTGAGGAGAATTATGCTCCAATTTCTTTTTTGCAAGCGGTCAATATTTTTTGTGCACCAGCTAAATCTTGGCTCTCGGCATATGTTCTCAGAACAGGTTCGGTTCCCGAGGCGCGGATCATGAGCCACTCATCATTTTCAAAAAAGAATTTAAATCCATCTGTTTTGTCGATAGAGGTAACTTTATATTCCCCAAAAGATTGAAATTCGTCTTTGTCACATTTTTCCATTATCGCTACCTTGAGCTCTTCGGTAATATGTAAATCATCTCTTTGGTATTTGAAAGGCCCCACTATGTCATACACTTCCTCGATTAAGTCTTCAAGAGATTTTCCAGATTTTGCCATGTATTCCCAAATGACTAATCCCATCCAAATTCCGTCTCTCTCGGGAATGTGCCCTTTGATGGCAATTCCGCCAGATTCTTCTCCGCCTAGTAGCACATCTTCTTCTATCATGATGCTTGCGATGTACTTGAATCCTACTTTTACCACTTCAAAATCCAACCCGAATTTTTCGGCCATTTTTCCGAGTCTGGGTGTGGAGGAAGCGGCTGTGAGTACTTTTCCGGTCAATTTTTTGTGAGTGTACAAGTAATTTACGAGGAGAAGCATAATATGATGCGAATCAATAAAATTTCCTTTGCTATCGTATAAGCCAATTCGGTCTGCATCTCCGTCTGTAGCGAGTCCACAAGCGATGTCTCCAGATAATCTAATTACTTCAGAGAATTCGTGTAGGTTTTTGTGAATAGGTTCGGGAGCTTGCCCCATAAATGATGGGTTGTAGTCGCAATGCAAGAAATAAGTATCTGGAAGTACTCTTTTCAATACATTTTGTCCGGCTCCGTACATGGCATCATATCCAAATTGTAATCCGCTATCTTTGATGGCTTGTAAGTCGAAGTTTTTTTCTATTTCTTCCACGTACATTGTTTCTAAGTCCTTGTATTCGAGCAAAGAATTGTTTTCCAACGAAATGTTTTCAAAACTTTTGTCGGCAGTTGATGGAATCATCTCTTCTACTTCTTGTACTTGGGCAGGAGGCAATGGTCCACCAAAATGTCCTTTCAGTTTGTATCCGTTGTAGCTCGGTGGATTATGACTTGCAGTGATTACCACTCCTAATGACGCTTTCAATTTTACACATGCCAACGATACCATTGGGGTAGAAACAAAATCTTTGGCTAAGAATACTTTTATTCCATGATTGATAAATACTTTGGTGGCTGTTTCGGCAAATAATTCTCCGGCATACCTACAATCGTGTCCTATTACAATTGTTGGATTTTTAGGAAAATTAGTGGTTACCCATTTTGCTGTTGCTTCAGATACACGCGCTACATTCTCTACGGTATAGTTTTCTGCAATAATAGCACGCCATCCGTCAGTTCCAAATTTTATTTTGTGTTCTATCATAATGTAAAATTAAGGTTGCAAAGATAAGGATTCCTTTGAGAATAAAATATTTGTGCTCTTTTTTAACGTAAAAACAACCTTCGTATAAGGATAAGAAGAGGAATACCGAGTGAGTAATACACCAAAAAAGGAAGAATCTCGGAGCCCATTCCCGACATCAATAACACGCCAATGAGTAACAATTGAAACCCCAATCCATAGAAAGAAAGCAAAGTCATAAACCAATTTGGAAACACCACTTTGGACAAAGATGCCTTTCTGTCTAAAAAATAAATAACTTGATCAAATACTCCGTAACATACTTTGTACAGGTTAAATAAAAGAGTAACGTGCGCTTGTTTTTCTTGCGGAAATGCAATGGGAGTAGAAGTCTCATTAATTCTACTCGTGGTGTCGCCTCCTGCATTATTTCTTAATATAACGTAGTAATAATTGTACAAAGTTCCTTGCAATTGAACGGCAACAAATGCACCGAGTATCCACACCCAAGAATTCGCATGGAGCAAGCCAATAAGCGTGATGAGCAAAAAATTCAGGATAATATCTGACACCGAATCCAAGAATCTTCCGGTGTAGGAAGGAGACTCTTTTTCCCTAGCTAATTCTCCATCAGCAGCATCCAGAATAGATTTTAGTACTAAAAAAAAAGTAGCAAGGATGTACCATTCTTTGAGTATAAAATAAAAAGAAATGAGACCCGCAACTACAAACCACAAAGTAACATGGATGGCGGTGGTATTAGTTTCTTTGAGCGATTTTGCTATGAGTTTGGCAACAGGTCTGCCATAATCAGATAGGTCGAAAAATTTATTTTCTTCAGGAAGTTTAGACATCAACTTTTTTCACAGGTTCGCTACAAAACAGCAGCAGCCGTAAAGTTAACTTATTTTTAATAAATGAGTAAGATTGATTTAACTATCCTATTGATTTCTTGGGAAGGAGTTTCTTTGCCAACCATGCCATAGGGAAATAAGCTCCTACTAAGTCGAGGATGGTAAACCAAATCGGGGAAGAGATCATAACAAGCATGATGGTACCTCCCAAAAAAAACACCCCCGAAATGAGATACACCAAATTGTTGGATTTTTTGGTACAAATCAACCCTGTTACAATGGCGCCTGCAAAAGTTCCCAATGCGTGAGAGAGAAAAGGCATGATGAAATGTTTGGTTTCGAAAAGTGGCATATATTTTATGAGACTTTCCGGGTCATTTGGGTCAAAACCATCGGGAAGGGCAATGATGTCGCCACTGATACTTACAAGGGCAGAATTCACACTTCCACCGATGACAATTCCGAGTAAAACAGCCACTATATTTCTTGCAATTGGATTCATGTTAGTTGATTTTTAATTCTTCTTTTGTAATGCCTTTTTTCTTTTCTATGAATTCTAATAATTGATCTAGCCCCAGTATCTGCTGATGAATAACTATTTTTTGATCTGTATTCGAAGCAATAATACTTCCTCTCTTTGGTTTATATTCAATTTGTTCAATAGCCTCCCAATTCATTCGAATTTCTTTTGTAAAGATAGAAATATAGTTTATTTCTTTGTCTGAAATGTTTACCAAATAAGAGGAGTAAAAAAGAACCATCCACAATCCTCCAATTCCAAAGAGACCAACTAATACAACAGAATAGAAAATATCTTCATTGTTATTTATAGGGATTAAGAAAGCAAAAATAACGGTAAAAACCAGCATTGTAATGCCAATGAATAGAAAATACTTGGGCAAACGAAAAGTAAAGTTCCCCAATTCGTCTTCTTCTATTCTTTTTCTTTGAGCCTTTTTGGATACAAATAACATGATAAAGGCGGTTAAGATTCCCACGATTACACTTCCTATCATAATAAAGTTATTTTACTGTTTTCCTTCCAATATAAGAACAAATTCTCCTTTTATAGCAGGTTTAGCCTCCAAATGTGCAATTACTTCGTCCACAGTTCCGCGGTATGTTTCTTCGTGGAGTTTAGTTATTTCTCTGGAAAAAGACGCTTTTCTGTCTCCACCAAAAAACTCTTTGAATAGTTTGAAGGTTTTTACAACCCGGTAGGGCGACTCGTAAAATACCATTGTTTTTGTTTCCTCTAACAATGCTTCCATGCGCTTGTTTCTGCCTTTTTTTTGTGGCAAAAATCCCTCAAAAACGAATCTATCGCAGGGCAGTCCAGAATTTACCAACGCGGGAATAAGGGCGGTTGCACCGGGCAAAGACTCTATGTCTACACCTTGAGTCAAGCATTCGCGAACCAATAAAAATCCGGGGTCAGAGATACCTGGCGATCCAGCATCCGATATCATGGCAAAGGATTGTCCGGTTGCCAACTGACGAGTCATTTCCTCTACTAATTTGTGTTCATTGTGTTGGTGAAAAGACTTGAGTGGAGTCTTTATTTCAAAGTGCTTCATCAGTTTTCCGCTTACTCGAGTGTCTTCGCACAAGATAAGTGATACTTCTTGGAGCGTTTTTACCGCTCTAAAAGTCATATCGTCCAAATTTCCAATTGGGGTTGGAACCAAAAATAATTTTCCTGCCATAATGTTTTATCTCGTTAGCACAATGTAGTCTTTTAATAGCGTAGCAAGAAACTTTGTTTTGTTTTTAGGGATTTCTTCAATTTGAAGAAGTTCAGCAGACTTTTTTACAAGTTCGAGTGCTACCTTTTTGTTTTCCGAATTCGGATTTTTCTTTATCGTATCCAACGTATTTTTTATCAATAACATATCTTCATCGGAGAGTAATGATACATTCAAATAAGTAGGAGTGTAGTTTGAATTGCTCCCTATTTTTAGAATATCTTGAATGGAATAGCTCGATTCGGGGTTGTGCCGGATAAGTGTTGTATTAGCCGATATATCGCCCAATCGTTGTCCTTTGTCTGAGGAAGAAATAAAAATAGCTGCCAAGGCTCCGGCACACAACCAGATATCAATTACGCGATAGGTCCAACGGATAAAATAATCATTGAGTGCAGGAGTTTCTCTGGTGAGTTTTATCACTCTAATTCCCAAGGCAGCTTTTCCAATAGTTTGCCCATTGAAATTGATTTCGCTGAATAAATTATAAAAGAAAAATACAGGAAAGAATAGGAGGTAAGTGAAAATTGAAGTTAACGAAGAGTCGTAGTATAACACTCCTGTAAGTAACAAAAGTAAAATGAAGTAATACACCGATAAAATAACTCCATCTAGCAAAAATGCCAAAATTCGTTGAACGAGACTTGCCATTTCGTATTGAATAGCAACGTTGTTGGCGGTGAGTATTTCAGCTTTTTTCATGGTTGTGTAAAAATAAAGAAATCAATTGAAATTCCTACCGCAGAGAATTCTATATTTGCACGTGGAAAATTTGAACCCTTTTACGCTAACCAATTCGATAAGATGCATTCACCAGCAGGTGGACAATTCAGAGGTTTCTCATTTTGGGATTACCATCAAAGCTGGTTCCAGGGATGAGAATGACCAAGAGCAAGGATTGGCCCACTACATCGAACATTGTATCTTTAAAGGCACGAACAAAAGAAAGCCTTTTCACATCTTAAGTAGGTTAGATGCGGTGGGAGGAGAAATAAATGCTTACACAACCAAAGAAGAGACTTGTATTTACGGATCTTTTTTGAATGTGTATTATGAAAGAGCCATTGAGCTCATTGCCGATATTGTGTTCAATTCCACGTTTCCAACTCACGAGATACAAAAAGAAAAAGACGTCATTATTGATGAAATAAATTCTTACATGGATTCTCCTTCCGAACAAATTTTTGATGATTTTGAAGATCAAATTTTTAATGGTCATCCTATTGGTAGAAATATACTGGGTACAATAGAGAGTGTAAATTCCCTGAAAAAGGCAGACATAGAAAGTTTTATCAAACGAAATTACACGCCTGACAATATTGCGATTAGCTCAGTAGGGAATATCAAAACGGCCAAACTTATCAAGTTATGTGAAAAATACTTTGATAGAGAATTCACAAAATCTCAAGTCCAAGAAAGGTTTCCTTTTGTTCAGTATGTTCCCTCTCACAATCAACTGGAGCGCGACACACATCAGGTTCATACCATGATCGGAAACATGGCATACGACATGCACAACGACAAGCGAAGAGCTCTTATTTTATTAAATAATGTATTGGGTGGGCAAGGATTAAACAATCGTCTGAATCTCAATATAAGAGAGAAATTTGGGTTGACTTACAGCATAGAATCTAATTATATTCCCTATTCAGATTCAGGAGTGTTTCAGGTGTATTTTAGTGGCGAAAAGAAAACCAACGCACGTATTGTAAAACTGATTTACAAGGAACTGAAAAAGTTTCGAGAAACAAAACTGGGAATAAATCAATTGCATTTGGCAAAACAGCAACTCAAAGGGCACATTGCTTTGGCTCAAGAAAATAAAGCTGGGCTTATGCTTGCGTTAGGAAAATCCCTGTTGTTGTTTGATAAAGTGGATACGAACCAAGAGATTTTTGACCAAATTGAGTCAATTACGAGTGAAGATGTAATTGAAATAGCCAACGAAATATTTATTGAGGACCAATTTAGTTCCCTCACTTTCATTTAGTCACAACTATCTTTTTTGAAATAAGTTGATGGTCAGTTTGTATCCTTACCACATAGATTCCGCTGTCCCAATTGGTGGTGTTAATTTTAGTAACCTTATTGATTTGCCCATTGTACACTAGTTTACCGTCTTTGGTAAAAATACTCATCTCCGAATTAGGGAAGGAGTGGTTCAGAGAAACGGTAAAATCTTCGGTCGTGGGATTGGGATAAATATTGAGAGAAACAGTGGGGGAAATCTCCCTCACCGAGGTATAGTCATTTTGGAAAGAAATACTATTGAAAAACGGGAGAGGCCAGTTGAGAGAAGAATCCAGTTTAATAAGGTAAATACTGGCTTGACTAGTATCAAAAAACTCTCCAGTGCAAGCAATGATTACTCCTTTGTCGCGAGTAATTTTGGCATCGTAGGCAATGTCTTTTCCTCGACTGATAAATTTTTGAAAATCAGAAATAAACCCGCTAGGAAATGACAGGTTTTGTGTGTATCGATATAAGAATACATTTCCTTCTTCGGACGATTCATAGCTTCTAGTACCTCCCACGAGGAGAGTATCGTTACGGACGATAACAAATTGGTTCCAATCGTTGTTTTGCACTACCGGTGTCGTGGCAGTAAAATCGTAAACAATTTCTTGTTGAAGGAGTGTTCCGTTGCTACTCAGCTTTACGGCCCAACCATCTAAATCTGGATAAGGAATAGTGTTTGTTGCTCCAGAAAACACAATTTCGCCCGAACTTAATTCTGCAATGGACTTGGCGAAATCTTCTCCTGGGTTTCCAAAGTTTGCTTGCCAAATGATACTTCCACTAGTGTCTGTTTTTACCAAGTAGGCTTGTTTTCCATTCCCAAAAGAAGTTGAGTAACCAGCCATCAGGTAATCGCCACTGGAAAGAACGAGGATGTCTTCGAAAACACTCTCTTGAGATCCACCAAAGGTTTTTTCCCAGAGGATAGTTCCCACTGAATCGAGTTTGACCAAATACGCCTTACTTTTTCCGCTTACTACGCTGCTACCTGCCAAGATAAAACCCCTGTCTGATGTGGGTTGAAGAGAATATCCGAAATCCCAATCTGCTCCACCAATCTGCTTAGTAAAGAGTGTGTCGCCTTGAGCATTGGTTCGGATAAAAAGCATATCGTAACTTCCGTTTGATTGGGTGTAACCCACAAGACCAAAACCGCTATCACTTAATTCAATGATATCCTCGCCACCATCAAGCCCGAGTCCTCCAAATCTTTTTGCCCATAAAAAAGTACCATTAGCATCTGTTTTCATTAAATACACATCTGTGCTGGCACTGTAGTTTACTGTAGAACCAATTACAGTATATCCATTGTCCTTGCATTGGGTAACAGCTCTTGCTTGGTCATTTCGGCCAGTGCTGTAAGCATATTCAAAAGTGTGTTGAGAGAAGAGAGTCCCCACACACATCAACAAAAAAACAGGAAAGGAAATAAGATTCTTCATAGTTCTATTAAAATAAAAAAGTTCCAAAAGCAGAAAACCCGTTTCCGTTTCCATTTTGAAAAAACATTCCCGAAAGGTTGGTGGACTGAATCCCTGCTTGTATTCTTTTTGTGTGGTAAAAAGCGCCAACCCCAAGTCTTAGTCCTGAATATCCGCCCCAGGTTATATCACCTCTCACTACAAATTTTGAACTTAATTGGTGCTGGATACCGCCATAGAGTTGAGGGAGATAATTCGAAAAGAATTTGTATCTAATTCCGTAGATGGGTTGTGATTGTAATTCAGGATTTGTTTTTTTGTGAAGTTCAATAATGGTAGGAAGAAGTGTGACAAATCCTTGGTCAGTCATTTCTGGAAGAAGGGCATTGGCATTTTCCAAAAACTCTTCTTGGGAGGTAGAAAACACATTACTAATTTCAACTCCATCAAACTCTTTTGTTTCTTGAGTATGAGAAAACGAGGTATTTCGTTTCCAAAAAGCTACTCCCAGATTGGTCACCTTTAACCGAAACATTTTTTTGTACACAAGCGTTTCAAAATCTATTCCTATTCCAGCTCCACTAAAAGCCATAAAGCCTCTTCTTTCTGGGTCGCTCAATCTTATCTTTCCGTCATATTCCAAAGAAAGGTCTGTCCCATCTGTGAAAGTAAATAAGTCTGCTTGTTTGAAATTGAATCCACTGTATTGATCTCCCACAATAAGAGAAATGCCGAAAGAGGCAGATTCGTTTTGATTCATAAGCCCAAAGGTAATTTTTTCGAACCTGTAGGAGGTAAAGTTTGATTTTCCTATTTGTGCTGTTTCATTTTCGAATTGCTTATTGCCATAAAACGCTAGTTTGTACAAGTCTTTTGTGTAGGAAGCACTGAGGTTGGTATAACTTCCAAAACTGATATAATATCTGTAGGCAGGAAGTGAAGGAAATAAGGTGTCTGTGAGTTCCGTAAATTTTACTTCGTAATTCAGTTCAACGCCAAATCGGTTTCTGTTGTTCGTTCTTTTCAATACTTTGTCTTTCAATTCAGGAGTTATTTGTCCTCCAAATAAGAGTTTATCAATAAACTCATTATTGAGGTCGGTAGATCCATAATTTGCCTCGAATTCTGCTTCAATTTTGTAGGAAGGATTCCATTCTTTTTCGCTTTGAGAGGCAGAATCCAATTGGCCTTGTGACGAAAGGGAAAAGAAAGTAAGTATCAATATGCTTGTAATTGCTCTCATTATCTATAGTTAATCTCAGCATTCATATCTGTTACTAGTTTGAGATCTATGTAGTAATCTCTGTAAATAGTGGTGTGAGGTAGGGAATTGGTATTAAAAATTATTTGCAACATTACCTCAGAGTTCTTGGTGTTCAAAAACTCCATTTTTTTTTCTGGAATGGCAATTTTCACAACTGAATTAATAGGTGAAGTTACTTTGTTTTGGGCGTCCGTATTGGCAGATTGTATCTTTCCAGTAACAACCAAAGAATCATAAAACCCTCCCCATTCATCCAACAGGTACAATTGAACTTCGGCATCGAAAGGAAATCCATTTTCGGCATAAATAGAGACAAGAGCATCTCGAACAGGGTTGGTCTCTTCATCAATTTGTAAGTCGATTTTTTGCTGAAACTTAAGGTTATTCGCCACCAAACGCAACGGTAATTTAATATGAAAATCTGCCTCCACTACTTGA
This sequence comes from Flavobacteriales bacterium, assembly GCA_965658995.1. GTDB lineage: Bacteria > Bacteroidota > Bacteroidia > Flavobacteriales_D > CAJJDF01 > CAJJDF01. The sequence continues at coordinate 8,345 of CBFHVI010000019.1, read as the reverse complement.
TCGAAGTACAAGAAATCGTTACCGCTTGAAATATTTCCCAAAGGATTTAATCTTGTTTCTACCTGGGTCACCATCTCATCGGATAGATTTTCTATCACCAGATCAATGTTTGAATTGCGGGTCGTGTAATCTATTCGGGTTTTCCCTGGAAATATAGAGGTTCCTAAATCTGTTCCTCTATTTAGGTTGACCCAATTTCCTATTGAGCTGTGCGACAACGCAACACTATTACCTGTTTGTGTATTCACGGATAAGAGTTGATTCAGTTTCAGTTGTGCCTCTGCACCTACATAATTTCTCACTTCCGTGAAAATTTCGAGAGAGTCAATGTCCACAGTACCACTTTTAATTTGGTCAAAAACGGTAAAATTATTTCTCGTAGGTCCATCTAAAAATGAGGATTTTCCTATGTAACCTCGCACATATTTGGGTTTGATTGAAATAAGTTTGTTTTCGATGTATACACTATCGAGATTAGAGACAGTGACCGAACTACCTGCTGGATCTACGTTCACAAGCACTTCAGATTCAAAGGTATTGAATTTAGTTCCAGAATTTCCCGTAAGGTCAAAAGAAACGCCATCCAATTTAAAAGAACCAATGGCAGTTGTAGGATTTGAGCGAGTACCAGCCGGAACCGAAATTGTTTTGGTAAACACATTGCCTCTCTTGTCTTTTGTTTTAAAAATTGTGTAGGTGTAAAAGGTTCTCTCTGGAATTTCGCTGGTGATTTTGTAGGCTATTTCTCCCGATTGAATTTCCATGTAGTCAATCTTGGCATCTTTTAGGTTGAATTCATTTTCCGAAGGATCACTGATAAATTGAAATCCGGGTGACAGTGTAACAGGAGTAAGAAATGGAAAACCGTACGAATTGGTAATAGTCGTATCAGGGACTTCGAAAAAGAATTCTTCATCAATAGGAGAAAGGCCAAACGTGTAATCCAACGAGACCGAATTATCTGGGTTGATAGAGAGAATGGAATCTCCTACCAAATCATCAATAGTAAGGCGCGTTTTTACTACGGGGGTTAATAATTCCACATCCCAACGGGTATCCTCTTTTCTCTTACAAGAAAAAAGAAACAGTAAGGCGATAGTAAAAGTGAGTAGGTTGCGAATCATAAGGTCTGTCTAAACAAAATTAATGAATAATGTCGAATAAAACCATGGGTTCTACTAGTGAGTTGTTAATCTTTCCGAGGGTTAATATACAACAAAAAGACGTATAAAATGTTAGTGAGTTGTGAATCAGTTTTTAACATTGTGTAAAATTTTATTTTAGTCAACACACTACCCTTAAAAACTTTCTGTGTGAGCCAAGCCAACAAGGTAGGTCAAAATCTTATATTTGTTAAATATGTCCCAACACTAGCATGAAGAAAAGGAAAAATTTATTTAAAGCTAAAGAAGAGAAATCCTCCAAAGCTACTGCCAAAAAGCAAAAGAAAGAAAGAAAGTCAATCACTTTATCTCCTAAGTCAAAAAGAATTATTGGATTATTTTTAGGTTTATTGTGTGTGTATTTGACGATTGCTTTTGTGTCGTATCTAGCTACGTGGCAGATGGATCAAGACAAAGTAGATGGCGCGAATTTTATGGAGTTTGTTTTCACCTATCAGCCTTTCGAGATAGAAAATTGGTTGGGTAAATTAGGAGCTATCATGTCTCATCGTTTTATCTATAATGGATTTGGTATTTCTTCCTTTGTAATCCCATTTTTTTTATTCATTGTTTCGGTAAAAATACTTACCGGTGTGCAACTTCTTCCTCTTAAGAAAACAGTCAAAGTATCTATCGTTATTTTGGTTTGGGGATCGATATTTTTTGGTTTTTTCTTTTCAACCCACCTGCTGTTCATGGGAGGAAACTTTGGATATCAATTGAATGATTGGTTGGCAGGTTCAATAGGAAGTGTGGGAACATTTTTTCTGTTGGTATTTTCATTCTTCGCTCTTACTGGAGCCATGTTTAAGAATTTTTTGACTTCTTTAATCGGTTTTGTAAAATCATTTTTACCCTCAAAAATTGGGAAAGAGACGAAAAAAACTTCTCCCTTGGAGGATAAGTATGAAGTGGAAATGGATGATACCGAAATAGAATTACCTATCAATTCACCGAATGAAGAAGACGACCAAGAACTAGAGGAACACTCATTGACTCTTGAAACAGAACTTTCTGTTAGTTTTAATGGACCAGAAAAAGAGAAACAACCAACTATTGTTGATTTATCTACCGTTGTGTCAGAGGCAGAAAAAGAAGTGTCTGATGATTTTGAGATTGAAGTAGAAACGGTAAATGAAGAAGTATTGTCGGAGAAGGAAATTAATAGTAAAGTCAAGGAATTTGGCGAATACGATCCAGAATTGGATTTGTCGTCATACAAATTGCCTCCAATTGATTTGCTAGAAACACATGGACAAACGACCGGAATCAACATTAACAAAGAAGAACTAGAGGCTAATAAAAACAGAATTGTTGAGACTTTATCTAACTATAAAATTGATATTGATAAAATAAAGGCAACCGTGGGTCCTACTGTTACCTTGTATGAGGTAGTACCGGCTCCGGGAGTAAGAATTTCCAAAATCAAGAATTTGGAGGATGATATTGCTTTGAGTTTATCTGCTTTAGGGATTCGAATTATCGCTCCAATTCCAGGAAAGGGAACGATTGGAATTGAGGTGCCAAACTCCAATCCTCAAATTGTATCAATGAAAGCATTGATTAGTTCAGATAAATTTCAGAACTCTAAATTTGAGTTACCAGTTGCTTTAGGAAAAACCATTTCTAACGAAACAATGATTGCAGACCTTACCAAAATGCCTCACCTTTTGATGGCTGGTGCGACTGGTCAAGGAAAGTCTGTTGGGTTAAATGCGATACTCGTTTCTATTCTTTACAAAAAACATCCATCTCAAGTAAAATTTGTACTGGTAGATCCGAAAAAAGTGGAACTTACACTTTTCAATAAAATAGAAAGGCATTTCTTGGCTAAATTGCCCAATGAAGAGGAAGCGATTATTACTGATACAAGTAAAGTAGTTGCTACCTTGAATTCGTTGTGTATTGAAATGGATAATCGATACGATTTATTAAAGGATGCTCAAGTAAGAAATATTAAGGAGTACAACGCGAAGTTTGTTCAAAGAAAACTGAATCCAGAACAAGGCCATCAGTTTTTGCCTTACATTGTGTTGGTAATTGATGAGTTTGCTGATTTGATTATGACAGCAGGAAAAGAAGTAGAAACTCCTATTGCACGAATTGCACAGCTTGCCCGTGCAATTGGAATACATTTGATTGTAGCCACTCAAAGACCTTCCGTAAACGTAATTACTGGAGTGATAAAAGCCAACTTCCCTGGAAGAATTGCATTCCGTGTTACTTCTAAGATTGATTCGAGAACAATTCTAGATACAGGTGGTGCGGATCAACTTATAGGAAGAGGGGATATGATTTACTCTACAGGTAGCGATATTATCAGGCTTCAGTGTGGATTTGTAGATACGCCCGAAGTAGAGAAGATTTGTGACTTTATTGGAGAACAAAGAGGATATCCTAATGCACTGTTGTTGCCAGAATATATTGATGAATCAGCTTCTACCACAGGTTCGTTTGACGATGAAGATAGAGACGATAAATTTGAAGAGGCTGCTCGAATCATTGTGATTCATCAGCAAGGATCGGCTTCGTTATTACAAAGAAAACTAAAGCTGGGATACAACCGAGCAGGTAGGATTGTAGACCAATTAGAGTCGGCAGGTATTATTGGTCCTTTCGAAGGAAGTAAAGCCAGAAAAGTTTTGGTGCCAGATGAAATTAGTTTGGAACGGTTATTGGAAGAGCTGTAATAGGCAAGAAACAGAGAAGGTAAAACTAATTCAATGACCGAAAGTTATCCTTTTGTTGTGCTGGTTTTTCTACTTCGGATATTATATTAATTTTACCTCACAATAAATGAGGTTACAAAAAAACAGAATGAAAAAAATATTTTTAATTGCGGGCCTAGCATTGTTTTCAATGGCGGCTCACTCACAAGAAACTTACCAAGAAAAAGATCCTAAAGCAAAGGGGATTTTGGACAAATTAAGTAAAAAGCACCAATCACTGGATAATATTGTGATAGATTTTACTGCCACCTTTTCGGGAGCGAGAATCAAGAAACAAGTGCTCAAAGGAACTGCCTACAAAGCAGGAAAAAAATATGCGTACTACACTTCCGATTATATCGTGGTAAATAACGGAAGATACAATTGGTTGTTTGTGAAAAGCGAGAATGAAGTAACTATTACGAGTAACGAAGATGCAGAAGAAGAAAACGGATTGATTAGTCCTTCTAAATTGATGTCGATTTGGGAAAAGGGATTTAAGTATCAATTTATTGGAGAAGGAAAAGTAGGAAACAAAACCTTGCAAGAGGTGAGATTATTTCCTGATAATCCAAAAAAATCAAAATATCACACGATTACGTTGATAATTGATAAAGTTCAAAACGAACTGAGCGAAGTAACCATAAAAGGAAGAGATGGAGTGAATATGAATTACGACATCAATAGTTTCAAATCTTCTCAAAGTATTTCATCCTCTAAATTTTCTTTTGATAAATCGAAGTATCCTAATTGTACCGAGAACGATCAAAGATTTTAAGATTAAATTCAATTTTATTTAATAAAAGCCTCTCAGTATTCTGAGAGGCCTTTTTTTTCTAATCTTCATCATCGTCAGAAGATATTCTTTCGAGTTTGATTTCTTGGAGTTTGGTAATGGTACACTCCTCGTACTCGTAACCCTCTTCGTCTTTCAATATTTTTGTTGTATACGTTACCTTTGGTTAACGAAATGAAGATTTTTTCTCCTAAATTCTCCTTAACTTCGAACTATGAAATTTAGAACAGAGGTACCCCTTCCAACTTCCCCATTTTCTCTTTCTCATAAGGATAGAATAACCAGTTTTGGCTCTTGTTTTTCGGAAAACATTGGCGAAAAACTTGAAGCATATAAGTTTGATGTGTACACCAATCCTTATGGGATTTTGTTTAATCCTGTTTCGATATCGAAAGCCATACGGGAGAGTCTCGACTGTAAATTGTATACAGCAACTGATTTACACCACCACAATGAGAAACATTTTAGTTTCAATCACCACAGCAAATATTCTGGTATAGAGAAAGTAGAGGTTTTAGAAAAAATAAACTCCAGTATATCACGGTCCAATTCTTATCTCAAAAAATCTAAAGCACTTATTCTGACTTTGGGCACAGCCTGGGTATATCGACTAATAGAAACAAACGAAGTGGTGGCAAATTGTTACAAGCTTCCCGGTTCACTTTTTACCAAAGAGCTTCTTTCTGTCAAAGAAATTGTGGCTGAGGTTTCGGATGCTATTAATAAGTTGAGGGCGGTGAATCCTGATCTCACTGTCATCACAACAATAAGTCCAGTGCGCCATTGGAAAGATGGAGTAGTGGAGAACCAACAGAGCAAAGGGACTTTGCATTTAGCTTTGAAAGGATTAAATGAACAATTTCAGAATTTAATTTACTTTCCTTCTTATGAAATCCTGCTTGATGAATTGAGAGATTATCGATTTTATTCATCAGATATGCTACATCCTTCAGAATTGGCAATTGACTTCATTTGGGAGAAATTTGCCGATGCGTTTTTTGACAAAGAAACAAAAGCATTGAACAAGCGAATTTCTCAAATAGAAAAAGAGAAAAGTCACAAACCATTCAATCCAGCAAGCGATGAGTTTATTACTTTTAGAAAGCAATTGGACAACAAAGAAAAAGAATTGTATTTGGAGTTTCCTTTTCTGAAAAAATAGTAGAACATCCTTCAACTGTGATTCCTCCCTTTGCAGAATTAGCAAAACATTTTTAAGTTCACTTCAAATATTTCTCCAGCAAACTAGAAACACTTTCATTCTGTGCAGTTTCCTTTATTGCATCATAGTCAGAATTACTCAATTCTTCTTTTACTTTAGCCTCCACGGCCAGCAGTGGTTTCTCATCAGGTGGTTCAGGAAACAACTTTTGCTCCTTGAATAACCTTCTTGTAACCACAGCCACTTCATGTGCACCCCGGTAATTCTTCTGCTGTTCCAATAAATAAGATCGGCAATAAGTTGATTCATTTTTGACCTTTCCAAAGACAAATCATTGCTGTTCAAAAGTCCTATAGATAAGATGGGTATTGAATGAGTATAATAGTTGTCATAACTATTATTGATATTGGTGATTAAAGAATTTCTAGTTGCAACAGAATTATTTACTGCGGCATTAAAGTTCTTTGCTTGGTCAAAATAAGTTATTGCACTATTAATTTGTCCATTGAAGGCATTTAACAAATTGTAAGGAACTTCTTTTAAGTTAACTTCATTAACACGCTTAAATAAGTCGATAATCTTTACGAACTTTTCTTCCAATTCTTTAAAGCTAAATTGAGTTCCGAGTGCTTCTTCTCGTGTTAATTCTTCAATCGAATAAGACAACATTTTTTCAAGTCTTTCATTGACTTGAGCGAGTATGGTGTCAAATTGTTGTTGTGTTGCCATTCAGTAGTTTTTAATTATGTCTAACTTTTTGTTATCCGGAAGTTACCTATTAATTCCGTTAACACACTATTTGTCAATTATTTTCATGTAAGAGGTAGGTTTTGTTGCTCGAAATGCAAGGTGCTGATTATCGCACCAAATTGGAGGTAAACGTTACGTCCGAGAATTTGTTAGAATGAATAGCCTAATTATCCTATTCCTGGCCTAATAATTTCAAATAGTCATTTGTATAATCTAAAACAGTTTGAGGTTCGTTATTTTATATACTGACTTATTTCTATAAGACTTATTTAGAAATTTATTTTCTCATCCAAGTAAGGAAAGCACTCGGATATGGATAAATATTAAACCGTTATGGGCTTTTTTTATATGGAATTTCTCCAATTTCAAAACCACCTTGTTTATTTTTTATAAATTTAAATTTGATTTTTAATTCTTCATTTCTCTCTAACCCCCAATTTTCATTTAAATCACAATTGACTAATAATATATCAATATTTTCAGGTGAATTGTTCTTTAATTCTTGCAACCAATTTAAATCTTCAATAAATTTTATTTTTGTTGTGTAAAATTTACTCCAAAAATAGACTACATAAAAATCAGAATTGGAAGTGTCTAATGGTTGATTTGAAATTAATTCTAAATCTTTTATTTTTTCTAAATAATTTATTTCAGGTTCGCAAAGCGAATAGGAAGAGTCAATATTTTTAAAAGCATTTATTAACTTAATTCCTGTGCACTTTTCATTATTTAAATAGCATAATTCAGAAAAACTTTTATTTAGTATTATAGGGCTTTGGAATGAATTAAATATAGCTTTAATAATGTTAGAGTCATTTTTTTCTTTAATATTTATTCTAAATGAATTATTGAAGTTGTTGTTTACTATTTCTAGATATTCGTTAATATCAGTATTGCTTTCAACTACTGGGTTTTTTATCCCTGTAGCTTTTTTGAATAATACTGAACAAGAACTCAAAAAGAGGATTAATAATATATTTTTCATAGTAAAGTTTTAAAAAAAAACTCTCTACTTGAATTTTTCAAATAGAGAGTTATAAGTTTTATAGTTTTATAATATTCACTTGGTATCCACCAAATTCACCAATGTCTTCCATGAATACATACTCATCAGCTTTCAAAATAAAAGTTTCGATATTTCCATCAATATCTATTTCTTTAGTTATGTCATAATCAATAATCAAAGGATGATCATTCATATCAATATCATCAGATGCTGGATTTGCAAGTAGTATTTGTGAAATATAATTATTACCCTCAATATGAGTTACATTTGAAGAGTTATTAGCCATTACCCAGAATGGTTCTATTTCAAAAGTGAATTCGCATAGTCCCCACCCACGACAACTTCTTCTGGCTCTTCCCCATTCTTCCCAAGTTATTCTCACTCTTATGCCAGGTCCAGCTTCGCTAGAATTAGCACTTGAGGGAACTGCTTGCAAAAAATTTAATTTTTCTGAAAGATTAGCTTCTGTATTTATTGGATTTGGATTTTCAGTTACATCTTTTTTACAAGACCAAAGTGCAACTCCAAGAACTGCTGTTAATAGTGAGAATTTTAAAATTTTCGTTTTCATGTTAGATAGTTTAAGTTTTTAAATGTAATAGTCTTTTATTGAGGAGAGAGTATTACTTGTCAATATGATTCTCGAATTAATGAGAAACTCCTGTATGAATATAAAACAAACTATTACTCCTTTTTATTTTCTCATCCAAGTAAGGAATGCACTCGGATATGATTAATATTAAACCGTTTTTGATAGCTG
>CBFHVI010000018.1:0-42653 GCA_965658995.1 Flavobacteriales bacterium | reverse complement strand
TTTTTTGGATTTGGTGCAAAACCCAAAATAAACTCACAGCAGGCAATTCCTCGTGATGATTATGAATATAACGAGCTGAAAAAGAAAAAAGAAAATCAATTGGATGCTATTCTCGAAAAAATAGCTGAAAAGGGAATAGAGAGCCTCACCAGAAGAGAAAAAGAGTTTTTGGACTCCCAATCAAACTAAAAGAATATGACAATAAGTTTTTATAAATACCAAGGGACTGGCAATGATTTTGTGATGATTGACAACCGAAATTTAGCGCTAGACAAAACTGATATTTCCTTGGCAAAAAAGCTCTGCGACAGGAAATTTGGAATAGGTGCTGACGGACTAATTTTGATAGAAAACCATCCAGAATTAGACTTCGAAATGGTCTATTTCAATGCCGATGGTACACAGAGTTTTTGTGGTAACGGAAGCCGATGCGCAGTAGCTTTTGCACATAAATTGGGGATGATTGGCGAGTCTACTTCTTTTATAGCTATTGATGGTATTCACCAAGCGATTATTCAAGATGAAAAAGTAGAACTAAAAATGGGAGATGTTTCTTCAGTTGAGAAATCAGAGACATTCTTTTTTATTCACACGGGTTCGCCTCACTACATTGAATATCGCACAAATGTGAGTGAGATAGATCTAATTTCGGAAGCCCAACAGATTCGCTACAACTACCGATTTGAGAAGGAAGGAACAAATGTAAATTATGTCCAGAAATTAGCCGATAATTCGCTCAAAATGAGAACGTACGAAAGAGGAGTAGAAGACGAAACATTGTCTTGTGGCACAGGAGCGACAGCAGTTGCCTTGAGTGGATTTTTGGAGCATCAATTAGCTTCACCAATAAAAATACAAGTGCCAGGTGGTGAGTTGGAAATAAAGTTTAAACATCTCCGCAACCAGCAATTTACTGACATATGGTTGATTGGCCCAGCAAAAGAAGTTTTTTCGGGGAAATTTCAAGTTAGTTTTCTAAATCAGAAATAGCCTCTTTCATCTCTTCTTCTGTAATACCACCCGAAAGAAGGAACTTCATTACTTCACTCGATTTAGCATTAATCGGAGTGACGTTTTCTCTCGGAACAATTACAATTTTGCTCATGTAACTGAACGTGAACGGAAGTGCTACGGCAATTTTTGTGTCGTCTATTCCCAAAAATTTCAACTCTTCTTTTGCAATAAACCCAATTCTTTCCATGTCATGATTTTTACTCAATTTCACAAGCACCGGTCGGTCAAATGTTTTTTTCTTTCCCACCAAGGCAGAAGATACATCTTCGAGGGTAGAATAAATGCTCTTGAGTACAGGAACTTTATTCAGAGCTTTATTAAAATACTGTTTGGCCACATCATCGATTCGCGAAACGGTCGTGAACCAGCCAAAAATAATGAGGAATACAACAATAATTAGGATTCCTAAACCAGGAATAAAACGATATTCATCGGGGATAATTCCATCTATCCAGACAAAAGCCGTGTAAAGGACGTAACCAAATACCACAAGCGGCAGAAGATAGAGTAGCCCGGCAATAAAATACTTAAATAATCGATTGTTTTTCATGATTTCGGTTCTGGTTTGTTCGCCTCAAATGTAAGTTAATTTTTCAAATCTCAACAGCAAAAATAGAGAGGTTTTATAGCTGATTTTTTAGTTCCTCTTTTTGCTTTTTTGTCAATTTGCTCACTACTAATTCATATGAATGATTGATAAAATGACGAAGAGTTTTATCGCTTACATCGCTCGAGGTGCTTACTGTATTCCAATGTTTTTTACTCATGTGATAACCGGCTATCACTCCCTCATATTTTTCTCTTAATTCGAGGGCATATTCTGGATCACATTTCAGATTGATACCTACAAACTCATCCACATCCGTAAGTGCAAATATTTTACCCATTACTTTAAAAACGAGTGTTTTATTATCAAAAGGAAACCCTTCGATTACACCTGGTTTTGAAAGACAAAACTCTCTGTATTCCTCAATGTTCATTGTTTGGATAATTTGTACAACACTGGTTTGCTGGGACTTGCGTCATTTTCAAATGGCGCTATTTGCAAATTAAGAAGATAAAGTCCATCTTTAATGGAATCGGGAACGAAAATAAACTCAGTAATGGTGTGAGTGTATTGGATGTTCACTGGGTAATTCCAAAAGGCTTTATGACTTAGTAGTTCTCCATTGTCTACTTCTTTATCAACTGAAGGTAAGTCGATTAAAAGATGTTTTATTCCTGATTCTCTCAAAAACGCAGCGCCCTCATTACACAGATAAGGTGGGTTTGTATTCGAATATTGAAAGGTTAGTTTTTTACGAGAGTTTGGTAACGTGCGAAGCACTAATGCTTCTGAGGGTTGGTCACCTAGGGCTTCTTGTAATTGACGTTTGGTGATAATCAAGTCACCTTCTCTTCTAGTTCCACTGTTGGTAGTCCATAGTTCAGGTTCTACAGAAATAACTTGTGCCATGAAATGAAACCTGGTAAGTAATTGATTGATAGAATGAATTTCTTTGTCGATGTGTCCTACCGTTTCCGTATGTGTTCCGTTTCCGTGTGGGTTAAAATGAATGTTTCTAAAATTGACAGAACCACCTTCCGCAACGCTTCCTATGAATCCGTCTCCTTTTACTGGTTCTATTTTGATAGGAGATACATACCAAGCACTTGAGTTGTTTGGTTTGGTCGATAGTCTCATAGAAATATCAAGGGGATTGTTTAATTCTAATTCATAGATTCCCGACTTTAGTTCTATAGTTGTTTTCATAGCTAAAGTTAGAAAAAAAATAACTCTCTTTCATCCGCAGAAGCAAATACTTTGATTAATTTTAAGCATGAGTTTTTCAAAAAGAGACAAGCAAGTTACCCCGTTAAAATTGGCAATAGAAAAATTGCTTAAAGCCTACAAGATTGAGGACAAAATGGACGAGCTCGATTTACACAAGGAATGGAAAGAAATGATGGGAGACGCTATTGCGGCAAAAACAAAATCTTTGGAATTGCGAAAACGTTTATTGATTATTGAGCTGGAATCATCTGTACTAAGACACGAACTTTCTTTTGCTAAAGAAAAACTGAAAGAATCATTGAATCGAAAGCTTCAAAAAAGAGTAGTAGATGAAATTTTGTTCAAATAAGTGGAGGGGCAGAAAAAAATCGTGCTTTCATAGGAATAAAATGGATAAAAAACTATATTTTTGTCCTTTCAAAAAAACAAACCAATGGCAGATATAGAAAATTTTGATGTACAGGAGATTAGTGATAAAATCCAAGATAAATTTGAGCAAAACAAAAACACAATTTACATTGCTTTAGGGGCTGTTGCTGTTGTGATTGCTGGTTTTTGGTGGTACAATAGTAACAAAGCACAAAAATCGACAGAAGCGAGTAGCGTGATCTGGAAGCAAGAGAATAATTTCGGTTCGAATAATTTTCAAGTAGCTATTGATGGGGATCAAAATAACATTGGATACGCAACCATTGCAGAGGAATATAGTGGAACTCCAGCAGGTGATATTGCTATGTTCAATATGGGTGTAGGATACCTGAATATGGGAATGTTCGCGGAAGCAATTTCGGCTTTAGAAGGAGTAAGTTTTGACGATGAACTAATTGGGGCAATAGCCAAAGGTGCTTTAGGAGACGCTTATTTTGAAACTCAACAAGCTGACAAGGCTATTTCCAAATACAAAGCGGCTGTTACTCATTCTACCAATGACTTTACAACACCAGTATATTTAAAGAAATTGGCCATAGCTCAAGAAGAGGTAGGAGATATCGAGGATGCTATTTCAAACTACGAAAGAATTAAAAAAGAATTTTCAACTTCAGCAGAAGCTCAAGGAATTGAAAAATATATAGCGAAACTTAAAAAATAATTATGGCTACAGCCTCAACCAACTTATCAGAGTACGATAAAAATTTAATCCCGGATGCATCAGCGATGTCATTCGGGATTGTTGTTTCAGAGTGGAATGAAACAATTACCTCCAATTTACTTCAAGGTGCATATGATACCTTAATTGATAATGGTGCATTGCCAGAGAATATTTTAGTAAAACATGTTCCGGGAACTTATGAACTTCCCTTGGCCTCTCAGCTCGTAATTGAGTATACAGAGGTGGATGCTGTAATAGCTATTGGAAGCGTTATTCAAGGTGAAACCAAACATTTTGATTTTGTTTGCGAAGCTACTTCTCTTGGTATCAAAGATGTGAATTTGATGTATGGTGTCCCCGTTATTTTTTGTGTTTTGACAGACAATACGATGCAACAAGCTATCGACAGAAGTGGAGGGAAGCATGGGAATAAAGGAGTAGAATGTGCAGTAGCTGGTATCAAAATGGTAGCACTTAAGAAGGCGTTATTTCCTCAATAATTCTCTAAAGAAATAGTACAGATACAAAAAAAGCACTTGAGGTAATCAAGTGCTTTTTTTGTGTTACCGTTTGTTTTGTTTTTTATTATTAGAATCTGAAAGATAAACCTGCAGAAGCAATTCCTGATACAAAGACGAAAGTATATTCTCCCAGACCATTATTTTCATCTAACTGCACCTCTTTTGATCTCATGTAACCAGCCTTTCCCAAAGCTCAATAAATACAGGCCCTACATAGACTCTTGTACCAAAAGAAGCATTTCCAGCAAAACCATTAATTCCATTGTTTGACACCACTGGGATTGTATTCGCTGGCTTGTCTTTACCAAATAGTAGTACTTCGCTTTCGGTTAATAAGATTCCTCCGCCAAATCCAAAATAATAACTCCCGGCAAATTTACCATTTCTGGAAACCCAAAAATCATGATTGATTTCAACGTTCAAGTTTACATAATTTAACTTTGTATAGCTTTAGTGCAAGAAATCTTCGCTCGTTCTTACTTCATCTTTGTTTCCTTCGTATGTGTCTCCGAAACTACCACCTTAAATTTCACCATCAATTTTTACCATTCGGTCATCAATGTTTTTGTAAGTGAAATTATCATAACCTACAGAAATTGAAATGTTATCGGTTATAAAAAAAAACTAGTTTTCCGTTAAACTTCCCGAAGTCATAATCGCTGAATCCATCGATTGCATCAAAATGAGAAAGCGAAAAGTCGTAGCCATCTCCTTCCATCGAAAGAGTTGATAAATCGTAAGCAGTTCTATTTAGTCCGTAAGAAACAAATAGTCTGTTTTTGTTTTTTCTTTCTTTCTTTAAAATCTTGAGCGTTTACTTACTAAAAGTTATAGAGAGTGCTAATAATAGTAGTTTGGTTTTCATGTATACAAAATTAGATAGTTTAGGAGATAAAAGTTCACTATTTGCGCCAAGATAAAAAAATGAGTCTTTTATTCTCTAACACATTAATTGTGAGTGAATCTAAATTGGTAACCGAGTGTTATGTTCCCTTGGAAATATGAAAAGTTTTGAGAGGCTTTGTCGATTCCTTCAAGATTGGTTCTAACATCGGGAAGTATGACGAAGCCGGTCTTCACGGCAGGGTGAAGAAATAGTTTTTTGAAGAAAAATAGTTTTAATCCCACATTCGCGTTTACTGACCAACCGGCCAAATGAAAATCATCTGTTCCTAGTTTGTCGAACAGGCGGGCATTGGTTTTGGGAACAGCTGCTCCTGCACCAATTCCTGTGACCAAATCAATAGCAAAGTTTCTGTTTGACGTTTCGAAAAACAAATCGTTGTAGTCCAATTCAAAATAAATAATATTCAGTCCATCAGTGTGTTCATATTTCACAAAGTCTTGTGTTATAGGCATTAGTTCATGGTCATATTCTTTTGCCCAAGTTGTGCTGGCGGAGGCTTCTATTATTCCATCTACGGTGGCTATTTGTGAGTTGTCTAGAACGTATTTCATGTGATCCACACTTACAGCAAGCGAAAGTTTATTGTTAAGGTAATAACCTAATCTTAAGTTGTATTGAGGGATAGTGAGTAAAGCGGGATTGAAATATACTTTTGGGTCAAACTTTGTTTGTCTGTCTTTCGCTACAGCTTTTTTTATGGTAAAATCATATCCATTTCCCCAATATCTGATGTCGCTCAAACTGTAGGTTGAGCGGTTGTACCCCCAAGAAAAGAAAGCTTTTCCTTTTCGTTTTACGAAGATGTCTTTATGGTTTAGGTTGTGCAATCTGGCCTCTTCTTTTGCCGCAGAGTCACTTTCTTGAGTGCTCCCTGAAAATGAAAGGAGGAACAAGAAGGTGAGGAAGGAGAGTCGATGTATCATGGTGTATTGATTTTAACAACCTCAGTAGGTTTTATGTTGTTGTTTCTCCAATTTATTTGTTCGATCACGTTGGCAGACAACAAATCAAAAGCGATAGCAGAAGGTGTTCCGTCTTGAGTAGCAACAGGTGTTCCCGCATCTCCAGCTTCTCTTATGCTTTGAACCAATGGTATTTCTCCTAAAAGTTTTACATCTATTTGTTCGCACAAATCTTTTACACCGTCCTTACCAAAAATATAATACTTGTTATTTGGCAGTTCTTCGGGAGTAAAGTAAGCCATGTTTTCTACAACACCTAGAACAGGTACATTGATATTTGGCATCTTAAACATGTGAATTCCTTTCTTTACGTCAGCCAAGGCAATGGCTTGCGGAGTGCTGACAATAACGGCTCCTGTAATAGGAACTAACTGAACCAAAGTTAGGTGAACATCTCCAGTTCCTGGAGGCAAATCAATGAGCATGTAATCCAATTCTCCCCAATAGGTGTCGATAAACATTTGCCGGATGGCTTTACTCGCCATTGCACCTCTCCAAACGATTGCTTGATTTAGATCTGCAAAAAAACCAATCGACATAACTTTTACACCGTGAGTTTCAACTGGCGAAATGTAACTTTTTCCGTCTACCTCAGTCATTGTGGGTTTGTCGTAAGCGCAGTCCATCATCAGTGGCATAGAAGGACCGTATATATCTGCATCGATAAGACCTACTTTGTATCCTTTTTTTGCCAAACTTATCGCAATGTTGGCTGTCACGGTAGATTTTCCTACACCTCCTTTTCCTGACGCAACAGCCACAATGTTCTTTACTCCGGGCAGAATTTTACGCAGGTTAGGGTTTGTTTCTTCTGATCCTATTCCTGAAATCTCTATTTCTGTTTCTATTTCCTTACTTATGAATCGTTCAAGATTAAAAATACAAGCTTGCTCCATTCGTTTTTTCGAGTGAAGTGCAGGGTTACTAATTCTTAATTTGAAAGAAATATTCATCCCTTCAATTTTTACATCTGAGACAAGTCCAAGTGAAACAATGTCTTTTTTTAAATCTGGTTCAACCACATTTTTTAATGAGTCTAAAACTTGTTCGGGAGTAATGTTCATTTTGGTTTTATTTATTTCTTTTGGGCAAAAAAATTTTACCTTTGAGAGTACAAAATTAATAAACCTCACGTTTATTATTGCAAAAAAAAGAAATTAACCTCTATTATGCCACAAACATCAAATAAAAAGCCTGTAAAGGTAGGGATCTCCATTGGAGATATTAATGGAATTGGTCCAGAAGTGATTTTGAAGACTTTTTCGGACATTCGAATCTTAGATTTTGCAACACCTGTCATATACAGTTCTGCTAGTTTGCTATCGACTCATCGAAAATCGTTAGATCTTCCTGCGATGACTCATACAAATTTGGAAGAAGGAATGGAGCCTAAATCCAAAACATTGTACATTAAGAAATGCTGGGACAAAGATCCTGTTTTGCATATTGGAAAAGAAACACCAGAAGGTGGTGAGTACGCCATAAAATCTCTCAAAGCGGCAACTGATGATTTGGCAGCCTCCAAAATAGATGTATTGGTAACAGCTCCTATCAACAAGCACAATGTGCAGAGTTCTGAATTTAAGTTTCCTGGTCATACAGAGTTTTTGGCGAAGTTATCAAACGTTGATAACGCCTTAATGCTAATGGTAGCAGATAAATTGAGAGTTGCGGTTGTTTCGGGTCATATTCCCTTGAAAGAGGTTGCCCAGAACCTTACCAAAGAAAAAATTGTAGAATCTATAATTCAATTAAATGAAAGTTTAACAAAGGATTTTGGGATTACGAGACCAAAAATTGCGGTGCTTGGATTGAACCCTCATGCGGGAGACAATGGAGTAATAGGAGACGAAGAGAAAGAGATAATTATTCCCGCAATTAAAGATGCAAAAGTAAAAGGAATTTTAGCTTTTGGTCCATACTCGGCAGATGGATTTTTTGGTAGTTCGGTGTACACACATTACGATGGAATTTTGGCGATGTACCATGATCAAGGTCTTGTACCTTTTAAAAGTTTGTCGTTTGGGAATGGGGTAAATTACACGGCTGGATTACCCATAGTACGAACTTCTCCAGATCACGGAACTGGATTCGATATTGCGGGTAAAAATGAAGCGTCAGAATCTTCCTTTAGAAATGCAATGTACCTAGCTCTTGATATTTACAGAAAACGAGAAGAATATAAAGAGCTAACTACTAATCCTCTTCAAAAGCAAAAATAAAAGGCACTTTCTGGACTCAACTTACGTTGATAATACAAATACTATTCATGTCAAACCTAGATACTTTTTTATGAAAAACTTATTTATCACTTTTATCACTTTTTTACTGTTTTCGTCTTGTGGCGGAAACGAGGCTGAGCTCACTGCTCAATTGGAATCGTTGAAACAAGAAAATGCAGAGTTAAAAATTGAAACGGAACTGCTGGACGAAAAAGAGGCATTGCTTACGGAATACTCTCAATTCATCATGGATATTCAAAACAACTTGAACTCCATCCGAGATAAGGAAAATACCGTATTGGTTCCTCAGTCTAGAGAGGGGATTCAGCAATCGGCAGAGTCTATCAAGTCGGATTTACAACAATTGGGAGCATTACTTGCCGAAAATAAAAGAAAGATTGCCTCGATGAATTCGAAGTTAAAAAACTCTAACGGACAATTAAATGGACTGGAAGAGGTGATCAGAAACCTGACGAAACAAGCTGAGGAAAGAGAGGTGAAAATATTAGGCATGAAAAGTGAACTTAGTGATATGGGAGTGGCTTTTGATGAATTAATGGCGGCTTACGAAAATAACTTAGCCGTAATTGCTAACAAGAACGAAAGAATTGAAGAACAAGAAATAGCGCTGCACACTGCTTATTATGCCTACGGATCAAAATCTGAATTGAAGGAGAATATGGTTATCACTTCGGAAGGTGGAGTAATTGGTTTAGGTAAAACGAAAAAATTGAGGGATGACTTCAATAAAAAGTATTTTACCGAGATTAATACCAAAGAAGTGAAAGAAATTGTGTTGGGAGTAAGTAAAGCCGAGATAATAACAACTCACCCTGCCGGATCTTATGAGCTAGTTGAGAATGAAAAGGTAGAAAAAATAAAAATCCTCAATCCCGATAAGTTCTGGAGTGTAAGTAAGTATCTTGTGATTATAACGAAGTAATCGTTACAATCTGTGTCCTACTACGCAGGTAGTTTTTTCTATTTTAACCGTACCTTCCAGGTCAAAATATTCAAAAAGTATGACATACCTTCCTACACGGGCTTTTGTATTGTCTTCCGTGACTCCGTCCCAAGTAAAACTTCCTGTTTTTGCAAGTAGTTGGTTTTGAATCAGTGTTTTAGTGAGTCTCCCTTGCGAGTCATAAATTGTTATGTTTCCTACATATCCTACCTTTGGCATAGTATAGTTTAAGGTAAGAAGGTCTTCAAATCCATCATTGTCTGGAGAGAATATTTCTGGAGAGGTAGACAAAATATTGAAAGTTTCACTTCGCTTAGTAAATTGAGAGTTCTTAACCCCAGGAGTCGCAAATCCTACTTCTTCGGCAGCAGAATGCCAATTAGACGATTCTTGTGTCGGGAGTTGAAAATTTACTCGCTCCAATGAGACTCCTTCTACATCACGTAGCAAAGCAAAATGGAATTCTTCGGAATACGAGAATTTGTCAGATTCTGAGCCAGAAGGTAATAAAAGGTACACAGTCCCTTCTTCGTTTGGGTAACTTGGCAGTGATTCTATTTCGATGAAATGGTCGGAAGAATGAGTCTTGTATCGGTTGGTCACGACTGAGTAGTCTTTGGTAATCACCACATATTCTTTTGGTTTTATTACATAATGTATTGGGATGGAAATCAAATTTCCGGCCATTCCATTTTCTTCATTGCCTAATTGCCAGTTTTTCAGGTCTAAAAACAACTCCGAATTATTGTACAACTCAACAAAATCATCCTCGCCCGAATAAGGGTTAAATAATAGCTCATTGATCACAATAGCTCCATTTGTATTGGCGTGGGCCAAGACAAACTCAGTTTCTGTTTTGGCAATATTTCCCTCACAATCTCTCAGCGAATCTAGCGATAGCTTGTATAGTCTTCCTGTATCGAGAGAAGGAGAAATGACCAACTCCAATTCGGTAGAGAATAAGTTAGTGGCCATGAGAGAGACAATCGTTAGCCCTCCTAATAATTGAATATTCCGAAGAAAGAGAGAAGTATCAATTGTTTTGCTGAATTGGATCAAAACTCGAGTATTGGAACTTGCAATACAAGAAACGATGCGCGGAAGTGAAGAATCTCTTGTTGTATCCCAAATGGAATTAATACTTCCAGGAGTTCCTCCCGATGGATTTTGGGAAGCTGTCCAGTTTGATTGGTTGAAACATTTAGCCCTTGAATTGATTTGTTCCAAAGAGAATCCTCCTTCTTTTTTTACTTCATCTTGATAGAATTTATCGGAATATTCTACCGCATCTATCACAGTTCCATTGTTATTAATCAGAGTTAGAGTTTCTCCCGAATTATTGAGTCCAGGGAAGGAGGAAAGACCTATTTTGTTTGGGTAGCTGGAGAAATCGGACAACGAGGAGTTCGATACTAACAAAAGAAATGAATCGGGAGCAAGAATATAGTTTCCGAATGTTGCCGTGGAAGAACCGTCTGATAGCGTCCAGTTACTTAGGTTGTAATACTTATTGGTTGGATTATAGAGTTCTACAAACTCTCCATCTGGTAATCCCACAATGGGTGTTGGATCTGCGAAAATTTCATTGATTACAACATCTCGATACTGGGCAGTTGCGGGTAGGAAGTATACAAAATTTTTGTTGGTAGAAGTAAGGCTGTTTCCCGAAATATCGGTGACGTTATTCACAGAAAGAGTATTGATGGTTCCGAGAGAAAAGGAAGAAGAAAAACTAAGCGTTACTTTATTGAAATTTGTCGAATTTTGTACTGCAGTAAGTGGAGTTCCTAATCCGTTGTTGGCAGAATAATTTGCACTTAGCTGGGAAGTAGAAGGGTCAACAGGTTCTGAAAAAACAAGTTCAAGTTGGGAACTGGAAATTACTGTTACACTATCTAGCGTGGGTTTTGTTGTGTCCACCGCAGCAGTTCCTGTTACTACAAAGTCATCGAAATAAAAACGGGTAGATCGGGTTGAGGTAAAATTGCAACCTACTCCAAAAAATAAACTTTGAGGATGAGTAATATCGATTGCCGTGCCTTCTGACAGTAAGACGGAGGACGTGTCGGTAAGTACTTCCCATAAACCTGCAGTCGTTCGGGTAACTCTCACTCTCACATCCACAGTGGCTCCACCAATTGCTCCATCTCTTCCGTCAATAAGTTGAGAGGACGTAGTTCCCGTTTGGCGGTAAAGCGAAACATCATCGTTGGTGCCACCGAGTAAGACATAATATCCATTTAGGGCTCCAGAAAGATCCAAGGTATTGGAGGTTAAATATACTTTTGCAAAATTAGAAGAAGAAGTCCCAAAGGTCATTCGTACTTGAAACTCCCACGTGGCGTTATTGATAGATTGTGAATTGGTGCTGAGGTATTTGTAGCCAGAGACAGCGGGAGCATTTAGTTGTAATTCTCCCGAATTTACAGTAAAATCAGAGGTGTTTCCTACCCACGCTGGGGAAGAGGTGAAGTTTCCGTCCGAAAAATTATCTGAGAATTGGGAATAAACAGAGGACAGGTGTTGCAAAAAGAGAAGAAAAAAGAGGAAAAACCGCATACATAAAGTTGTTAGAGAATTAAATATAAGGTTTTTCAGAGAATTCCTTTTGATATGCTTGTCCTTCCTTTGTAGAAACGAATTTATTTGTCCCCAGTATCAGAGCGTTTACGTAGATTCCTCACTTGATTAGAAAGTCCCGTTAAGTGGTGTAATATTCTTTTTTCAATTCGCTAAATAGTAGTATTTTTGGCACACAAACAATTATTAAATCCTGAATAAATGAATATTGCAGTAGTAGGAGCCACCGGAATGGTAGGAACTCAAATTTTGAAAGTATTGGCCGAAAATTCATTTCCGATTACAGAATTATTGCTGGTTGCCTCAGAAAAATCAGTAGGCAAAGAACTTGAGTTTGGAGGAACCAAACATGCTATCATTTCGATGGAGGAAGCCATATCGAGAAAACCACAGATTGCTATTTTTTCTGCAGGTGGAGAACGTTCTTTGGAGTTTGCTCCTCGTTTTGCTGAGGTGGGTACGACCGTGATTGATAACTCTTCTGCTTTCCGAATGGATGCGGATAAGAAGTTAATTGTTCCAGAAATCAATGCATCAGAATTAACCAGAGAAGATAAAATTATCGCTAACCCAAATTGTAGTACCATTCAAATGGTGTTGGCTTTATCCGAAATTCAAAAGCAATATGGCATAGCGCGATTGGTCATTTCTACCTACCAATCTATTACTGGAACTGGTGTAAAAGCAGTAAAACAAATGGAAAATGAGCGCATGGACTTGAAAGGGGAAATGGCTTATCCGTATCCGATTGATAAAAACTGTTTGCCTCATGGGGGAGATTTTCAGGAAGATGGATATACTTCTGAGGAAATTAAATTAGTAAATGAAACACACAAAATTTTTGATGATTCCTCTATTCGAATAACGGCTACTGTGGTTCGAGTGCCAGTAGTTGGAGGTCATTCTGAGTCGGTGAATGTAGAGACAAAAAAGCCTTTTGAGGTGTCGGAGATTCGCAAACTAATTGCCGATACTCCTGGAGTGGTACTGCAAGATAACCCTGAAATGAATGTATACCCGATGCCCAAATATTCAGAAGGGAAAAACGAAGTATTTGTAGGTAGAATCCGAAGAGATTTTTCGGTAGAAAATGGATTGAATATGTGGGTGGTAGCCGATAATCTAAGAAAAGGAGCAGCTACCAATGCAGTGCAAATTGCAGAATATTTGGTTGAGAAGGGGCTGGTTTAATTTGGTGAAAGACTAGCGATAAAAGTTAAGCGAGTTATTTATCGTTTTTTTGGTCTGTTTTTTTTGTATTACAATATTTCAACAGGCTGACAATTAAGTGATTGACGGATAGACTTTAAAGTTGAAAATCGAATTGCTTTTGCTTTCCAAATTTAAAACTGAAATATTAGCTGTGGTGATTCCAATTATTTCAGAAAGTTCTTTAATTTTCTTATGTGCTACAACAACCATGTAAAGCAAGCTCGTGGCATTTATATTTATTTTACGCTTCTCAAATACAACGAACTTTTTTTTCGCCGAGTTTAGCTATTTTGAATTCAATCCATAGAATTTTCTTTCGCAAACTTCTTTTTCCTCTTTCGTTTTAGCACTTCATTGAATACAATCAATACTCCAATCATGCTACCACACAAATAAAAAGTAGGCGTCATCTTTTCGTTTTCACCAAAAATAAAGTAACTAAAAAGGATGGCATACACAATTTCTAGGTTCACAGCTAGGTTCACAGAAAATGGGCTGAGATTTTTCATTACCTCTACACTCGCAATAAATGGAAACGCTGTACACGCAATTCCCAATAAGAGCAAATAGGACAAATCTAGTCCGGAGGGGGAAAGAAGATTTTCGGGTACTTCAAAAAAGAGAAATAACCCAAAAGATACTAAGATCAATGCGAATAATAACTCAACGAATGAAATGGTAAATGCGTTGGATTGTTGAATGAGTTTTCCGTTGAAAGTAGAAAACAAAGCAGCCGTGAGAGCGGCTAAAGAACCTAGTACGATTCCACCCAATGGGTTATGCGAGTTTTCATATTCATTGAGCCCAATAATACTGATAATAAGCATGATAAGAATCCCGATAATGACCTCATTTGGATTTATTTTTCGTTTGTAGACGATGGGCTCTATCAGTGAGGTGAAAAATGTTCCGGTAGAAAACGAAATCATAGTAATAGAAATGTTTGACACTTTTATTCCTCCAAAAAAACACAGCCAATGGATTCCTACGATGGCACCAACACCCGCAATACGCCAAAATAATTTGGGTGATAGAAGTATTTTTTTGCGAGCAAAAAGCATAAATACAAAAAGACTTATCACCACAATGAGCAGTCGCCACCAAACCAAAGAAACAGAATCAAAGGAAATAAGTTTCCCAAATATGGCAGTGAAGCCCCAGCAAAACACACAGAGATGCAGAAGGGCAAAGGCTTGGTTTCTCGTCATGTCGCAAAGATAGTACAATTGTTGTGTAGGTAGTTCTCCCAAAGACAAAATCCGCTTTGTTTTTCTCATCACTCTCTTTTTTTAGTCTATTTGTGGAATCCAAGAGATGTGATTTTTGTTTCAATCTTTTTGCCAAAAGATATTTCAAAGCATTCAATCAATAGGGGTTTGGTCATTTTGCCTATTCAAAATCTCGAGTTTAATTCCTTTTCGCGTTGTTTCTTCGAGTGAAATATGTGGGTCGGCAAGTTCCTATGCATCTTCCTCTTAAATAAAACGGTGAATCAAATCCAATCTTCTAAAAAATCAGATATATTTGAAGTATGAACTTCATTTATCCACAATTCTTATGGGCATTATTGGCAATTGCAGTGCCAATTATTATTCATTTATTCAATTTTAGAAAGTTCAAAAAGGTTTATTTTTCTGACGTTCGGTTGCTAAGGCAGGTCGAATTAGAAACCTCCA
Organism: Flavobacteriales bacterium; assembly: GCA_965658995.1. Classification (GTDB taxonomy): domain Bacteria; phylum Bacteroidota; class Bacteroidia; order Flavobacteriales_D; family CAJJDF01; genus CAJJDF01. Next base: position 27,731 of record CBFHVI010000018.1, on the reverse strand, counting down.
AAAAGTCAAATATCAAGCATTTGCTCATTTTATTAATGAGAATTTTGGCAATAACTGCGTTGGTGTTGGCTTTTGCTCAGCCGTTTTGGAAAAAAGAAGGGCAAGTAAATTCGATGGGAGAAAAACTGGTCACGGTGTACGTAGATAATTCTCTTAGCATGAACAATAGCTGGACTGAGTTTACTCTCTTGGACCACGCAAAAAAACAAGCCCGAACTCTCGCCCAAAGTTTTGCTCAAAGCGATAAATTCCTGCTCATTACAAACGAGTTTGATCCGGTACATCAACGATTTTTAACGAAAGAGCAGTTTCTCACTGAGGTAGATGAAATTGAGATTAGTTCCAACACCCGAAGACTCGATCAAATAGAGCAGAAACAGTTGGATTTTCTTAAGAAAGAGTATGCTCAAAACAAATATGCTTTTTACCTGTCAGATTTTCAAAGATCTACTGCCAATCTGGGGCAGTTGGAAATGGATTCTACCATTCAGTTGACGTTTGTACCTATTCTTCCCGAGAGTATCGGGAATGTATTTATCGACTCGGTTTGGTTTGATTCACCCGTAAGAATGGTGAACAAAAAGGAACAGCTATTTGTCAAGCTGGTGAATTCTACTTCCAATGATTTACAAGTAAAATTGGAGCTTTCACTCAATGGACAAGTCAAAGGTCTTGTTAATGCTGACGTGTTAATGAATTCAGAGAAAGTAGTAACGCTCGATTATGTGATTCAGAGCCCAGGAAAGGTAGAAGGAAAATTGAGTGTTTCTGAATACCCGAACCCCACGGCAATTTTCGATGATACTTACTATTTTTCTTATTTGCTTAAGGAGGAATCCAAGGTGTTAGTGATCAATGAATTACCAGAATATCTCGCTGCTAAGAACGGAAGTATCAATCAACTTTTTTCAAATGATCCATTTTTTAAAGTGACCAATGTCGTGTCTTCTTCCATCAATTATGGATTATTCGCAGAAAGTGATTTGATTATTTTGAATGAAGTAAAGCAATACACGTCTGGGTTAATCTCTCAGTTGCTGACTTATTGTGAAGCGGGAGGTTCGATTCTGTACATTCCCAGTTCCCAACCAGACCTCACGAGCAACAATGAGTTGTTGTTGGCGGGTGCCTCTGGTCGAATTACAAAAAAAGATACAGCAAACACCAAAATATCATACCTGGAGTTAGAGAATCCATTTTTTAAGGATGTATTTCAAAAAACACCAAAGAACATGGATTTACCAGTAGTTTTGCAATCTTATGTGATTCGTTTTTCTGGCAAATCCTCCAGACAGAACTTGATGAAAACTCAAAATGGACATCCTTTTTTGGTCGAAAGTACTATAGGAAAAGGAAAGTTTTTTTCTCTTTCGGTCTCTTTATCTTCCAGTTTTTCAACCTTTACCAGTCATTCTTTGTTTGTGACAACTTTACTCAGAATAGCGGAATCTAGTGGTGTCAATCAGGAGATAGCCCTTACCACCGAAACGGGGAAACTAAGAATAAGAGAAGAGGGAATATCTGGCGAAAACATAAGAATAGTAGGAAGAAGGCAACAACTAGAATTCATTCCTGAGACGGAATTGGTTGGAGGGGAATTAGAGGTTTTTTTAAACGGGGAACTTTCCGAATCGGGTAATTATGAGGTGGTAAGTCAAGAGAAGGTAGTGGCTGCTTTTGGAGTCAACTATCACCGAGACGAGAGTGATTTTGAGGGATACACACTAGAAGACTTACAACCATTTGCAGCTCAGCCATGGGTCAAACTTCTCGATGTTTCTGCCCTGCGAAATTCAGGGGAATCCTCTCAATTCATAGATTCATCGCGTAAGCTATGGAAATGGTTCGTGTTGTTGGCTTTGGTGTTTTTGGTTTGTGAAATACTTCTCATCAAAATATTGAACTAATTATGTGGATCGTCTTTTCATAATATTAATCTAAGTGAATGTTTGTGACACGAGTTTCACGTAATTTTGATTTGTCAAAAATTAACAAGATGAAAAAGAAAGTAAAAACAATTATTCCGGCACAAAAAATATCAATGGGAGGTCATTTATTAGATCAGCCACTTCCTGTAGATGGATTAGATTACATCGATCCATTTTTATTGATTCATCACTGGAAAAATGAATTACCAGGAAATCAACGGGTACAAGAAGCAGGAGTTGGGCCTCACCCTCATCGTGGTTTCTCGCCAGTAACATTTGTTTTTACAGGAGAGGTGAATCATCAAGACTCTTTGGGAAACAATGCCTTGGTGAAGGCTGGAGGAACGCAGTGGATGTTTGCAGGGAAGGGAATTACTCATAGCGAGAGATTTCCAAAACATTTAGTAGAAAAAGGCGGAGAATTGGAGTTTATTCAGTTTTGGGTAAATGCTCCAAGCAAAGACAAAATGAAACCGGCTTTTTATCGGCCTATTTCCAAAGAAGAAACACCAGTTATTGAAAGCGATAAATCCAAAATTTGGATTGTTGCAGGCGAAGTAAATGGAGTAAAAGGAGTTGCACCCACTTACAGTCCTCAAACTTTGCTGAGAGGAGAAGTGGAGGCAGGAGGAAAGATTGAAATCTCTATTCCAGCGACTTACAATTCAATTTTGTATTTGTTAGATGGCGAAGGATTTGCCAATGGCGAAGAAGTGATAGGAAAAGACATGGTGGTTTTTGAACGAGAAAATGGAACAATAGAGTTTGCTGCAGACAAACACACACGATTTATGTTGCTTTCGGGCGAACCAATCGGTGAGAAAGTAGCGCAATATGGTCCCTTTGTAATGAACTCCCAAACGGAGGTGATGCAAGCATTGAGAGATGCTCAGTCTGGTAAAATGGGGGTATTGATTGAGGAGTTTGAGTAAATTAACTAACACTTTCTGTCATTCCCGCGCAGGCGAGAATCTAAATACGAGTATCAGCCTAATGAATAAGATTTCTGTTTCCGCGAGATTCACTATAAACAACAATAAGATAACCAATTAGCCTATCCTTTTTTTATGTATTTCCAAAATCCCCAAAACTTCCTTTTTCCGAAATAATCCAACTCCTTTTCATTTTGATAAGCCTCCCTTACAAAAGAAATATTTCGATAGGCTTTGTCCCAAGATTTACAATGGAAATAGCGAATTAAGAATTCAATACCATACCAGAGATAGAATGGGAGAATCAATAATTCAATCTGTTGTCTCAGGTGAATTTTCTCATGATTCAATAAAACTTTGTTTTCACGATATTCCTTTTTCAAAACAATAAAGGGCCAAAGAATAATTCCTCGGTATTTCCAGAAAATATTGTATCACGTGAAGAGTAACATACTTCAAATATAATTACTTATCGCGAGAACCTCTCTTCCCGCTTTTCGTTAGAGAATAGAAGGGAGGCAGAGTTACAACTGAGAATAATCCTATTTGTTGATAACTGATGAAACCAGCAAACTCTTAATCCCTCCCAAGAGAGGAATTACTAAGTTAGAAATTAGTATTTTTAACGATTCAAAAACCGACTCAAAAACTTTTTATGGCACAGACAGAGAATCCTTTATTACAACCCTTTGATTTAGCTCCTTTTTCACAAGTAAGAAACGAACACTTTTTACCTGCATTTGAAATTATAATACAAGATGCAAAAGCAGAAATAGAGGCCATTGCTGATAACCCTGAGCCACCCACGTTCGAAAACACTATTGAAGCTATGGAGTTTTCGGGAAATCAACTGGACCGAGTTTCTAGCTTGTTTTTTAATTTAAACTCAGCTGAAACCAATGATGAAATTCAACAAATAGCTCAAGAAGTTTCTCCGTTACTTACTGAGTTTGGAAATGATGTAACACTAAATCCAGCATTATTCAAAAGAGTAAAAGCTGTTTACGAATCAAAAGATTCTTTGGATTTATCACCAGAACAACTTACTTTATTGGATAATTCGTACAAAGGATTTTCGAGAAACGGTGCCAACTTAACTGATGAAGACAAAACCACCTTGAGAGAGATTGATAATAAACTTTCTAAGTTAAAATTGACTTATGGAGAAAATATATTAGCCGAAACGAATGGATATGAATTGCACATTGAGGATGAAAAAGATTTGGCAGGATTGCCAGATGGAGTAAAAGAAGCAGCTGCTCAAACTGCCAAAGCTCAAGGTGTTGAAGGTTGGGTGTTTACGCTTCATTTCCCAAGTTATGGCCCATTTATGAAGTATGCTGAAAATCGGGAGCTAAGAAAAAAAATGGCGATTGCCTACGGAGCTAGAGCTTTTGGTAAGAATGAATTCAACAACGAAAAAATTACCCTCGAAATAGCTAAACTAAGATACCAAAGAGCAAATTTATTAGGGTACGAAACTCATGCACATTTTGTGCTGGAAGAGAGAATGGCAATGAGTCCGGAGAAGGTCAATGGATTTCTCAATGATATGCTCACCAAATCGAAACCATTTGCTCAAAAAGAATTTGATCAATTAGCTCAATTTGCCAAGGAATTGGATGGAATAACCGATTTTATGAAATGGGATTCGGCCTACTACTCCGAAAAATTGAAAAAGAAATTATTCAATTTGGATGATGAGCAACTAAAACCTTATTTCAAATTAGAAAACGTAATTGAAGGAGCTTTTGCTGTTGCTAATAAATTGTTTGGATTGACTTTCAAAAAAGTTGACAATATTGAGAAATACCACCCAGAAGTGGAAACTTACGAAGTGTATGATGCAAATAATGAATTAGTTTCCATTTTTTATGGAGATTATTTTCCACGACCAGGAAAGAGAAACGGTGCTTGGATGACGAGTTACAAATCTCAACAAATAAAGAACGGTAAAAATGAAAGACCGCATATTTCAAACGTCTGTAATTTCACCAAACCCACTGCTACCAAACCCTCTCTATTAACTTTTGACGAAGTAACTACTTTGTTTCACGAGTTTGGGCACGGATTACATGGGATGTTAGCAAATACTACGTATCCCAGTTTGTCTGGAACCAGTGTGTATTGGGATTTTGTGGAGTTGCCAAGTCAAATTTTAGAGAATTGGTGTTACGAAAAAGAGTGTTTAGATTTATTTGCAAAACATTACGAAACAGGAGAAACCATCCCTATGGAATTTGTCGAGAAAATCAAAGAGTCTGCGAATTTTATGGAAGGACTTGCAACTGTGCGTCAGTTGAGTTTTGGATTATTAGACATGAGCTGGCACGGACAGAATCCTGAAGGAATTTCGGATGTAAAAGCACACGAAAGAAAGACTTTTGATAAAACGAGTTTCACGCCAGATGTAGCTGAAAACTCTATGTCGGTTGCATTTTCTCATATTTTTAACGGAGGTTATTCATCAGGATATTACAGTTACAAATGGGCTGAGGTATTGGATGCAGATGCATTTGCATTTTTCAAGGAAAAAGGAATTTTTGACAGTGAAACAGGAAAAAGTTTTGCCGAGAATATTTTGAGCAAAGGAGGAACAGAACACCCAATGACTTTGTACAAACGATTTAGAGGAAAGGAACCAAATCCAGATGCTTTGCTTGAGAGAGCTGGGTTGGTTTAATTAGAGGAATAGCTAATAGAACAAAGAAACTAGACTTAATTTCTGATGAAAAGACTCCGACTCCGTCCAGCGGGACACAGAAAGAAAAAGTAAGTCTGAGTGAATTAAGAAACAAACACCACAATAAGTAAATCAACAACCAACAAGAATCATGAAAAACCTACTAACCCTAATTACCATTGCAACCCTCCTCACCAACTGCAAATCACAAAAAGAGGTACAAATTCAAGAACCTGCGGAAATAATGGCCTTGCCAGAAATAACGGTTCAAACGAATCAGGAGGAAGAGGCGATTCTGTCGCGCTACCAAGCAAGCAATACTAGGGTAAACGACCTGATTCATACAAAACTAGAGGTGAAGTTTGATTGGGAGAAACAGCATTTGTTGGGAACGGCTGAACTTACTTTTAAACCTTATTTTTACAACACGTCCACTTTGGTATTGGATGCAAAAGGAATGGACATTCATTCAGTTGAGAGTCATGTTTCTGGAACTTATGGTAATGTTATTAGTGCTTCTTCTAGTCCTTTGAATTATATCTACGATGGAATGAAAATCACCATCGACTTAGGGAAAACGTACACCCGAAAAGAGTCGTACACCGTTAGGATAACATACACTGCCAAACCCAACGAATTGGAAGCGAACGGAAGTACAGCAATTACTGACGAAAAAGGGTTGTATTTCATCAATCCACTTGGGACTGACCCCAACAAAATGCCTCAAATTTGGACACAAGGAGAAACAGAGTCAAGCTCTTGTTGGTTTCCAACGATTGATTCTCCTAATGAAAAAACAACCCAAGAATTGTCGATAACAGTTCAGAATAAGTACAAAACTTTATCCAACGGAACTTTGGTCTCCTCTACGAAAAATGCCGATGGTACTCGCACAGATTACTGGAAGCAAGACCAACGTCATGCTCCTTATTTATTCATGATGGCGGTAGGGGAGTTTGAAATAACTCAAGATTCTTGGACTCGACCCGATGGAAGCAAAATGGAAGTGAACTATTATACCGAGCCAGAATACACTCCGTACGCAAAAGATATATTTGGTAAAACACCTAAAATGATCCAATTCTTTTCAGACAAATTGGGAGTTACTTATCCGTGGGACAAATACAATCAAATTGTGGTAAGAGACTACGTGTCTGGAGCAATGGAAAATACTACCGCTGTCATTCACGGTGATTTCTTGTACCAAACCAAAAGAGAGTTGTTAGATTCTGACAACGAGTCCATAATTGCTCACGAGTTATTTCATCACTGGTTTGGTGATTTGGTTACGGCCGAATCATGGTCAAACCTTACCATCAATGAGTCATTTGCAAACTATAGTCAATATTTGTGGGATGAATATGAACATGGGAGAGAAGAAGCGGACATGAACTCTTACGGAGAAGCAAGAGGCTATTTTCTTTCAAGCACTCAAGGCGGTTATCATGATTTGGTGAATTTTGAATACGAAGATGAAATGGAAATGTTTGATGGCCATTCCTACAACAAGGGAGGAAGAATTCTTCATATGTTGAGGTATTATGTGGGAGATGATGCTTTTTTTACTTCTTTAACTCATTTTTTAAACAAAATGAAATTCAAAGCAGCAGAAGCTCATGACCTCAGGCTTTCATTCGAGGAAGTAACGGGTAAAGACTTGAATTGGTTTTTTAATCAATGGTATTTTGATAAGGGGCACCCCACACTTCATTATTCGCACACTTACGAGGAAGAAACAAAAAAACTGATATTGACGGTGGAGCAAACACAAAATTTTTCTCAATTCCCGGTATTTCAATTACCTATTGAAGTTGATGTGTACACCGCTAAAGGCAAGGAGAGAAAGTCAATTTTTGTCAATCAAAAAAAACAATTATTCGAGTTTGAAACGGAAGTACCCTTATTAGTAAATTTTGACGCAGAGAAAGTTATTTTATGTAAAAAAACAGAGGATAAGTCTATGTCGCAATGGATCTATCAACTCACTAACGCTCCTCTTTATTTAGATAAAAAAGAAGCATTAGAAAGAGTAAAAAACGACAAAAGCAAGGAAGGAGTAGAGGCTATTTTCAACTTATTGTCTCATGAGTTTTATGAGTTTAAGAATATGGGAATGGCACACTTAAATGAGGTGCATTCCATGCATCAATCTTCCCTGAAAACTAAGTTGGTTCGACTGACCAATGATTCTAATTCATCGGTAAGAAGAAATGCTTACCTAGCGCTTAGTGAATACGAAGGAGGCAGCGAATCGCACGAAGTGTTATTGGAGCGAGGTATGAACGACAGCTCGTATCAAGTTATTGGAGCGTGCCTAGATGGTTTGGCCTCTCAAAATCCCACCAAGGCTCTGAAATTAGCAATGAAACTGGAAAGTGAGAAGAGCCAAGCAGTAAAAGAAATAATTGCAGGGTTATATGCTGAGCATGGCGACAAAACCAATCATGATTTTTTTCTACAAGCTGTTGAATCTTCAAGCGGATTTGCCAAATACGGGATGCTGAGCCAATACGCCAACTTTCTTTCTAATTTAGATGAAACGGAAATCGAAAAATCTATTTCTCTGTATCAGACTGTAGCAGCTAGTTCTTCTGCATGGTGGATGAAAATGCTTGGTTATCAAGGGCTGATGACAGGTAAAAACCGAATTTCGAATAGAATAGAAGAGCTAAAAACGGAACTGACACTGACCGAGGAGACCACGAAAAAGTCTAAAATTGAAAGACAAGTAAGTGAGTTCAGCAGACAGCTTATTGCTATCAACACCGAATTGAAAAACTTAAAAACCAACGAGAAAGACCAAAAAGTCTTAGATTATTTGAAAAACATTAGATAGTCATTTTTTTTTGCATTTAATTGAAAATCAGTATCTTTAATAAAAAATATACATCGACTTATGAAATTTCTTTCTACACTTTTTTTAATCGCGTTTGTTCCTTTTTTTGGAATTACTCAATGTCAAGATTCCATCTATCTGAGTGGACATACGCTCCATGCCGGAATTTCTGGGATGAATTACCAGTGGTACTCCAATTGCACTGCCACTGGACCAGGAGGTTTTGTGCCTATTCCGGGTGCCACGAGTCAAACCTTTACACCAACCCACTTCACGACAGATTATTCTGTTGTAATTTCGGGAACGCCCTCTTGCAGAGACACTTCTGCTTGCGTTTTGATTGATTCAAATTGTAGAGCTTATTTTTACCCAACGCAAACTACACCCGGCCAAGTGGTGTTGGTAGATTCGTCTTACGGGGCAGGAACAGCCATCGGATATACATGGAACTTTGGAGATGGCTCCGTTGCATTTACTCAATACCCTACACACAGTTATGCCTCTCCAGGAACCTACCAAGTAACCCTGCATATTTACGATACCCTTTCGGGATGTTCCAACTTTTATCACGATACAATTACGGTGGACTCTGCCGGAATCTTAAGAAGTGGATTTACCGTAACCGTGATTTCTCATAATTCTGTTGGAGTTGCCGAACTTGCCTCTACAGTTGACTTTAACTTATTTCCAAACCCAACCAGCGGTAGAGTATTTGTGAACTTTCCAGAAGTTCAGCTAGAAGGAGTTATTGAGTTGTTTAATGTGAATGGAAACCTCATTGCCGCAACTTCCACCAATGGACTCAATCAAGTGGTATTGGATAGTCAGAATTTGGAATCGGGTATTTATCTCGTGAGAGTGAATACGAGAAGAGGACAAACAACTAAGAAATTAATTGTAAAATAGGCTGACTACAGTTTCTATTCTCAAACTCCTTCTTGAAACCAAGAAGGAGTTTTTTTATGATTTTTATTCTCGCCACCAAGTTTGTTTAATTTTTATAAGTGTAGATCCTCAATGGGATGAACATTCAAATTGTTACTGCAATCTAGGCTAGGTCCAGTACTTATGGAATCGACACTGCTAGTAAAATTTTTATTCTTTCGTTGTTGTACTAGAATCTTGTTTTCGGATATGCCTCGACAAACATTGGGGACAAGCCTGACCACGCAACTGATTCCAGCCATGCTCGCAGGTGTGCTCTGTACTGATTTTTAATTGATCTAGAATATCTTTAGAAAGTTGAAGAGGGGACTCAGATTTTACTTTGATGAGGTGATACGTTGTGTAATATCCCCAAGAAGAATTGCCGATGTATGTATAGTGTTTCATTCCACGAAGCACGACAAGAGAATCACCATAATGCGATTGATTGGAGTTCATCGTGTCTTGTTCTTGGGTGTAAAAAGGTCCTTCATAAAAATTTTCGCTGCCAATTTTCACCAAGCGATACCTTACCAACTCTTTGGTTTCTAACTTTTCTTTTTCAAGAGTGAGTTGATTATTAATCCAGGTAGAATCCTGTTTCCAATCGATTTTTCCAATAAGCGAATCTTCCATTTCTGTGAGAAAAACCAGTTGGCTCTCACCAAAAAAAGAGAAGAAAGGGATGAAAAGAATAAAAAGGAGTGAATTTTTCATAAAAACGAAAGTATTTAAAAACGATTAAAAATTAACCTTTTTTGTTTACATTTCATTAAATTCAATTTCTAATATGTCAATTCAATGAATATTTCATTGTTTTTATAATTAGTTAATAGTAATAAGATATGATTAGAAAATATATTTTTTCTTCCTATTAGTTTTTCTATCAATTTCCTGCGCTAGGACTGTGACAACCTATAACCACAGTGGAGATACCGTGAGTCATCAAATTGACACCAATTATATCCTAGATAAATTACTAAAATGATCGAAAGGGAAAATAGAAAAGGAGATCAGAAAAAAAGGGAATAATGTAACTTGGTAATATTTTAATTTCCGTTTTCAATTCAAGCGCAACTTCACTATCTTAGCGCTTCGTAACAAAACGAAGTTTTGTATGCAACTAACGACTAACTACTAATTTCTACAAACAATGTCAGACGATAAAAAAATAATATTCTCGATGGACCGAGTGAACAAAACCACTCCATCGGGACAGCACATCCTCAAAGATATTTACCTTTCTTTCTTTTATGGAGCCAAGATTGGTATTCTGGGGCTGAACGGAGCTGGTAAATCTACCGTAATGAAAATCATTGCGGGGATCGACAAAGATTACCAAGGAGAAGTGATTTTCCAGGAAGGATACACCGTGGGATATTTGCCACAAGAACCCAAGCTAGACCCTACCAAAACCGTGAAAGAAATAGTGAAAGAAGGAGTGCAAACTACCATGGATATTTTGGCGGAATACGAGGAAATAAACAACAAGTTCATGGACGAAGAAATCATGAACGACCCAGACAAAATGCAAGCTTTGATAGACAGGCAAGGAGAAGTGCAAAACCAAATTGACCAATTAGATGCTTGGGACATTGATAGTAAACTAGAAATGGCCATGGGCGCTCTGAGAACTCCGGAAGGAGATACTCCTATCGAAAATCTATCGGGAGGAGAACTTCGAAGAGTAGCCTTGTGTCGACTGTTGCTCCAAAACCCCGATGTGTTGTTGCTGGATGAGCCTACCAACCACCTCGATACCGAATCGGTGCAATGGCTGGAACAACACCTAAATCAGTATGCTGGAACCGTGATCGCAGTGACCCACGATAGATTTTTCTTGGATAACATTGCAGGATGGATTCTGGAACTAGACCGCGGAAAGGGAATTCCATGGAAAGGAAACTACTCTTCGTGGATGGACCAAAAACTAAAACGACTTCAACAAGAGGAAAAAAGCGAAAGTAAACGACAAAAGCACCTCCAGCGAGAGCTCGAGTGGGTAAACCAAAACCCAAAAGGACGAAGAGCCAAAAATAAGGCTCGTATTGCCAATTACGAAAAAATGTTGAGCCAAAAATCTTCGGAAAAAGAAGAAAAACTGGAGCTACCAATTCCTAACGGGCCAAGGCTAGGAAACGAAGTGATTGAAGCTATAAACGTGAGCAAAGCGTTTGGGGATAAAGTTCTGTACGAGAATTTGAATTTTAAACTACCTCCTGCAGGAATTGTAGGAGTTATTGGGCCAAATGGAGCAGGAAAAACCACGATATTTAAAATGATCATGGGCGAAGAAACCCCAGATGGCGGAGAGTTCAAAGTAGGAGAGACAGTAAAAATTGGCTACGTAGACCAAAAACACAAAGACCTAGATCCAGAAAAAACACTCTACGAAGTAGTTTCGCAAGGAGCCGATAACATTGAGATTGGTGGAGAAAAAATAAATGCCAGAGCCTATATTTCTCGATTTAATTTTGGAGGAAACTCACAGAGCAAAAAAATAAAAGTGCTTTCAGGAGGAGAACGAAACCGATTACATTTAGCAATGACCTTGAAAACAGAAGCCAATGTGTTATTACTAGATGAGCCAACCAATGATTTGGATGTAAACACATTAAGGGCCTTGGAAGAAGGAATCCAAAACTTTGCAGGATGTGCCGTTATTATTTCTCACGACCGTTGGTTCCTAGAAAGAATTTGTACGCATATTCTTGCCTTTGAAAACGACTCGGAAGTGTATTTCTTTGAAGGAACTTACCAAGAATATGAAGAAAACAAATTGAAACGTCTTGGAAACACCGTTCCAACTAGGGTGAAATACAAGAAATTGCTTAGAGATTAAGGTGAGTTTTTTATTCTTAGTTTTCAGACTTTAGTAGAAAGTCCTTAATCGGTTGAGTAAGGACTTTTTTATTTCAACTCATAGCAATTGTTATTTTGGTGCCGAGAATTCAAGACAGAATCTGAGAAGAGTTTTTTCATAAAGATTCTAGCTTCTTGAGAAGAGAATACGAGGGATGTGCTAATAGGAGAATCAATCCACAATTTATTTACTTTAAAGAACATTTCTCACTACCTTTAAGAATTATCAATTATTCATAATCAATTAAAACAAAATGGCACAACCAGAATTTGAAATACCAAAACTAAGTAAAGGAGGAATTTTTGGAGTAGGAGGAATAATAATTTCGGTTATTTTACTCATCGTGGTTTGGAAATCTTCTATCAATATTGAATACGGTAAAGCAGGTGTGCTTTTCAAAACATTTGGAGGCGGAGTTGTTACCGACCAGCCACCACTGGGCGAAGGGTTCCATTTTGTTGCTCCCTGGAACAAAGTGTACAAATACAACACCAAACAACAAGAGATTTTCGAAAAAGGGATGGAAGTACTTTCTTCTAATGGATTGGTGATTACACTCGATGTATCAGTCTTGTATCAACCCAAAACCTCTGAATTAGGAATACTTCACAAAACCAAAGGAGAAGAATACCGAACTACGGTAATTATTCCAGAAATCCGGGCAGTGGCAAGAAGTGTTATTGGTCGTTACACGCCAGAACAACTTTATTCGAGTAAGAGAGATGCGATCCAAAATGAAATTTTTGAAGAAACAAAACTAAAGGTAGAAAAACAACACGTTCAGCTTAACGCTGTACTTGTAAGAGATGTTACTTTACCGCAAAAAATTAAAGACGCGATTGAAAGAAAATTATCTCAAGAGCAAGAGTCATTGGAATACGAATTTCGACTCGAAAAAGCCGAAAAAGAAGCGCAAAGACAAAAAATTGACGCAACTGGAAAGGCCGAGGCAAACCGAATATTGAATGCTTCACTTACCGATAATATCTTGAAAGAAAAAGGTATTCAAGCTACTCTCGAATTATCCAAATCGAAGAATGCCAAAGTTGTGGTGATTGGTAGTGGAAAAGAAGGAATGCCTTTGATTTTGGGAAATAATTAATTATATTTCATCGTCATTCTCCCACAGGAAGAAATCTGAAAGTGATAATCTTATCATAGAAGTAATTTTGATCCCTTACGTATGATTATTTCTTGATAAACAATCCAAACATTCCTGCGAAGGCAGAAACCGTACTTATTAATTTCAAATCTCCCAGAGTTTTACATTTGGGAGATTTTTTTATGTTTTCCATAATTAGCCCTCATTGTGATACGGTTGACCTTTTAATATTGTCATCCCTCTGTAAATTTGCTCCAGAAAAAAGGTGCGAACCATTTGGTGCGAGAAAGTCATATTGGAAAGACTGAACTTACTTGGGAATTTTCTGTAAAGTTCTTCAGAAAATCCATAAGCTCCGCCAATCACAAATACCAAATCTTTGATTCCTTGGTTCATTTTTTTTTGTAAAAAATCAGCAAATTGAACCGAGGATTTTTGTTTTCCTTTTTCATCCATCAACCATACTTCATCATTCGGATTTAGGTGTTTCATAATTAATTCTCCTTCTTTGTCACAAATTTGCACAGGTGATAAGTTTTTCGTCTTTTTAAGCTCAGGAATTGAGATATAATTCACCTTGATGTAGTGTTTTAATCTACCCAAATATTCCTTTTCCGCTTCCGCGAAATACGATTTATCTGTTTTGCCTACTACTATTAATTTGATATTCATGTATTTATTTTATTTGAATTGTCATTCTTGCGAAGGCAGGAATCTAATTCATAGGTTTGATTCTCACGTTATTTAGTTTACCTCCTTCGCGGGTATGACAGTAACCTAGAGAAACTTTATGTCAGAAATCTGTCAGAATGAATGATCACTATTTGTTAGGGATTGTATCGAAATCAAGACTTAGGAGTAGAAAAAGCGTCTTTTATTTCATCAGTAATTCTGGCAGGACGGTGAGTAGCCAAATCCAACACCACAAAGGTAACTTCCGCACTCGCCACCAATTCACCAGTAGATTTTTTGGTCATCACTTGATCTATCGTCATACTCGAATTCCCCATTCTTTTTATTGTTTGTGTAAAAGTTAACACATCTCCGTTATGAGCAGGTCGCTTGTAGGAGATGTTGATGTTCACCACGGCAAACCCCCAATTGTTTTTTGTTAAGTATTCCTGAAAATTTGTTGCATCAATGTATCTCCACCTTGCTTCTTCCATTAATTCTAAATACCGGGCATTGTTCATATGTCCAAATACATCAATGTGAAATCCTCTTATTTTTATATCCGTAGAAAAATCCATTCTTTACTCTTAATTTAATGAGTTTCAAAGTTAAAAATTTTCATTGTCATTCTTGCGAAGGCAGGAATCTAATTAATTTGGTACTATTTTTCTATAAAAAACCGGAACAGGCTGTTTTAGGATACTCTCAAATGAGGAGATAATAATCGAGGTTTGAATAATCTCACCTCTTGCGAGAAGATAAAGGGGGGTGTTTTCATATATTTGTATCTCAAACAAACTATTTTATGCCGCAAATATACGATTATGTAGTAATAGGAGGAGGAATTGTAGGATTATCTACAGCTTATAAACTCACACTTAAATTTCCTCAATCCAGGGTGTTGGTTGTTGAAAAAGAACAAGAACTATCTGCCCACCAAACCGGAAACAATTCAGGAGTAATTCATTCGGGATTGTATTACACTCCGGGTTCACTCAAAGCAGAAAACTGCCGAGAAGGAAGGCACGAATTAGTTGCTTTCGCCAAGAAATACAATGTTCCTCATGATGTGTGCGGTAAAGTAATTGTAGCTACGGATGAAAAGGAGTTGCCATTCATGAACAAGATTTATGAAAATGGAATTGCCAACCGCACGGAAGGAATTAGTAAAATTTCAGCGGAAGAGGTAAAAGAAATTGAGCCTTTTGTGGAGTCAATAGGAGGAATTCATGTAGCCTGTACAGGAATCATAGATTACCGAGCTACGGTTCACAAATTGGCTGAATTGATAAAAACACATACCGTTCCCGTAGAGATAAAACTGGGAGAAGAAGTGAAAGAAATTGTGAAAGGAGATGTTTCTGAATTGGTTACTTCAAAAGGAAAATATAAAGCAAAAAGATTAATTTTTTGTGGAGGACTGCAAGCAGACAGACTAGCCAAAAAAGATGGTGTAGAACTAAAAGAAAAAGTAGTTCCATTCAGAGGAGATTATTATGAATTAACGGATCAGGCAAAACACAAAGTGAAGCATCTTATTTATCCAGTTCCCAATCCAGATTTTCCGTTCTTGGGAGTGCATTTTACCCGAATGACAAATGGAGAAATCGAATGTGGTCCTAATGCTGTTTTCTCTTTCAAAAGAGAAGGTTACAGCCGAACCTCATTTAGTTTAAAAGATACGGCAGATGCGTTGAGCTATTCAGGAACTTGGAAATTACTTACCGAAAACACCAAATATGCTTGGATGGAATACAGAAGAGCTTTTTCCAAAAAATTATTTTTGGAAACACTCCAAAGGATGATTCCAAGCTTAGAAATGGACGATTTGAAAACGGGGAGAAGTGGAGTTCGGGCACAACTACTGGGAGTAAATGGCGAAACAAGAGACGATTTTAGAATTGAATACAGCGGAAATAGCATTCATGTATTAAACGCACCTTCACCTGCAGCCACTGCAGGATTGGCAATTGGACAAAAAATTGTAGATATGATTAAGGAGTAACAAAAGTTTAAGTGCAAAGAAAAAGCCTCTTGAGTACTCCCAAGAGGCTTTTTTTGTAAGAAGAAAATTTTCTTAAAACATTTCGCTAGCAGAGAAATGAAAGTTTGCTTCAATTTGAGCGTTTTCATCGCTATCACTTCCATGACAAGCGTTTTTTGCTTTCGATTCAGCAAACGCTTTTCTGATTGTTCCTTCGGCAGCCTCTGCTGGGTCAGTAGAACCAATTAACGCTCTGAAGTCAGCCACTGCGTTATCTTTTTCCAATACGGCAGCCACGATAGGACCTTCACTCATGTAATCCACTAGTTCTCCGTAAAAAGGTCTTTCTCTGTGTACTGCATAGAATTCTCCCGCTTCTTCTTTAGAAAGTTGCTTCAATTTCATGGCTTTGATTTTAAAGCCCGCTTCAATTATCATGTCGATAATTTTTCCAGTTGTCCCATTAGCTACTGCCTCTGGTTTGATCATTGTAAATGTGATGTTATTTGCCATTTTCTGTTAAATTTTGGGCAAAATTAATCATTCTTTTATGAATTAAAAGGATATCTAATTATTTCTGTTGAATTTCTCCGAAAAACGACCGTTACTTCCTCTTTAGTTTTACTTTAAACTTACTCACTGATTAAGAGTTTTCAATACTGGCTTATTCATTTCTCTTCAATTGGTTTGAAATTTATTACCAATAAACAACTTAGTTTTGTATACAATTTAGATTTATGAGAAAAATAGGATTATTTTTTGTGCTTAGTGTCTTGATTCAACTTCAGTCTCTTGCTCAAGATAGGAAAGTAGACGTGTTGGAAGTATTGTACAATCAAAAGAATTACCGCTCCATTGTCCGAAAAACGACCAAAATGATCGATAAAAAGGGATATGAGGACAATGAATTAGTTCATTTGTTTCAGGCTGTAGCTTTGGCCAAGCTCTCACAAGACAAACAATATACCCGCTCAAAACCGAATACCTTGAAAGAATCAGTGGAGGCATTTCATAATTATTATGAATTGGACAAACAACTTAAATTTCAACAGGAATCATCTTGTTTGCTCGAAGATTTAAGGTTAATCTATCAAAGTGTACCTTCCCTCAGTGTGGAGACCGAAGCCTATTCTTATTTAGAAAGACAAGAAACGAAAGATCCTGTTATTCAAAGAAAAAGAGTGGTGATGGTAAAAAACAAGCCAGGAAAAGCAGTGGAGTACCCCAATGACTTTAAAGCTTCGGCAGTGGATACAGTGTGCGAGGAAATCTACCTTGAGGAAGTGGACAAAATGATCAATTACGCCAAGAAGTTTATTGGTGTTCCCTACGTATTTGGCGGAACTGGAGATGGCGGTTTTGACTGCTCTGGATATACTCAATTTGTTTTGGGAAAATACGGAACCGAATTACCTAGAAACGCGAGATCTCAGAAGGAGTTCAGTAAGCCAATCAAGATAAAAGAGGTGCAAAAAGGTGATCTGCTCTTCTTTTCGAGAAATAGAAGTAAACACAATATAACTCATGTAGGAATCGTCATTTCAGAACCAGGGGAAGATATTGTTATGATTCATGCTAGTTCTAGCCAAGGAATAATGATTACCAATGTAACTACCAATACTTATTGGAGTCCAAAACTTGTTGCGGCAGGACGACCTCAAAAAAAATAGATGATGAGCAAAAAGTATCAACTAATACTGGCCTCGAAATCACCCAGAAGAAAAGAACTTTTAGGGAGATTAGGCGTAGAGTTTGAAATCAGAACAAAAGAGATTGAAGAAGTATTTCCACCGGCATTATTCAAAGAAGAAATTCCCTTGTATTTGTCTAATCTCAAAGCCAAATCGTTTTTGGACGAACTCAAGGAGGATGAATTAGTCATTACTTCGGATACAATTGTGTGGAATGAAAACGAACAATTGGGAAAACCCAAAAGTAGGGAGGAAGCGATTAGGATGTTACAAAGTTTATCTGGCAAAAAGCATGAAGTAATAACGGCAGTAACACTTATGACCAATGAGAAAATACATAGTTTTCATGAAACAACTCGTGTGTTTTTTAGTCCTCTTAGCCAAGAGGACATTGAGTTTTATGTCGATGAATATAGCCCTTATGATAAGGCTGGGGCCTATGGAATTCAGGAGTGGATTGGTTTTGTAGGAATCTCAAAAATAGAAGGAGATTATTTTAATGTGGTAGGATTACCCTTATTTAAATTGAATAAGGAGTTGAAGATGTTTTAGTTCACAATTTCAATAAAAAAGTAGATTATTCGTTGAGCATACTACTCACTAAATAAAACAATTGGTTCAATGAATTCAAAAGAATAAATAATTCAAAATTGGCTCCCTCGATACACAGGAATACAGTTAGAAGATTTTGGTGAGTACATTCTCCTTACTAACTTGGAATTGAAACTTTACGAGAGCTGCAAAGAAAAGGAAACTCTGTGCGGCATTTGAGATTTGATTAAGAGGATTTCATTCCTTTTTTAATCAAGTTGTGAGCCCACTCATAATGGCTCGATGTAGCAGAAATTAGTTAGGATCCAAGCGAGGTTGTTCCTATCCAGGGGTAGAGTTTTTTTTAAAATAACTCTTCGTTCGAATGAAAGACGATTAATTTCTTTAAAGTAAAAAAACCTTTCTGTACCAAATATTTTGACTCTTCCAGAGAAGTATCCTTATTGCTTTCAAGAATCCATAAATTTAGAGCTGGTGTCGTTTTCCAAGTATATCCCTCAGTAGGCATCGAGGTTTTTTCCATTTATCCCTTCACTGTACCAATCGAGCATTAGCAGATGCTAATGATGAAGGTGACAGAGCATGTCTCGGATTCTCCGATTCATCGTTTCTTCCCGAAATTCTTTTTCTTGATCCGTTTGCGAAAATTGTTCAATGTACTCGATCAGTCGATGAAAGTTTACTGTACTTATTTCGATTAATTCTTCTTTTGTTTTTGGTCTGGGTAAAGAGGTGAGTTTTGTTTTTTTGAAATTACTGGCTAACTCCGTTTTGAAACATTAAAATCTTCAATTTATTTTATGATTTTTTACTTCAATTTTATTTAAGTTTGTACCCATCAAAAACAAAGCATTATGCCACAAATTTCTAACAAAGCGATTCAGATGCCTGAATCACCCATTCGTAAATTGGTTCCCTTTGCCGAAGGAGCAAAAAAAAGGGGAGTAAATGTCTTTCATCTTAACATCGGGCAACCAGATATAAGAACGCCTGAGGTGGTTATCGAAAAAATTAAAAATATCGATAGGTCTGTTATAGAATACAGTCACTCCGCTGGATACGAATCGTATAGAAATAAATTAGCTGATTACTACACACAGAATCATATTCCTGTAAGTCCAGAACATATAATGATTACTACAGGAGGATCTGAAGCATTGTTATTTGGTATGCAGGTTTGTTTGAATCCAGGAGATGAAGTAGTTATTCCTGAACCGTTTTATGCCAACTACAATGGTTTTGCAACAGCAAGTGGAGTTACCGTAAAACCAATTACCGCCAGAATTGAAGACGGTTTTGCCTTGCCTCCGGCACAATATTTCGAAAAACTAATTACTAAAAAAACAAAAGCGATTGTTATTTGCAATCCATCTAATCCAACTGGATATGTATACTCCAGAGAGGAGTTAGAAGTACTGAGAGATTTAGTCAAAAAACATGATTTATTTTTGTTTGCAGATGAGGTTTACAGAGAATTTTGTTATGGTTCTACTCCTTTTTCCGTTCTTAATCTTGAAGGAATTGAGGACAATGTGATCATGATTGACTCGGTATCCAAAAGATACAGCATGTGTGGAGCTCGAATTGGAGCTATTGTCTCTAAAAATACCTCATTAATTGCAAACGCTTTGAAGTTTGGACAAGCAAGATTGAGCCCACCTACATTAGGTCAAATAGCAGGAGAAGCAGCTCTAGACACGCCTCAGTCTTATTTTGATGAAGTACAAGTAGAATATCAAAAAAGAAGAGACATCGTAGTAGAAAGGTTGAATGCCATAGAAGGTGTTATCTGTCCGAAACCTAAAGGAGCATTTTATGCGATAGCACAATTACCTGTAGAGAATGCAGAGAAATTTTGTCAGTGGCTTCTCGAAGAGTTTTCTCACGAAGGAAACACCGTTATGTTTGCTCCTGCAGGAGGGTTTTACTCAACTCCTGGAATGGGAACGAAAGAAATTAGAATTGCCTATGTACTCAATGAAAAGGACTTACACAAAGCCATGGATTGCCTTGAGATAGCCCTAAAACAATACAACAGTTAGAGTTCAAATAAGTGACAAAAGAATGGAGCCAGTGTGAGAAATCATACTGGCTTTTTTTATGGAATAATAGGAGTGTAAGTTGAGAGAAAGAGTTCCGTTTAAGAAGTTAAAATACCTACTACTATAGATAAATTAATTACGTTTTTTAAGAAAACAACATAGGAAACAAACAATGAAATTCTAGGGGAGTGTGCCCTAATTGATAGGGAAATCAAGAATACGATTCAGTGATAAGAGAATTATACCAAGACCATCAAATTGATGTGAATAACGCTCAAGCAAACCACTATTTCATGCAAAATGTTGTGGTGAACAAAATTGAAGGAATAAAAGTGAAAAAAGGAAATAATGGCTTAGTTTGCCCTACTTGACGCGTCAAGTATTAAGTTCACTGTTACGCAATTTATTTAACTCCTCACATTTTCCATTGATTGAGACGACATATTGCGTGGTGCGCAGTCATGTCAAATTGCACCGGTACAATTGAAACGTAGCCGTTTTTTAATGCAGCCATGTCCGTATCTTCTGCACCTTCTTGGTCTCTGAATTTTCCGGTGAGCCAATAATATTTTTTACCAAGTGGATCTTCCCGTTCGTCAAACCGATCTTCCCAAAAAGCCATTGCTTGCCTGCATATTTTTATTCCTTTTAGTTTTTCTATAGGGAGGTTGGGAATGTTTACATTCAGACAAATACAATCAGGAAAATCAGAGGCTAAAGCTTTTTGTATAATGACTCGAGCAAAATGTTGGGCGGGCAAGAAATTGGCCTCATAGGCAAAATCATCAAGCGAAAACCCGATGGACGGAATGTTTTCAATTGCTCCTTCCACAGCCGCGGACATTGTTCCTGAGTAAATTACATTGCTCGCAGCATTGGAGCCATGATTGATTCCTGAAATAACCAAATCAGGCTTTCTTTTTAACACATGAAATATCCCTATTTTTACACAATCCACAGGGGTTCCAGAACAGGTGTATGCAGGAATTTTTCCAAAAACATCACTCTTGTCCATACGGATAGGGTAATTTACGGTAATAGCGTGCCCCATTCCCGATTGAGGGCTATCTGGAGCAATAACAAAAACTTCTCCTATTTTTTTTGCTACTTCCACCAAGGCTTTGAGGCCAGGTGCAGTGATTCCGTCATCATTTGTTACAAGAATTAATGGTTTATTCATGGAAAATACTTTTTTTGAACTTCGGTCGTTATTGGATTTTAGCGAATAGATGCTATCTTTACTTTTATAAAAATGACAAAAAAAATATTCAGAACAATGAAGAACTCCATAAAGTTATCCATCATTTTTTCAATTGCTAATTTCTCCTTTACCTTTGGTCAGATTAATGTCGTCTCCGAGGTTTCTAAAGCGACTATATTTTCTAATCAAGCTCAAATTACCAGAGAGCATAGCGTAAAGCTGGAGAAGGGAAACAATCAGGTGAAATTTATAGGATTAGAGAATCAAATCATGAGTCCTACGATTCAGGTCTCTGGTACCGGTGGAATTACTGTTTTGTCCACTTTTGTGAGAAATGAGCCCATGCCCAAATCTATGCAGTCAAAAGAAATTATTTCGTTGCTAGATGAGATAGAGGAGCTGAAAAGAAAAGAGAATCTTACTGGCAAACAAGCACAAAACCTGGAATATGAAAAAAACGCTATTTTGTATAACAAAAGTGCAAACGGCACCAACAGTGGATTTAACTTGGATAACATGTTAGATTTAACTGAGTTTTACAGAAATCATTTAAATAAGTTGGATTCTCTCGTGTATGAAATGCAGCAGCAAGTTACCGAGTACAGAACCAAACGAAACGAGCTCAGCGAAGAGCTTACAAAAATGGGGTATAAATCCAATGGGACTGTAATGAGTATGGATATCTTATCGAACAATCCACAAACCGTTACTCTAAAGCTAGAATATGTGGCTCATGGCATTGGATGGACTCCTTTTTATGAAATAAGAACAGGGGGAATAGGAGATGAAGTAAAAGCAATTTGCAAGGCAAAAATCTATCAAAACTCTTCGGTAGATTGGAAAAATGTTGCGTTGACTCTTTCGACCACAAGTCCAACAAATGTCGGAGTGTTGCCGACTGTACACCCATGGGTGTTGAGGTTCCAGAGTCACATGAGAAATTCAAAGCGAAAAGACTTAGCTTACAGTCAGTCCAATACTGTGTATGCCACTGCAGCCGAATTGTCTTATGATTCTAAATCTGGTGCAGAGTATACGGTTCCCACCGAAAGTATGGTGAGCAGAGAGTTTTCTATTTCCGTTCCTTATTCTATTAGCGGAAATAATGGGAAAGCAGCTGTTGCTATCGAAGAATTTAACATGAAAGCAAATTATTTGTATTACTCCGCACCCAAGTATAATTGCAATGTATTTTTAATTGCCAACATTCAAGAATGGGAGCAATACAATTTTCTACCTGGGTCCGCTAATTTGTTCCTTGAGGGAACTTTTGTAGGGACAACTTTCCTCAATCCAAATTCGGCTGAAGATACGTTGAGTCTTATTTTGGGTATTGACAAAAGTATTGTGATAGAGAGAGAAAAAATAAAAGATTTTAGTCGTAATGCCATGCTAGGAGGAAAAAAGAAAGTAGACATGGGGATTCAAATTACTGTGAAAAACAAGAAAAAACTGGAGGTGCAATTAATGCTTGAAGATCAAGTTCCAATTTCGAGTGACGAAAGTATAGAAGTATCAGTAAAAGAAATATCAGGAGCTATAAAGGAGACAGAAACAGGAAAATTGACTTGGCGAGAATCCATCCCTTCGGGCGATACCAAAGTGTTCAAGATAAAATATGAAGTAAAGTATCCAAAGAGCAAACCATTGTATAATTTTTAATTGGGTTTTCTTTTGAAAAATATGGAGTTAAATCTTCCTTCTTTCGAAGTAAAACTTACCGAGTCTGGTAATAAAACTTTTATTTTTGACGAAATAAGGAGAAAAAACGTGGTACTCACACCCGAAGAATGGGTGAGACAGCACTTTGTTCAATTTCTCTTGAACCATCATGGGTATTCCAAGAACTATATTAAAATAGAAAAGCAAATAAAGGTAAATGATCGCATCAAGCGATTCGATGCCTTGGTATACGATAAGAATGCCAAACCTAAGATATTGATTGAATGTAAAGCACCCGCAGTTGAAATAACTCAAGCAACTTTTGCCCAAATTGCCACTTACAATATGACGTTGAGGGTACCTTATCTAATTGTTACCAATGGATTGAACCATTTTATTTGTGAAATTAACTTTGAGGAGAATTCTTACGATTATTTACAGGAAATTCCGAAGCTATAGGAATTGCCTCTTTTCTATGTTTAAACTTGATTATAGAAGGTAAACAGAAAGGTGCTATTTGATCAAATTTACGTGGCCGAATATTTCCTTTCTAGAGGTGTTGGCATCGGAGTACACGATTTTCCATACGTAACTATCTACTTGAGACAACTTTCCTTTGTAGGTACCATCCCAAGTTTTATCTAATCGAGTGGAGTAGAAAACTTGTTCGCCCCAACGATTAAAAATAAACAACTTAAATTCGTTAATGTCCTCTCCTTTAACCTGAAATACGTCATTTTTTCCATCGCCATTGGGTGAAAATGAATTGGGAACGTACAAACTACCGTCTAACGAGACTATTACCGTATCAGAAACTAAGCACCCGTATTCATCTAAGAGGTTTGCCACATATCGAGTAGTGTTGGAAGGCTGGGCAGTAGTTGCTTTGCTAGTCGTATCTGATAAACTTGTGTGAAAAGTCCAAAAGAATGTTCCGGCTGAACTAGTAGCTTTCAAATTTGCCACTTCACCAAAATTTATTACTTGGTTTTCACCCGCATATACCGAAGGAATAGGGGAAAATTGAATAGTTGTAAATGCCGTATCTCTGCAGCCATTTGCATCCGTCACTATCACTTGATAAGTGGTGGGTGTTTCTGGAGTTACCACTGTGGTATCATTCGTGGGAGAACTTACCGATGACCTTGGAGACCAACTGTAAGAAACCCCACCTGTTGCCCATATTTCCGTGGTTTCATTATAGCAAATTGTGTCATTTGGAGAAGCTAAAGCAACAGGCTCAATTACAAAAATAAAAACACTATCGCGCAGTGTGGCACAACGATTTGTAAAATCTACTAAATATGTGGTGGAGGTCGAAGGAGATGCCGTTACCGTTTGTCCTGTTGTGGTGTTTAAGTCCTTTATCGGAGACCAAGAATAAGAATCTGCACCCGAAGCAAAGAGTTGAATGGAAGTTCCCTTGCAAATAGAATCATCGTCCGTTAAAACAGGTTGAGGAATGTCGATTACCGAAACGAGGATACTGTCAGAAGCAGGACATCCCTCCTGAGTAGTTATGGCTACGTTATATTGAGTCGTTGTGGTTGGAAAAACACTCGGTGTGGCAGTATTTCCGTTGATTAAATTAGTGGCAGGATTCCAACTGTAGCCACCACCTCCCGAAGCAAAAAGCTGAGCAGTATCTCCTCGGCAGATTGTTGTATCCTTAGAAGTGGAGGTTGAAATTGAGTGTATCCCAATAGAGACCCAAGAAGTATCAGTTCCGCAAGGGTTTATTACGATTACTTGATAAGTAGTGGGAACTGTGGGAGAGGCAATTGGGTTTGAAATGAAGGGATTACTTAAAGTAGCAGCAGGACTCCAGACATAGTTTGATCCTCCCGATGCATTTAATTGAATTGAAGTGTTGGGGCAGATAGAAGTATCTGGGGTAATGACAGCTGAAACAGGATCAAAAACATTGATAGTAACCGAGGCTGTGTCCGGCTTTATACATCCAGTGGAATCAGAAACGGTAAGAACCACGTTGTATACTCCAGCGGAGGTGTAATTATGAGTAGGGGCAAAAGCTGTGCTACTTGTACCGTCACCAAAATC
Source organism: Flavobacteriales bacterium (assembly GCA_965658995.1). GTDB lineage: Bacteria > Bacteroidota > Bacteroidia > Flavobacteriales_D > CAJJDF01 > CAJJDF01. The sequence continues at coordinate 2,598 of CBFHVI010000018.1, read as the reverse complement.
CCAGTAAAATGTGTTTCCATTTCGGCTGTTGTTACCAAATATTGCTGCATTTGGATAGCAAATAATTACAGAGGGAACGCTCGCAATTGCTTTTATTTCGTTGATATTGAATTTAAATACACCAAGGTTGCAATTCGTACTGCCATTTGTGGTGGAGTAGGCACCCGTGGAGGTTGGAAAGTCATTTCTACCTCCACAACCTGCACAAACGGCTTGGTACACGTTTCCTTTTTTATCAAATCGGCTAGTTCCACCATCCACGTGTTCGGCTGTAATATTTCCTCCAAAAAAAGTGGCGTAATTTAGGCTTACCGCATTTTTGTCTAATACCATTAAGTAAAAATCGCTCCCTGTTGTAGAAGTTTGAAAAGCACCGGGTGATACTGGCATTCCTGTTGTGGTGGAACCCACTCCATTAACTGACCCGCCCCAACCGCTCATGTATATAAGTCCACAGTCATTTACCAGGAATGCCGAAGGAGAAATATCAATAGTAGAATTTCCAGTTCCAAATACAGTACTAAAATTTAACGTTGTGAGATTATTGTTAAATTTTTGAATAAATTGATGACTTCCGGCATTGTTGTATTTTCCTGTAGACACGGGCATCACTCCTAAAGATTGCCCATAAATATATACTGAGTCCGTTCTATCTAATTGGACAAAATAATTCTGGTCATAGGAGCTGGTTCCAACATACCGGGTGGTAAGCAAGGCGTTAGTGGGACTATATTTGGCGATAAAGCCATCTACTCCGCCACTATGTGTATTTTGTGCAGAGGTCAAATTAGTACTTGTTGTTCCTCCCACAACAAATGTATTTCCAGCAGCATCTTGCTGTACTCCATAGGCAGCATCTATCAGAGAACCTCCTAAATGAGTACTCCAAACTAACGTGGAAAGAGTGGAATTTAATTTCATCACAATTCCATCAGAATTTCCTCCCCGAGAGGTTAATCCTCCCACGACAGGAAAATTAGTTGAATTAGTATTGGTAGCCACAATGCAATTATTGGAGGAGTCTAAAATAATTTCTCCTCTAAATTCATCTCCATAATTTCTATTTAAACCTCCAAACAAAGACAAGGCATCATTTCCAGAACCTCCTATGTAAGTAGAACCTAATAAAGCACTTCCAGCAGAATTTAGTTTTACCACAACGGCATCTGACCCAAGAAAATATTGCATCCCAGTTCCGTTTAATGAGAAACTTAAGTTGGTTCCGCCATTAAAACTATTGTCATAACATCCTACCGTAGTCGGAAAATTATTTGAACTAGTACTCCCAAAAATATATAACTCGCCTGCATCGTTTGTTACCAAGCTGTGCGGTGCATCATCACCAGAACCTCCAATGTAGGTGGAGTAGAGCAATCCAGTTCCAGATAAATTAAATTTGGTAATTCCCATATCTACCGGAGTAGTAGAAAGACCATTAAATGTTGAATCGTAGGCTCCTACTGTTGTCGGATATCCTGTTCCAAAAACAATACCGCCAGCATAAGTGTGTCCTAATGTATCATAAGTAGCGGTAAATCCAAAATTATCTGAGGTAGAGCCTGAGTAGGAGCTAAACACAAGAAACGGATCTATAATTAAAGTGTGTTTTTTATTGTATCCTTTTGGAAACGAAAATTTTACTTTATTCTTTTTAACTTTAAAAGAACAAGGAACTTCAATTTTTTCTCCTTCTATTAGTTGATAAGCGAAGGGCTTATTTTCAATGATGTCAGTGAGAGAGGTCTGTATATATAAATTGTTGTTTTCTACAAAAAGTTTGTCTGCTCCAGTATATTGAATGGTAATATCTCTGGTGTTTCCGCCTGGCTTTACTATGAAGTCATACTTCATATTAGTGGACTTTTCATAGATTTTAAAATCAATATTTGGGTACATTTCTGAATATATTACTTCGTTGTATATTCTTACGTTTGAGGCCCATTTTGAGGAATCGTTTCCCACGAAGTAATTTTCGTAATGAGGAGCAATTCGTGAACGAAAGATTTGTGGGTTTTTCTTTGCTCCCACGAAGTTAACTTTCACAACATGACCATGAATTGAATTGGGTAGCACGTAGTTTTTGTTCGTGTGACTCTCTCTGATGTATGATTTGTCGACAAAATGATAAGTAATTCCCTGTCTTTCGAGAAACATGGCACCATCAAGAAGATTGGTTTTGAACAATACTTTTGAATTCCACTGTCCTTTATTTTCTTTAAACAGAAAAGTATGCTCACCATGCTGTCCATTCCCAATTGCCGGAAATAGCAAAAAGGAAGTGAGTATGAATAAGAAGTAAGCAAAATTTTTCATGCAGAACTTTTATAACTTTATTAGTGTAAACGTACGAAAAACCGCAGTGGATGTCTCATTGAATAAAAAAAATTGTATTTTTCGCTTAATAATTAAAACACAAAAAATTGGTTCAGTTCGAATATAATAAATCTATTCAAGAGTATACAACTTTTAGAGTGCCAGTTAAGGCAGAACTTTTTTGCACATTTTCTTCGGTAACGGAATTAAAAGAAATTTTATCGGACAAAAGAGTTGAAAACAAACCACAGTTAATACTGGGAGGGGGAAGCAACATGTTGTTCA
>CBFHVI010000017.1:0-44588 GCA_965658995.1 Flavobacteriales bacterium | reverse complement strand
GCTAAATGAAGACGAGATAAAAAAGGTAGTTAAGTGGTTTTACTACTCTCAAATACGTTTTAGGTATATCAGTCAGCTACAACAAAAACTTGACAAGGATTTAAAGATAGTAGGTAACTCTCAAAGTCCATTTGATGAACTTCTAAAAATGATTGAAGAAGAACGACCTCTTGAAATTAAACCTTCAGAGTTTGTAGGTCGTGATATTCGTCACCCACTTTTCAGCTTAATGCGTTGGTACTTCAAAAGTCAAGGGGCTGTCTGCCTTGGTACAGGACTTCAACTTAGAAGAAACATGGGAAAGAAATACGAATTGGAAAGAGACCACATTTTTGCATATTCTGTTCTTCGTGATTCGGAGTATTATGATATGAATGATCGATTTGACTATGCCTTGGCTCAAGAAATTACCAATAGAGCAATTTTGACTTCAACCGAAAATCGTTCAAAATCAGCAAAATTTGCGGACGTTTATTTGTCACAGGTAAGAGAAGAATTCCCTAACGCATTAAAACTACAATGCATTCCAGAAGAGGAAGAATTATGGGAAATTGAGAATTACAAAGACTTTTTGCAGGCAAGAAGAAGCTTACTGTCAGAAAAATTAAATTATTTCCTGAATAATATTTCCATAACGAATGAAGATATTAAAACTGTTATTGACCTGGAAGAAGTAATTGAATCAGGCGAACATGGATTTTTAGAATTCAAATCAACAATGCGTTGGAATGTTAGAGAAGCAAGACAGGATAAAAAAATGGAAGAAATAATCCTGAAAAGTATTGCAGCATTTAACAATAGCGAAGGAGGTAAACTACTTATTGGAGTTGCGGATAGTGGAGAGATTTTAGGTCTACAAGATGATTTCAATACTTTAAAGGAAGCGAACAAAGACCACTTTGAACTTCATTTAAGAAATATAGTAAACAATGCATTTGGGAAAGACTTTGCCACTACTCATATGAAAGTAAACTTCCCAATTATTGAAGAATCAGAAATTTGCGAAATAGATATTAAAGCAAGCCCAAAACCATTGTTCCTAGAAACCTCTGACAAGAATGGACAAAAGCATAAAAAGTTCTTTGTGAGAAGCGGGAACTCTTCACAAGACTTAGACATTGCAGAAACTGCTGAATATGTGAAACGCAGGTTTGGAAACAATAAATAACGACAGCCCAACAGTGTGTATAATGTATAGCACCCTGCGGGCTGCTACGACACCATACACGGGACGTTAGCAATAATAAAAATAATGAAAATGAACAAATTAACTAATTCATTAACGTTAGCAATATTAGTGTTTAGTCTTTATACATGCTCAAAGGATGACGACACTACTTCTAATGAAACAGGTACTACATGGACAATAACTGTAGGAGCGTTTACCTTAGATAATGGATCATACATAGCAACAGGAAATGAATTAATTTTTGATTCAAAAGAAGAATGTCAAACTTGGAGTAGAACAGCACGAGGAGACAATCATAATCCAAACACGCATTTACACTACAATGCAGCCGCAAATGTATCATATGATAATAACTCAAACACATTTTCGTGGACTGAATTCGGTCCAGAACTAGACCAAACATCAATAGAAAATACATGCTCAAATGGAACTAATGGAGTAAATAAAACAGTAAATGATTATAGTTATTATCAGGATAAACCCAATCTATATCTAAAAATAGTAGATGTCGTAGAAAATTAATAGTAACAATTCCTAACAATGTATAAAAAGCATCAAAACGACTTTTTACACCAGACCGTTCCGACCAATAACCCTTTGGGGCGAGAATTTCCATAGGCTACCCGCCCATTCCCAATCCTCTTTATTGGTTGAAAAAGTCATTTCTCCCATAAAATGAAAGCATGAATCAATACAACTGATAATACTACGAAAGACTAAAACAATCCACCTTGCGTAAATCCCTTGTCGATCCCGAGGTGTTTAAAAGCTTTTTCGGTGGCTTGTCTTCCCCGTGATGTACGCATCAAGTAACCCTCTTTTATCAAAAACGGTTCGTACACTTCTTCTATCGTTCCGTCTTGCTCGCCTACGGCAGTCGCAATAGTTTTGAGACCCACTGGACCTCCTTTAAACTTTTCTATAATAGCAGACAAAATTTTGTTGTCCATTTCATCCAATCCATTGGCATCTACATTGAGTGCTTCTAGACCTACTTTGGTAATCGATTTGTCTATGCTTCCATCGCCTTTTACTTGTGCAAAATCTCTCACTCTTCGCAGCAATGCGTTGGCAATTCTAGGAGTACCTCGGCTACGACTAGCAATCTCGTAGGCTGCATCGTATTCGATAGGCACATCCAGGATTCCTGCTGAGCGTTCTACAATATCGGTTAGTATTTTGGAATCGTAATACTCGAGCCTAGAGTTTATTCCAAACCTTGCTCTCAGCGGAGCGGTAAGCAATCCCGAGCGGGTAGTAGCACCAATAAGCGTAAATTTACTCAGCTCTATTTGCACCGAACGAGCATTGGGCCCTGAGTCTATCATAATATCGATTCTAAAATCCTCCATAGCTGAGTACAAATATTCTTCGATTACCGGGCTCAATCGGTGGATTTCATCAATAAATAGTACATCTCCTTCCTCCAAATTGGTAAGCAATCCTGCCAAATCTCCTGGCTTGTCGAGCACAGGACCTGAAGTCACCTTGAACCCTACTCCCAACTCATTGGCCACAATATTGGAGAGAGTAGTTTTTCCCAAACCTGGGGGGCCGTGGAGCAAAACGTGATCTAGAGCTTCACCTCGTTGCTTTGCCGCCAATACAAATATCTGTAAATTGTCCGTCACCTTCTGCTGTCCGGTAAAGTCATCAAAGGATTTGGGCCGCAATACTTTTTCAAATTCCGATTCGGGACTTACAAATTCTGCTTCTTCACGAAAATCAAACGATTCTTCTTCCATAGGTTTTATTGATTACTCAAATATAGAGATTTTATTCTTTTTGTTTTACGTATTCTTTGGTTACATTCCGAGAAAACACCTCGATAGCACTGAGTAATCCGCAAAGCGAGTACGTGTTTTACATAAATGTCAAAGATGACTTTTTATGTTTCTTTTTTTGAGTTATGTCAAAAAAAAAAAAGTAAAACCAACTACCAAAAGCTTATTTGAAATACTCTCTCAACGCTCTTAATTGTCTCTGATTAATCACTTCCAACAATTGTTCGTCACTTGCTTTTTTCACATTGAGCAAGGATTTAAATTGTTTCAGTAACAGCTCTGCCGACTTCTCTCCTATTCCTTCTATCTCTGTCAGTTCTGTTCCCAATGCATTTTTGCTACGCTTGTTTCTGTGGTGTGTTATTCCAAATCTGTGTGCTTCGTTTCTCAAATGCTGAATCGTCTTAAGCGATTCAGATTTTTTATCGATGTACAGAGGAACTGAGTCACCAGGAAAAAATATTTCTTCCAGTCGTTTGGCAATTCCCACAATAGCAATCTTTCCCATCAATCCGAGGTCATTCAGCGCTTTCACACCCGAGCTTAACTGTCCCTTTCCTCCATCCACGATAACGAGTTGTGGCAAAGGTTGGTTTTCATCCAAAAGGCGTTTGTACCTTCGGTAAACTACTTCTTCCATACTCGCAAAATCATCCGGACCCTCTACGGTTTTGATAGTAAAATGGCGGTAATCTTTTTTGGATGGTTTTGCATTTTTGAACACCACGCAGGCAGCAACTGCATTGGTCCCCTGAAAGTTTGAGTTATCAAAACACTCAATATGGAAGGGTTTTTCTTTTAGCCTCAAATCTTTTTGAATTTGATCCACAATTCGATTTGCATGCCGCTCAGGATCTACAATCTTGAGCGTTTTCAATCGGTCAAACTTGTATTGACGGACGTTATTCATCGAAAAATCTATGAGTTTTTTCTTGTCCCCAATTTGAGGTACTATCATTTTTACCGACTCATCCAATCCGTATTCCACCTCAATGTTGGTAAAAATTGTTTTGGAATTACTTCTGAACTTATTCCTCAATTCAAGAATGGCTAACTGCAGCATCTCTTCATTGGTTTCCTCCAGTTTTTTCTTTATTTCTATCGTGCTGGATTGCACCACAGTTCCGTTTATTACTTTAATAAAGTTCACGTAACCAGCATTCACATCCGAATCTATGGTAAAGACATCCACATCATTTATTTTTGGATTTACTACTGTAGATTTCGCCTGGTAATCTTTCAATAACTCTATCTTCTCTTTTATCTCCTGAGCCTTCTCAAACTCTAGCTCTTCAGCAAATCGAAGCATCTCTTCCTTCAAGTAATCAATTACGCTTTTGGTTTCTCCCTTTAATATTTGTCTGATTTGAGCAATATTCTCGTTGTAATTCTCCTCCGACTGAAGGTTCTCGCAGGGACCTTTACATTTTTTTAAGTGATAATCTAAACATACCTTAAATTTTCCTTCCCCAATATTCTCTTTCGAAAGATTAAAATTACAGGTACGAATGGGATAAATCTCTTTCAATAAATTGATGACAACTCTTACAACTTTTGGGTTGGTGAATGGGCCAAAGTACTCAGAACCATCTCTTATCACATTTCTTGTCGAAAACAACCTCGGAAACCGTTCTTTCTTGATGCACACGTAGGGGTAAGTTTTGTCGTCTTTCAACAAGATATTATACCTCGGCTGATGCTTTTTTATCAAGGTATTCTCCAACAAAAGGGCGTCATACTCGGTAGGAGTTACAATATACTTAATCTCCTCTATTTTACTCACAAGCACTTGGGTTTTTGCCTGCTGATGTTTTTTTGTATTAAAATAAGACCGGACTCTGTTTTTTAGATTTTTGGCTTTTCCCACATAAATAACGGTTCCTTTTTTATCAAAATACCGATACACGCCCGGAGAATCAGGAAGTATTTTAAGTATATTTTCTATGGTTTCATTCATTTCCAAAAAGGATTGCTATCGGGATGTTCTAAAGTAATAATATTACCCAAAAAAGAATGGATTCGCCACAAATTTAGTATTTTTGATTTTAAGAAAAATTCTCTTACATTTATTACACAATCACAACATAACCAACAATGAACATCAACAAAATAATGGTGGCTTCAGATTTCACCTCAGTTTCAGATAATGCAATTGATCATGCATTGATACTAGCTAAAGCATCAAATGCAGAAGTATTTGTACTGCATGTAGCACGTGAATTAGCTGAAGTAAATACAGCTAAAATAAAACTAGCTAAACAAATTGCTGAAAGAAATCCAGGTGAAACGAAAACACACGTGGTGGTAAAGATTGGAAATTTCATTACCGAAATTGGGAAAGCTGCAAGCGAAGAAGGTGCTCAATTGATTATGATGGGAACTCACGGACCAATAGGATTGATACAAACCGTTACGGGAGGAGACGCCATGAAAGTGGTTTCTCACTCAGAAAAACCCTTTATTGTGGTTCAGGAAAAAGGAATAAAAGACACAGGGTATGACGACATTGTTGTGCCACTAGATATGACCGAAGATTCGAAACAAAAACTAGATGAGGTTGCCGATATTGCCAAGTATTTCAATTCAAAAGTGCATATTATTGCAAAGCACGAAAAAGATAACTCCTTGTACACCAAACTAAAAAACAATGTGTTGTTTGCTAAAAAATATTTCTTGGAGAAAGGCGTAGATTTGAACATTGTCATTACTGAGCCAAAAACAGATTTTGAAAAAGAAATAATAAAATACGCCAAAGAAAATGACGCAGATTTAATTGCGATCATCAATTCCTTGAAATGGAATATATTTGGAAGCTTATTTGCTTCTAGAAGAGAAGAGCAAATTATCACAAACAAAGAGCAAATACCTGTATTGTGTGTAAACCCAATAGATGTAAAATCAGGATATTCCATGTAATAAAAGTGAATAGAGAAAATCCAAACCGTTAGAACTCACAAATTCTAACGGTTTTTTTTATTCTATCAAATTGTTAAACATCCAAATAAACTTTGGAACAAAGTGGTTCTTTTACTACTTTCGACAATTATATGTGACAAGAAAATTGGTCAAAAAAATCAGTAAAAAAAATGAAAGACTTATTAGATAAATTTGAGAACAAACAACCAGAAATTGTTTTTGAATGGAAAGACTCAGAAACGGAAGCTGAAGGATGGGTAGTTATTAACTCTCTGCGAGGTGGAGCCGCTGGAGGTGGAACAAGAATGAGAGTTGGGTTAGACAAACATGAAGTAACTTCCTTGGCAAAAACAATGGAAGTGAAATTTTCTGTATCGGGACCGGCCATTGGCGGTGCAAAATCTGGAATTAATTTTGACCCAAATGACCCAAGAAAAGAAGGCGTACTAAAAAGGTGGTACCACGCTGTAGCTCCTTTGTTAAAGAGCTATTACGGTACAGGTGGAGATTTGAATGTAGATGAAATTCACGAAGTGATACCAATGACTGAAGACTGCGGAGTGTGGCACCCACAAGAAGGAGTTTTTAATGGCCATTTTCAACCAACAGAACCACAAAAAATTCACCGAATTGGACAATTAAGAAGAGGAGTTCTTCAAGTGATAGAAGATGAAAACTACACCCCTAAAGCGTCAAACAAATATGTAGTGGCCGATATGATTACTGGATGGGGAGTTGCCGAGTCAGTAAAACACTACTACGAAATTTATGGTGGAAATATCGCTGGTAAAAGAGTAATTGTTCAAGGATGGGGAAATGTAGGCTCTGCGGGAGCTTATTATTTGGCTCAGAGTGGTGCCAAAATAGTAGGAATTATTGACCGAGACGGAGGTCTTATGAATGAAGCTGGATTTTCTCTCGAAGAAATTAGAGAATTATTCCTGACAAAGAAAGGAAACGCACTTTCGCATCCAAACATGATTCCGTTTGCAGAAATAAATGATAGAATATGGAAACTAAATGCAGAAGTATTCATTCCTTGTGCGGCCTCTAGGCTCATTAAAAAAGACCAAGTAGACAGCATGATCGAAGCAGGAATGGAAGTGATTGCCTGTGGAGCAAATGTGCCATTTGCCGATCAAGAAATCTTTTTTGGACCAATCGCAGAATACACGGATAGCAAAATAAGTATCATTCCAGATTTTATTTCTAACTGTGGAATGGCGAGGGTATTTGCCTATCTCATGTCCAATGATTTGCCTCCAGTAATGACAGATGCTTCTATTTTTGAAGACACCTCAAACATTATAAAAGAAGCCATACAAAATACTTACAACGTGTCTAATTCGAAAACAAACATAGCTAAAACTGCTTTCGAAATAGCTTTGAAACAACTAATCTAAAAAATACACAACCATGGAATTAGCAGTAGTAGTTATCTTTATTTTAGGATATTTAGCGATAACCCTAGAGCACAACTTAAAAATCGACAAATTAGTACCAGCACTCCTCATGATGGGCGCTGCATGGGCAGTAGTTGCCGTTTCTCATTTGCCTGTATTTGAAATCACTGAACACGGAAAAGAAGCTTCCAACATGGAAGCTGTTCTGCTTCACCACTTTGGTAAAACTTGTGAAATTTTAATTTTCTTGATTGGAGCCATGACCATTGTAGAAATCATCGATTATTTCGATGGATTCGCAACGATTAAAAAATTTATAAGAACAAACAAAAAGCGAACCTTGCTATGGATTGTAGCCATATTGGCTTTTATCCTTTCGGCTATTATCGATAACCTTACAGCTACTATTGTGTTGATTACCATTTTGAGAAAACTAGTAACGAGTAAGGAAGACAGAATGTGGTTTGCAGGAATGATTATCATCACTGCAAACGCAGGTGGAGCGTGGTCTCCCATTGGGGATGTAACCACCACCATGTTGTGGATGGGCGAAAAAGTCTCTACCGTTCAATTGATCGAATACCTTATTTTACCATCGTTAGTTTGTATGGCAATCCCGACTTTAATTGCTAGCTATATGCCAGCTTTCAAAGGAGAATTTGAAGCCCCCGAAGCTGAAGGAGAAGTGAATAAATACGGAGCAAGAATGCTGTACATTGGACTCACTCTAATTGTTGCTGTTCCAGTATTCAAAACACTTACCCACCTTCCTCCCTACATTGGAATGATGCTTTCGTTGGGGATTTTCACAATTTTTGCCGAATACTTTAGCAGCCGTAACTTTAGTCATAGTGCAATTGAAAGTCACCACAGCCCTGTGCATGGAGCTCTTGGAAGAATAGAAATGCCAAGTTTACTGTTTTTCTTAGGAATCCTGATGACCGTTGCAGCACTGGAGTCACTCGGAATGATTTTAGATTTTGGCGACAGCGTCGTAAAGAGTATTGGTATCAATCCTTTTATCCTAATTCTAGGAGGTGCATCAGCTATCGTAGATAATGTGCCCTTAGTTGCAGCGAGTATGGGAATGTTTCCTAATATGGGAATGGATGCGCCAGAGTGGCACCTTATCGCTTATGCTGCTGGAACAGGTGGAAGTATGCTAATCATAGGGTCGGCCGCAGGAGTTGTAGCAATGGGAATGGAAAAAATTTCGTTTTTCTGGTACCTGCAAAAAGTTGCATGGCTCGCCTTAATTGGATACCTCGCAGGTATTGGAGTTTTCTATTTGATGCATTAATAATCCCTAAGATAACACAAGTTTTAAAACCTTCAGACTTACACTTTGGAGGTTTTTTTATGCAATAAAACTTAACATGTTTATGTTTACAATTATACCGACCAACGAATCAAGATTCACGACAGTTGTGTAATTTTAATGTGTAAAAAACTAACAAATAAAAATCGATATGATACAAGAAGCAGCAAGCGCAGGAGCAGCAATGGATTCAGTTGCTAACTCAACAATAGCAGAGATGTCAGTAATGGAAATCATCAATGAGTCTAATTCCTGGTATATTTTAATTCCACTGTTATTAATGTCTGGATACGCAATTTATATTTTTGTAGAAAGATTTATGACGTTGAAAAGAGCTTCGAATGATGAAAAACAATTCATGTCGAGAATTAAAGATTACGTTCAGGATGGAAAACTAGACTCAGCAAAGAACCTCTGCGAAACTACCGACAGCCCTATAGCCAGAATGGTGGACAAAGGTGTGTCTAGAATCGGCAAACCTATGCAAGACATCAAAGCCTCTGTTGAAAACGTAGGAAAATTAGAAGTATCTCGACTAGAAAACAACCTCTCTGCTCTAGCGACAATTTCTGGAATTGCGCCAATGATTGGATTTCTAGGAACTGTTTTAGGTATGATAAAAGTATTTTACGACCTTAAAAACACTGGAATCAAAGCAAATTTTTTGGAAGCTTTATCTGAAGGAATTATGATGGCTATGGTGACAACAGTGGCCGGTTTGATTGTAGGAATCTTGGCCTACTTCTTCTATAATTTTTTGGTTGCTCGAGTGTCCAAAGTGGTTCAAAATATGGAAGCTCACTCAATTGAATTTATTGACATCTTGGAAGAACCAGGAAAATAAATCAATCATCCTCGAAGCTTTGAGAAAAACCTATTAACACCCTTGAACTATGAGTTTAAAAAGCCAGAATAAAATAAAATTAGAAGGAGGAATGTCGTCCATGACTGACCTTGTTTTCTTATTATTGATTTTCTTCATCATTTTATCCGCCCTTGCCAAAAATGCAGTAGATGTAGACCTTCCACAAGGAGGCGCGTCCTCCCCTTCTAAACCTGCCTTGGCAAGTGTCGTAATAAAACCCGACAATACCATTACCTTAAACAACAAAACTGTAGATTTAGCTCAGATTGAGTCCGCAATCCTGGCGGCTGTTGCCGAGGATGAAGAAAAAGTTGTAGAACTCTATGGAGATGTTGAATCCAATTATGGAACTGTTTTTAACATTATCGAAATTTCAAAAAGAAATCAACTAAAAGTTTTGTTGATGTCGAAAAAATAAAATGTTACAATTTTAATTCAAAAACTCCGTTTAACTTTAAATCTTGGTATCATGAGTGAAGAAGAAAAGAAAAATAAAACCCTAGGAATAATTATTACCAGCGTATTTCATGTAGCTATTGTTTTGTTGCTTTTCGCTTTCTCTATGTCAACTGAAGGGCAAAAAGAAGAACCTGTAATGCTGGTTATGGACTTTTCGGCTGGATCTAGTTCTGCTGGTGGGAGCAGTTCACCGAGCGAAACATCCAACCCGACTGAGGACCCTCAACCCACCAATAGAGTAGATCCTGTACAAACACAAACACAAGAATCTGCCGCCAAACGATCTAACAGAGCAAGAAGTGAAAGCTCAAACAAAAAAGACTCAGACAAAAAAAAACCAAACTCAGAAGCTCTTGCAAGCGGTGCCTTTGGAGGAAATGGAACTGGAAAAGCTGATGGAGATGGAAATGGAGAAAATCCCGGATTAGGAGAAGGCGAAAATGGGCCTGGAGTGAAAGGCAAAATTGGAGCTTTAGGTTCTGGAGACGGAATTCCTCCTTCTGTGATAAACCCTACGAGAGATCAAGAGGGAAAAGTGGTAATTGAACTCACCGTTGACAAACAGGGAAATGTGGTAGATGTAAAAGTATTATCCAATCACAAAGAAACAACAACAACAGATCCTGTTTTACTGAATCAGGCAAAAAAGGATGGGTTTAGGTACAAATTTAAACCCGACAATAGAAGAGCCGAACTGAGCAAAGGACTCAGAAAAATAAACTACGTACTTCGATAAGAGACAGTGAAGTCCTACCAAGAAACTCTCAATTTTCTTTTTTCTCAACTTCCCCAATTTCAACAAATTGGAGCGAAAGCTTACAAAGCCAATCTCGATAATATTCGAGCTATCTGTTCGGTACTAAATAACCCTCAGGACAAAATAAAAACCATTCATGTGGCAGGCAGCAACGGAAAAGGATCTACCTCGCACATGCTCGCTTCCATACTTCAAGAAGCCGGATATAAAGTAGGCTTGTACACTTCTCCTCATCTTAAAGATTTTAGAGAAAGGATAAAAATAAACGGAATTGAAATTTCGGAAGAGGAAGTAGTACAATTTGTTCACGAATTTCAACCAAAACTAAAAGAGGTTCGCCCCTCCTTTTTTGAATGGACAGTGGGCTTGGCTTTTTACTATTTTTACAAGGGAAAAACCGACATCAACGTAATTGAAACCGGGCTTGGCGGAAGACTTGACTCAACCAACGTTATTCTTCCATTGGTATCAGTAATAACCAATATTTCTCTTGAGCATACTGCCATACTCGGGGACACCATTCAGGAAATTGCCACGGAAAAAGCAGGAATAATAAAGCCAAAAACTCCTGTAGTAATTGGAAAGACTCAACGGAATAGCGCATCAATATTTAAAAACAAAGCTACACTTGCCCATTCCTCTATTTTTTTCGCAGATTCCATTCCAGATTTAAACATACAGTTGGATTTAATTGGGCAGATACAGCATGAAAATGCTAAAACAGCGTGGAAAACATGTGAAGTATTGACTGACTTGGGAATTGAAACCACCTTGGCCCAAAGAACTCGAGGACTGGAAAACGTATTAAAAAACACACGTTTGCAAGGTAGATTTCAAATTGTGAACACCTCACCCCTTATTGTATTTGATACGGCACATAATCCAGATGGAATTAAAATTCTTTGCAAGGAAATTGAAAAACTCAATCCCTCCCAACTTCATTGTGTGATAGGAATGGCAAATGACAAAAACCACCGAGAGATGCTCACTCACTTTCCGCCAGACTCCAAGTTTTATTTTTGCTCTTCCTCCAATGAACGGGTGTTATCAGGAAGAGGTCTTAAAGAAATTGCACAAAAATATGATCGAAACGGAGATAGTTTCTCCTCCGTAAAAGAAGGTCTAAAAGCTGCAAAAATGAGAGCATCTGACACTGAAATGATCGTGGTTACAGGTAGCAACTTTGTGGTAGCGGATGTATTAACATAATCCTCGGATAAAAAAAACCTCAAGAAATGAAATCCTTGAGGTTTTGTCTTTTACTATATCAGTTTGTAGTTACTCTTGTATCTTAAATGCTACCCTTCTATTTTTAGCTTTTCCTACCAAAGTTCCTTCAGTTGATTCAGGATCAGAATCGTTCATTATTTCTGATTCAAATCTGTCTTCTCCCAATCCATGACTTTTTAGGTAATCGATCACGTTTTTGATTCTTCTGCTTGCTAGGTCTAAATGAATTTCATCCCCTCTTGCTGCTAGTGCCTCATCTCCAGTAATGTGTCCATACACAGTCAATTTCATGGATGGGTTTTCAATTAGCGTAAGTGCCAACACATCTAAATCCTCTTTGGATCTTGGTAATAATACCGATTTTAAATACGCGAAATACACCGTAGAGTTCGAAACAATTTGTTCTGGAGTAAATCCATCAACTGAGCTACTTGCTTTGCTGTACACTACTCTTTCTATTTCTTTTTCATCGATATCGCCACACTCGCATTTTTCTCCTTCTTCCAACACTTTCACCACTACTTCATCGATGTAGTAATAAGCGTAAGGGATTTGAGCTCCGTTAAAGTCCTTCTTTTTTCTCAACTTCTTCCACTCTGTGTCCGTTGTTTCGTTGAAATTACCGATAGTAATGTATCTTTCTCCACCATTGGCAACGTATTCACCACACATAGTTTCCCAGCTGTATCTTTTCTCAAAGATTTTGTTGTCTGCTATTCTCACAAAATCTTCACCTTTTCCAAGTACAATGTCTTTTTTACCTTCCACTTCAATTGGGTTTTTAGATAAAAATGCTCCCAGATTGTTAACGGCATATTTAGACAAGTCTGCTAAGCTAACTTTGTACGACACACAGTATCTCGCACCTTTTTTTAGTTTTTCTTTCAAATCTCTAGACACATAAGTTCTTGGATCTTTTCCTCTGTATGAGTAAGCGATTATTCCCGCATAGTTGTCTCCTTCAGAAGGTTCTTCTTTTCCATAAATATTGTCGGGAGCTCCAATCTCTGTTCCTTTTGCAGATTTTGTAAACAAATCAGCTCTCAGCGAGGTAGGAGAAAACCAATCCATTGCTTTATTAATTTGTTTCAACCGCTTCAATTTTCCCTTCGTTCCCTCAAAACTATAGTTGTCCACTAAGTTATTGTCGTCTTGAGCGTAAGAATTTCCAACTAGCGCAAAAGCCAAAAAGGCTCCGATAATGTATCTCTTTTTCATAATTTGTCTTTTAATAGGTTTAAAAATAAGAATCTATTTTCAATTACCAATACTTGTTGAGTGATAAAATCAAATATCGTTAAGAATATTTACAACTTCAATGCCAGAAAAAAAAATCCAATTGTATTAACGGTTTCTTAACAGTACCCATCCCTAACAAGAAATAAAGTAAGGGACATATAGATTTTCCTTATTATATTGCAATGGTTTACCTGTTTCTTTTCGATAAATGTCTTTTCCTATTCCTTGCAAAATAGCATGACCAGATGCCGTGTCCCATTCCATACATGGGTAATCTCTCGGATAAATATCTACTTGCCCTTTGGCCATCAGACAAAATTTTACGGAGCTCGCCACTTTACGAAATTCAATAGAATCATAGTTTTTTTCCACTAATTCCGTCTCTTCAAAAAAGTCTTTGGACGTTGATTTACCTCCTGCCACCACCAAGACTTTTCTGGGAGTGTTTTCGGTGGGCAATTTTACGCTGTGCTCGAGCAGAATATCTTCGGTTGTGGTAGAATAAGAGCCAAACTCCGCTCCACCAAAAAACACCTCTCCCGTGAAGGGAATTACGATGACACCAAAAATAGGCCTGCTTTCACTTACAAGTGCCACATTGATTGCAAAGTTCTTTCTACCAGCAATAAATTCCTTCGTTCCATCCAATGGATCTACAATCCATAATTCGTTCCATTTTCTTCTTTCCTTATAGGAAATCTCTCTTCCCTCTTCACTCAATACCGGAATACCGGTTTTTTGGAGTTCGTTCGTTAACAACAAAGAAGACTCCAAATCAGCAATTGTAACAGGCGACTCATCTGCTTTCCACTCAGTCTCTAATTGATTGGTTCTGAAATAGCCCAATACAAGTTTGGCTGCTTGCACAGCAGCTCGGATAGCGATTTGATATTCTTCAGGGATTTCTGGTTTCCTCATAAACTTCTATTTTCTCTAAACCGTTGTGATTGCCTTCGAGACACCTCAATTTCTTCTCCATTCTTGAGAGTGAGTTTGAGCCCACCGCTAAACCAGTTATCTACTTTTTCTACCCAAGTCATATTAACAATGTGCTTTCTATTTACTCGAAAGAACTCTTTCTCATCCAGCCTTTCCTCAATTTTATTCAAAGATTTCAAAAGCATTGGTTTATTCTCACCAAAATATACTTTAACGTAATTTCCCACAGACTCGAAAAACCTGATTTCACTTAGTTTCACAAACCAACAATTGTCTCCATCCTTAATAAATATTTGGTCTTCGTAACTCAACGTAGAACTCTGTTCCGAATCCATTTTTTTCTTTGGCTTTTCTAGCTTTGCCATTAGTTGGTCAAGTCGCTTCGGATCTACTGGTTTTAAAATATAGTCGGTCGCATTTACCTCAAAAGCCTTAATTGCATATTCATCAAAGGCTGTTACAAAGATAACTTGGGGAATTTCCTCCAATTCTTCCAATAAATCAAATCCAGATTTTTCAGGCATTTCAATATCTAGGAATAGTAAATCTGGTTTGTGTTTTTTAATCGAAACTACTGCTTCGTCTGCATTGGCACACTCATCCACGATATCAATAAAATCGTACTCCTTAAGCAAAGTGGAAAGTTCTTTTCTGGCTAATCGTTCGTCATCAATTAGGATAGTTTTCATAAGTCAGGTTTTAAAGGAATAGAAATACGGGCAATCACTTTTTTTTGGCTAGATGTTAGGGAGAATACGGCACTTTTTCCATACAACAGCTCCAGTCTTTTTTGGGTGTTTTCCATGCCAATTTGGGTAGTCGATTCCTTGGATAGTTGAAGTATCCCTGGATTCGTGACCACTACCTCAAGAAATCCATCTACTAGTTTGGCAGAGAGGTAGAGATCTCCTCCTTCTTTTAGTTTGGAAATTCCATGCTTGATGGCATTCTCTACCAAGGTTTGGATCAGCAAAGGAGGAATTTCAGCTGAAAGAGCCTCGTTACTTATTTCTGTTCGTACGCGCAACCTTTCCTCATACCTAATTTTCTCCAGGCTCAAGTAGTCAGAAACAATAGTCATTTCTTCTTTCAAACTTACTAATTCTTTCTTCGTATGAATCAATGAGTTTCTTAAAACATTAGACAATTGAGTGACTGCGGTTTTCGATTTTGAGGGATTTTCATCTATCAACGCTCGGATACTATTCATTGCATTGAACATAAAATGTGGATTCAGCTGAGAGCGCAGATTCTTTAATTCGGTTTGAGCATTGAGTGCCTGAAGCTGAATGTTTTTAAACTCTATAATTCTTGCTTTGTAAAACAATAAGTATCCAAAATATAACAGATTCCAAATGAAGTAAATGAAGCTCCCAAACAACCAATCATTCAAAGAGAGTAGCCTAGGAGAGGTTTCAAATACAATTCCATTACTCGTGTTGATGATAACAGAAAATACCACTCCAAGAACCGAACTCGAAACTCCAATTCGAAACAGGAGAACATTGAGTTTGGCATGAAGCCACCCCCTACTATTCACAAAAAGACGATACAAATGACTGATTGACAAATTGAAGAAAAAAACACTGGTTAAAAACAAAAACAGATCAACGGAAAACCCTTCTTGTTTTACATTAAATACGGCAATAAGTGCTACCAAAAATCCCCATCCGATTAACTGGAAAAGAAAGTATTGAATCTTGTAATTCACTTTTATTTCAGGAGGTTTAGCCATGACATGACTAAGTTACGGTATTTTTAAAAATTCCTAGTTTTTATGTGACAAACGGGGAAAAAGACGATAAAACACTTCGACAAAAAATCCAAACATCAGAATAGAGAGCAACAAATGGATGGGTTGGGCGAAGGCTTGCATTCCGAAATAATACATTATTATTCCTGCCGAAATTTCCAATAGGGTAAAGACAAAAATATAGGTGAGAGGTCTTTTAAATCTTTCAGAGTTATACAATCGATACATCAAATAAGCCAAACACGCAATAACCAAATAAGAAAAAGATCGATGGACGATAAACAAAAAATCAAAATTATCGGCAATTAATTCCCGCGGCATACCTGACTTGAACAGCGTATCTGTTTGTTGTCTTACCTGCGTACCCAGTACGATTTGAAACAACATCACAACAATCGATAGGAGGCTAACAATTTTCAGAACTCTCGGTTTTGGAGCAACCTGGTTATGGGAGGACTCTCTTTTTATCAATTTTAACAAAAGTAGCTGAACCATTACCATCACCACTACTCCTATCATATGGTAGGTAATCATGTATGGGTTTAGGTTGGTATCTACTGTGAGCTTACCCAACCAAGCTTGGAACAAGATGAGAAACAACTGAATGAGCGACAATCTTAAAAACCAACTATTCAACTTCCTTTTCTTGAAAGCCAAAACAATTGTAATCAAAGCAAACAGGCCCAATAACGCTCCAAACAATCTATTCACATATTCAGTCCAGGTATGAAATACATTAAAAATCGCATAGTCGTGCTTGGTATACTTTGTCCAATTTTCTGGGTTGTAACTTTCCCCTGCTACAAATTTTGAGTTGGATTTCCATAGCGCTTCTTCATGAATAATCATTTGTCCTTTTCCAAACTCTTTTCCTTGTTCCCATTGGAGCTGAGATTGCTGAGTTGGCGGAATGATGTACCCAAAACATTTGGGCCAATCAGGACAACCCATTCCCGAGCCTGTCATACGCACAACACTACCAGCCATAATAACCAGAAAAATATTGATTAATACAATCCAAGAAAAACGGTGTAAACTCTTCATAACTTAGAGGGAATTGATAAAGTCTGATAAGCTAAAAAGCACATCTCGACTGATGGTGGTTTCGATTTTTTGATATTCGTAAGGCATACCTGTCTCGCAAGGTTGCAGTAGGTGATTCAGTTCTACGTACTTCACAAATTGAATTGTTCTGGGAGCAAAAAGTCTTGAACGAGATTTTTTTAATGCCGACCCTATGGCTTTCATATTCTCACTTGAAGGAACTTGCACATCTTTTCCTCCTCCCAAAACAAGTACCGAACACTTCATTTTTTTTAAGTAATCTTCTGGCACCACCGACACAAAACTTTTGTACCAAGCTCCATCCAGTTGGTCAAACTGAGAAGAAAGAAAGGTCATTTTTTCCACTTCTGACATGCCTTTTTCGTCAGCAAAATCCATAAGAACTTTCTTTAGTTGCAGGCTTTTCTCTTCCCCGCTTTTGGATAGTACAACACTATCAATGGAGGTAAACAATCTTTTTTGCTCTTCAATTAATTCCTTGGAAAGTCCCTGATTTTTGTACAAAGCTTCTCGTTGAAGATGCATCATATCCTTAATTGGCATTCCTGGAGCCCCCATCATTACAACAAACTCAATTTGTTTTTTGTTTTGACTAGCGAACTTAGGAGCAAGAATCCCACCTTCGCTATGACCCAGTAATCCTAGCTTGCTCACCTCCTTTCTTTCTTGAATTACCTCCACCACAGCGGTCAAATCCGAATATAAGTCTTCTAAATCGGCTCCCTGAAATTCGCCGGAGGAACACCCCACTCCCCTTTCGTCATATCGAAACGAACCGATGCCTTGTTTGGCCAAATGATCTGCTATAACGGCAAATGGTTTGTGACCAAACATTTCTGAATCTCTATTTTGTGGTCCAGAACCTGAAACCAAAACAACTACAGGAAACTTTCCTGAGTCAGAAGGTAAAGTTAACGTACCGCTTAGCGTCAGTGAGTCGCTTGTGTTTTCAACCAAAATCTCCTCTGTGTAGTAGTCCTGCTCACCCACAGGCGTCTGAGGTCTTTTGGGTTTTTGTAGCTTGATTTTGCTAGGTGACATTAATAAATCTAAAACAAAACCATTCTGTCTGAACTCCCCTATCAAAGAATCTTTGGTGGGTCTCCCTTCGTAAACTATTCCCAACTTTGCCAAAGAGAAATAAAAGGAAGAATCCGAAACAGCCACCGAGTCACACGGAAACTTCACCTCAGGATTGGAAGGAGAAATCAGAAAAACTTGATAAGTTGAATTGGATTTCTCTACAGACAGGTATATCTCTTGAGTAGTTCCCATAGCAGTTAATTTCCCTTTCCAATTTCCAGAATAAATTTGAGAAACAGCACAAAAAGAAAGAAAAAACAGAAAAAAAAGAGATAAATTTTTCATAGAAATAATTTGATAGTCAAATTTACTATTCTTTGAAGATAATAGCTATTAATACAAGTACGTTTTTTTCTGAATTGAAAATAAAACGGAATACCTCAGCTCTAACTTTTGCTCTCGTTTCAAAATACTTGACACAAGATAAACACTCACTTTCAATAATAGCTTAATTGGCAAGATTTTTGATAACCAAAACCTCACAAACAACTGATTCTTATTCATGCTCAAATCACTTACTTTTTTATTTTACTATCTAGCTCCCACAGTGTGGATTCTTGGCCAAACGATTACAGTGACAAACTACTCGTCTTCAGATCCGATAGAAAATGTAAGAGTAACCAACCACAACATGACGATTGATTTGTTTACGAACAATAAAGGAGAAGTCTCACTCAATGAGTTTCACTTAAAAGAATTAATTTATTTTTCTCACCCATCGTTTGAATCTGTTACTTTGAGTATTTCTCAAGTGATCGAAAACAACTATCAGGTTTTCTTATTTGATGAAATCTTGCTACCTCAAATTGACATTAAACCTCCTCGAGAAAATACTCACGAGGATTTTTCTTCAGTTAGGATCAATAAAATTTCGCTACAAGATATACGACTCACAATTCCACAAACCTCAGCAGATATGCTTCAAAAAAACACAAATATTTTGATACAAAAGAGTCAATCTGGAGGAGGAAGCCCAATTATTAGAGGATTTGAGGCAAACAAAATTTTGCTTGTAGTAGATGGCGTGAGAATGAACAACGCGATTTATCGAAGTGGACACTTACAAAATGCCATAACAGTAGACGCCAATATTTTGCAAAATGCAGATGTTTTTTATGGCCCAGGCTCCGTAATTTATGGGAGTGATGCCCTTGGTGGAGTTATTCATTTCCATACAAAAAATCCCGAGTTCTCTATGGACTCAAACATCTTTTCCTCCGTGAATGCTATGGCTCGGATTGGATCGGCCAACGGGGAGCAAACTTACCATGCTGATTTCAACCTCGGAAACCAAAAGCTTGCTTCGCTTACCTCTGTCACAGTGAGTTCTTTTGATGATTTTACTATGGGAAAAAACAGAACACATGGTTACAGCGATTTTGGTAAAATAAAAGAGTACACAAAAGTGACTAAAAATGGAGATGTGGTGGTTACGAATCCTGATAAAAACACCATGCTAAGAACAAGATATCACCAAATTGATTTACTCCAAAAACTAACCTATAAGGTAAAAAAAGACATCAGTCTTGGTTTTAATTTACAATATTCCACCTCTAGCAACATCAATCGGTTTGATAAATTGAACGAATATAGAAATGGAGCACTTCGTTTTTCGGAGTGGTATTATGGACCACAAAACCGATTGTTGTCTTCATTAAAACTGGAAAACAAAAATGAACTAAAATTTGCAGATTATTTTACCATAATTGGTGCATTCCAAAAAATAGACGAAGATAGAATTTCAAGAAGTTTTAATTCAACCAATTTATTTACAGAAAAAGAAGACGTGTATGTGTACAGTATAAATGCCGATTTCCTCAAGAAACTTTCGACAAATGAAGTATTGTATTACGGGGCAGAAGTCACGCACAATACGGTTGTGTCAACAGCAACGGAAAAAAATATTTTAACGGGACAGTTTACCCCTACCCAAACTAGGTATCCAGGAGGCGAAAACAGGATTACTTCTCTGGCATTGTACACCACTATTGACAAAAAAATTACAGACGAACTCATTGTAAACCTTGGTGCACGTTACAGCCATTTTGTAAATTTTTCTGAATTAGCGGATTCCACCTTTACCGAATTTCCTTTTAGCACAATTGATTTTAATACAGGAGCATTGTCCGGAAGTTTCAGTGTAAAATATGAGGAAAAAAACGGCCTGAGAATCGAATTAATTGGCTCTTCAGGATTTAGAGCACCCAACGTGGACGATTATGGAAAAGTATTTGAACGAAACGGAAATTTAGTCGTTCCAAACAACAACCTAAAACCAGAATTTGTTTATACTGGAGAGCTAAACGTTTCCAAAAAATGGATAAAAAAGGAACGAGAATATCTGCAACTAAAAGCCGCTGGATTTTACACTTCCCTGACCAATGCCATGGTGGTGAATAATTTTACATTGAATGGAAACGATTCGGTTGTGTATCGGGGCGATCGGGTAAATTTAGTTTCCAATCAAAATGTGAATTCCGCTATGATTTATGGGGGTTCTTTTGATGCACGACTCTCGATTACTTCCTACCTCAAGCTCATTGGAGCGATAAACTATATTATAGGAAGAAACATAACAGACGACACACCGTTGTCTCATATCCCTCCCCTATTTGGAAGAGCTGCACTCAATTACACCAGCAAAAAATTACAATTTCAGTTTGCCACTCAATTTAATGGAGTAAAGAAAATTGAAGACTACGGACCCGATGGCTCTGACAATCCAGAGGAAGCCACAATAGACGGAACTCCAGCTTGGAGCACATTTAACTTGTATGCTACTTACAAGATAACCTCAACAATAAGTATTCAAGGAGGAATGGAGAATATCTTGGATACCCATTACAAGCAATTTGCTTCAGGAGTGAGTGCACTCGGAAGAAATTTTACCCTTGCACTAAGAGGAAACTTCTGATTTTTCTCGCTTAATTTTTGAACACTCTATTTTTACCTGTTAATTAGGCTATTTTTGTATCTTTAGCCATCCACAAAATGGAACGTAAGCAGAATGAGTAAAAGAGCAAAATACAAATACGACCCAAACACGCTCCAATATCAAAAAATAGAATTAACCTTAAAAGGAATTCTATTGAAAATATTGAAATATGTTTCGGTGGGAATATTCATTGCCGGTCTCATCATCTTAGTTTCTTACCCCTTCATTCAAGATTACTCTACAAGAAAAGCTCAAAAAGAAATCGAGTACCTCAAAGCGAATTATGAGTTGCTGAACTCAGAAATCGACACGATGGTTTCTGTGTTAAAAAACCTCCAGGAAACGGACAACAATTTGTATCGGGTGATTTTTGAGGCTGAACCCTACAAAAACCGAGAATTAACGAGAAAAAACTTGGTAGAAAGAAAGACTCACCAAGATTACGTAATTGCAATGAAAGAGCGAATAAATTCTATTTCCTCGAGTATTGTTGGACAGTCCGAGTCGTTTGATGAATTAATCAAACTAGCTCTAAACAAGGAAAAAATGTTACAATCTGTTCCTTCCATTGTGCCAATTGGAGACAAGGAACTAACACGATTATCCTCTACTTTTGGTATTCGAAATGATCCTATTTACAATGTCCCGAAAATGCACTCAGGATTAGACTTTACCGCTCCCACTGGCTCCAAAATTTACGCCACAGGAGATGGAATAATTGAAACAATGGAATACAGTTCGGGAGGCTACGGAAACCACATAGTTATCAATCATGGTTTTGGATACAAATCTCATTATGCCCATTTGAGTAAATTTGAGACTAAACTAAACCGAAAAGTAAAAAGAGGCGAACTCATAGGTAGAGTAGGAAGCACAGGAAAGTCGACCGCACCTCATTTACATTATGAGGTAATCAAAAACGGGAATAAAATTGATCCGATCAACTTCTTTTTTACAGACCTTACCCCAGAACAATACTCACAATTAATAGAAAAAGCCAAAAATATGGGAGGCTCTTCTTTAGATTAAGAAACAACAATGGAACCATTACAACTTAGTGACGAAAAATTATTTTACTCCATAGGAGAAGTGGCAAAAATGTTTGATGTCAACACCTCTCTTATTCGATTTTGGGAAAAAGAATTTAAACAAATAGCTCCAAAAAAAACAGAGAGTGGTAAAAGAAAATTTACTCAGAAAGACATTCGCATATTCGAAAAAATATACGAACTAGTAAAAGAAAAAGGGTTTACACTGGCTGGGGCAAAGGAAGAATTGAAGACATCAAAAAAAAATAACTCCAAAATATCTCAAATCGAGTTGAAACTCGCACAGATTAAAACTACTTTAGTGGAACTTTTGAAAGAGCAATAAGCCAGCAAAAAGAAATAACCCAACAAATGAAAGAAGTAACCATAATAAGGAGAGAAAGATTCTGCTCTGCCCACAAACTATGGAACCCAGACTGGGACGCCAAAAAAAATGAAGAAACTTTTGGCGGATGTTCCAACCCTAATTGGCACGGACACAACTACGAATTAATCGTAAAAGTAGCGGGTGAAATAGAACCTGAAACAGGTTTTGTAATGAATTTAAAAACCTTATCCAAAATACTAAAACACAAAGTAATCGACAAACTAGATCACAAAAACCTGAACCTAGATGTTGATTTCCTAAAAGACAAAAGAACTACTACGGAAGTTTTAGCAGTAGTTATTTGGGAAGAAATTGAACAAGAAATAAAAGAAAAAGGAGGAAAATTAATAAGCGTTCGAGTAAACGAAACTGAAAACAATTCGGTTGAGTACTTTGGCGAAAAATAATACAATGGGATACAAAAAAATAGAAGAGTATGATGTAGAAACGACCGAAAAAATGTCGGGATTCTACCAAGAGATTTTAAAAGATTTAGGAGAAGACCCAAAAAGAGAAGGTCTTGTGAAAACACCAGAAAGAGTAGCAAAAGCGCTGCAGTTTTTGACTCATGGCTACGACATAGATCCAAAAAAAGTAATAGAATCGGCCATGTTCAATGAGGATTACAGCCAAATGGTTATTGTGAAAGACATAGAAGTGTATTCCATGTGCGAACACCATATGTTGCCTTTTTTTGGAAAAGCCCACATCGCTTATATTCCAAACGGAAAAATTGTAGGTCTGAGCAAAATACCTCGTGTGGTTGATGCATTTGCAAGAAGGTTGCAAGTGCAAGAAAGATTAACCAACGAAATAAGAGATTGCATCCACGAAACACTTCAACCACTTGGAGTAGCCGTAGTGATTGAAGCGAGTCACATGTGCATGCAAATGAGAGGAATTGAAAAACAAAATTCAGTGACTACAACTTCGGCCTTTACAGGTCAATTTACTGACAAAACTACTAGGCAAGAATTCATAAAATTAGTATCTTCGAAACTACATTAAGTAAATTTTAAAGAAAATGGAAGAAAGAAATCAATTCAATTCAATTATCGATGCTGTAGACCAAGAAAAAACAATGGCAAAATCCTTCATGGCAAACGTATTCTCGTATATGTTTCTTGGATTGATGCTTACAGGCTTTATTTCTTGGTACTTTGCCGACTCCGGGATGGTATTCACTTATCTGTTCAACATGCAAACCGGTAATCCTACACCGCTCTATTACATTGCAGCCTTTGCCCCCTTAGGATTTGTTCTAATTATGGGAATGGGATACAAAAAACTCAGTGCTTCGGCAATGCTCGTGTTGTTTTTGGCTTTCGCTACACTCATGGGTGTAAGCTTAAGTACAATTTTTGTCACCTATAGCATGGGAGACGTTTCCACTGCTTTTTTCTCCGCTTCCTCGGTATTCGCAGTAATGGCAGTTGTTGGCTATACCACCACCACAGACCTTACCAAGCTTGGTAACATTCTGTATATGGGACTTATCGCTATCCTCATCGCCATGGTGATCAATTTCTTTATGCAAAGCAGCATGATGAGTTACGTGATTAGCGTTATTGGAGTGATTATTTTTACCGGACTCACGGCTTATGACGTTCAAAAACTAAAAAGAATTGGTGAAGGTTCCGAAATAGGAACTGCTTCTACAAAAAAAAGAGCTATTTACGGAGCATTAGATTTGTATTTAGATTTTATCAACCTATTTTTGTTTCTGTTAAGACTTATTGGAGGAAGAGATTAAAATATATTTGTAACAACTAGCAGATTCATTACTTTTACAAAAAAAAATCATACTCATGTCAGATAATTATTTTCACGAAAACTCAGGAATCATAGGATACGTTTATACGGCTATTGCCATTTTGGTGGTGGGATACTTGATCTTCTTTTAATAGTCTATTTGACTAATTAACCTAGGAGTCCAACTCTCCTTCATCACATTCTTATGCCATTCGACACTATTTTTTCTTGGATCATAAAGAAAAGAATAGAACAGATAGCTCATTTTATAGAAAATCCCATAGACGCTCAAAAAGCGGTATGGGATTCTTTGTTGGAAACAGCCAAACATACCCAAATTGGAAAAGAACACGGATTCTCGTCCATTTCAAGCTATTACGATTTCAAACAAAACACACCACTCCGAACTTACGAAGACTTATCCTCTTACATCCAACAATCCATTGCTGGTAAAGACGATGTTTTGTGGCCGGGAAAAACTCAATGGTTTTCGAAATCATCCGGTACGACAGATGCCAAAAGTAAATTTATACCTGTGACACACGAGGCTATTCAGGAGTGCCACTACAAAGGAGGAAAAGATCTATTGAGCATCTATTACCACAACAATCCCAATGCAAAATTATTCTCGGGTAAGCACCTTATTTTGGGCGGAAACACCTCTCTCAACAAACTCAGCGCTGATAGCTATTTTGGGGATTTATCGGCTATTATTGTAAAGAATTTGCCGTTTTGGGCGGAGATAAGAAGAACTCCTAGCCGAGAAATTACCTTGATGGAAAATTGGGAGGAAAAAATAGATAAAATGGCGAAAGCCTGCCTAGAAGAAGACGTAAAAATCATTGCCGGAGTTCCCTCTTGGATGTTGGTTTTGCTCAACCGAATTATTGAAGTCTCTCAAGGAAAAAAGCTTACCGAAATTTGGCCAAATCTCGAACTCTACATGCACGGTGGAGTAAATTTTGTGCCCTATCTCAACCAGTTTCAGTCGCTTATCGATACACCCAAACTTAATTACTACCAAACCTACAACGCTTCCGAAGGATTTTTCTCTTTGCAGAACGAAAACAAAGCCACGGACATGTTGCTTATGTTGGATTACGGAATTTTTTATGAGTTTATTCCTATGGATAAATTTAATGGAACCAACTCCGAAACTATCGAACTTCAACAAGTGGAGCTCGATAAAAACTATGCCCTAGTTATTTCAACAAATGGCGGTTTGTGGCGATACATTGTGGGCGATACCGTCAAATTTACTTCGCTCTCGCCCTTCAAAATAAAAGTAACAGGACGAACCAAACACTTTATTAA
Source organism: Flavobacteriales bacterium (assembly GCA_965658995.1). Taxonomy (GTDB): domain Bacteria; phylum Bacteroidota; class Bacteroidia; order Flavobacteriales_D; family CAJJDF01; genus CAJJDF01. The sequence continues at coordinate 19,171 of CBFHVI010000017.1, read as the reverse complement.
TGCTTTTGGCGAAGAACTCATCATCGAAAATACCGACCTAGCCATTACCAAAGCGTGCAAAGAAACACACAGTGGGTTCAAAGAATATACCGTGGCTCCCAAATATCTTGAAGGCAACAAAAAAGGAGCTCACGAATGGGTAATTGAATTTAGTACCGAACCTGCTAGTTTAACTGAGTTTACACAAATTCTAGACGACACTCTTTGCGAGCTAAATTCGGATTATGAGGCGAAACGAAAAATGATTTTACACACGCCCATTATTCACTCGGTAGCTACCAACACATTTGGAAATTGGCTGAAAGAAAAAGGAAAACTAGGGGGGCAAAACAAAATACCTAGACTAAAAAACGACAGAGCGTTTATCGAGGAAATCTTGAAAGATTAAATTCAAAAAAACTACCTTTACACCTTCAAGACAATCAAAAAATGAGCAAAAAAGGTATCGCTATATTAGGTTCCACCGGATCCATAGGAACGCAAGCACTAGAAGTAATAGAACAGTTTCCCGAAAAATTTGAATTAGTTGCCCTCACCGCCAATCGCAATGCCGATTTGCTGATAGAGCAAGCACTCAAATACAAACCCAACACGGTGGTTATTGTAGATGAATCGCAGTACCAAAAAGTGAAAGAAACCTTGTGGGAACACGACATAAAAGTGTATGCAGGAGTTGACTCGCTCAACCAAGTGGTAGAAATGTCCGAAATAGAAACAGTGCTTACTGCTACTGTGGGGTATTCGGGATTATTACCTACTATAAATGCCATAAATGCAGGCAAAAACATTGCCCTCGCCAACAAAGAAACGCTGGTGGTAGCAGGTGAAATTATCACCAAACTAGCTCAAGAAAAGGGAGTAAATATTTACCCAGTAGATTCCGAACATTCAGCTATTTTTCAATGTTTGGCAGGTAACTTTGATAATAAAATTGAAAAATTGATTCTTACCGCTTCGGGTGGTCCTTTTAGAGGAAAAAGTCTGGAAGAACTAAAATCAGTGACACGAGAACAAGCGCTCAAACATCCCAACTGGGACATGGGAGCAAAAATCACCATTGATTCGGCTTCGCTTATGAACAAAGGACTGGAAGTGATAGAAGCTAAATGGCTGTTTGGCATCCCAGCCAATAAAATTGAAGTAGTAGTGCATCCGCAATCCATTGTGCATTCGGCTGTGCAATTTGAGGACAGCAGCATTTTGGCTCAAATGGGAATTCCCAGCATGAAAGTTCCTATTCAATATGCCTTAACTTATCCCGAAAGATCCAAATCGAACTTTGAGCGTTTTAGCTTTTTTGATTACCCTAATCTCACATTCGAAAAACCCGACATGGAAACTTTCAAGAACTTGAAACTCGCTTTTCAGGTTATTGAGCAAGGAGGAAATGCAGCCTGTGTGCTAAACGCGGCAAACGAAATTACAAACCAAGCATTTTTGGATGGCAAAATTTCGTTTTTGGAGATTGGCGACATCAACGAAAAAACGATACAGAAAACGACTTTTGTTACCCAGCCAACACTCCAAGACTACATGGCTACCAATGAGGAAGCTCGAAGAATTGCTCAAGAATTTTGCCATTAACACATTATACAACTTAACGTTTCATGGAGACAATATCAGTTATTTTTCAATTATTACTTGCTTTATCTATCCTAGTGGTTCTGCACGAATTAGGACATTTTATCCCTGCCCGATTATTTAAAATTAGAGTAGAAAAATTTTACCTATTCTTCAATCCTTGGTTTTCTCTTTTTAAATACAAAAAAGGAGATACGGAGTACGGAATTGGGTGGTTGCCGCTGGGTGGTTTTGTAAAAATAGCCGGTATGATAGATGAATCGATGGATACCGACCAAATGAAACAACCCCCCAAGCCGGATGAATTTCGATCTAAACCAGCTTGGCAACGGCTTATTGTGATGATTGGAGGAGTAGTGGTAAATATCCTCTTGGCGTTTTTCTTGTACGCTATGATTGCCTTTGTGTGGGGAAAAGATTACGTAAAAAACGAAGACCATATCTACGGAATTGAAGTTCTAACTCCCAATTTGATTGGCGAAGACTTATTTCAAAATGGAGACAAAATTATTTCTATCGAAGGTGAACCATTGGAAGAGCTGATGCAAGCAAACAACAAAATGCTTATCAATCAGGCCAAAAATTACCAAGTTGAGCGAAACGGAGAGATTATAGACATCACTATCAAGGAGGAGGGAGTTGATTACATGCTAAAGAAGGAAAGTATCGTATTTATTCCGAGAGTTCCCACTGAAATAGACTCTGTTATCCCTCAGAGCATTGGAGAGCAACTTGGATTAAAAAAGGGAGACAAAATCCTTACCATCAATGGCAAAGATGTGTCCATGTTTGATCAGTTTAGAAAGGAGCTAACCCAATTCAAAGAAAAACAAGTTGATTCCTTTCAATTGGTAATAAACAGACAAGGGCGCGAGCTTTCCTTTGCTTCCACTTTCGACACTTCCTACAAAATTGGGTTTCAGAATGTATTTTTTCTTACTTACGATTTCAAAAAAACACATGTAGATTATTCCTTATCTCAAGCTATACCCGAGGGATTTTCTCTGGCAAAAAACACTTTGACTGATTATGTAAATCAATTCAAACTTATTTTTACCAAAAAAGAGGCGGTGAAGAAAGTAGGTGGCTTTGGCACTATAGCTCGTATTTTTCCAACCACTTGGGATTGGAAGATTTTTTGGTCGCGCACTGCATTTCTATCTGTCGTTCTTGCCTTCATGAACATCCTTCCTATTCCTGCCCTGGATGGAGGTCATGTGATGTTTTTGATATATGAAATGATTTCGGGTCGTCCGCCAAGCGACAAATTCCTCGAAAAAGCACAGTTATTTGGATTTTTTATTTTGTTGTTTGTCATGCTCTACGCAAATGGAAATGACTTTTACAGATGGTTTACCGGACAATAATGATGTATTACACACTTGTAGGGATAAGTATCATCATCATTGCTTTTTTTATGGCTGCCACCCAAAAAGCAAGAGGCTACAATTTTTGGCGGTATTTTATCGTTTCTATCGTGGTGGTAGCAGGAATCTATATGATGATTGAAAACCTTATAAAGAATCCAAGGTAAACGTATTTTTCGTTCTCCTCATAAAAAAATAGAGAAGGAATAAAATTTTGAGAATTTGCTTACATTTATTGAGATAAAAAAATAATTTGAAATCAAAACAATTATACTCAACCAAACAAATTTGGAAGATTATTCTGTCCATCTTTGCCCTAATCATAATTGGTTTGTCACTTTGGTACACGAATCACTTAGCAAAAAAAATTCAAGATGAAGAACGGCTAAGAGTAAAATTGTGGAGCGAAACTGTAAAAAAACAGGCGCAACTCATCAACTTAACCAACCAAACTTTCGATCAGCTTAGGGCAGAAGAAAGCAACAATATACAAGATTGGGCTTTTGCCCTAAAAGAATCGAGCCGAGAGCAAAACGATTACACTTTTATTTACTCTTTCCTTTCCAAAACAAATAATATCCCCAAGATTCTAGAGTATGTAGACTTGAAATCAGGAAAGCGAGACGTTACTTTTTCTGGGAACGATTTACCATTTAACCGCGAGGAATTTGAATCAAAAGAAGAGTTTAACGATTCAGTTAGAACCTTTCTGCAAACATGGGATTCGCTCAACACTCCTATAAAAATTCCTAATACAGCTGTACAATTTCAGATGCTTCATTACGGAAACTCTAAGCTGTTTGAAGAACTTAAAAACAAACAACAATCACTAATCTCATCCTTCGAAAATGAGTTGATAGCGAACTCTTCTTCGATTCCCATTTTATATGTAGATTCTGCTACCAATGAAATAAGAAGAACGATCAATATTCCTCAAGAAAAAATCAAAGACTCAGCAACCGTAGCAGCCACCATCACACAATTACGTTCAGAAAACCCAAGAATTGAGGTCTCTTTTGGAGGTGAAAACAAAGGCTACATTTATTACGCTGAATCCACCTTACTCAAACAGCTGAGATTCTATCCTTGGGTACAATTAATCATTATCCTCCTGTTTTTGATGGTTTCGTATTTCTTGTTCAGCACTTTTAGAAAAGCCGAGCAAAACCAGGTTTGGGCAGGAATGGCAAAGGAAACCGCACACCAGCTGGGCACACCACTTTCTTCGCTTATGGCTTGGTTAGAGATAATCAAAGCTGATGGCGTACCTAACTCATCTATTCAGGAAATGAACAAAGATATTTTGCGACTAAATACCATCACAGATAGGTTTTCTAAAATTGGATCAGAAGTAAAAACCACGGAAGAAAACATTTTTTCGGAAGTTGAAAAATCAATAGATTACTTAAGGAGTAGAGTCTCCAAACAAGTTGATTTAAGTGTAGTGGGCTCCCAACAGGCGGTGGCAAAAATTAATGCCTCTTTGTTTGAATGGGTGATAGAAAATATAACTAAAAACGCAATTGACGCCATTCAAGGAAAAAAAGGTAGTATCAAGTTTGTAGTGTACGAGAATGAAAAAAAAGTTATCCTCGATATCTCTGACTCGGGAAAAGGAATACCATCGGCCAATTTTAAATCAATTTTTAACCCAGGGTTTTCGACAAAAGAAAGAGGCTGGGGATTGGGATTGAGCCTTGCAAAAAGAATTGTGGAAGAGCAATTGAAAGGAAAAATCTATGTTCTATCATCTAAAGTAGATCAAGGAACCACTTTTAGAATTACCTTAAAAAAATAATCCCTTTTAACATCCCACACTTCCCACAAGGTCATTCCTAAGAAAGCAGGAATCCAACTCATTGTTGAATTGTATCACAATAAGATTCTTGCGGAACCCACAAATGGCTGGAGTTACTCTGTAATTTCGGGAAAGTTTAAATACCTTTGCACCGTATAAACAAAACCGAATGGTCGTTCCTGCGAAGAGAAGAATCTTTTTCATTGGTGTATTTCTGATGGCAAGTCTCCTCTATCAGTTAGAATGACAGCAAAACAATTAAAGAACAAACCATGCCAACGTACCGAGCTCTTTCCTTAGAAGAATTAAAAATTTTTGAAATAGAATTTACCGAGTATCTAGCTATAAACGGAATAGACGCGGAACTATGGAAAAAAATAAAAGAAACGGACGAAGAGAAAGTACAAAAAATTATAGACACTTTTAGCGATGTGATTTACAACTCCGTCTTGCACAAAATGGAATACATTCAGTATAGCACATTGCACGATATAAAATACTTCTTTTATGGAAAAGAGGAAGCCAAACTCATTGGCATTCAAAGTGAAGAAATGACTTTAGAAGATCCACAAAAAGTCGTGCAAGCCGTTCAAGAAAAAAAAATATCAATCAAAACTTACAAAACAAGCAAGAAGTATTCTCAAAAAAGAGAAGTAGAATTATTTGACATGCTAAAAAATGGGTGTCAGCCCTGTGACGGAAAAATGTTTAAATTACTATCTAGTATCGTTTAAACACGTTTTTTCTGAGCTGATACAACCTCTTCCTCCATTCCCACCATTTTCTCCACCTCGCATAGTATTGATTCCGCATCAAAACCACATTCTTTGTACAATTCTTCCTGGGTACCATGTTCGATATATCTATCAGGTATTCCTAGTCTTTTTACTTGTGCTTGGTAGCCATTGTCCGTCATAAACTCTAATACGGCAGAACCCAAACCTCCTAGAATAGTTCCATCCTCTACCGTAATTACTTTGTCAAATTTGGAAAAAACCTCATGAAGAATTGTTTCATCCATTGGCTTGAGGAAGCGCATATCGTAGTGAGCTACATTAATTCCTTTTTCCTCAAACTGTTTCTCTACTTTGGCAATAAATGTTCCCGTAATGCCGATAGTTAAGATTGCAATGTCAGTTCCATTCTTTAGTTTTCTTCCTTGGCCGATGGTTAATTTTTGCATTGGCTTTTTCCAATCTGGTGTAATTCCTTTTCCTCTTGGATATCGAATAGAAAACGGACCATTTTCATCTGCTTGAGCGGTGAACATCAAATTTCTCAGTTCTAGTTCATCCATTGGCGCAGAAACAATCATATTAGGAATGGATCTCATGTAAGCCAAATCATAGGCACCATGGTGAGTAGGACCATCTGCTCCTACCAATCCTCCACGGTCCAGACAAAAAACCACATTTAGATTTTGTAGCGCTACATCATGTAAAACTTGATCGTATGCCCGTTGCATGAAGGACGAATAAATATTACAGAAAGGAATCATTCCTTGCGTGGCCATTCCAGCCGAAAAAGTTACAGCATGTTGTTCTGCAATCCCTACATCAAAGGCTCGCTCTGGCATTGCCTTCATCATTATATTCAAAGAGCAACCCGTGGGCATAGCAGGAGTTACACCCGTAATTTTATCATTTTTTTCTGCCAGCTCTACGATTGTGTGTCCAAATACATCTTGAAATTTTGGAGCATCTGTTGACTTGGGTAAAACTTTTACAATTTCTCCAGTTTCCTTGTTAAAAATCCCTGGGGCGTGCCACAAAGTTGTATCCCCTTCTTCGGCAGGCTTAAATCCTTTTCCTTTCTCTGTCAAACAGTGGACAATTTTTGGTCCAGGAAGATGTTTAATTTCATTAAACAACTTGACCATTGCCTGCACATCATGTCCATCTACTGGTCCAAAATAACGGAAATTTAGAGACTCAAAATAATTACTTTTTTGGTAGATACTTCCCTTTAAAGCATCGCTTACTTTGTGCACAATTTGTTGAGCGCTCGCACCAAAAGAACTTAATTTTCCTAGTAAGTTCCACACCTCATCTTTTACTTTATTGTAAGGCTGAGAGGCTGATAAATCCCTCAAGTATTCTTTGAGTGCACCCACGTTTGGATCAATCGACATGCAATTGTCATTCAACACAACAATCATATTTGAATCTTCAATTCCTCCGTGATTCAATCCTTCAAAAGCAAGACCTGCTGTCATTGCTCCATCTCCGATTACAGCGATGTGCTGACGTTCTTTTTCGCCTTTTATTTGGCTAGCAACAGCCATTCCCAAAGCAGCCGAAATAGACGTAGATGAGTGACCTACGCCAAAGGTATCATACTCACTCTCACTTCTTTTAGGAAATCCACTTATTCCTTTATAAATTCTATTTGTATCGAACACATCCTTTCTTCCTGTAATGATTTTGTGACCATACGCTTGATGTCCCACATCCCATACTAATTGATCATAAGGAGTATCGAATACATAATGAATTGCAGAAGTAAGCTCAACCACTCCTAAACTTGCACCGAAATGCCCTCCCTTCTCGGAAACCACATCGATAATAAATTGTCTCAACTCTTTACAAAATTGAGGCAATTGCTCAGGTGACACCATTTTTTTTAAGTCCTCAGGACTGTTGATTTTTGAGAGTACTTCTCCTGCTTGAAAAGGCATAAGCTGTTAGTTTTCTTTGAGAAACTAAAGATAGATGAATTTATTGTAAAAATCTATTTTGTTTAAGATATTTTAAAAAAACATAAACAACTTATAGGTTGATCGAAACTATGCGATGAATAGGGATGAATACACCTTTCTTGAGAACGATATGATCCTCACCTACCGCCCAAATAGTTGTATTTACTTCTTTTAACCCCTCAGAATCTTGAAAAATAATTTCTATTTTGTTGTGAAATAAGTTCCCTAGCTTTTCGGCATCATGTAATTTTTTTAACAAAGCCTTTTGCTCTTCTGGTGTTCTTGATTTTATAGGCTCTGAGGGAAATACTAAACTTTCTAATTCCTCTTTTTCAATCAATTTTACGACTAAATTTTCCATATTAATTTGAATCAAATGTTATTTTTAGTACCGTTTTGGTCGAAGAAGTTAGTTTAAAAGAATCATCTATTCTGCGCCCCACTATCCAACAAATTTTATCTTCGGACAGTAGTACCCAAGTTTTTTCTTTTTCTATTTTTGATACTTTATTGTCTATCAAAAAGTCACTTACTTTTTTCTTCCCAAACATTCCCAATGGTTGAAATTTGTCTCCTTCTTTCCACTTTCTCAACTTCAATGGAAACACTAATTTCTCAGCATCTACAAAAGCATATTTCGAATCGGTCAGTAAGTCAAAATCTCCTACAGGAAATTGTTTAAACGTTAATTTTAAACCAAAAGTTACGATTTTATTTTGATTCTTTACAGAAATAATTTCATTTTTTTCTTCCTCAATTTTCCGAACAAAAATCTTCGTTCGATCAAGTAACAAGCGATGCGAGAGCGTAAAAAACTCTTTTCCTACAAAATGATTTTGGGATAATGTACGAACAACATCGTCAGTTTGAGAGCGTTCAAATCCATATGATTTCACTGCTTCAAACAATACTAATGATGGATTCTCGCATTGCATCAATTTTTCCCAATGGATAGACAATCCGTTTTCTTTTAAATCGGTTATTGACTCAATTACCGAATTCATTGAATGTTGGTAAAATTCGAAAGTTTCATTAAAATGAGAAAGATTATTCTTCATCGTTTCCATAAAACTCGGATTAATCTCCTCTAAGATTGGCACTACAACATTGCGTAGCTTGTTGCGTTTGTAATTATTTGAACGATTACTTTTATCTTCCCTGAACAAGACATTATTTTCCTGCGCATAATTCTGTATTTCCCGTTTTGAAACAGCAAGTAACGGACGAATTAGTTCATTTCTTAAGGGACTAATTCCTTTGATGCCCTCTATTCCTGTCCCTCGCACCATGTTGAGTAGAACCGTTTCTACAGAGTCATTTAAATGATGAGCGGTGACCAAATAATCACCTTTCTCTTGACTCAGCAATTCTCGAAACCACTTGTATCGCAAGTCTCTAGCCGCCATTTGAGTAGAAACTCCTTGAGACTTTTTATACTCATCTACAGAAATTTGTTTCACAAACTGGGTGACACCCAGTTTCTCGCAACTGCCTATCACAAGCTCTTGATCTTGGTCGGACTCTTTTCCTCTCAATCCAAAATTACAATGAGCAACAACAAAATTCAAACGAGCCGAACTGAATACATGTAGCAACACCATGGAGTCAACTCCCCCGCTTACCGCCAAGACAAACTTGGCATCTAAAGAGACACCGAGTGAATTGAGAGTATGTTGTAATGCTTCTTTCATAATTCTAAAAAAAGCCACCTCAAAAATTGAGATGGCTTTTTGCCTGTGTTCACTTTGTTCTAAATTATTTTCTTTGCAACGCCACTGAAGCGTTAATATCTACTTCGCTCCACGTTTTGCTTACTCCATCCTTCCCTTTGTGCAAATCATAACATGCTACATTCAACGAGTCCATTGCTTCTTGTCCATTCCAATTTAACACATCCATTGTGGCTGTTATAAAAATAGAATCATTTTTCAAAGAATAATTATAAGGCAACTCAGAAGAAGTTCCATTCATTTCTAACTCCAGTTTTCCTTCTCCATTTTCACCTTGGTGAAAAGTTCCTTTAATAAATTCTGTGTTATCCATCACTCCAAAAAATAAATTAACCAACTTCCAGTCTCTGTCTTTATTTCCTGTAAATAAACTTGACACAGGAACAGAAAAAGAAACACCATCCAGCGCTCCTTCTTTGGATTCTGCTAATTGATATTCTTTGATATCGATTTTACCAAATTCACCTCCTACCCCAACTTTTTCGGTAGTTTTGTAAGCTACCCATTTCAGGCTAACCGTCTCTGAATCTATTTGATACATCGAGGAATCATCCACGACTTGAGATTCTGGTTGCGTTGATTCTCCACAAGAAAAAAGTGTAATTCCTGCTAATACTAGTCCAATTGTAAGTACTCTCATTATTCTTTGTTTTTTAGTTATCACTTATTCAAATTCGATAAGAACCGCATTCTTATCCACTGTGTTAGATTTCTCAGTTTTTATTGCCTTTATCACCCCATCAATAGGTGATTTAATCACATTCTCCATCTTCATAGCTTCCAGTATCAACACCACTTCTCCTGCCTTCACTTCTTGTCCCTTTTCTACTTGAATCGCAACCACCAAGCCAGGCATAGGAGCTTTTATCTCCTTTACTACTTTGGTAGTCATGTTACTGAGTCCTAATTCCTTTAGCAACAAATCATATTTGTCTTTCAAACTCACCTGATAAGTATTATTGTTCACCTTAAGTGTCACTATTTTCTTTTCTTCGTCATACCCCAATGTCTCGATAGAGTATGATACGTTGCCAATCAAGGCATGCTTTTTGTTTCCTGACACTTGGATAATGTCAAGATTTTTACTCTCGGAATTGAACAAGACCTCTGAAGACGAAATAACTTCCAGGTCAAACTCTTTTTGGTTTATTGTTGCTTTTATCACTCGTTACAAATTTTAGTAAAGATAGGTATTTTCTATTAAAATATGTGTTAATTTGAATGCTGGAAAGAGAGAAAAGATAGAAAATTTTCCTGTTTCAAACTGAAATTTAAAAATCCAATAATTCGACTATTTTGTCAAACAATCGCTTTATCATTATTTTTCTTTTAGGAATTTCCGTTTTGTTTGGAGGTAGTCAAGGGATCGTAACTTCCGAACAAGTATTGGAAGAGTTCATTTGGAACCACTGTTTCAATCCTCAAAAAATGTCTACCCAACAAGTACGGACCATCACCCAATCTCAGTATAAAAAACTTCCATTAAAGCCCATTATAAAAATCAACAACAATACACAATTCTGGGAATTGAATCAACAAGGAAAAATCTCCATGATGTTCCGCACGGAGAGGATAAATGACAGCATTACCGATACAACTGCGAGATGGAACTTTTACAAAAACAATCAACTCACCATTATCAAAAAAACGGGAGTTGCTGGCATTGTGGTAACATCTGTTTCCTACAAAAACGACTTGCCTATTCGTTTTGTTTACGGAAAATCTAAGAACAACAGTTCTTCGAAAATAAGGCTAGAATTAGATTCCTACGAAGAAGGAAGAAGTGAATATCTGGAACACACTAACTTTGGCAAAAAAAACTTCCAAACATCCTTTAAAAGTTCCGATGGAGTAACCTTTAAGATAATTACAACCGAGATCAAAGACACAAATAGTGAAGTCATAATCACACAATACCCGTTCCAGCCCGATAAAGATTGTGTGATAGAAAAAAAAATCGAACTAGGCCAAACAATAAGCTTACTGGTCCGAAACAAAACAGAAACTAGCACACAGTATGAATTTTTCTACGACTCTTTACTCATGGAAATCAATACGCAAAAACCCGGATACGATCTATACACAGCCCACATCGAACTAATTTACGATGAACAAACTGGGCTACTCAAAGCAATAATTCAACAGAATCTGCAGAGCAAAGAAATTGAAATTATGAAATACCACTACACGTATTATGACTAAATTGTCAATAGAAATTATCGGCTATATCGCCATGGCATCCATAGCCGCTTCCTTTTTGATGAAAGAAATAAAAGCCTTACGGATACTAAATTCGTTAGGAGCAAGCGCGTTCATCATTTATGGTATCTTACTCAAACAACCCCCTATTTACCTGCTAAACTCCTTCATCTTACTGGTTCACTTATTTTATTTGTTGAATCCAAAAAAGCAAAAAAAATAAATTTGGCACATCTTTTGTTTGAAGAAAGTAGATTAAAACTAAGCTCAAAATGAAACTAACTGCCCCAATCAAATTATGTGTATTCGTTGTCGCTGGATTGCTCTTCACTACCCAATCCTATGCGGCTTTCCAAAGCAAGATGGCAAAAAAAGCCACCACTGCATCCAAATACCGAACTATTCATCACAAAGCATTCAAGGCGGGTGAAAAATTAACGTACAGATTGCATTACGGATTTATTGATGCAGGTGAAGCAGTAATGGAAGTAAAAAACACCAATAAAAAAGTAAAAGGAAGAAGTTTGCTCCATGTTGTAGGTGTCGGAAGAACATTGGGTTCGTTCAACTGGATGTTCAAAGTAAATGACAGATACGAAAGCTACATAGACTCCGAGGCAGTGTTTCCTTGGATGTTTATTCGAAGAGTTGACGAGGGAGGATTCAAAATCAATCAAGATTATATTTTCAAACAAAACGAAAATAAAGTTAAGACCCAAGACAAAGAAGAGTTTGCAGTAACTGACGGAATACAAGACATGCTCTCATCCTTTTACTATGCTCGTACTTTAGATTTTAACAACGCTAAGATTGGTCAAGAATATGCGATGGACATGTTCATAGACGATGAAATTTTTCCTTTCAAAATAAAATACATGGGAACTGAAGAAATCAAAACAAGAAAAGGAAAATTTGATTGCATCAAACTAAGACCACTGATGATGAAAGGAAGAGTATGGGACACTGAGGAAAGCATGACGATTTGGGTAACAAACGACAACAACAAAATTCCCATCTTAATGAAAACAAAAATAGCCGTGGGGTCAGTAAAAGCAACGCTTACCGATTGGGAAGGAACTGTTTCGGAAATTGAGAGAAAATAATCAAAAAAAATAGGGCAAGAAAGTCGGCTTTGAAGTAGAGTATAGCTTTTCTTATAGAAAAAAACAAAAAAGAAAATCTTGATGAAAAGACTTAACTCCTAAAATAATTTGTTTATTTTTGGCCTAAAGAACAAAACAATGAATTTACCAGAAAATTTAAAATTTACGAAAGACCACGAATGGGTATTGATCGAAGGAAATACCGCTACTATTGGAATTACTGATTTTGCTCAAGGAGAACTGGGTGAAATTGTATACGTGGAAATCGAAACAGAAGGAGAAACTTTAGAAAAAGAAGAAGTTTTTGGAACAATCGAAGCTGTGAAGACAGTCTCAGATTTGTTTATGCCTTTGTCGGGAGAAATCACTGAATTCAATTCCAAATTGGAAGAAAATCCTGAAGCAGTAAATGAAAACCCTTACGCAGATGGTTGGATGATAAAAATGACTATTTCTAACCCAGAAGAAATAGCAGAGTTATTAGACGCTGAGGCATACAAAGCCCTAATTGGCTAATCAGAATTGTATAAAAATTCCTAAAATTCATACCCTCTTAATACCAAATTGCCAAATATTGCGTATTTTCAAGGAGTAATTCAACTATTATGGAAATAAAAAAGACGGAAGAAGCTAGTATTGAGAAAAAGAAAATATCCTTATTCCTATTAGGACTAACGATTGCCTCTATTTTCGTCCTACTCGGCTTCGAATTGAGATCAGCTCTCAGCAGCAAACTAGAGCCTATGGCTGAAAAAGCTGGAATGGATGACGAAATAATTGAAGAAGTGGTGATGCAAGAAAACACGCCACCGCCACCGCCACCACCTCCGCCACCACCAGAGCCAGAGGTTATTGAGGTTGTTGATGATAAAAAAGAGGTGAAAGAGCAAGAAATTGCAAAGACGACCGAGGTTGACCAAAAAATCGAAATATTTGACGAACCTGAAGCTCCCAAAGTAGAGAAAATCTTTACAGTGGTTGAGAAAAACCCAAGTTTTCCGGGAGGAGAAGAAAAACTATTCGAATATCTGGGAAAAACCATTTCTTACCCACAAATGGCTAAGGAAGCTGGTGTTAAAGGAAAGGTGTATGTTCAGTTCGTTGTAGAAAAAGATGGTTCTATTACTGATATCAAGATCATAAGAGGTATCGGAAGTGGATGTGATGATGAAGCGAAGAAAGCGGTGAAAAACATGCCAAAATGGGAGCCAGGAGAACAAAGAGGTAAACCTGTAAGAGTTCGTTTTGTATTGCCAGTTAACTTTTCGTTACGTTAACAACACCAAGCTACCTTTAAATAAGTAATCCAGCACCAATTTTGCTTAATTGAAAAATTTGTGTTAGTTTAGAAGTAAGTTAAAGACATGAAAAAATATATTTACATATGGTTTGTTGCTCTTCTTGCAATAGTGAGTTGTTCGAAAGAAGAACCGTTAACCCCGGTGAATTCAAACACGAACTATGGTCCACAAATGATAAAAGGGGACGTAGTGGTGATATTGGATGATGACGATGAAGACAATTCGGTTTTTGAAGACATCACCGATCCGGAGAAAGAAGACAAAGAAAAAACAAACAAAAACGCTAAGAACTAAAGAAGATTAGTTTTAGTAAACCATTCGTTCTCACGAATGGTTTTTTTATGCCTTAAATTTTACTAATAAATCGCATATGGCCAATAAATACTCAAGTCATCTGTACGAATTAATCAAATCACTGTCTAAGGCCGAAAAGAGATATTTCACGGTATTCGTGACTCGACATTCCGCAAGCGATTCGAAGAATAATGCACAAATATTGTTTGACGCCATTGACAAACAAAAAACTTACAACGAGGAATTACTCCTAGAACAATTGAGTAATTATGTTTTTGTAAAAAAATTCTCAATTGCTAAAGCAAGACTGTACGATACCATTCTAAAAAGTTTGGATGCTTTTTACAGCGAAAAATCCAAAGAGCAGCTCATCAGAAATGAACTACATTACATTGAAATCCTCTTTGGCAAATCCTTGTACAAGCAATGCTCAAAACGACTGAAATCTGCGAAGAAACAAGCGTTAAAATACAATAAGACTCATCTATTGTTGGAAATTATTCAATGGGAAAAAAAACTTATTGAGAAAGATAATTACCAGTCTTCCTCTTCGAAAAGTTTGAATAATCTAAGTGATAATGAGAAAGAAATCATCTCAGGACTTTCTCTTAATTCAAAGCTTTGGGAATTAAAATCATTGCTATTTCACAAGCTGAACAAAATTGGAAGAGCCAGGACCGAAGAAGAAATACAATTTCTAAAAAAGGACCTCGAACCTGTTATTAATTCGCTAGAAATTCCAAGTAACAAGACTGGATTATCCTATTTATTCAATCACCTGAAAGGGGCCTATTACTTTGGTATCCAGGATAATAAAAATAGTTTGGACACCGTGTTGGCAACCATTAAACTCTTGGAAGAGAATCCGAACAATTTTGGAGACGAGCCTAATATTTTGGTTTCTAATTTGGCTAATGCCATTTATCTTTCGATAAAAAACGGGAATATAGACAAAGCTCAACAACTTTACACAAAATTGAAACTACTATTTGAACTACACAAAGAAAACGGAAGTAAGGATTTAAAAATCAAACTGAAATCAAGCTTGTGGAGTATTCAATTACTTCT
Organism: Flavobacteriales bacterium; assembly: GCA_965658995.1. Classification (GTDB taxonomy): domain Bacteria; phylum Bacteroidota; class Bacteroidia; order Flavobacteriales_D; family CAJJDF01; genus CAJJDF01. Next base: position 4,032 of record CBFHVI010000017.1, on the reverse strand, counting down.
AGTCAAACTTACTTGCGATTTTTATACTTTTGAACAACTAGAATCAAAAATCACCCAGTTTTTAGAAATCAATGAGAACAAGATAAACACTTCTAGGTTAGCCTTCTTTTATTACAACTTGGCCCAAATTTTGTTTATACAAGATAAATTTTCGGACTCCCTAAAATGGATAAATAAATTACTGAACAATATAGCGATTGACGAATCGCAAGAAATATATGCTTTTGCAGAGCTACTCAATTTATTCCTACATTTTGAATTAGGGAATTATGAGTTGGTTCAATACAACTTAAAATCCACCAAACGGTTTTTAAAAACGCGCAACAAGTTATTTACTTACGAAGAAATATTATTAAACTTTTTTGCAAAAACTACCCATCCAGGGTTCAATAAATATGATTTAGAAGAACAAATCATCCATTTAAAAAATGGACTTAACCAACTAGATACAAGAGAGCTACAACAAATTCCTCTCGAATATTTTGAATGTTCCAACTGGGCAGAATCGAAATTAAAAAACAGTAAGTTAAGCAACATTATTAAAGCACAAAACAACACTTTATTAAACTTTAAATTGTAGGTCTCGACTCCGAGGTTTTTCACACTCTTCTTTATTTAGACTAAGTAAAAATAATCAACTCAAATCTTTACAAGGCATTGTTTTTTACCTATTTTTGTAATTGAAAAAGACAAATAATCGATCGCCATGATAAAAGTAAGTGATAACGCAAAAAAGCAAGCCATTCGGTTGATGGAAGACGAAGGGCAAGTTGGCTATTTTATTCGTGTCGGGGTTAAAGGTGGGGGATGTTCAGGATTGATGTACGAACTAGATTTTGATAACGAAATAAAAGAATCAGACAAAGAAATAGAAGACAACGGAATTAAAGTAGTTGTGGACAAAAAAAGTTATTTGTATCTGGTAGGGACAGAATTGGATTATTCTGGCGGACTAAATGGGAAAGGGTTTGTTTTCAAAAACCCAAATGCAGATAGAACTTGTGGATGTGGAGAAAGTTTTTCTCTTTAATTAATTGAAGAAACAGGAATGAATACAAAATACACAGAAGACGACTTAAAAGAAGATTTGAAGACTCAGGAATATGAGTTTGGATTTACTACATCCGTTGAATCTGAAAAAATAGAGAAAGGACTGAACGAAGACATAATCCGAAAAATTTCTGCTAAAAAAGGGGAACCAGATTGGTTGTTGGATTTTAGATTACAATCTTTTGAAATTTGGAAAAATATGAAGGAGCCTAAATGGGCACACGTGAAGTATGAAAAACCAGATTTTCAAGACATTCACTATTACTCTTCTCCAAAAAAAGAAGCCAAAGACTGGGACGATGTAGACCCAGAAATAAAAGCCACCATGGATAAACTCGGTATTTCTATGGATGAGCAGAAAAAACTTCAAGGTGTGGCAGTAGATTTTGTGATGGATTCTGTTTCGGTCGCCACTTCATTTAAGGAAAAACTGGGAGAACTTGGAATCATTTTTGGATCATTTAGTGATGCGGTAAAAGAGCATCCTGAATTGGTGAAAAAATATTTGGGGACTGTAGTTCCACAATCCGATAATTTTTATGCAGCGCTCAACTCTGCCGTATTTACGGATGGTTCATTTTGTTACATTCCAAAGGGAGTAAAATGCCCAATGGAACTCTCCACTTATTTTAGAATTAATGAAGCCAACACTGGTCAATTTGAGCGTACCTTACTAATTGCAGATGAGGATAGCTATGTGAGTTATTTGGAAGGCTGTACTGCACCTATGAGGGATGAGAATCAACTTCACGCAGCTGTAGTAGAACTTGTTTCTTTGGCCGGAGCAGAAATTAAATATTCTACTGTTCAAAATTGGTATCCAGGAGACAAAGATGGAAAAGGTGGAATTTTCAATTTCGTTACCAAAAGAGGATTGTGTGAAGGTTATAAATCCAAAATTTCTTGGACTCAAGTAGAAACAGGTTCGGCTGTTACTTGGAAATACCCTTCTTGTATTCTTAAAGGTGATTCCTCTGTTGGGGAATTTTACTCAATCGCTGTAACGAACAATCATCAAATGGCCGATACAGGTACCAAAATGATTCACCTTGGTAAAAACTCCAAAAGTACTATTATCTCCAAGGGTGTTTCTGCTGGTCAAAGTCAAAATTCATACAGAGGACTTGTGCAGATACACAAAAACGCTACCAATTCAAGGAATTTTTCTCAATGTGATTCGCTTCTAATGACAGACGAATGCGGAGCGCACACATTCCCGTACATCGAGTGTAATAACAAAAGCTCTAAAGTGGAACACGAAGCCACCACTTCAAAAATTGGTGAAGACCAACTATTCTATTGTTTGCAAAGAGGAATTAGCGAGGAGAAAGCCATAAGCCTTATCGTAAACGGTTACGCCAAGGATGTATTGAACAAACTGCCCATGGAGTTCGCTGTAGAAGCTCAAAAACTTTTGGAAATCTCACTCGAAGGAAGTGTAGGGTAATTGAAATAACTTCTCTTGAATCTAACAATTGTGACTAATTGGTAAATGGAACAAATGGTTATTCCATCACCAACATACGAGAGCATTCAATCCGGTAGTTTTTCATCCGTTAAAGAATGTAGAAAATTGACTAAATCTTCCTTTTCGGTTGCCGATAATTTCAGAGGTTCCCTCATAATCGTATCCAAATTTATTGGATTTGGAACGAATATATATAAGTCACTATAAAAATCAATCACTTCTTCAAGTGTTTTGATACTCCCGTCATGCATGTAGGGCGCAGTAAGCGCAACGTTTCTCAATCCAGGAACTTTGAACTTACCAAGATCAGCTGTATCTTTTGTGAAATCAAAACGTCCCTTATCCTTGTATTCTCTTTCATCATACAAGCCAATATTTCGAAATTCATCTCCTGTAAAATCAGGACCAAAATGACAGTCAAAACATTTTGCTTTTCCAAGAAAAAGTTCTCGTCCTCTTTGCTGAGAAGTAGATAATGCCATGGGCTCGATATCATTTATCCACAAATCATGTGAGGCACTTCCATCACTTTCTAAACTTCGTTGAAAACTGGCCAATGCGCTTGCCAAATTATCTTTGGTAGGTTCCTCTTTGAAAATTTTATCAAACAATAGTCTATATACCTCTGAATGTTGTAGACGGTGAACTGCCGAATCAATAGATAAGTTCATCTCTATTGGATTTTCTATTGGCCCTTTTGCTTGTTCTTCTAAAGAAGAAGCCCTACCATCATAAAAAAAATGCGAGCGACTTGCCATGTTCATAACAGATGGAGTATTTCGTTTCCCCAGGCTATCATTCACCCCACGCGAAAAACTTCTATTGTCTGCAAAAGCAAACTCTGGCTTATGACAACTTTCGCAAGAAATAGATCGATCTTGAGACAAGATTGGATCAAAAAACAATTTCTTTCCTAAGTCTATTTCAGTAGTTACCTCTTTGACTTCCTTTTGCATAGAATCAGTGCAACTAAAAACGGTACTTATCACAACAATAAAAACAAACACTCTCATTTTTCAAAAATAAATACAATGATTGAAACGAAAGGTGACATTTGTCACATTGAACTCAAAAAAAAAGCTCCTCAGGTGCTGAGGAGCTTTACTAGTTAGTTATCGAATACGTTATCTCTTAATCTGCATATAACCTACATAAGGTTCAGAATTCAGAGTACCTAGGTCAATGATGTAATAGTAAGTTCCTTCTGGCAACTGCTTTTTATCCATCAATTTATTTACTCTATTATCTACATTCGATCTAGCATTCCATCCAGTGTAATAACCTTTTTGCTCAAACACAAGATTACCCCATCTATTGAATAATTTCACAACATTATTTGGGTAATTCGCCAGTTCAGGTATTTCCCAGGTATCATTTTTTCCGTCAGAATTCGGAGAAATGAATTGAGGAACATGTAGCTCCTGAACACATTGCACTATCACATCAAACGTACATGAATCTGAATTCATAGAGGCATCGGTCGTTACGATAGTAATCGTTACTCTTCCATTGTC
>CBFHVI010000016.1:0-46424 GCA_965658995.1 Flavobacteriales bacterium | reverse complement strand
CCATTTAGAAAACCACATCACACCATATCGGATGTTATGCAATACAATGTGGGGGTTGAATGAAGCTGTTTATCTCGACAATTTAGGAGAAACTATAGTTTCGTCTATTTTTCTTCTTCTACTATTCTGGAAATTGTTATATTAGACAAATCAAACAATAACTTAAAAATAACAAATAATTATTTACGTTTATAAGCTAATTTAAAATAATCAAAATTATGAAAACAATAATACTAACCTTACTTACTTCTATTGTTTTGGTATTTACTAGTTGTGGGGAACAGATAAGCACGGAAAATATAAATGAGGTCGAAAGTCCTGCTTCCGATGATAAGAATATCGAAAAAATAGTGGAATTCAAATTAGTGAAGTTTTTTCATGAACCTGACGGAGACTCTTGGCACGAAAACGAGGAAATGATTGAGCTGATGTTTGAAGCCAAAAATCTGACTGATAAAAAAATCCATAATTTGGGGTTTAGTGTTCAGGCACTTGACAAGAGCGGAAACTACCTAGGGACAGATATGTCGTTTATGTGTGATATTTTGCCAAATAGTCGTGCGGTAGTATCTGAAAGCCAGTATGGTAAACCTTTTGAAGATTTGAGCAAAATTTCTAAATTGTTATTGATGGACTTGAAGATTAACTACGGTGGGGATACTCAAGCAGGTAATTGGGTCTTAAATCAAAGTAATCCCTATAAAATTACCTTGGAGTTGTAGTGATAATATAGCACTGTAAAACGTCAGCCTAATGTTTAGCCCTTCAGAGATGAGGGGCTTTGGCATTTGAAAGAAGTGCACAATGGGTTTTAACTTTTCCGTTGACTGTACAAATAAGCCTACCAATATGGTTGTTTTTAATATCTTGAACAATCTCATCATCCACCACTACATGACCTCCCCATACATTGGAAGAATCAAAATTTTGCAGAGGGGAGTCAAATTTCCACATAGTAGTTCGTTACATCGGAATATTGCCGTGTTTCTTTTTCGGTAGTTTCACTGCTTTATTTTTCAACATGCCAAACGCCTTGATAAGCTTTTCCCGTGTGTTTTGCGGCTCAATAACCTCGTCCACATATCCACGTGCAGCAGCATTGTATGGGTTTGCAAACAATTCCGCGTACTCTGCCTCTTTCTCTTGCCATTTAGCTTCGGGATTGTCGGCTGAAGAAATTTCTCTTTTAAAAATAATTTCTGAGGCGCCTTTGGCTCCCATAACAGCAATTTCTGCGCTTGGCCAAGCGTAATTCATGTCGGCTCCAATATGTTTGGAGTTCATTACATCATAGGCTCCTCCGTAGGCTTTACGCGTAATTACCGTAATTCTTGGTACTGTAGCTTCACAGAAAGCATACAAAAGTTTTGCTCCGTTTTTGATAATTCCATTCCACTCTTGGTCTGTACCTGGCAAGAACCCTGGCACATCTTCAAATACCAAAAGAGGAATATTAAAACAATCACAATATCTTACAAATCTAGCTGCTTTCTCTGAGGCTTTGTTGTCCAATACACCCGCCAAAAATGCGGGTTGATTGGCTACTATCCCGATACTTTTTCCTCCTAGAAGCCCAAATCCTACCACAATATTTTCGGCATAGTCTTTATGAACTTCAAAAAACGTGTCTTTGTCCAAGGTAGCCGAAATAACTTCTTTGATGTCGTATGGCTGATTTGGATTTTGAGGAATTATTTCATTCAAAGAAGGTCTAGTTTCATCACTTGGTTCGTAGGCGTACTGTGGAGATTCTTCTTCACAGTTTTGCGGTATGTACCTCATCAATGTTTTCAATCCTTTAATACAAGCCAATTCATTTTCGCTTGTGAAATGAGTAACACCAGATTTTGTAGAGTGGGTACTCGCTCCCCCGAGTTCTTCAGAGGTAACTTCTTCGTGTGTCACCGTTTTTACCACATTAGGTCCTGTAACAAACATGTACGAGGAGTTTTCGACCATGAAAATAAAATCGGTAAGGGCAGGAGAGTATACTGCTCCTCCTGCGCATGGACCCATTATTGCGGATAATTGTGGAATTACTCCACTAGCCAAGGTATTTTTATAAAAAATATCGGCATATCCACCTAAGGACACCACTCCCTCTTGGATTCGAGCTCCGCCCGAATCGTTTAAGCCAATCACTGGAGCTCCATTTTCCATTGCCAAATCCATGATTCTACAAATTTTTTGTGCGTGTGCCTCGGCAAGTGAACCTCCTAAAACCGTAAAATCTTGCGAAAAAACGTATACAATGCGCCCTTCAATTGTTCCGTATCCAGTAACAACTCCATCACCTAGAAACTTGGTTTTGTCTAACCCAAAATTTGTAGAACGATGAGTAACAAACATTCCAATTTCTTCGAAAGACCCTTCATCCAACAAAAAGTGAATTCTTTCACGGGCGGTGAGCTTTCCTTTTTGGTGTTGCTTGTCTATTCGTTCTTTTCCTCCCCCCAAAAGGGCTTTCGCTTTTTTTTCGTTGAGTTGAGCTATTTTGTTTTTCATACATGCAGGGTTGTTTCCTTGTGATTTCGATTTCAAATTTAAAACAATTTTATCCAAATCGGGAAGAATGAACCTCAAATACCTATATTTAATTTATTGAAAAAAAAATGCCTAAAATAGAACTTACAACGGAATATGAAGCCCCTATTCAAGTGGTATTTGACGCGAATCGATACATTGATCTTCACGAATTATCGGCAGTGGATACAAATGAAAAGACGATTGATAGAAAAACAAATGGATTGATAGAAAAAGAGGAGTGGGCAACTTGGAGAGCGAGGCATTTTGGTTTTTACCAAGAGTTTACTATGAAAATCACAAGGATGGAAGCCCCAATTTATTTTAGAGACGAAATGAAAAAAGTAATTTTAAAGCGGTTTACACACGATCATTATTTTGAAACGATTGAGCGTAAAACCAAAATGTACGAGGTGTTTGAATTCGAATCTCCGTTCGGTGTTTTGGGAAAATTGGCGTACAGACGTTTTTTAAAATCTTACATAAAATGATTTTTAGAAACGAGGAACCAAGAGATAAAAGCCTATTTAAAAAAAGGGAATAATATTTGATAACTACACACCATGAAAAAACAACTTTTTAACCTTGGGTTGACCCGCAGAATTTATGTAGCAATGCTCGCTGTGGTGTTGATTTCTTCCCTTGCTATAGCTTTGTTTACCGCAGTTTTTTTCAAAAACCAAAACGAGAAGTATCACTTGAGCAGGCTCGGAAGAAAAGAGAAACGCGTTGCTAATTCTATTAAGTACTTCACTGATAAATACGACATTCAAAAAGACTTGAACTCCGTACCAAGAGAATTTTACGAAAAAATAGAAGAGCTCTCGAAGGAAAACGAAATGGAACTAAAAATTTACAACACAAAGGGAAGAATTCTCCTCTCTTTGGATCAGGAATTAAATCCCTATGACAGCATTCCGTCCAACATATTTAAAAAAATCTACTCGGCAAGTGACTCGTTTTATATTAACCAAAAAAGCAAGCATAATTTGGCAACATACTCGGTGCTAAAGAACCGATTTGGCGAGAACATAGGAATTCTTAATGTACCAAATTATGACTTTTCTACTAGTAGCATCGAGACGAATTCTTTTTACAGAACCTTGATAGAGTTGTACATTATTTTGCTCATTGCTACCGGAATTTTCGCATTTTTCCTGTCTAAAAACATAACCAAGTCGCTCAGACTCATCGGAGACAAAATGAAAAATGTATCCATCAATAAAAAGAACGAGAAATTAGTATGGAGGAATGAAGATGAAATAGGTGAGTTGGTGCATCGATATAACACCATGGTAGATGAATTGGAACAGAGCGCTGATTTATTAGCTGAATCTGAAAGAGAAACGGCATGGCGAGAAATGGCTAAACAAGTGGCGCACGAGATTAAAAACCCATTGACACCCATGAAATTGAATGTACAGTTTTTGGAGAAATCCCTCAAACAAGATGCACCAGATTTTAAAGAAAAAATAACACGTTTTTCTCAAAAAATGATAACTCAAATTGATGTGCTTACCGAAATTGCCAATGAGTTTTCGAGTTTTGCAAAAATGCCCACCACCTCACTTTCAGAAGTAAATTTACGGCTAATTATTCGAGATACTGCAGGTACTTTCGACAAAGATATAAAAGTGGCGAAAGAATTAAACGGTATTGAGAACGCGTTGATAAAGGGAGATGAAAGCCAGTTGATACGGGTATTCAACAACCTACTGACCAATTCTTCTCAAGCCATCCCTGAAGGAAGAATAGGAGTGGTTCAGGTACTTTTAACTGAGAATGAAACGCACTATGAGATAGAAATAAAAGACAACGGAAAGGGAATAGAACCGGATCAATACAATAAAATATTTACTCCCAATTTTACAACCAAATCATCGGGGAGTGGACTGGGATTGGCTATTGTAAAAAACATCATAAAGAATCATGGAGGTTCTATTCGATTTGAAAGCAAAGTAAGTGTGGGAACTTCTTTCTTTTTGAAGTTTCCTAAGGGGTAAAGTTATGAGTTGTGGCATAAAATTTTTACTCAGTATTCAAGTAATTGGGCAATTCGAGATATTCTCTTTGCAACCTTATTGGCTCGAAGGTCCGAAAGCCAATTAAAATGAATTGACAAACTCTACAATGAGCTTGTGCAAATCGTTAAACTCCGTAAGAGGTAAAGTTTCTGGCCTGTCAAGCACATCATGGTAATAAGTAATGCCTCCTAATGTGTACATAAAAAAAGAAGGAACTCCTGCCTCTTCAAACCAGTAGTGGTCGCTATTTGCTGCTTTTCCTCTCGGCTTAATCGCCTTTATAAAGTTTTCTTTCTGGTTTATTTCTTTCAGTGTTTCAAATTCTTTGGGATGTTCTGTAGAATTTACAACCTGAATACCTTCGGAACCAGTTCCCATTAAATCTATATTTAGTAGGAATTTCATTTTTTCTAAAGGAACTATAGGATATTTCACATAATACTGAGAACCAATGAGCCCAGCTTCCTCTCCCCCAAATCCAATGAATAAGACAGAATATTTCGGTTTGTGTTCTGAGAAATATTTCATCAAAGTCAGCATCATGGCTACTCCACTCGCGTTGTCGTTGGCTCCATTAAATGTAGCTGTTTGTCCCATCATCCCCAAGTGGTCATAATGTGCAGTAAACACAAAAAACTTGTCTCTTTTGCATTTCCTTTTACTGGGAATATAACCTAGTACATTTTGAGTGTTGTATCGTTTAATGAACTTGTTTTCTATGTTGATGGTAACCTCCGATTCTCCTCGTAGATGTTTCGGATGAATTTCAATAATCGGAAAATTGAGCGATTCTTGTGCTACTGACCACGTGAATTTTCCTTCGTTCAATACAAAAAGAGGTGCTACTTCGGCAATGATAGTTTTACACTTTAGTTGACTGATATATTCGTCTCTGTTGCTAGATTTTGGCAGGTCGATAACATAGGCAATTTTGTTGCCGTCATTTTGTAAATCATCTCTGGCAATTTCGTCTTGATAGTTTTCAAAAGTTACTTGTTTTAAGGAAAAAACACCTTCTGCCGACCCAGAGTTGGGCGAAATAATAAAGTCTTGTCCAGTTGTTAGTGTACTATCCCCAAAAGTTATTTCCACTTTTTTTGGAAAAGTATTGACAGGGTAAGCGTATTCTTGAAAATACGAGTCACCTTTTATGGGCAATGCTCCATACTCTTTGAACTTTTTGGCGATGAACTCTGCAGCAATTTTGTCTCCATTGTTGACATATCCTCTCCCATAAAATTCATCAGACGCTAATGTGTCGATCAATGTCTTTGCAAGTTCTTTTTGCGAAAAAGAATTTATTACAATTAAGAGGATGGTAAGTAAAAGAAGTATTTTTTTCATTTGGTTTTCAATATCTCGCTCCCAAGCTCTTCAAAATCCACTCCATCAAAATTTCCGGAGCTCATTAGTAATAAGTTCTTATTTTCAAAATTAATACTTTTTACGGTTGTCATTAATTCATCAGAATTTGTAAAAACAGTCACATTTTCGCTAAAAAATGCATTTTTTACGTCTTTTTCGCTCAGCATAGCTAATTTTTTATGCTCAATAGCTTTAGGGCTGAAGTATACAAATGCTTGGTCTGCAGCCAGCATAGTGTTTTTGTATTGGGTTAAGAACTCTTGGTTCAAGCTACTAAAAGTATGTAACTCAATACACGCAATTAACTGTCTGTCGGGATATTGGTTTTTTACGGCCTGAGTAGTAGCTTGGAGCTTAGAAGGAGAATGTGCAAAATCTTTGAGAATGTGTGTCACCTCATTTTTCGCTACGGTTTCCAACCGTTTGGATGCGCCAGAAAAGGATTGAATGGCCGTGTAAAATTCCTTAGCAGAAATTCCTAGTTCTTGACATACCAGTCTTGCTCCGTTGAGGTTTTGTAAGTTGTGTTCGCCAAAAATATTTAGAGGATAATTTCCTTCTGTTGTGGTTAACGTTGTGATTCCATTCTCTATAGAAAATTGAGGTGTGGAATAGGGGATAAATTTAATGTTTCGGGTAGAATTCGATACTAGCTTTTGAATTTCTGTGTCGCCAGAAAAATAAACTAGGCTCCCGCCTTCCTCTATTTTATTGATAAAAATTTCAAACTGTTCACAATAGTTTTCAAATGTGGGAAACACATTAATGTGGTCCCAAGCAATTCCTGTGAGCAGTGCTATGTTGGGTTGGTATAAATGAAATTTTGGTCTACGGTCAATGGGCGAAGACAGATATTCATCTCCTTCGAGTACGGCTAATGGAGAGGCATCGCTTAGTTTTACCATTACTTCGAATCCTTCCAATTGAGCTCCCACCATGTAATCGTTTTCGCGGTTGTGAAAATTTAGCACGTGCAAAATCATGGAGGTAATTGTGGTTTTTCCGTGGCTTCCACCAATAACCACTCTAGTTTTCTCCTTGGTTGCCTCATAAATATATTCTGGGTAAGAGAAAATAGGCAAGCCTAATTTTTGCGCTTTTATTAGCTCCGGATTGTCTTTCCTTGCGTGCATTCCTACTATTACGACTTCAATATCTTCGGTAACTCGAGAGTCATCCCACCCCATTTTTTTTGGTAGCAATCCATATTTCTCTAATCGCCCTTTTGAGGGATTGAAGACTTCGTCATCTGATCCTGAAATCACGTTGCCTGAAAGGTGTAACGCTATGGCTAAGTTGTGCATGGCACTGCCTCCAATGGCGATAAAATGAATGGTTTTTTTTGTGTTCATTCCGAGGTTTATAATGAATTTTTGAAAAGATAGAAAACCAATAAGCAGAAGGTAATATTAATAAGAATGTTGAACACAGCAACTCCTATATTTCCATTTTTGAATAGCTCAAAGGTTTCATAACTGAAGGTAGAAAAGGTACTGAATCCTCCACAAAATCCGATCACAACAAACGCACGTAGAAAGGAATTTGCTTCAATTTTATCTGACAAGGAATAAATAGTAAGCCCCATAATAAGGCAAGCCAAGACATTCGCCATGAGCGTTCCAAAAGGAAAGTTTGGTGAAGACAATTGAGAGACTCCATATCGAGTAACGCTCCCTAATCCTCCTCCAAGAAAAATTGCCGCAAATAACATAGTCACATTGAAGATTTAGATAAAAGTAACTAAATCTCTGCTGTAATTTTGAGGAAAACAAATTAGCTATTCACAGTGAGTTATGAATAAAAAAACCTCCTTTCGATTTTTCAAAAGGAGGCTTTAACATTATGGTGGTAGTTATTGTTTAATGAATCTTCTTGTTTCTTTCCCTTTTTCGGTACTAACGGTAATTAAAAATACACCCGATTTTAGACTTGAAACATCAATAGTGCTTCGAGAGTTAAGAGGTGAAGTGTTCCATATACCCCTAATTTTTATATCCAATACCGATAGGTGTTATATTTTTAATTATTAGTTAACAGCCCGGCAAACTTTTTTAATTGAAGTTCAGCAATTTTAGCGTTGTATTTGGCATTCAGCAGATTAAGTTTAGTATTGATCAAATTTAACTGAGCTTGTCTAAAATCAATAGAGGTTATCCTTCCTAGGTTAAATAGTTCTTTTGACTTTAAAAAATTTTGATTGCTGATCTCTACATTTATTTCTTCATTGCGTATGATAGCTTTTTGAGTGGTATACTCTGCCCAAAATTTTGCCAGCTGATTTTCTAAATTTAATTGAACTTTCTGCTGATTTAGTTCTTGTGTTTTCATTGAAATTTTGGCATTTTGCACTCGTACACGAGTAGTTCCTCCGTCAAACACATTCCAGTTGAGGTTTATCCCTGCATTTATCCCCGTAGTTTGCTGTTCTGCCAAAAATCCAGCGGGTCCGTTGTCGCTGTAATTAAATCCATACGACACATTCGTAGATACACTTGGCAACCATCCGGCCTGATTAATTTTTAATTCTTGCCTCGAAATCGATTGATTAATTTCCCATTGTTGCAATTCGTTGTTGTTTTCGCGCAATTGACTCAATAATTCCAAGTAGGATAATTCTTCGGTGAGGTTCACATCTGCCTCCGCCAAGAAGGAAGTATGGATCTCTCTTCCTAGTAAAAAGTTGAGGTTTCTCACATTGTTTTCAACCAATACGCTCACGTTAATTAGGTTTATGCTGTCTTTATTCGCATCCACTCGTGCATTCAGTATATCCAAGGTGGTTTTTTGACCGAATTGTTGTTGAGCAGTAACTCTTTCCAGTCTTTCTTTCGAAATTTGGAAAGCTTCTTTTACAGTTTTCAGCTGTTCTTGGTTTCGTGCTACATTGTAAAAAGTGGTGTACACTTCTATCAAGGTGTTTTCTATTTGTGTTTTTTTCTGAAGCGAAGAGAGTGAGTAGAGATTTTTTAATTTATCGTACTGATATTTTCTCGCTCCTCCATTGAATAAGATATAATTTATCCCAACTGATCCGCCATAACCTTTGGTTTCCACACCGGGTATTTCTCTTTCATTTCCTAACTGATCTGTGATAGTTGCATTGGATGAACTATATCTTCCGTCTGCTGCGGCCGTAGCCGAAGGTAAAAATCCTGAGTTGTAAATGCTTTTATTGTTCTCGGCTTGCAGAGTGGCATTGGTCGCTAATCGAATGTCGTAGTTGTGTTTCATGGCGATGGCTATTGCATCTTCCACAGACATTGATTCTTGAGAAACAATAGTTTTTTGTGACAAAAGCGAAAACGCTAGTAAGACGATAAGATACTTCATTGTTTATTAAATTTAATTTTTGTGTAGCTTAATACTTAGTTATTCTTCTTCTTCGTGCTCCGCATTTAGTTCTTTCACTGCTCTTTCTACAGATTCGTAACTTGGCTTTGGAGTAGTCCAAAATGCCCATTTATCCGAATCCCAAAACCAAAGAGCCCCTACTTTTATACTATTTACTGTAGATAAGAAAATAGGTAATAATAGCAATGTGAGTAAGGTGGCAATGATAATTCCATAGACAATGGAAATCGCCATTGGGATTAGGAATTGAGCTTGTAAACTTTTTTCAAAAATAAGCGGAGTAAGACCAGCTACGGTGGTAATGGTTGTTAAGAAAATAGCTCTAAATCGAGATTTGCAAGCTTCTGCTAGAGCATCGTCAAATTTCATTCCGAGTTTTAGGTTAGAGTTAAATTTACTGATCAATACCAAACCATCGTTCACCATAATTCCAATAAGAGCTATTATTCCTAATCCAGAAAGAATATTTATTGAGAATCCATGAATCCAATGTCCCCATCCAATTCCTATCAAGCTAAAGGGAACCAAAGCGATAAGGACGAATGGCTGGCTGTAACTTCGGAAAGTGAAGGCTATTACAATGTAAATAAAGACTAGAATTATCCAGCCAGTAGGGTTTAATGAATTTTGAGTTTTTACGGCCTCTCTGTTTTGACCTTCATATAGTGGAGTTACACTGGTATATTTGGCTAAAATTCCCGGCATAATATCGTTCTTAAGCGTATTCATATATTCAGTTGCACTGGCTTTTGGATCCACCAAATCTGCTTTTACTTGAATTTCTCTTTGTCCTTCTAGGTGATTAATTGAGATTTCTCCTCGCGCTATTTTGTACTCGGCAATTTCTTGAAAAGGAACTCTTTCGCCCGAATTGGAAACAAGCTGCATGTTGTGGAGGTTATTAAGAGATTTTCTTTCTTTTTCATCATACCTCACCCACACTTTTATTTCGTCTTCTCCTCGCTGAAAACGCTGAGCCTGAGCACCAAAAAAGGCACTTCTTACCTGACTCATAACATTGTTTAAAGTAAATCCTAAGAGGTAGGCATTTGGTTTTAAAGTGATTGTTATTTCTTTTATTCCTTGAGGATCATTATCGGTGATGTCTTTTATCCCATCAACTTGAGCAAGAGCCTCTTTCAATTCTACTTTTGCAGCTTTTATTTCGTTGATGTTATTTCCTAACAAAGAAACCGCAATAGGAGAACCACCAAACACTGCGCCCGAACCAAAAACTAAACTTTCAGCTCCCAGGATTTCATCGGCTGTATCTTGAATGGCATTGGTTATTTCTGGAGAAGAAACATTTCTTAGCTCACCTTGTAATAAATTTACTGTGAGGGAAGCAACAGAAGATCCCGGGCCAATCTTTTTGATTACATTTAATACAACAGAATCTCCTCCTTCTTGTTTGCTTTTGAATTTCTCGTTTACTTGCCACACACTTTTTTCCAAGTTCGAAATAAGTGAATCTGTCACGTTTTCGTTGGTTCCTTGTGGCATGTTCAGAGTTATTTGTACTCTATCGCTGGCTATTTGTGGAAAAAAAGTAGTTCTAATAATTCCGCTACTAATCCCTCCAATGGTAAAAATGAGTAGCCCAAGCATAATGGCAAAACCAATAAGTTTATAACGCAAGAAAAAATTGAGAACCGGTTCGTACAAATTGTCTCTCAGGTAATTCATAAATTGCTCTGCTTTTAGGTTGAACGTATAAGGTTTGGTTCCTTTTTGTAGTGTTTTGGAGTGAGCAATGTGCGAGGGCAAGATAATTAGGGCTTCTATCAAAGAAACCGAAAGTGTAAGTAGAACAATGACAGAGACTTCCCCAAAAAACTCCCCAATCCTTCCATCCAAAAACAAGAATGTAGAGAAGGCAAGCATGGTGGTAAGTATGGCAGAAATGATAGGAGGAATAACCTCTAAAGTTCCTTCAATTGAGGCTCTTACTGGTGTTTTACCTTTTTCATGGTGAGAGAATATATTTTCGGCAATAACGATTCCATCATCCACCAAAATTCCAATAACGATAATCATAGCAAACAATGAAAGAACATTGATTGTTACATCAAACTGACCTGCAATGGCGAACATTCCCAAGAATGAAATAGGAAGTCCGAATGCCACCCACATGGCAATTCTAGGTTTCAAAAAGATGGACAAAATCAAGAGAACTAAAAACATTCCCACAATGGCATTTTCAAGCAATAAGTCCGTTCGTTGGGTTAGCGTAATAGAAGAATCTGACGTTACATGTAGTTCCACGTCATCAGAAGCGAGGTTATACTCTGATACATACACTTTCACTTTTTCTGCTGCTGAAATTAGATCTTCGCTATTGGTATTTTGAACGGTAATATTCACTGCTTTATCTCCGTTAAAATATAGTCCGTTCGGATTTTCATTGAATTTGTCTCGCAAGGTTGCCACCTCCTTTAATAAGACAATATTTCCATCTGGAGAGGACTTCACCACGATATTTTCTAGTTCATTCGCGTAGTAAGCTCTGCTGCTAGCTCTAATTAAATACTCTTCTGCCTTGGTTTTTATGGAGCCACCTGTGGTAATTAAGCTGTTTTGCGCAACAGCCGTAGCTACTTGCTGAAAACTCAATCCATAAGCCCTTAAGTTTGCTTCGGTTACTGCGATTTCTATTTCTTCATCTGGAAATCCTGAAATAGAAACTTGCGAAATCCCTTCCATCCGCAGCAATTCTTTTTCAATGATTTGTGCTTTTTGTTTCAGCACTTTTAGTGGAATCCCGTTTCCGCTAACGGCAAAAGTTATGGTTTGTCTGGTAGCTTCTTGCTTGGCTATAACTGGAGGTTCCATTCCGCTAGGAAAACTCGGCACTTTATCTACGGCATTCTTTACCTCTGCCAAGATAATGTCTGTGTCATATCCTTTGTAGGTTTCGATGGTAACGGCTGCAGAGTTTTCGTAAGATTTAGAGGTAACTCGATCTATTCCCTCAATCCCTTTTAAGTTTTCTTCAATTTTTAAGACAATACCTTCTTCCATTTCTTGAGGAGAAGCACCCGGATAAGCTAAGTTAATGGTTATAATTCTGGATTCGGATAATGGAAAAAATGACGAGGTGAGTGTTGTAAACCCAAAGTATCCAAAAAGGAGGAAACCAATGACCATAATCCAACCCGCAATAGGGTATTTGATAAAATAGGCGAGTAAATTTTTCATTCTTCTACTGGTTTAGAGGTTGTTTTGTACAGCTACTTTCATTCCTTCATATCCTCCAGCTACTGGCACAGTTACAAGAAGCGAAGAGTCTTTCAAACCTGTCACAATCAATGAATTTTCGTTCGAATGAACGATGGATATTTTTTGTTTGTGAAGCGAATTATTTTCCAACACAAAGACATAATTTTCATCGATAATCAAACTTCTTTGAATTTCACATACATCCTCCACATTTTGAGCGTTGATATCGGCTTCTAAATATTCGCCCTCGTTTAGTTCTGGGGAGATTACTTCTACAAACAATTGAATGGTTTGTGTAGCTCGGTCGATTTGAGAGTTTACCCGGGTAACTTTACCTTCCAATTGTTGAGATTTATCTGTGGTAAAGAGTGTTACTTTTTTTCCAAGTTGAAGGTAATCAGATAAGCCAGCGTTTACATTTAATTCTAATTCATACACTCCAGTTTTTATAAATTCACCCAACTTTTGACCCGGTGATACTAAGGTTCCAGGAGTAATGTTGGCCTCCACTAAAACTCCTGAAAATGGGGCCGTGAGCGTATATTTGGCTAATCGAGTTTCAAGATTTTTGATAGAGTAGTAATTGGTCGTAATTCCTTTTCCTGAGAGGTAATTCGAAAAATTGTCATTTGATGTTTTGGGTAAACTGGGCAGAGGTTTTTCTGCCTTGATAGATTCAACATATTTTTTCCAAGTAGTTAATTCATCTGGATAATCGAATTGGATATCAGCCAAAGTACCGGTAATTAGACTTTTGAAGTTACTTCTTTGTGACTTGACAGATGCCGAAAATTCTGAGTTATTAATTTGGATCAGAGGTTGTCCCGCAGAATATCTTACTCCAGGTTTAAAAGGTTTTGAGGTTTGTTGAAAAACGCCTTGTACTTCGGAGTAGAGAACCGTGCGATCTTTGGCAAGAATAGACCCTGAACTTTTTATCTGAATGGGCAACGTGGTGTTTTTTATTCTTTCAACAGACACTAGTTTTACAGTCTGTTCAGTTTTTTTATCGGGAACTTTTTTCGTGCTTTCCATTATTTTTTTCAGCCCAATTGCGGCTGCTATGATGGCAATTGCCAACGGGATTTGAATTGCTTTTTTCATAAAAATTTAATTAAAAAGAGGACCAGCTTTTTGTCCAGATACGTTTTCTTGAATTTTTTTTAGTATTGCTTTTGTTTGTTCTATCTCTTTAGGAGTTAGGTTTTCTTCAATGGTGTGAGCCATTTTTCTATAGTGTGGAATTGCTTTTCTCAATACGTTCTCCCCCGATTTTGTGAGGTGAATATGGTTTTTGCGTTTGTCCTCCTTGGACGAACATTTTGTGATAAAACCTTTGGAAATAAGAGTGTTTATCATTCGGGTGAGTGAAGATTTGTTTCGATTGGCAAAATGCGCCAATTCGTTTTGAGAAATCCCTTCATTTTCTTCTATCGTTTTGAGAACAACAAATTGCATTCTGCTCAAGTCTATGTTGTTTTCGGCCAAAACGTCCTCAATCTTGTTTTCGATCAATTTCATTGTTCTTCCTATCCAAGGACCAAGCGAATTTTTAAATTCTATGTGGGTTTTTTCATTCACGTAGCAAAGGTAAATACAATTTAGTTGTATATGCAACTAAAAAACGAGTTTGTTACAAAACAAACCTAACTTTTATGGAATTAGTAAGGATTATGGCCTACATTCGTTTCACAAGTCAAATTATTTATCCTATGAAAATCATCTTATTATCTTCCCTTGCAAGTTGCCTATTTATGTCCTGTAATTCCAGTAAAGTTCAATCTGATACGGTTGTATCCGATACTGAACCAAAAGTAGAAATCTTGTCGGAGCAGAAGGAAGAGGCGCCCAAAGAGAGTCTTTATTTGAATCCGGAAAAGTTAACCAAAGCACATTTTGCAAGTGGATGTTTTTGGTGTGTAGAGGCAATTTATGAACACACCAAAGGGGTGCAAGAAGTGTATTCGGGTTATTCAGGAGGTCACACAAAAAACCCAACTTACGAATCAAGTAACACCGGAAAAACTGGGCATGCAGAGGCTGTAGAAGTGGTGTATGATTCTTCGGTTATTAGTTTTAAGCACTTAGTAGATATTTATTTTGGCACACAAAATATAGAACAAGTGAATGGCCAAGGACCCGATAATGGCAGCCAATATCGGAGTATTGTTTTTTATTCGGATGCTAGTGAAAAAGAAATTATTGAAACAAAGATTGCCGAATTAAGGGCCAAAGGATTAAAACCAGCAGCAGAGGTCAAAAAGTTTCAGAAGTTTTGGATGGGCGAAGATTATCACCAAGATTATGAAAGGCTACACCCAAATCAATCCTACATCAGAGCGGTTTCTGTTCCAAGGTTGAATCGATTTAAGAAAGATTTTCCTGAGTGGGTGAAGTAACGGCCCGTGTATGGTGTCGTAGCAGCCCGCAGGGTGCTATGCACTATACACATTGTTGTGTTTTCGTGTTTTATTTATTCAATTTCTTGTATTCCAATTTCTTTCAAATATTCATAGGTCTCGTCATAAAAGGCTTTCGGTCGTGTATGATCTAATTCACTGCTTTCAGGAACAAATATTACCATTCCTTGACGTGCTCTTGTGAGCAGAACACGATAAGTGTTTTTTAGATACTCCTTGTCTATTTCTTTATTTATGTTTTGCCATTTAGTCCCTTTGAAGTTTTGATATTTCCAATCGGTATTGTTAAAATGGAAATTACCACCCCAAGCGACACAAGCCCAATCGATTTCTAGTCCTTGAATGTCAAATTCAGTAGCTACCTCCTCTAAAAAATAAGAAGAACGAATATCTTGGCTGTCATTTAGAAACCAACTAGGTGCAGAAATTTCATTTTTCACATCAATACCTAAAGGTCTCAATCTTCTAGCTCCTGAAGAGCTTACTAATCCAATTCTTTCACTTCCTTTAGCGTTATCGCGAAGCCATTGTTTTGCTTTTTCAAGGTTTCGGGTTAATACTATCGGATAAGACCCTTTGATTTCAGAGTATATTCTTTGGGAATTTTCAATTTGGATATTGAGCAGTTCATGAATGAAATTTGATAATTGTTCTGATCTAAATGATCTAACTGATACAGCAAGATGTAATTCGATTTCACTAATTCCATTTCCCACTAACCACTTTCTAGATACTTCAGATTTTAAATAGTTGTCACTTTCCAATATTGAACTTGAATAGTGAATGTCCCAATCTGGAAAATGATTTTTGAGTGAGCTTATCCATTCTTCTAGACCTGCTTCACCTGTATTTATTTCTTGGCCACCACCAATTAAACAAACTATAGTGCACCAATCTGAATGCCTGTTCATTACATCAATAAGAAATTCGGGTTCTGATTTATTAAAATCTTCAACCCCTTTTTTTCTTTTCATAAATGAACTGACTTGATCATTTGTCCAAGCTCTTTGAGCCTCATCAAAAACTACGACCTTTTCGATAGGCGCCTTGTCTGAAAGTAGATTGTCATCTCGAAAGTGGTGAATATTTTGAATAAACGCATTCGCTTTAATCGCAGCTTGCTTTTTACTCAATCTTGTCCCATTTTCTTTAGCTGTTATTACTTCGTCTCTCGTTAGGGCCTCTCTTAGCACATCGACTAATGGTCCATTTCCAGATAGAAACACCGCATGTTCGTCCTCATCAGCTTTCATTCTTTCAACCGCAATATTTAATCCGGCTAATGTTTTACCAGCTCCAGGTACACCTGTTACAAAGCAAATTGATTTCATCCCTTTGTTTTTGGATTTTTCAATTACTGAATTGATGCAGTCTGCTGTTTTAGAAAGATTAATTGTTCCCGAGTCTGATCTTGTTATTTCTTTGACATTATGTCCCTTGTAAAGAGCTTGAGCAGCCTCTACGATTGTTGGTGTCGGTTTGTAGATAGAATTCTCCCAATATTCAATATCAATTGATTTACTGTTGTCCTTTAAATACTGTTTAAGTGTTTCGGCTAAATCAAATTGATTGGATTTTGCAGCAGTTTTATGGGCAAGAATCTGATTATCCTGATCAGTAACACTTGCCGCATTTGTTGCGACCAAAACTGGTATGAGTTTGATTTCGTGACTTCCTTCATGGAAGTTTTTCAAATCAATGGTGTAATCAATAACTTGTTCGATTGCGTGTTTTTCATAACCACCATCTCCAACTTTAAACTCGATAATAAATGCGGCCTCATTAATAATCACAATATTATCTACTCTTTTACCCATTCTGGGTATTGCAAATTCGAAATATATTTGACCTTCGAATTCGGAAAGTTGATTTTTAAGGATAGTTATTTGTTTACGCCATGCGTTTACTTGTAATTCTTCAAGTGTTCTGTTACTATGATTGGCTGTTAATTCACCTAAAATACTCGAATCAGGTTCTCGTAAAAAGTCTTGTATGTTGTTCGAGTAATAGGCTCTTTTCATATGTGAATTTTTGGAGAGTTCTATTTGTGCTTCATGAAACACAACTTGTTTATATCCGTAAGTTACAAAATATAGATTGTAACAGGTTAGCGTTCAGTTTAAAAATTTCGAAACTGTTTTTTTTCATTAGAAATCAAGGGTGCTGATTAGAGCACCAAATTGGAGCTAAACGCTACCTTTGTTTGAAACATAGAGCTGAGAGATAACCAACAAAAAAGCTCACTACATAAAGCAGGCTTCAACTATCTTAAGTTTGTATTACAAAGAATTATCTACAATCTCTTTTACCACCTCAGGATTCAGCAAAGTAGAAATATCGCCTAACTTATCAGATTCGTTACAAGCAATTTTTCGTAAGATTCTTCTCATAATTTTTCCCGAACGAGTTTTAGGCAATCCGTTGGTAAATTGAATTTTATCAAGTTTTGCAATTGGGCCAATTCGTTCGGTAATCAGTTGGTTGATTTCTTTTCTCAAGTTTTCATGCACTCTGTCTTCTCCGGCTTCTTTCAGTGTGATATAGCCGTAGAGAGCATTTCCTTTTATGTCGTGTGGAAACCCTACAATAGCAGATTCTGCCACGGCTGGGTGCTCATTGATGGCATCTTCGATAGGAGCAGTTCCCAAATTGTGTCCCGAAACAATAATTACATCATCTACTCTTCCCGTAATTCGGTAATAACCTACGGCATCTCTTAGCGCTCCATCACCTGTAAAGTAGTTATTTGGAAAAGTAGAGAAATAGGTATCCTTATACCGCTCATGATTACCCCAAATACTTCGAGCGATACTCGGCCAAGGAAACTTAATACACAGTCTTCCTTCTACTTGATTACCTTTTAATTCTTGCCCATTTTCATCCATCAAACCTGGTTGTATTCCTGGAAAGGGAAGTGTAGCATAGGTTGGAATAGTGGGAGTAACGTAAGGAAGAGGTGAAATCATGATTCCTCCGGTTTCGGTTTGCCACCAAGAATCAACAATTGGACTTTGTTTCTTGCCAATATTGTCGTTGTACCAATGCCAAGCCTCTTCATTAATAGGTTCACCTACAGAGCCTAATACTTTTAGAGAAGATAAATCGTGCTTATTTACAAAATCTAAACTTTCTTTTCCTAGAGCTCTAATCGCGGTGGGTGCAGTATAAAATTGAGTAACCTTGTGTTTTTCTACAATCTCCCAAAATCTGCTGTAATCTGGATAGCTAGGAACACCCTCAAACATCACCGTAGTAGCTCCATTGGCTAATGGTCCGTACACGATGTAACTATGCCCCGTAATCCAACCGATATCAGCCGTACACCAATACACATCTCCTGGCCTGTATTGAAATACATTCTTAAAAGTGTAAGCAGTATAAACCATGTACCCTGCAGTCGTGTGAACCATTCCTTTTGGAGATCCTGTGGAGCCAGAAGTGTATAAGATGAATAATGGATCCTCTGCGTCCATTAATTCAGGTTCGCATTCCGATGAGGCCTTTTCTAGCAAGGGAGCCAACCATTGGTCTCTTCCTTCTTTCATTGTAATGTCTGAGTGGATTCTTTTTACGACCAATACAGAGGTTGTGCAGTCGCAGGTTTCTACTGCTTCATCCACTATTTCCTTTAAATCAATGGTTTTTGCACCTCGATAGGATCCATCGGAAGTAATAACCATTTTGCATTCACTGTCATTGATTCGAGAGGCTAATGCCGATGAACTAAATCCGGCAAAGACCACCGAGTGAATGGCACCAATCCGGGCGCAAGCCAGAAGTGAGATAGCCAATTCTGGGATCATCGGGAGGTAGATACACACTCGATCCCCCTTTTTTATTCCTTGTGATTTTAGCACATTCGCGAATTTATTTACTCGTTTGTGCAACTCTCGGTAGGTTATATGCTCTGCCTCTTCTTCTGGATTGTTGGGTTCAAACAAAATAGCCGTTTGATCTCCCTTGGTTCTCAAGTGCCTGTCAATACAATTTTCTGTAATATTTAATTTGGCTCCTTCAAACCATTTGATTTCTGGCTTTGAAAAATCCCAACTCAATACATTGTCCCATCTTTTTCTCCAGCTAAAATGCTCTTCCGCTATTTCTTCCCAAAACAATTCGGGTTCTCGAACTGATTTTCTGTATACTTTGTAATATTCTTCTAGGTGTTTTATGTGATAATTACTCATTGTGAATTGTATTATAAATTAGTGAATAGTATTTTTTTGAGTTGTTGAACATACCAAACCGGTTAGGATTAAGTATTTTTAGTTTAATAAGAGCCCAAAGAATCACAACAAAACTGAGCCCTAGAAATAGAGAGTGCAGGGTGCTGAGAGAGATTGAATTCTCGAGTTGAAACCGGCAAAATAAGGTAATAAGGAGGGGAGAGCTGATAATAATATCAGACATCAGAGGGGGTAAGGATAATTTTTTTTTCATTTTTCTTAAAGATTATAACGAGGTTTGTTTGCACACAAGACCAAGGTATTAACCTGAAAGTTTACTTACTTCCGAAACTAACTTTTTTAAAGACAAAGGGTTAAAAATGTATTTATCTGCTCCAAGATTCAATCCTTGTTGTATGTATGAAGCTTTGTTTTTGGCCGATAAAAATGCAACTTGCGCATCGATTAATTTTTCATTTTCTTTATTAACTTTAATTGTTTGATACCCATCCAATTTTGGCATAATAACTTCCAGAATAATTCTATCAGGAATGTTGCTTTCTTCAATTTTCCAGCGCCTCACTACCATCTCTCACGATAAACACGTCATACCCTTGTTTTTTGAAAGTATATTCCAAGGACATTTCTATATTTGGCTCGTCATCTACAATTAAAATTTCTTCATCTCTATAAGCACTACAAGTTAATTAAAAGGAAGCGAAAATACAAAAGCAGAGTCTTGTTCATTTGATTTTTTGACCCATATTTCACCCGCCATGCTTTTGTATTATTTGATGGAATATTACTAGTCCTAATCTGCCACCACTTGGTTTTAGTGTGTTTTGATTTTCGCTTTGATAAAATTCATCAAAAAAATGATTTTGGTCTTTTTTGCAGAATAAAACTATTAACAAAACGTCTTCAAAAGAACTATTGTTAATTATTAAAGTTATTCCTTAAATCGCTCCCATTTTATGAGTATAAACTTGTCCCCAAGCTCAGAAAGGAATACTCCTGCTCCAGATAGATTTTCTTTCTTCTGAAAGTAATTTCCTAGTTCTTCACTGTGTAATAATTTATAAGTGGGGTGATAATTTGTTTTTAGAAACAAAATAGTTGCGAGGCTTTTATAATTTAATAAAAAACCCGAATCTCATGACTGAAATTCGGGTTTTAAACTATTGTTGTCTTTCTCATCAAGAGTCAATAATGTCTGACTCCTAACTACCAGCTCGACTTACATCATCCCTGGCATTCCTCCCATTGGTGGAGTTGCATGATGATGATCTTCTTCTTTTTCTGGAATATCTGTGATAACGCATTCCGTTGTCAATAGCATGCTTGCAATTGAGGCAGCGTTTTCTAGAGCTACTCTACTTACTTTTGCTGGATCAATTACTCCAGACTTCAATAAGTTTTCGTATTTGTCTGCACGTGCGTTGTATCCAAAGTCTTTTTTTCCTTCTTTTACTTTTTGTACTACTACAGAACCTTCTCCTCCAGCATTGGATACGATTTGTCTCAATGGCTCTTCGATAGCTCTTCGGATAATTGCAATTCCAGTAGCTTCATCATCGTTATCTGCTTTTACAGCATCCAATGCTGAGCTTGCTCGGATGTAGGCAACTCCTCCTCCTGGAACAATTCCTTCTTCTACAGCCGCTCTCGTTGCATGCAAGGCATCATCTACTCTGTCTTTTTTCTCTTTCATTTCTACTTCGGTTGTTGCTCCTACATATAGTACGGCAACTCCACCAGCTAATTTAGCTAGTCTTTCTTGTAGTTTTTCTCTGTCGTAATCAGATGTTGTGCTTTCAATTTGAGCTTTAATTTGCCCAACTCTTGCTTTGATGTCGTCTTTTTTTCCTGCTCCATTTACAATAGTAGTGTTATCCTTGTCGATTTCAATTTTATCGGCAGAACCAAGCATTTCTAGTGTAGTATTGGCAAGAGTTAATCCTGTTTCTTCTGAGATTACGGTTCCTCCTGTAAGGATAGCGATATCATCCAACATTGCTTTTCTTCTGTCTCCAAATCCTGGAGCTTTTACAGCAGCCACTTTCATTTGTCCTCTCAATCTGTTCACTACAAGCAATCCTAGTGCTTGTGATTCTATATCTTCCGCGATAATAATAAGAGGTCTTCCTGTTCCTACCACTGCTTCTAAGATAGGCACGATGTCTTGGATATTAGAAATCTTCTTGTCGTAAATAAGGATATACGGGTTATCGTATTCTGTTATCATTTTCTCAGCATCAGTAACAAAATACGGAGAAAGATATCCTCTGTCGAATTGCATTCCTTCTACTACTTCAACATACGTTTCAGTTCCTTTTGCTTCCTCCACGGTGATTACTCCTTCCTTGGTTACTTTTTTCATTGCTTCCGCTATCAAAGCACCAATTTCTTTGTCGTTGTTGGCAGAAACGGTAGCCACCTGCTCAATCTTTTTGTTATCTGCTCCAACTGCCTCAGAGAATCCAGCCATTTCTTTTATGATTGCTTCTACTCCTTTGTCTATTCCTTTTTTCAGGTCCATAGGGTTGGCACCAGCTACAAGACTCTTGAGTCCAGTATTGATAATAGATTGAGCAAGGACGGTAGCAGTTGTTGTTCCATCTCCAGCTAATTCAGCCGTTCTAGATGCCACTTCTTTCACCATTTGTGCTCCCATATTTTCTACCGCATCCGAAAGTTCTATTTCTTTAGCTACAGAAACTCCATCTTTGGTGATGTGAGGTGCTCCAAATTTTTTGTCAATTACTACGTTTCTTCCTCTAGGTCCTAGAGTCACTTTTACTGCATTAGCTAGTTTATCGATTCCTCTCTTGAGGCTGTCTCTAGCTTCTAAATCAAAGGTGATTTGTTTTGCCATTTTTTATAATTTTTTAAAAGTTAGTTAAATTTTAAGAATCCACCCTTCGCGACATTTTATCCCAATTTTTCAGGACAGTACTCTCTGGGTTTAGTCTTTTGGTTTTCTGTTAGTTTAAAATTCCAAAGATGTCTGCTTCTCTCATAATAAGGTAAGTCGTTCCATCTAATTTTACCTCTGTTCCAGAATATTGCCCGTAAAGTACAGTGTCACCAGACTTCACTGTCATGGGTTCGTCTGCTTTTCCTGGCCCTGCTGCTACAACATTTCCTTTCAAAGGTTTTTCTTTAGATGCATCTGGTATAATGATTCCAGAAGCGGTTTTCTCTTCTACCGGTACTGGTTCTATCACGACTCTGTCCGATAGTGGTTTAATTTTTACTGACATAATTTTTTGAATTTAGGTTAATACTTAATTAAAAATACTGATTGTGGCTATGCACTTTTTGTGCCAACTTTGCATTTGACCAAAATAAGCAAAGCGACTCTGAAATTTTTTCTTTATCGTGTCATTTTGTCACAGAAAAAATTAACCATAAAAAAATTTAAAAGAGAATAGAAAGTATTACTTTAGATAATTGATTGGGGCATTAGCTCAGTTGGCTAGAGCATCACGCTGGCAGCGTGAGGGTCAGCGGTTCGAATCCGCTATGCTCCACTTATTTTTTCACCACCAATCTCCTTGTGGATGAGAAGTTTATGCCGAAGCATATTTTTTGTGAGTGAAACGAAACTCAAAATAGCTATGGGTAAATCCGCTATGCTCCGCTTTGTTAGTTAATTTCTCAGTTAGTTTCGACTCATTTCGATCCAATAATTCTTCGCTACCCTGCGAACAATCACTTTATGTGACAAAACGGGTGGAATACAACAAAAACTGACTTGGAATTGAACCAAATACTAATTAGTAAGTCCTAGTTAATTTTTATCTAGATAAAACTCCTTCGTTAATTCATGGTGTCTTGGTGAATAGACTTGATGTGATTGATAGATACAAAATGTTTCTTCTTCCAATTGCTTTTTTTCTTTCCCAAAACACATCAATACTCTATTTACTTCTTTTGTTGAATTAGGTTTTATAAATGATATGTGTTGAAGGTGAAGGTCACTCATTGATATTAACTTTCTAAAACCCTCACTTTCGGTTTTTGGTAGAATTAAATTAACTGTTCCCGTTGCGGATAAATAAGTAGTTGTAAAAGTAATGAGATCTTCGAACGATAACGAATCGGTATGTCTGGCTGTAGATTTGTTCGCGTCTTGATTTTTTAAATCATCCACAAAATAAGGAGGATTGGAGATAATGCAATCTAGTTCATGCTCAGGAACGAATTTTTGGATTGGTAAATTTACGGCTCTAAGCCTTGTTGAGTATGGAGAGTTTTCAAAGTTTAATTTCGTTTCTTCAAAAGCATTTTTTTCAATTTCGATGCCCAATACAGATAAGTTTGAGTTTCGTTGAGCCAACATTAAGGATAAGATTCCTGTTCCAGAACCAATATCCAATCCTGTTTTTGCCCCCGGGGGTATTTTGGCCCAAGCTCCAAGTAATACAGAATCGGTATTCACTTTCATGGCGCTCTTTTCGTTTTGTAAAGAAAATTGTTTGAAATGGAAGGTTGACATTTTGTTTTAGTTTTTCCTCCCTTGAGTGAGGTTAGGTGGTTGATAGCAAAAGTAACCTCCCTCAATCCTCTTCAAGGAGCAAAGTTACTTCAGGAATTATTTCAATGAATAAAGATCTGAAATAAATTCAGCATGACAAATGAAAATAAATAGCGGATTAATTGAAACTACAAATCGACCAATCCTTCAGGAATCTCGATGCAGATTTTTTTGTTCGTTTTGTCTAGTTCAATCATCAGATTAAGAGGAACAAGCACTTCTTTTCCGTTGATTAAAATCTCAGCTACAGGGTTATTGGGCAGATCATACACTTCCATAATTTTACCCACCTCTTTGTCTTCTTCATCAAAAGCTGTGAAACCAACTATTTCATGAAAATAAAATTCGTCTTCGCTTAGCTTGGGTAATAAATTATCGGGAAGATACAATTCGCATTTCAATAGCTTTTTGGCTTGTTCTTGCGTGTCTATTCCTTTAAACTTAATTCGAGCAAAGTTGTTGAGTTGTGGTTCTACTTTTTCAACAAAGTATGGAACGAGATTTCCTTTTTCTTCCACAAACAAGGCTGTCAAGTTTTCGAATAAATTGGGAACAGTCACATCTAGGCGAGCAACAATTTCTCCCTTAAATGAAAAAACCTTGGAGATGACTCCAAGGTTAAAATATTCTTCAAATTTCATAACTGAAATTTATTCTTCTTCGTCTTTTGCTGGAGCTTCTTCAGCTGGAGCCTCTTCTTCTACTGGTGTATTTGCAGCAGCGATTGCGGCAGCTTGAGCTTCTTTTGCAGCAGTTTCAGCTTTCAGTCTTTCTGCAGCTTCTTTTTTAGCCTTCGCAGATAATCCTTCCGCTTTTTTAGAAATTTTCACTTCTTTTTCTTCCAACCAAGCAGCAAATTTAACTTCTGCTTCTTCTGCAGTCATTGCTCCTTTGGCAACACCTCTCATCAAGTGTTTTTTGTACATTACACCTTTGTAAGAAAGTATGTTTTTGGCTGTATCTGTTGGTTGAGCACCGTTGGCTAACCATTTTAATGCAGCATCCACATCAAGGTCGATTGTTGCTGGGTTGGTAATTGGGTTGTATGTTCCTATTTTTTCAAGAAATTTTCCATCTCTTGGCGCTCTGCTGTCTGCAGCTACGATGTGGTAAAAAGGTCTTCCTTTTCTTCCTAGTCTTCTCAGTCTAATTTTTACTGGCATTTGTTTTAAATTTTAGAGGGTCGAAACCCCTGGTTATTAATTTGGACTGCAAAAATAAGTAATTTTTATTAATAGCAAGTAATTTGGTGAGTTTTTATTACGAAGCAACCCTAAATTTTATGCTTTTGATAATACATCCTGTTGAATATTATCTGAACAATCAAGAGGCACAGGGCAATAACAAAAGAAATTTTATCCTGATCTCGATAAAAATAAAGAACAACACAGATTGCGATTATGAATAAAAGATTAATTATTCCTGATTTTTTTTCCTTCGGGTATTTTGGGTAGCATATTAATTATCATTTTTTATTGAATTCATACTTTATGGTAACTAGCGCATGTGGACTTTATCATTTATTAACACTACTAATTCACGACCGGATTCAACCATTTCTTCATCACTTCTTGGCCCATTCCTTTGCGTTCGGCTAAACTTTTTACTTGGTCTAGGTCTATTTTTCCTAGTCCAAAATACTTGGCTTGAGGGTGTGCATAATAAAATCCGCTCACAGATGCTGCTGGATACATTGCCATAGATTCAGTTAATTCTACCCCAATTTCTTGGGTGGCATTTAGTTTTTTGAACAACGTGATTTTCTCAGTATGGTCTGGGCATGCTGGATACCCTGGAGCAGGTCGAATTCCTTGGTATTTTTCGTCTATCAACTCTTCGTTTTCTAAATTTTCATTTGGTGCATATCCCCACAATTCTTCTCTTACTTTTTTGTGCATGAGTTCGGCAAAAGCCTCTGCCAGTCTATCTGCCAGGGCCTTAAGCAAAATGGCATTGTAATCGTCATTTTCTTCTTGGTATTTTTTCACGTGTGGTTCAATTCCAAGGCCTGCAGTTACCACAAATCCACCCAAATAATCTTGCAAGCCGGTGTCGGCAGGTGAAATGTAATCTGCCAAAGAAAAATTAGGCAAATCTCGAGCTTTTTGGGTTTGTTGTCTCAATGAAAATAAGGTGTCAGCAACTTCCGTTCTGGATTCGTCTGTGTAGGTAAACACATCGTCTTTTCCATTGGAGTTGGCCGGCCAAATTCCAATGACGGCTTTTGCGGTCAACCATTTTTCTTTTTCGATTTTGGCGAGCATTTCTTGAGCATCGGCATACAAACTAGTGGCTTGTTCGCCAACCACTTCATCGGTTAATATTCTTGGGAATCGCCCAGCCAATTGCCAAGTCTGGAAAAAAGGAGTCCAATCGATAAACGGAATTAACTCCGACAAAGGAAAGTTGTCGTAGGTTTTGTTTCCAACAAAATTTGGGGTGTAAATATCTTCTGCCTTCCAGTCAATTTTAAATTTATTTTCAAGCGCCACATCATATGGAAGCAGTCTTTTTTGTGCTTTTTTATTCGAATGGTGTTGCCTCACTTTTTCGTATTCTTTTTTGATGTCGGCTACAAACTCCTCGGAAGTGTTTCCTAATAATTTTTCTACCACAGTCACCGATCGCGAAGCATCCAACACATGAATCGTTTGACCTTTGGTGTAGCTTTGTTCTATTTTTACAGCCGTGTGTACTCTAGAGGTAGTTGCTCCACCAATCAAAAGTGGAATCCTTAACCCTGCTTTCTCCATTTCCTCAGCTACCAAAACCATTTCATCCAAAGAAGGAGTAATCAATCCGCTTAGTCCAATCACATCCACGTTTTCTTCGATGGCTTTTTTGATAATATCTTGGGTAGGAACCATCACACCCATGTCCACAATATCGTAATTGTTGCATCCCAATACTACTCCTACAATGTTTTTTCCAATGTCATGAACATCCCCTTTTACGGTAGCCATCAGAACTTTTCCGTTGGGTTGAACTGCTCCATTTTTGGCAGCTTCTATAAATGGATTGAGGTAAGCTACGGCTTGTTTCATCACTCTGGCAGATTTTACTACCTGAGGCAAAAACATTTTTCCCGACCCAAATAAATCTCCCACCACATTCATTCCGTCCATCAAAGGCCCTTCAATTACTTGGATTGGTTCAGGATACAATTGTCGACATTCTTCGGTGTCTTCTTCTATAAATTCGGTGATTCCTTTTACCAAAGAATGAGTAATTCTTCCCTTCACGTCTTGTTCTCTCCAAGACAAATCTCTTTCTTTTTTCTTGCCATCGCCTTTTACGCTTTCGGCATAATCCAACAACACTTCGGTGGCGTTTTCGTTTCTGTTTAGCAACACGTCCTCTACTTTGTCGAGTAGTTCCTTGGGTATTTCGTCATAAATCTCCAACATGGTTGGGTTGACTATTCCCATATCCATTCCGTGCTGAATGGCGTGATACAAAAATGCCGAGTGCATGGCTTCTCTCACCGAATTATTTCCTCTAAACGAAAAAGAAACATTACTCACACCCCCGCTAATTCTTGCTCCAGGCAGGTTTTCTTTGATCCATTTGGTGGCTTTAAAAAAATCAACTACATAATTATTGTGGGCAGGAATTCCTGTTGCCACAGGGAAAATATTGGGGTCAAAAATAATGTCTTGGGGTGGAAACTTTACCTTGTCCACCAAAATATCGTACGAGCGTTTGCAAATTTCAATTCTTCGTTCGTAAGTATCTGCTTGTCCATCTTCATCAAAAGCCATGACAATAGTAGCAGCTCCGTACATTTTTACTTTTTTGGCTTGGGCAATAAATTGTTCTTCGCCTTCTTTCAAGCTAATGGAGTTTACCACTCCTTTTCCTTGAATACATTTAAGTCCCGCTTCAATGATTTCCCATTTACTGGAATCAATCATTACTGGAATTCGTGCAATATCTGGTTCCGAAGCAATTAAGTTCAGAAACTTCACCATCGCTTCTTTTCCATCCAACATTCCTTCGTCCATATTCACATCCAGAATTTGGGCACCACCTTCCACTTGGTCGCGCGCCACATCGAGGGCTTGGTCAAATTTTTCTTCTTTGATAAGTCGCAAAAACTTCCGTGAACCCGTCACATTCGTCCGTTCTCCAATGTTCACAAAATTGGTTTCTGGCGTTATGAGTAACGGTTCCAATCCGCTTAGTTTTAAGGTGTAATCTTTCATTTTCTTTTTTAGTCTTAAGTTCTTTGTCGTTAGTCCTTAGTTGTAACTTCAATATTTTTCCTTTTACCCAGAACTTGAATTAGCCTTGATTTTTAACGGTAAAGGAATCAAATTGCAGATTCCGTGTCAAGAACGGAATGACTGGTTGTTTTTTTGAATGCGAGGATAGTTTTTTAAACTAAAACGAGCATCCAAAGTCTGAAAATCTCTAATTCGAGCTAACGTCCTACATCACCACGCTCCAATTATCTGTACCAGGAGTATTCATCCAGTCTTTGTATTTCTCTTCTCCACCTCGAGCGCTCCAATCAGAATCTATAGCAAGTTTTGCAGATATTCCTCCTCTTGGGTTACAAATCATCTCAATTCTCAATCTGTCTGGCTCGTACACTTCCATCAGGTGATCGTAAAATATGTTGATAAGTCTTTCGTACGAAACCACGATGTCACGCAAGTGAAACGCATAATGTTTCAATGACTTGAGTTCAATTATTTTTTTGCCGGGGTACATGGTAAGAAATACCGTAGCAAAATCGGGTTGTTCTTTCACTCCTAAGAATGTAAACTCTGGAATTTTGATTTTAATCTCATACGCCTCTTTCGAAGGGTTTGGAATTGCTTCCAGGATGGTTTTGTCTATTTCGCTGTAAAGTTTTGGTGCAGCCATTTTTTTTAGTCTTTAGTCTTTAGTCAAGAGTCAGTAGTTATAGGGTTTTTTGACTAAAAACAGGTTTTTATTTAATCATTTTTTCTTTGTCATTCCTGCGAAGGCAGGGGTCTAAATGCGAGAATCAGCTTGATGAATAAGATTGCTGCCTTCGCAGGAATGATATTGTTGTTATTTTATATTTTGTTCTGTTTAATTTCTCTCGGTTTATAATCTTTTGCCAACTCAGCTATTGCTTTTATGTGTGCTGGCGTTGTTCCGCAACATCCACCTACAATATTGAGTAATCCTTCATCCAAGAATACTTTTATTTGGTCTGCCATCATTTCGGGAGTTTCGTCATATTCTCCAAACTCGTTGGGCAATCCGGCATTGGGGTGAGCACTTACCAAAAAAGGTGATTTTTTTGCCATCACTTGCAGATAGGGCCTTAGTTCCTTTGCTCCCAAAGCACAATTAAGTCCAATACTTGTAATGGGCGCATGCTCGGTCGAAATAATAAATGCCTCGGTGGTTTGACCGGACAAAGTTCGTCCACTTTTGTCGGTAATCGTTCCTGAAACCATGATAGGCAATTCCACACCTTTCTTTTCAAACACAAGTTCTATGGCAAATAAAGCAGCTTTTGCGTTAAGCGTATCAATCACCGTTTCCACCAATAACATATCCACACCGCCATCAATTAAAGCCTCTACTTGTTGAGAAAATGCGACTGCCAATTCATCAAAAGAAATGGCTCTAAATCCCGGATCGTTTATCACAGGCGAAATAGAGGCTGTTTTGTTTGTAGGGCCAATAGAACCTGCCACAAATCTTGGCTTATTGGGTTCACTAGCAGAAAACTTATCGGCTACCTCTCGGGCAATTTTTGCCGAGTGATAATTGATTTCATACACTTTATCTTGTGTGTTGTAATCTTCTTGAGCGATGGTGGTTCCGCTAAATGTGTTGGTTTCCACAATGTCTGCTCCAGCCTCCAAGTACTTCGCATGGATTGCTTGGATGATGTCTGGACGAGTTAACGACAACAAATCGTTATTTCCCTTCAATGGAGAATCGTGTCCTTCAAACCATCCTTTTCTGAAATCTTCTTCACCCAGTTTATATTGCTGAATCATGGTTCCCATGGCTCCATCAAGGACTAATATTCGTTTTTTTAATTCTTCTTTAATCGTACTCACTGTTATTCTTTTTTTTCGTTTTGGTCCATAAAAAAACCTCTTTGCAAGCTGCAAAGAGGTTTTTTAATTTCCTTTTGTGCAACTTATATTTCCCTATTTCTAGAGAAGGATTTAGCACCTTTTCCCGAAATATCGGAACGGTTGCTAAGGTTTCGCAGGGCCTTTTCCCTCCACCTTTCTTTATAAGTTTGTCCTGTAAGTAAGGACTTAAATTATATTTCTTAAATATTCCAACAAATTTGGAATTTCAAAACTAGGAGCTGATAATAACTGACCAGTCTCATTTTCTTTACTCGAAGTGATAGTGGATTGAGAGCTACTTGTTTTCTCAGTTTTTACATCACTTACGCTATACTTTTTATCCGACATTTCTTCAACTAAAGAGACGATTGTTTCTAATTCTGTGAGTTTACTGTCGTAGTTCAAAGACGCTATTTTCTTCTCAAAATCTACCGTGCAAGTTTGTACACCCTCCGTCCTTGCTATTTTATCTTCTATTCTTTTTGCGCACATTTCGGCACACGTCATTCCCTCAATTACGAAAGTCGAATGCGTGTCGGCAATGATATTATCTGCTTTTGTTTCCGAGCCACAAGAGGCCAAAAACAATCCAAAAGTTAGAATTAGAAGTAAATTTTTCATAGGTAGTTAGATTTCGTAGTAAAAATACAATTATTTGTTGAATAATCAATAGGTAGATAAGAATTTGGAAACTCAGTTATTTTACTTTCAAAAAGTTTTGAAAACATTAAAAATAAAATTAATTTAGTGTACAAAACAAAAACAGTGGATTTACAAGAAGCAAAATATAAGTTTATTCAAGAGTGGGGAGTTCTGGGAAGTTCCTGGGGAATAAATAGGGCAATGGCTCAAATTCATGCTCTTTTGATGTTGGCTCCTGAAAGTAAAACTACAGACGAGGTGATGGAAGAGCTCAAAATTTCTAGAGGAAATGCCAATATGAATATGCGGGCACTGATTGATTGGGGACTAGTATTTAAAGAATATAAACCTGGAGAGCGGAAAGAATATTTTTATGCAGAGAAAGATTTGTGGAATGTGATGAAGCAAATTGCCAAGGAGAGAAGAAAAAGGGAAATTGTTCCAATAAGGGACGTACTTGCAGAGGTTTCTGAAGCTGAATTGGGAAATTCTCCCGAGGGGAAAGAGTTTAAAAAAGTAACCAAAGACATAGATTCTATCATCAGTAAATTCGATGGATTCATAGATATGGCAGCCAAATCTGATCAAAACTGGTTTTTAAAAGTATTGTCAAAACTGGTTAAGTAAAAAGTTCGGAAACTGTGAACTCACCTAGCCAAATAAATAATCCGATTCTGTTGTATGATGGGGAGTGCAAGTTCTGTAACTTTTGGGTAGCATTGATTCAGCGACAGAAAGCACAACAAAAATTTCGATATTTTGCCCTTCAATCCAAAGAAGGCGTGGAATTACTTCGTCAATATGAAGTGGATGAATCTACTGACTCGATTGTGGTTGTGCACAAAGGCAGCTTTTTTGTTAAGTCAAGTGCTGCGCTAAAAGTTGTAAAAATTTTGGGTGGTCGGTGGAATTTTTATCTGATTTTCTGGCTCTTTCCTCGCCCAATTCGAAACTGGCTGTATGACTTGATCGCCCGAAACAGACACCGATTTTTTACCCGCAGAGAAAATTGCGAAATTCATAATTAGCTTGTTATTTTTTGTTTTATTCTAGTGAAGAAAAACCTACTTTTGGGGTATGGATTTTGAATTTGAAAAAAAATGGCGTGATTTGCTCACAGAGGTTTCCAAAAACATGGATGAACCGTTGGATATGCAGTCTCTAATTTTTATGATAGGAGTGCAGGAACTCAACCAAGGTTTTGTAAAATTATCTAAAGACCAGAAATTGGATGTGATGCATATAGCTATCTGTACACTTATGGAACCTTATGGATTTTATGAATACACGGGCCACGATGACGATGGCTGGCCACATTTTAAACTGGTAAAAGAGTTGCCTGTATTGAAGCCAGATGAGCAGGAAACATTTATGAAAAAAGCGATCTTGGAATATTTTGACAAGGAAAAGTAAGCAGATTGTAGCGTAAAGTTTGAAGCACGAAGCCCAAAGCTGGAAGTAGGAGATTTGGTGTTTAATTGCTAATTGGGGTAGATTTTTCTAAAAAACAGCACAAAAAGTTCAAAAATACTATCTCCTTAAATTTGTCATTTTGTACTAAAAAATTAAGAAAGAAAATCCTGAATCGAAAGATTCAGGATTTTAAAAATTTTGATTTAATTCATTGGAACTATTCACTTCTAGCTTCCAACTTGGCGCCCTTAAGGACACGTTTGGCAAACTATAGTTTGCTCATTTTCCTTTTCTTCTTCAATTTTTATCACACCAGTGGCATCGGGAGAGGTAGACCCTACCTGAGTAACCTCTACATCTAATACTGCAAAACCAGCTTGTCCAAGTTGATAGTCTTCGGTGTAATTGAATTTCACTTTTCCGCTGCTGTTCGTTACCTCTTCTCGATCCATGTTTTCATTAAGAGAACCTGAGGCACAAGTGGAAGAAGGACAATACACTCTTACAGAAACTCCAGCTACGGGTTCTTGAGCAGAATTTACAACGATTACAGTGGCAGTTGTGTCTTTTTCCTTTCTACAACTGTAAAAAGAAATAGCTACGAGTGTAACCAAAAGGATAGAAAATATTTGTTTCATGTTACTTGTTTTTTACTGCTATTGAAAGAAGGTAACTCTAATTTTAGTAGTTTTATACTTTCAAAAATAAGAATAAATATGAGATTTCTCAGAAATATCGCTTTGTTTTGTGCTGTTAGTACGTTGATTCAGTGTTCAGGGTTGCGAAAAAAGCAGAATAATGACTTAGAACTTTTGGTAAAAATTACAACGCCAATGGGTGATATGTATGCAGAACTCTCTGATAAAACGCCCAAGCATAAGGCAAATTTTGTAAAACTGGTAAGCCAAGGGTTTTACGATAGTTTAATGTTTCATAGAGTGATAAATGGGTTTATGATTCAAGGAGGAGATCCAGAATCAAAAAATGCCAAGCAAGACGCTCAATTGGGAAATGGAGGGCCAGGCTATACAATTCCAGCAGAGTTTGACACCACTTTGTATCATCAAAAAGGAGCGTTGGCTACGGCCCGATTGGGAGATGGTCAAAATCCAAAGAAAGAGTCTTCTGGATCTCAATTTTACATTGCACAGGGGAAAGTATATTCCCCAGAACAATTGGAGCGAATTGAGCGTAGTAAACAAAAAACAACTCCCGAAATGAACATGGAAGAAATTCCGGAGTTTGGTTTTACGAAAAAACAAATTGAATCATATACCACCGTTGGTGGAATTCCGTTCTTAGACCAAAGCTATACCGTATTTGGAAAGATAGTAAAAGGGATGGAAGTAATTGACAAAATAGCGAGTGTAAAAGTGAACAAAGCAAATGGAAACAGGCCGGTAAAAGATGTTCGAATGAAAATGGAACTGATATACTTAAACAAAGAAGAGAAAGCAAAATTACTGAACAAACAGGAACAATAAATGAAAGAGAGAATAGAAAAGTTATTAGCTGATGTAGAGGCATTTAAAGCAGAGAAAATTGAAGAGGTTGAACAGTTAAGAATAAAAATATTGGGTAAGAAAGGGGAGCTGAATGAGTTGTTTGCTTCTTTCAAAGAAGTAGCAAATGATCAAAAAAAGGAGGTAGGTCAACTTTTGAATCAACTGAAGGTAAAAACTCAAGAGAGAATTGTGGAATTATCTTCATCATTGGCCCAAAAAGAGGAGAAAGGAGATAATTTCTTGGACTTGTCTTTACCCATCTCGGACGATAACCTAGGGTCTCGACACCCGCTGTCTATTGTCAAAAACGAGATTATCGATATCTTTTCGCGCATTGGATATTCCATTTCTGAAGGACCAGAAATTGAGGACGACTGGCACAACTTTTCGGCATTGAATTTCCCCAAAGAACACCCAGCACGAGACATGCAGGATACTTTTTTTATAGACAAAGAGCATGCCCTCCGAACACACACTTCGAGTGTGCAAGTGCGTGTGATGGAAAATTCTACTCCGCCAATCAGAACTATATCGCCAGGAAGAGTTTTCCGTAACGAAGCCATTTCTGCCAGAGCTCACTGCATATTTCATCAGGTAGAAGGGTTGTATATCGACAAAAATGTGTCGTTTGCCGACCTCAAACAAACCTTGCTTTACTTTGCCAAAGAAATGTTTGGGGAGAAAACCGAAATCAGGCTACGTCCTTCTTATTTTCCATTTACTGAGCCAAGCGCTGAGGTAGATGTAAGTTGTAATATATGTTCGGGGAAAGGGTGTAATGTGTGTAAACATACAGGGTTTTTGGAGATTTTGGGCTGCGGAATGGTGGATCCTAATGTACTAGAAAACTGCGGAATAGATTCTAAAGTTTATACTGGATTTGCTTTTGGAATGGGAGTGGAGCGAATAGCTATGCTAAAATATCAAATCAATGATTTACGGATGTTTTTTGAGAATGACATACGATTTTTGAATCAATTCAAATCTACTATTTAAGATGTTAAAAAAGTGGTATTTGTTGCCAGTGATGCTGGTGTTGTTTTCTGTAACTTCTTGTACGATTTACGAAGAAGTAGAAATGCTAGGAGTGGAAGGCTACCGATTCGAAAAACTAGAGGGTAATCAGTCGATGGCGAGCATCGATTTTAGAATAAATAACCCAAATTTCTATTCCATAAAGCTCAAAAAATCTACGGTGGAAGTGTATCTAGACGACAACAAATTGGGGGATGCAGCCATGGCCGAGGAAGTGTTTGTTTCCAAAAAAAAGGAAGACACTTACACGCTCGATTTATTGCTAAACGACAGGGACATTGCCAAAGCGGCTCTGCTATTGCTCGGAAAAGCCTTGTTCAAAAAAACCATCAAACTGACTATCAAAGGGAAAGCACATTGCAAAGTGTACGGAGTGCTGGGTAAGAAAATAGACATTAACGAATCCAAAGAGCTGAATTTGAAGGAGCTCTTGGGAAAAATCCAAAATTGATATCAAGGATGAAAAACGTATTTGAACAATCAGTCACAGAGGAGTTAATTGCCAGAATAGAAAAACTAACTTCCGACACTCAACCCAAGTGGGGGAAAATGAATGTAGGTCAAATGTTGGCACACTTGAGTGTAACGTATGAGTTTGTGTACACCGACAAACACGAAGCAACTAAAGCAAAAGGTTTTAAGAAATTTATCTTGAAATTGTTGGCAAAAAACACTGTATGTGGAGACAAACCTTACCCCAAAAACGGACGAACTGCTCCTCAGTTTTTAATCACGGTAGAGAGAGAGTTTGCCACCGAAAAAGCAAGGCTAATTGAGTTTATGAACAAGGTAGTAGCCGATGGCGAAGCAAAATTTGACGGCAAAGAATCTCACAGTTTTGGTGCTTTGACCAAAGCAGAATGGAGCAACATGTTCTACAAACATGCCGATCACCATTTGGAGCAGTTTGGGGTGTGATACCTTCATTTCTGAAAGTTGCTAAAGATGTTTTTCTTCATCGGGATTCCCTCCTCGAGGAGGGTAAGGGAGGTGATTTTTCAATGTCTGTTTTTTTTCTTAGTTCTGGAGTTACGGCTCTTGAAAAAATCACCCACCTAACATTCCTGCAATGACGTTTGGTCTGCGAAAGCGGTGTTTTCTTTTCTCAAGTGAGGAATATTCTAGGTCACACAGTTTTAAAACCGTAAAAGAATCAATACTTTATACACACATTTTTAGGCTCAGTAAAAAACTCCAAAGCTCTAAAACCACCTTCACGACCAATACCTGAGTTTTTTACACCACCAAATGGAGTTCGTAAATCACGCACTAGCCAGCAGTTTACCCAAACAATTCCCGATTCCAATTCGTGGGAAATTCGGTGTGCTCGCGACAGGTTTTCTGTCCACACAGTGGCAGCCAATCCGTATTGGGTAGAGTTTGCCATTTCTAGTACTTCTTCTTCGGTTTCAAAAGGAGTAAGAGTCACCACTGGGCCAAAAATTTCTTCCTGATTCGTTCGGCAAGTGTACTCCAATCCTTCGATTAAGGTGGGTTCCATGTAGTAGCCGTTTTCGCTCCCTTGGATGGTTAGTCGGTTTCCACCAAATAGAATTTTTCCGCCTTCTTCTTCAGCTAGTTTTACGTAGCCCAGAACTTTGTTGAGGTGTTCCTCGGATACGATGGCTCCCATTCGGGTTTCTTTGTCAAATGGATCACCCACGGTGTGTGTTTTTAGTTTTTCGATGAGGGCATTTTTAAACTTTTCGTAAATGGGTTTTTCGATAAAAATTCGGCTGCCACACAAGCAAATTTGACCTTGATTGGCAAACGAAGAATGCATAGTGGTGCTGAGCATTTTGTCAAAATCGCAATCTGCAAAAATGATGTTTGGGTTTTTTCCTCCCAATTCCAGCGAGGTTTTTTTGAATGATTCGGCCGCTTTTCGTCCAATGATTTTCCCGGTGGCAGTTCCACCTGTAAACGAAATGGCTTTGACTTTTTGGTGCGAAACGATGGCATCTCCAGCATGAGCTCCCAATCCGTGAACGATATTCAATACTCCTTTTGGTATTCCTGCTTCGATACACAATTTAGAAAACAAATAAGCCGTCATGGGCGTAACTTCTGAAGGCTTAGCAACTACGGTACAACCCGAAGCAATGGCTGGGGCGATTTTCCAAGTAAACAAATACAAGGGCAAGTTCCAAGGCGAAATACAACCTACCACACCAAGCGGATGATTGAGGGTGTAGTTTACGACTCCTTCTTCCATGTGGTGCGAATCGGAAACATCGTGCAAAATGGCCGTAGCAAAAAACCGAATGTTGGCGCTGGCTCGAGGAATATCTACTCGGGTTGCTAGCGAAAACGGTTTTCCGTTGTCCAAAGCTTCTGCTCTGGCCAATTCTTCTAGATTTTCGTCAATCAAATCGGCCAACCGAACCAATATTTTTGAACGGTCAATCTTTGGCATGGTACTCCACCCAGGGAAGGCTTCCGAAGCAGCTTTTACCGCACTCTCCACGTCATTTGCTTGTGAATTGGGGATGTGGCTATATACTTCTCCTTTTGAGGGATTGTAATTGTCTATGTATTGTCCATCGGTAGGAGCAACTAGCTCTCCGTTTATGTAGTTTTCGATTGTAATCATAGGTAAAGATAGTGATGAGTTTTGAATTTTGAGTGATGAGTTTTTAGATGTATTATTTTTTCTTCAAACTATTTTTGGTTGTCAGGATAGCACTCTTTATCATTTTAAGTATAGAATTAGCATCATCTAATAGCGATTCTGACATTTCTATTGTTAAGTAATCGGTTTCAACCAATAATTCAATCTAATAAATCGACTCATCACATTCCTTTTGAGCGATTGCTAATTTATGAATGAAATCTTTTTTACTTTCCGCATTTTGACCCTCTCTTACAAGAGCTCCAACAGCAGTAACGCTTCGGAGTAATTGTTTACTCATTAC
Organism: Flavobacteriales bacterium; assembly: GCA_965658995.1. Classification (GTDB taxonomy): domain Bacteria; phylum Bacteroidota; class Bacteroidia; order Flavobacteriales_D; family CAJJDF01; genus CAJJDF01. Next base: position 9,232 of record CBFHVI010000016.1, on the reverse strand, counting down.
AAACTCTCGTTTGTCTTCAACTAAAAAATTATAGAGATTAATTATTCTTACTGCAAAAGCATAGCTTTGATTTTGAATCGCCCCTCTATTTTTTCTCATAATTAATCATTTATAACTCTTAACTCATTTTCTTTTCTTATAAACCGGCACAGCCGAACAAGCCTCACCGTACATCAAACTCTTCACAACTGGTTTCAGTAAATTTACGGCTTCTACATAGGCAGAATCTGGAATGGGAATTTCTCCACAACCTTTTATAATTACTCGTTGGTCTGTGTAATCTTCTGGGTGTAGATTTTTTCCCATAGAGTTGAGGAAGATAACAGTTTCTAAAGTTTCTAAATTTCCTTTTACCACCTCTTTGGCAAAAGGTTCAATTACCTCTGTCAAAATCATGAATGCCCAAGAAGGCACAATGGCGTCTGCAGAATTGAGCAATGCCACATATTTATCTTGATATACGGACCAATCGTTTTCTTTCACAAATTTTCTGAACTCTTTTTCTTTCAGCACAAATTCTTGCCACAAGTTTTGCTTGATATCATAAACCACCCGCTCACCTTTTGGGTAAAATTCTGCCAAATCCAGATTGATTATTCCGCTATTAGCTACTTTATTGATGATTTCTTTTTCCATTCTTTTTCCTCTTAAGATTGAAATAAAACGTGAAATATTCTTTGCCAGATTCCTGCTCGGAGGCCGGAATGACAATAAAAAGAGTTTAAAGTGTCTTCAAAAATCCTACTTCCTCGGGGGTCAAATGCCTCCATTTTCCTCTCGGAAGTCCTTTTTTATCAAGGGTAGCAAATTGAATTCTGTCTAGTTTTTTTACTTTATAATCAAAGTGTTCAAAAATTCTTCGGACAATTCTGTTTCTGCCAGAATGAAGGTTTATTACCGCACCGCTTTTGTTGGTTCCGTTATCAGCATATTGAATGTCATCTACTTTTGCAAAACCATCCTCTAATTCAATTCCTTCCAACATCATTGTCATATGTCCGCTTTGGATTGTTTTGTCCACTTCTATTTGGTAGGTCTTTCCTATTTCGTTTCGAGGGTGAGTAAGTTTTTCTGCCAGCATTCCATCGTTGGTAAACAAGAGCAATCCCAATGTGTTTCTGTCTAACCTACCAACTGGGTAAATTCGTTCGATACAAGCATTGCTCACTAGTTCCAACACAGTCTTCCTATTTTGAGGGTCTTTAGAAGTGGTGATAAAATCTTTTGGTTTGTTCAATAATACGTATTGATATTTTTCCACTTTTATTTTTTCTCCTCCGTAATGAACAACATCTTTTTGAGGGTCAATTCTTATTCCTAGCTCAGTAACTATCTTATTATTGACCTCTATCACGCCTGTTTCGATTAGAGTGTCAGCCTCTCTTCTTGAGCAAATTCCGGCTTGAGCCAAAAATCTATTCAACCTAATTTTGCCGTCCATCGAACGTTTTGCGGCAGTATTTCCACTTCTTGTTTTTGGTTTTTCAGAAAAGGGCTTGCTGGTTCCTGGTCTTGCTCCAGAACCTTTTGCACCTGGCTTTCCACTACTTTTGTAGTAGCTCCCAGCGCTTTTAAATCCACTCTTCTTCGATCTGTCCTCCGCAACATGTCTGTTTTTGCTCTTAGGATTATTGGTTGTTCTTTTCTTTTTCATGGGACAAAGTTACGGTATTTAGTTTAATTTGTTTTTAAATAGTAGGTTGATAAAAAATAATTAGTAAATCAGAGAATTCGCAAATTACCAATGAAAAGCGAACAAAAAAGCAACATCGAATTTATATTAAACAGTAATTAGCTAATTCTATAAACTTCTAATTGGTTATTTTATTTATTGGCATATCGGCTAATTAACTTTACCTTTATCTTTCAAAATTAAACAGCAAAAAATGAGTCAAGAAGTAAGAAATTTAGAGCCAAAACCATTGTGGAACAAGTTTGCGGATTTGAATACGGTACCAAGACCTTCAAAAAAGGAAGAAAGAGTGGTGGAGTTTATGGTTGATTTTGGTAAAAACCTTGGATTAGACGTAGTGGTAGATGATGTGATGAATGTAATTATAAAAAAACCAGCTACTGCAGGAATGGAGAATAGAAAAACCATTGTTATGCAATCGCACTTGGACATGGTTCATCAAAAGAATAACGACACTGTATTTGATTTTGAATCTGAAGGAATCAAAATGAAAACAGAAGGAGATTGGGTAAAAGCAGAGGGAACAACCTTAGGGGCTGATAATGGTTTGGGAGTTGCTACGATTATGGCAATTTTGGAATCAACTGATATTCCTCATCCGGCAATAGAAGCTTTGTTCACGATTGATGAAGAAACGGGAATGACCGGAGCTTTGGGATTGCAGGGAGGTTATTTGACAGGCGAAATTTTGCTAAACCTCGACACGGAAGATGACGATGAGTTTAGCATTGGATGTGCAGGAGGTGTTGATTTAACTGCCACTAGATCCTATCCAGAAGAGGAAGCAAGAGGTGTTTCGTTAAAAATCTCTGTCAAAGGGCTACAAGGTGGACATTCAGGAATGCAAATTCATGAAGGACTCGGGAATGCCAATAAACTCATGAATAGGATATTACATTCTACTAGTACGTACATGCATATTTCTGAGGTGATGGGAGGTGGATTGAGAAATGCAATTCCGAGAGAGAGTAATGCAATTGTAGTGACCGAAGACATCGAGGAGTTTAACAAAGCATTCGAAACTGTAAAGAGCGAATTGGTTGAGGAATACAAAACAATCGAACCAGACATGGTCATTACGGTAAGTCAAGCAGAAGACGCCAAAACCAGAATGTCTGCTGATAGTCAATCTGCTTTTATTCGAGCAATTTATGCTGCTCACAACGGTGTTTATCGCATGAGTCCGGACATCAAAGACTTGGTAGAAACTTCTAATAACGTGGCGAGAGTGGAGGTGAAAAAGGGAAAAATAGAAGTCTTGTGTTTAACTCGTTCTTCGGTAGAATCGGGAAAATGGGACTTGGCAAACAACCTTACCTCGGCCTTTGAGTTAGCAGGTTTTGAGGTGACAACCAGCGGTTCTTATCCGGGTTGGAAACCAAATAGAGATTCGGAAATTCTGACCGTATTGGAAGAAAAATATGAGTCTTTGTTCAATGAAAAGCCACGAGTTATGGCTTGCCATGCTGGATTAGAATGTGGTATTTTGGGAACGAATTATCCACATATGGATATGATTTCTTTTGGACCAACCATTAAAGGAGCTCACTCACCCGATGAAAGAGCAAGTATTTCTTCGGTCCAAAAATATTGGAAATTTACAATGGAGGTATTAAAGAATATTCCTGTAAAAAAATAAACAACTCACTACAAGGTAAAAAGCCGAATTGATTTTGTCAATTCGGCTTTTTTTTTTGGGAGTTACAATGAGTTTAAAAATAAAATAAGTACCCGATATACAAATAAAGAAAGAGACCAATTACATCATTTGTAGTAGTAATAAATGGACCAGTAGCAAGCGCTGGGTCAATTTTTCTTTTGTGCAGTAAAAGCGGAACTAAAGTCCCAAAAATTCCGGCAAAAATAATTACAGCCATCAAAGAAATACTCACAGTTAACCCGAGGGTTAAGTCTTTTTTCACAGCGAAAACGAAGCCAAGAATAAGCAAGGAGCATACGATTCCATTGAGAAGAGCTACTCGAAATTCCTTGAATAATTTGCCAAAAATTCCACTTAAATCTATGTTGTTACTTGCGATTCCTTGAACTACAATAGCCGAGGACTGCACTCCCACATTTCCGGCCATGGCGGCAATCAAAGGGATGAACATCGCCATTTGTGGAAAATCACCTAATTGCTTTTCAAATAATCCTATTACCTCTGCGCCCAATACTCCCCCAACCAAACCTACAATAAGCCAAGGAAGACGTGCTCGAGTTAATGCCAAAACGCTATCGCTCGACTCTACATTTTCTGAAATACCACTGGCCATTTGGTAATCTTTTTCTGCCTCTTCCTGAATAATATCAACCACATCGTCAATGGTAATTCTTCCAATTAATATATTGTCTGGATTGAGAACAGGCAAGGCTACAAAATCGTATTTCTTCATCATGGAAGCAACTTCTTCGGTACTTTCATCTGAGTTAACATAGCGCACATTTTCGATATAGATGTCTTTCACTAAAGTCCCTTTCTTTGCAAAAAGTAAACTTTTTAACGAAAGCATTCCTGTGAGCCGTTTGTCATTGTCTACAACATACACAGTATAGATGTATTGAACGTCCTCTGCTTGAATTCTCATTTCTTCTATACACTGGTCAGTTGTCCAGTTTTCATTCACACAAATAAGCTCTGTACCCATAATTGCTCCTGCCGTATCTTCTTCGTACTGCATGAGCGAAGCAATATCTATGGCTTGCTGAGGATCTTCAATTTGTTGGATAACAGCCTCCTGTTTTTCTTCAGACATTTCTGCCATTATATCGGCCGCATCATCTGAATCCATGTTGTCCATTTGCTCGGCAATTTCTTTGGCAGAAAGTGCTTCAAGGAACTCCAGACGCACGTCTTCGTCCAGTTCCACCAATACATTCGAAGCCATTTCATCATCCAAAAGTCGGAAGATAAACTTTGCTTCGTCCATAGAAATTACGTCTAGTATTTCCGCAATATCTGCCTCGTGGAGATCTGCAAGAGATTGAACAATAGACTCCCTATTTCCAGCAGCTACAAACTCCTGAATTTTCTCAATAAATTCTTTGGTAATTTTGAATTGCACATCCATGGGATAGGGTTTTTGGGATTGCAAATATAGGTATTTTCGCTGTGATTTGCTAATTAAGAGGCCTCATTCAAAGTCCATCGAATTCTATGAAGTCACTTTTATTGCTCTCTTGCCATAAGGTTTTTAGCAAATAATTTGATTCGAGTAAGATCAACTCCTTCGATACCAGATAAACTGTCAGAAGATAATTGAAAATAGTCGGCAATCATTGCTTCGGTTTTTTCTTGAACTCCAATCTCTTCAAATAGTTCCTTTAGTTTTTCAACCCTATTTGTATCGGTAGAGTTTATAAGTGAATGTATCTTTTCTTTCTGAACCTCATTTGACTCATTCAATGCTATTAAATATGGAATCGCTTTCTTTTTATTTAATAAATCACCCCCTACAGTTTTCCCCATTTTGGTACTTTTTGGATACAAATCCAAATAATCGTCCTGCAACTGAAAAGCAAGACCAAGATTGATTCCAAAATCGTAAATCTTTTGTTGAGTGTGAGTATCAGCCTTTCCCAAAATTGCTCCTGCTTCAAAACAAAATCCTATTAACACCGAGGTTTTGTTTTTAATCATTTCTAGGTATTCTGGGATTGTGACTTCTTCTCTTTCCTCAAAATCCATGTCGTCTTGCTGACCTTCGCACAACCACAAGGCCATTTTATTGAAGGCTTTGTAAATGGCTGGTTGATACTCAACAGGTATTTTTTCTATCAATTGATAGGCTTGTATCATCATGGCATCGCCCGAAAGAATGGCATTGTTTACGTTCCACTTTTCGTGAACCGTTGGCTTTCCTCGTCTGAGTGAAGAATTGTCCATGATGTCATCGTGCATCAATGTAAAGTTGTGAAATACCTCTACTGCAAGAGCTAGCGGTATTGCTGCTTTTTTGTCTCCTCCAAAAAGCTCCACGGCATCCAACAAAATAATGGGCCGAATTCGTTTCCCTCCAAGATTCAGTAAATAAGAGATAGGCTCGTACAAACCATGGTGTTCAAACTGCTTTAAATACTCAGTTAATTCCTTTTCAATGAGTGCCTTTCCTTCCATTTAGTTTTCCTCTTCTTCTTTGATTAATGTCATCAAAAAATCACCGTAACCACTTTTTAATAAAGGTGTTGCAATTTTTCTTAGTTGTTCCTTGTCAATAAATTCCCTTGCATAGGCAACAGCCTCAATGCATCCAATTTTGAGCCCTTGTCTTTCCTCTACCACTTGCACAAACTGACTTGCTTGAATCAATGAATGAAAGGTTCCGGTATCCAGCCATGCGGTTCCCCTGTCAAGAATCGAAACACTTAGTTTTCCTTGTTTGAGATACTCGTTGTTTACGTCTGTTATTTCGTATTCGCCTCGCGCACTTGGCTTAATTTTTTTAGCGATTTCTACTACCGAATTATCGTAAAAATACAATCCCGGAACAGCATAATTTGATTTGGGCTTGGTGGGTTTTTCTTCGATAGAAATTGCATTCATATCTGAATCAAACTCTACAACTCCATATCTTTCTGGATCGGATACGTGGTAGGCGAACACTACGCCACCATCAGGATTTACTTGTTCTTGTAAGTTTTTTGATAAACCACCTCCGTAAAAAATATTATCTCCCAAAATAAGAGCCACACTGTCGTTTCCAATAAATTCTTCGCCCAGTACAAATGCTTGAGCCAGACCATTAGGAACTTCTTGAACTTTGTAGGAAAAAGAACACCCAATTTGACTTCCATCACCTAATAGTTTTTCAAAATTTGGCAAATCTTGGGGAGTGGAGATAATTAAGATTTCTCGTATCCCCGAACTCATAAGGGTCGCCAAGGGATAATATATCATAGGCTTGTTGTAAACAGGCATCAATTGCTTGCTAACAGCAAGTGTTAATGGGTGCAATCTGGTTCCTGAACCTCCTGCCAAAATTATTCCTTTCATAGTAAATGCATCATATTTGAATCGCTAAAATAAGCTTTCTTTGAAGGATGTACAAACTAATTAAGGAAATGCCGTGTGTTTACGCTGTTACTATTTCGTTTGAACAAGAACATGAAAGACAACCTCAAATTTTTTTTCTATTTATTTTGATATCTAATTAACATATGTTATAACATTGAATAATAATTAGTTATGATTTTTAAGTATGACTAATTTTTTCAAGGTCGTTTTGAATTTGAGAATCAACGATTTTTATCAGAGAATCAAAGGGTTTTATTTTTTCTTATTTGTATCCAAAAAGTAGTTTCAAATCCTTTTCAAGCAAAAAACAGCCATTTACATCGGTTTGTAGAATATAAACTGGAGAAGAAACCCAGATACGAAGAAGATATATTTGTATTGAGCTTTTTCGCTTGGCTCAAAGCAAAGATGTTAGGAGAAGATGTTTATGAATTAACAATAGAAATTGTAAAAAATTTAGGGAATGAAATTTAACTTTCTACCTCTACAAATTTGTATCCCACGCCTTTCACAGTTTTGATATAGTCGTCCCCTATTTTTTCGCGTAATTTTCGGATGTGAACGTCAATCGTTCTGTCGCCTACCACAATATCATCTCCCCAAACCGAAGCAAATATTTTCTCGCGAGTAAATACATTGTTTGGTCTGGACATGAGTAAAGATAACAATTCAAATTCTTTCTTTGGCAATGAAATCTCTGTACCTTTTTGAATAACAACGTACTTCTCTCGGTCTATTTTCATTGAGGCAGTTTCTTCAATAAGTTGAGCCTCAATACTGGCCCTTCGTAGCAGCCCTTTTATTTTACTAAACAATACCTTTGGCTTGATGGGCTTGGTAATGTAGTCATCAGCTCCTGCTTCATAGCCAGCTATTTGAGAATAATCTTCGCCTCTGGCAGTGAGAAACGTAATGATTGTATTAGCCAATTGTTTGTTTTTTCGGATTTCTCCACATGTCTCAATACCGTCCATTTCTGGCATCATCACGTCAAGAATGATTAAATCTGGAACAAATTCATTGGCAACCTCAATTGCTTTTTTACCATTTAATGCAGTTTGTACGATGTATCCTTCTTGAGTAAGATTATACTCAAGTAAATCTAGGATGTCTTCGTCATCATCAACTAATAAAATCTTGCTTGAATTCATATTTACTTAAATATTGTTTAACAAATTAAAGGTTTTTTTTAGTCGCCAAAAAAGCTCTAGTGAAAAAGCTACATAAATATAATAGTGAGTTAACATTGGGTTAATATGAAACAAGGTTCTTTGCACTAAATAAAAAATCACAATGAAAAGTACATTATTTTTTACTTTATTTTTTCTTTCTACCTATGGTTTTGGTCAATTTACACTCACCGGAAACGTGACAGGAAAAATAGACGATGTAGACGAGCCTATTCCTTTTGCAAATATACTGATTAAAGGAACAGAGAAGGGAGCTTCCTCAGATTTTGATGGAAAATTTATTTTACAACTCAAAAAAGGAACGTACATTTTGGTAATCTCTTCGGTAGGTTTGGATACAAAAGAAGTAGAAGTTGAAATTATTGATAAAGACGTTTCGCTCCCAATCGAGCTTACTTCATCTTCTACCACAATCAAAACTTTTACGGTGATTGATAGAGCTGTAGGAGGTTCCGTAGCTATGGACATAAACGAGACTAAAGGAGCCGATGGGCTTCAAAGTGTTATAGGATCCGAAAAAATGGAAAAAACGGGAGCTTCCAGTGCTGATGACGCGGCCAAGAAAGTAGTTGGTTTGTCTGTGGTAGGTTCAGGAAATGTCTATGTGAGAGGCATGGGAGACCGATACAATTCTGCTTATCTGAATGGATTGCCAATTGCTTCTCCTGATCCTGATAAAAAAGTGATTCCACTTGATTTATTTCCAACTAACGTGATTAAGTCAATGGCCGTTAAAAAGGCCTTTTTGCCGAACCTTGAAGGAGACTTTGCTGGAGGGGCAATGGATATTTCAACCAAAGACTATCCTTCCGAAAAAGTATTTAAAATCTCTTTGGGAACTGGATTCAATTCTCAATCTTTAGGTCGTCTAAGAATGACATACGAAGGAGGAAGACTGGATTACTTGGGATTTGATGACGGAACAAGAAGTATTCCAGTGGCAATTGCCAATCAGGAAGCCTTCCGATCCACGGAGGGTGATGCTCAATTGTTTGCAAATAATTTGAATCCAGTTTTTAAAACAACTTTACCTAACTCTAGTTTTGGTTTGTTTGCTGGGAATCAATACGAATTGAAAAATAAGAAATCTAAAGTTGGATTTTTGGTAACATTAAATCATTCGAATGACAACAGATATTCTTTTGGTAAATACCGAGTTATAAATACGCAAGAAGATATTCAAATAGATTACGATTTTGAGGATTATACAACGAGTACATCTTCTTCGGCAATGGCGAGTGTAAGTTTCGATATCAATGAAAATCATTTGATTTCTTACAACTTTCTCTATGTAAATACTTCGGAAGATCAAACGAAAGAGGTATACGGTTCGCATTG
>CBFHVI010000015.1:0-49370 GCA_965658995.1 Flavobacteriales bacterium | reverse complement strand
TTTTCAAAAAATTAAAGAAACTGCAAAGGACAAACCATTGACTAAGGAATTGGTGCTAGAGATTATTTCTGGATAAAAACAGCTAAAACTCTCTCCCTAATGGAAAATGAAATCACTAATCCTTTCTCCTCTTAAATCATCCAGCACTTTAGTTTCCTTCAGAAACTGCGGCCAATACTTATCCGAAAGATTTTCGTGATTCATAAAATCGATACATTCTTGAAAGGATTTTATCACTTCGTTTGGAATAGAATTCTTAGTTGCCCAAATAAAAAAATTCTGAAAAACCCATTCAATTTCTTGTTTCTTTTCTCTTGGTAATGCTTTGATATTGAAGTGAAAAGGACGCTCCAAGATGTTGATGTAAAAGTCACTCGGCTGGATTATATTTAATTCTACCCCCGTTTGATACAACTCGGGTAAGTGTTTTATGTTTAGGATCGAAACTGTGGGTGATAATTTAAAAGTAAGGTGTTTTAATTCTCTTACCTTTTCTCTATTTTTCAGAAACAACGGCCAATCAAATTCTTTTCGGATATATTCACCCAATTCTTCAGTAGCATCCACACTTGCCATTACTTCTACTTTGTCAAATTGTTTCCAATATTCCAACACGTTATAATTTTTGAAGGTTAGTATAGAAAAATTGGTGTTGTATCTGAGGTAAATGTTCGTTGTATTATTCTTAATCAACCAATCCAACAACAAATAATGCTCTTCGGTAACGAGTGGTTCGCCACCTGCAAAATAGATTTCTTGAGCTCCCAAAAGTGCTTTTCCAGTTTCAGAAATAAATTGTTCAAAATCTGTGATGTTTTGAATAATCGCTTTCTTTGAAACATTTCTGCCTAGTGCCTTGGCATCGTTGAACCACTTGGAGCTGGCTCCATGCCAGCAAGTTCTGCATCTAAAATTACAGACATTCGAAAAACGAATATCGAAGTAAATGGGATTTTCTTTTACTTTAATTTCAACTGGTTCAACCTCAGGAAATTTCTCAAAAGTCTCTTGTCTTATGCTCTTCCCTCCTGCCGCCTCAAGTTTATAGCATCCTGAGCAACGCTTGTCAGGTTCTCCCGAAAGAAATTTTTCTCTCAGTTTTTGTATTGGTTCCCCATTCCAAATTTCTTCAAAAGAGTGTTCATTCACATTGCCGTAGGTAATATTGGCAATGCAGCACGCTTTCGCCTTTCTATTTTCACTTACGTGATAATGAATCCAAGGCATAAGGCAATATGTAGTAGGTTTAGAAATAATGCGATTACCAATATTAAACTAGCGAACAGGCATAGAAAAAAGGGATTTATTTTTTCTTCTTTCGCTTAACTTTTTTGTTTATCTCCTCAATTTCTCCCATCAGTTCTTTGATAGACAAGCTAGTATCTTCACTAAAATCAACAGTTTTTCTGTATTCATCCTGTTGTAACTCCAGTATTTTGATGGGTTTTCCAATGAACTTTTCTATTTCATCTAATAAGGGTTTTTCTTCCTTGGAGCAAAAGGACACTGCATCTCCTTTTTCTTTTCCTCTTCCCGTACGTCCAATTCTGTGAACGTAATTCTCAGCAATATCTGGCAAGTCGTAGTTCACGACATAATCCACGTTTGCGATATCAATTCCTCTTGCCGATACATCTGTGGCAATCATCACGTTTACTTTTCCAGTTCTAAAAAAGTTCATCACCGAGCTCCTATCTTTTTGAGCTTTATCGCCATGAATTGTCATCGTTTCTATTTCCACTCTATCCATTGCTTTCTTTACTCTCTCTGCTCGAACTTTTGTTCTCACAAAGACCAATATTTTGCTTTTCGGATTTTCTTTAATCAGTCTTTCCAAAAAGAATCGTTTGTCGTCCATTTTTACAAAAGCAACCGAGTGCTTGATATTTTTAGAAACTGGATCTTTTGGAGCGATTTGTATTCTAATTGCGTTACTTTTAATCAGATCGTAGGCTGTTTTTTTTATTTTTTGATTAATAGTGGCCGAAAAAAACAAGGTTTGACGAACTTTAGGCATTCTTTCCATGACGTCAACAATGTCTTTTTTGAAGCCCAAATCGAGCATGTGATCAGCTTCATCCAATACCAAAGTTTGTACTTTTTCTAGAGACAAAAATCGTTGATGATGCAAGTCAAACATTCTTCCTGGAGTTGTTACAAGAACATCTACTCCTTTCAATAATTTATCTATTTGTGTTTCTTGGTCTACTCCTCCAAACAAAGCCAAAGTTTTTACCCTCGTACCTTTTCCAAGCTGAATAAACACCTCACCTATTTGCTGCGCCAATTCTCTTGTAGGAACCATAACCAAGGCACGAATACATGGCTCTTTATGATTTCTTTTTTTCTTTTGAATGTCGTTGATAATCGGGATTGCGAAAGCGGCAGTTTTCCCTGTGCCTGTTTGAGCAATTGCCAACAAATCTTCCCCTTTCATAATGGCAGGGATAGACTTATACTGAATGTCGGTAGGTTTCTTAAATCCTACTTTCTCCAAATTATTATGAATCTCAGGGGTAAAACTGTATTGACTAAATTTCATGGTGTAAAGATAAGGTTTATAACATCTACCAACTAATCGGCTTGTAATCTTTCAAGAATTGACCGTTCCAATGTTTTCCGGTATTTATTCCATCAATCAAAGGATCTAGCACTCTTGCTGCTCCATCCACAATATCGAGGGGTGGCTGAAAGTCGTGTTCCTCTTCTTTCTTTTTCGATAATTGTATTGGATCTTCGTCCGTTACCCAACCTGTGTCTACCGCATTCATAAAAACTCCATCTTTGGCAAATTCCCTTGCCGAAGTGTGTGTCATCATATTCAATGCTGCTTTTGCCATGTTGGTATGCGGATGACGCGAAATTTTATGAAAGGTATGGAATTTTCCTTCCATGGCCGAAACATTAATGATGTGTTTTTTTCCGGTATTCTCTTTGCGCATTAAGTTATACAAACGGTTGCACAGCACAAATGGAGCTACTGCATTAACTAATTGTACTTCCACCATTTCTAAAGTTTCAATTTCGCCTAGTTTCAGTCTCCAACTGTTGGTCTTTCTCAAATCTACTTGCTGCAAATCTGCGTCTAATTTCCCTTCGGGGAATACTTCTTTGGAGGCAATAGCATTATCAAAACTATAAGGAATTTGCGATAGCTTTGCGGAAGCACTTATCCCAATTCCCGGACGATTGCTATGCCAAGAAACCGGCAAGTTTTTCTTATCCATAGTTTTCTCCGAAAATGAATTCAATTCATCTAAACACGCTTTGTGATCTTTGAGTAATTCTCGAGCTTTTTCTGGTAGTTGATCAAACGGTTTTTCTTCCCATTCCATCATATGCGCATAAAACCCTGCAGGTCTGCGAACGGTTTGGGCAGCATTGTTTATCAATATATCTAATCTTGAGAATTTTGATTCAATAAAATTGCAAAATATCTCCACACTGGGAATGTGCCTCAAATCCAATCCATGGATATGTAATCTATGGCTCCATTCGTGGTAATCGTCTTCTTTTGCAAATCGTAATGCAGAATCTACAGGAAATCTTGTGGTAGCCACAACTTCGGCACCTGAGCGTAATAATATTAAGGTAATGTGGTATCCAATTTTTAATCGCGAACCCGTTACAACAGCTACTTGCCCTGTTAAATCTGCATTTTGAAAACGCTTGGCATAATTGAAATCTCCACATGATTCACACATGGTATCGTAAAAGTGATGAAGCTCTGTAAATTCCGCTTTGCACACGTAGCAATTTCTGGGACTTTCTAATTTTCCTCTACTTTTGGTAGTCGTGTCTTCAAGCATTTTTGGGGCAACAAAGACTGCGTCCTCTCTTGCGCTCCTAATTCCCGTATTTTTTCTTGCGTGTTTTTCTCTCTCTCTTTTCTTTCTTAAGGCAGCTTTCTTTGCACTTTTTACTCTTTTTTCTTGTTCTTCTTTTGTAGGGCGAGATAATTTACCTGCAGCTATCATTAGCTCTTTTCTTTTCTCCTGCGTGAGCTCAAAGAGCTGGTCGGTATCTGCTAACAATTTAGTAAGAAATTCAATACACTGATCTACTTCTTGTTGGGTTAGCTTCTTATTTGTTGTAGTGTCTTTCATTTCTTAGAAACTTCTTGTTGAACATTGTGGTACACTTCCTCCAAATCCTTCAGCTCTCTGTACCCATTTGCAATCATATAAAACTGATTTTTTAGTTTTACAACAACAGATGGAAACCCTTTTATTCCCATTTCCGCAGAAAGTTGAAAATCTGTTTTGGTTGTATATTTTGCTTCTTCACTTTCAAACAATTCGGTAAATTTTTGTTTATCTAGTCCAAATTCTTCGGCTACTTCCAAAAAAGTATCTATTTTATTTGTATTCCGATTTTTTACATAAAAAGCAGTTTGTACAGCTTTAAAGAAGTCTAATTCTTTCTCTGGCGCCATCATTCGGCAGACCACAACTGCTCTACTCGCTGGCTCTGTATCAAGAACAAAATCTTCGTTTTCAAACATATTAAAAGAAAAGGGTTGCCCAGTTCTTTTTTCAATCTCCATCCAGTGAGATTTCAAAAACTCCTCCATTTGATGCACCCCATCGGTTCCATTTGGTCTCAATCCACCTTGCACCATTCTCAGTGATAGTTCTGGATGATTTTTTACAAATGCATCCAATTCTGGTGCAAATCCATAACACCATGAGCACAATGTGTCTCCAATGTAAATAAGCGAATCTTCTTCGCTTTTAATCCAATCTAAATTCATACAATAAAGGTAACAAAAAGAAAAATCTCAATCGCTTTATAAAAAAGAAATTGAGATTAAATTGATGTGCCCAGAAAGGGAGTCGAACCCTCACGCACTTAGTGCACACGACCCTCAATCGTGCCTGTCTACCAATTCCAGCATCTGGGCATTTCATTGGAGCGACAAATATAAAATAATTGAATGGAAATAAAATTATTATGATTAAATAATATGGGATTAGGCAAATTGAGTTGTTAAAATTGGGGTTGGAAATAATTGGATAATGCAAAAATGAATCTATCCCAAAAAAAATAAGAATTAACGAACGGACAAGTTGAGACTTATCCCTTTATTGGGATTCATTTGAAAATTAAATTGCAATGAAAAATAGAAAGCGAAATAGATTTACAAGGTATAATTACATCAAATAAAACCAGACAAATGGACAAAGGAAAAATTAAATCAGAGGGAAGAATAATCTATCAAAAAACTCTCCAAAACATAAAGTTCAGGAGGTTTTTTTGCACTAGTGATTCAGCAGGGATTCGAACCCTGGACCCACGCCTTAAAAGGGCGTTGCTCTACCAACTGAGCTACTGAATCAACATCTTCTCAAGGAAGAAAAATTCGTTAGCAAATAAACACTTCACTGATGAAGTAAAATAAAAAAGCCTTCAAAACAAAAGTAATGAAGGCCATTTTATTAAAGTGATTCAGCAGGGATTCGAACCCTGGACCCACGCCTTAAAAGGGCGTTGCTCTACCAACTGAGCTACTGAATCGATAACGAGGTGCAAATATAGAAACCTCTGTTTTTATTCCAAAGTAAAACGGTCTTTTTTTTAACTTTTTTTTAATTCATCGACCGCAAACGAGATTCAAGCTCCTTATTTACTGGAACTAACGGAAGTCTTACTTCATTTTCCATAATCCCTTGTTCATTTAGCAACACTTTCACTCCTCCAGGATTTCCATCCTCAAATATTCCGTCAATTAGCTTAAGCAAAGAGTAATGAGCTGCTCGAGCCGAATCATATTCCCCATTCATACCTTTTTGTACCAATTCTTTGGTAGTTTCTGGATGTGAATTAGCAATTACCGAAATAAGTCCTTCTGCTCCGCAGGAGATCATTGGTAAGGTAAGTGCATCGTCACCCGAAATCAATAAGAAGTCCTTTGGTTTTTCGTGGATGATTTCCATCACTTGGGAAATATTACCCGAAGCTTCTTTGATACCGATAATATTATCAAACTCTCGTGCAAGACGAAGGGTTGTTTGTGTGTTCATATTACTTCCCGTTCGACCAGGAACGTTGTACAAAATAATTGGAAGTTTACTTATTTGAGCCAATTCTTTGTAGTGCTGATAAATTCCCTCTTGGCTCGGTTTGTTGTAGTAAGGACTTGCCGTTAAAATAGCCGAAATTCCCGTTAAATCGAAAGAGTGGTATTCCTCTTTCATTTTCATGGTGTCGTTCCCTCCTATTCCAAACACAAGAGGCAATTTCCCATTATTGGTTTTCTTTACTGCCTCCAATACCGCTTGCTTCTCGGAGGATGAAAGTGTGGCTGACTCACCCGTTGTTCCCATGACAACCAAATAATCTACTCCGCCCTTGATCAACTTGTTTGTCAATTTTTCCAACGCTATAAAATCAATCTCCTTATTTTTTTTGAATGGAGTTACCATGGCTACTCCCAGCCCTTTTAGTTCGTTCATTATTTGGGTTTTACTTGGGTTAAAAACATATTTATTTGTGTGATAAATTTCGACACTGGTGTATTGTCTGGCATATCTACCATAAAATCATAAAACTTCTCATTTTCATCGTTCAGCCTTCCTATTTTTAGTTTTGCTTTGGAGCTGGCCACAACTTGCTTGATTGGGACACAGTACTCTTGCGACAAATCAATTAATATATCGAAGTCTTCTTTCACAAAATTAGAAGTTTCCTTGCACTTTCCGTGCTGATAAAAATCAATCATTTTATTGGTAAAATAGAGGTAACGAAGTGATTGATTAATCACAAAACTAGGGAGTTGTGGTCCGTCATAATATCCAAGGACTCTAATTTTTTTAAAGCCAATTTCTCCTTTCAAAAAATCAACATACTTTTCTACAATATCTTGATAATCAGTTGTCGATACAGAATAAACAATCCCAATAGATTTAGCAGACTCAAAATTGGAGACTGCCGGTCTTCTTCGCTGATGGAGAAGAAACTTATCCAGTTTTCTTTTCCCGAGATAGTGCTTAATGTTGGTTAAAAATTTCATCTAATTCAAAATTACCAAAGTAATTAGTCTTATTTATTTTTTTATTGGATTAATTGAAGGTAAGTTGATTCATCTATAATTTTTACTTCTAGCTTTTCGGCTTTTTTTAATTTAGCTGGTCCCATTTTATCTCCCGCTACCAAATAATTGGTCTTACTCGAGATAGAACTAGCTATTTTTCCTCCGTTGTCCTCGATAGATTTTTTCAATTCATCTCTTGAGAATTTATCAAACACACCCGACACGACAAAAGTTAACCCTTTCAGCTTTTCGCTCCCCCCTTCTTTTTTTACTATTTCAAACTGAAGTCCTTGATTTAGTATCACCTCCAAAACTGCTTGATTTTTTTCATTCTGAAAATACTCTACCACACTCTCAGCAATTCTGTCCCCAATTTCGTCTACTTCGACCAATGTTTCTTTCGTTGCGTTCATCAATTCCTTCATAGAACCAAAGTGTCTGGCCAGTTTTTTAGCAACTGTATCTCCCACGTATCTTATTCCCAACGCAAACAACACTTTCTCAAAAGGAACTTCCTTAGAATTTTCAATTCCATCAAGCATATTATTAACCGATTTTTCAGCCATTCGATCCAATAAAATTAACTGATCAAAAGTGAGAGAATATAGGTCTCCTGAATTTTTTATGAGTCCTTGGTCAAATAATACTTCTATTGTCTCTGTACCAAGTCCATCAATGTTCATTGCCTTTCGAGAGATGAAATGCTGAATTCTTCCTTTTATTTGAACAGAACAACCTGTATCGTTGGGACAATAATGGTTGGCTTCCCCTTCTTTTCTTTCTAATTGAGAACCACATTCAGGGCACTCCTCAATGTAGGGAAAAGGAACCGAATCGGCTGGTCTTTTGGATTTATCTACCGAAATAATCTTGGGAATAATCTCCCCTCCTTTTTCTACAAATACCGTGTCACCTTCTCTCACCTCTAGCTTTTCAATAATATCGGCATTGTGCAACGAAGCTCGTTTCACGGTGGTTCCTCCTAACTGAACTGGAACTAAATTAGCAACTGGCGTAATTGCGCCTGTTCGCCCAACCTGATAAGTCACCTTTTCCAAAACGGTACTTACACGCTCCGCTTTGAACTTGTAAGCAATTGCCCATCTAGGAGATTTTGCTGTAAAACCTAGTCTATTTTGATTGTCGTAATGATTTACTTTGATTACCACTCCGTCAATCTCAAAAGGTAATGTTGTTCGTTCTACGTCCCAATAATCGATAAAATCTAAAATCCCTTCGATAGAGTCGGTTTTTGTAATGTAATTTGTGGTTGATTTTGGTACCTTAAACCCCCATTCTTCCGCTTTTTCCACTAAATCATAATGATTATCAATCGAAATATTGTCGCCATACACACCGTACAAAAAGCAATCCAACCCTCTTTCTGCGGCAATACCAGAATCTAAGGACTTGAGAGTTCCCGAAGCTGTATTTCTGGGGTTTGCATACAATGGCTCATCATTTTCTGCTCTTTGTTTGTTTAGCCGTTCAAAATTCTCAAGTGGAAAAAAAATCTCTCCTCGTATTTCAAAATCTTCTGGATAATCACCTCTTAAACTCAATGGTATCGACTTTATCGTTTTTACATTGGCCGATACATTCTCTCCTTTTGTTCCGTCTCCTCTCGTTACCGCACGATAAAACTGACCTTTTTTGTACTGGATACCGATTGCTACTCCGTCATATTTTAATTCACATACATATTCAATTCGGTCATTCGTTAATTTCTTTATCCTCGTTTCAAAATCTATAATATCTTCCTTGGAATAACTATTGGATAGAGAGAGCATAGGATATTTGTGCACCACCTGCTCAAATTTCTTTGTGACGTCTCCACCCACTCTCTTGGTTGGCGAGTTTTCTGAGGAGAATTCTGGATATTGTTCTTCCAACTCTTGAAGTTCTTTGAGCAGCGAATCAAATTCGAAATCAGACACCAAAGAAGTATCCAAGACATAATAATGGTAATTATACTCTTGGAGTAAACTTGTTAATTCCTTTATTCTTTCTTGTGGGTTACTCATCTATAAAATCAAATTTGAATAAATATTTCTTTCTGTATTCTTTGTCCTTCACAAATTTAGCAAATTCATCAAAGAATAATTTTACTCCAAAAGAATAAAAAACGGTATTGAATTCCTTCCCAAATTGAGAATCATCTAAAAAAACAAAATTATCGCCAAAACCCGCTGTGATGCCAAACCACTTAAAAATTCTATAATTTGCTTTGATAGAAACTGTAAAAGAGGGAACGAATTCTTTTGAAATCACCTGTTGTTCTGTGCCCGAAGCATCGTAAAAAAAGGCTTTGATGGGACCAATACCTACGTGAATAGGCAGAAACAATTCCCATCGAGGGTTTTGGATTAAAATGGGGTCAACATACAGGCTTACATGACGATAAGAAAAATATTTTTCATCAAAGCTGACAGGAGAAAAAGGATCTTTTTGAATAAAAAAGTTAACGATACTTTTTGAGAGCTCGTGATACCCAAGTCCAAAACGAAATTGATTGTTTCCAAATCCTAATTTGGCACCATAAAATGCCAAGTTTTCTTCGAAAACCAAGGAGTTTCGCAGATCGAGAGTTCCGTATAACTTCAGCTTATCATTTTCATGCTGTTTGTAAAACTGTGCCTCAACAGAGCCACAAAGAAAAACAGCCACATACAATGCGAATAACTTTCTCATTTAGTCGAGGGATTTAATTGCTGAAACCATTCTGTCTTTCCCATTCAGGTCTTTTAGTATTTGAACGGAATCAAACCCATGTGATGAGAACAACTCACTTGTTTCGTTTCCATATTGTTCGTTTATTTCAACAAAAAGTTTTCCACCTTTCACCAAATTAGATTTACAAAAAACAGCGATTGCCTTGTAAAAAAGTAGAGGCTCTTCGTCTTCTACAAACAGAGCCAAATGCGGTTCGTACTCTAGTACATTTTTCTCCATTTGAGACTTTTCTTTGTCCAATACATAGGGGGGATTGCTCACTACAATATCAAAAGGTTCACCACTATGGGTAGAATGAAGAATATCTTCTAGCAAAAATTCCACTGAAGAATTGAGCAATAGATTATTTTTCTGAGCTACTTCTAACGCGGGTTCAGAAACATCAAAAGCTGTAACCGAAGAATTGGGCAATGCCAAATCAAGCGATATTGCAATGGCGCCTGTACCTGTTCCAATATCTAAGATACGTCCGTCAAATTCTGGATTGTTTTTCACAATTAAATCTACTAACTCCTCTGTTTCGGGGCGAGGAATTAAGGTGTCTGGAGATACTAAAAAAGTGTGTTTGTAAAAGAACTGACTACCCGTGAGCTGCTGAATGGGAACAAATTCCATTAACTTCTTGAGAGCATAATGAAACTTCAACAATTCAGACTCAGATAATTTTCTATTTAACGACTGGCGCGTTTGAGTTCTAGATAAATCAAGAAAATGCTCTGAAAGTAGATGAAAAAAAGAATCAACTTCCCTTTCTGGATATAACCCAAAAAGAGAATTACAAAAATACTCTTTGATTACCTTTAAACTATTCTCTTGAACGAACATAAATTAAACTGCTACATCATTTTCTCTCAAAGCATCATTAAGGGAAGTTTTGAGGTCAGTACTCGCTTTTCTTTCACCAATGATAAGTGCACAAGGAACATTGTATTCGCCAGATGGAAATTGTTTAGGATACGATCCCGGTATCACTACTTTTCTTGGAGGCACCTCGCCTTTATATTCTACAGGAGTTTCACGCGTAATATCAATA
Organism: Flavobacteriales bacterium; assembly: GCA_965658995.1. Taxonomy (GTDB): domain Bacteria; phylum Bacteroidota; class Bacteroidia; order Flavobacteriales_D; family CAJJDF01; genus CAJJDF01. The sequence goes on along the minus strand of CBFHVI010000015.1, from coordinate 38,571 downwards.
ATTTTAGTCGATTTTGTGAGGGTTACTCCTGCACCAAGCACAGCTTCTTTCCCAACTTTTACTCCCTCTACCACAATACACCTCGATCCAATAAAAGCACCATCCTCAATAATTACGGGTGCTGCTTGTAAGGGTTCGAGTACACCTCCTATTCCAACACCACCGCTCAAATGAACATTTTTTCCTATTTGTGCGCAAGAACCAACAGTTGCCCATGTATCTACCATTGTACCTTCATCCACGTAGGCACCAATATTTACATAACTCGGCATCATGATAACTCCTTTGGCAAGGTAAGCTCCATATCGAGCTACAGCATGAGGAACTACCCTTACGCCCAGCTCCGCATAATTTGTTTTCAACGCCATTTTGTCGTGAAATTCCATGGGTCCTGCTTCCAAAGTTTCCATCTTTCGAATAGGAAAATACATAACCACTGCTTTCTTCACCCATTCATTCACTTGCCAGCCTCCATTTTCCAATGGCTCTGCAACCCTTAGTCTTCCTTTATCAATTTCTCCAATCACCGCTTCTATGGTTCTGATTGTCGTTCCGTCCTTTAATAATTCTCGGTTTTCCCAAGCTTTTTCTATAATCTCTTTCATAATTTTATCTTACTAATTGTTGTACAAATCGAATTGATTTTTTCATTTCTACATGCATTTCCACATCTTTTTCAATAAACGGTATAAAAGAGCGATATTCTTCTCTTAGCGCTTCCACTTTGTCGGATGATTTTTTGGATCTAAAATCTAAAGCCTGAAACCCTGCCAATAATTCAATTCCCAAAACACTTTCTAAATTGGCAAACACCTTGAAACACTTGGTGGCTGCATTTGCTCCCATACTCACATGGTCTTCTTGTCCATTAGAAGAATCTATTGTATCCACTACAGCAGGCGTGCATAATTGCTTATTTTGGCTGACAATACTAGCCGCGGTGTATTGTGGAATCATAAATCCTGAATTCAACCCGGGTTTATTAACCAAAAACGCTGGCAGCTCTCTATTTCCTGAAATCAGTTTATAGATTCTTCTCTCGGAAATACTAGCTAATTCGGCAAAAGCCAAAGCCAATGAATCCAATGCAATTGCCAATGGCTGTCCGTGAAAGTTACCTGCGGAAATTATTAAATCCTCTTCAGGAAAAATGGTCGGATTATCGGTTACTGAGTTGATTTCTGTTTCGAATATCCCAGTCACATAATTAATCATATCTTTACTTGCTCCATGAACTTGAGAAATGCACCTGAATGAATAGGGATCCTGAACATCCATCTTTTCTCCATGAAATATTTCGCTTCCCTCTAAATAGTTGAGTACATTTTTTGCAGTTTCTGCTTGACCCTTTTGATTTCTAACTTGGTGAATAAGTGGATTAAAGGGAGAGCTATGTCCGTTATAACCCTCTAGCGACACACAAGCAATTAGATCAGATAAATACTTATACTTGTTCCCATACATAAGCATATACACACCAAATGCCTGCATAAATTGCGTCCCATTGAGCAACGCTAGCCCTTCTTTAGATTGAAGTTGAACCGGAGCTAAACCAAGTTCAGCAAGTACCTCGGCAGAATTTCTTCGAATATTTTTGTAGTGTACTTCTCCCATTCCGATAAGCGAAAGTGAAATGTGCGCCAACGGTGCTAAATCACCACTTGCGCCCAAACTTCCTTGAGAGTATACTACTGGAAATACTTGATTGTTAAATAGTTCAATTAAAAGACTTAAAGTTTCTATTGAGATTCCTGAGTGACCGTAAGACAGCCCTTGAATTTTCAACAGCATTATAATTTGCACAATTTCTTGAGGAATTTCTTCCCCCAATCCACAGGCATGAGACATTACTAAATTGTGTTGTAATTCCTCTAACTCTTCGGCAGAAACTACGGTATTACAAAGAGAACCAAAACCTGTGTTTATTCCATAAATGACCTCTTCACCTGAAGCCATTTTTTTGTCCAAATACGCTCTGCATTTTAAGACATTATTTCGTGACTCTTCCGAAAGCTCCAATTTTGCTTGGTTCTTGATTATTTCCTCAACCTTGTGCAGGTCTAATTTTTTGTTCGAAATTTGATGAATATTCATTCTGTATTAAAAAGTTGATGTTGTAAAAAAATGTATTAAGTCTAGAATGGTGTAACTCTTTTGTTCACCACTTTCCATGTTCTTTACCAATATTTCTTGGTTTTTCATTTCGTCTTCTCCCACTAAAGCTACGAAAGGTATATTTTTATTATTGGCATAATTCATTTGTTTTTTGAGTTTGTGCGCATCCGGATAAAGTTCTGATGCAATACCATTGTCTCTCAATCTTTTTAGCCAAATGGCAGATTGAAGAGATTCGGCTTCACCAAAATTAGCAAACATGATTTGAGTAGTCGCGGTTAGTTCTTTGGGAAATAGGGCTAGTTCCTCGAGTACATCGTATATTCTATCCGCTCCAAATGAAACACCGACTCCCGATAAATTTTTCATACCAAAAATTCCAGTCAAATCATCGTAGCGTCCTCCACCGCATATGCTACCTATATTCACAGAATTCGCTTTTACTTCAAAAATTGCCCCCGTATAATAGTTTAGCCCTCTCGCCAAAGAAGGATCAAATTCTAATCGCGCATTTTGCAAGCCAATATTTTTTACCGTTTGTAATACGAAGTTTAACTCTTCCATTCCTTTGGCTCCAATGCTCGAAGAAGAAACGATTGCGTCTACTGCTTTTAGGATTTCCTCATTACTCCCTTGAATAGAAAGTAATGGTTTTAATTTCTCAATAGCCGAATCAGAGACTTCTTTTTCTTTCAACTCTTTTACTACTCCTTCTTGTCCAATTTTATCCAATTTATCAATCGTTACGGTTATGGGAATCAACTTGTCTGCTTCTCCCACAACCTCTACCAATGCCGATAAGATTTTTCGATTATTAATTTTAATTGTGAAATCCTTTAATTTCAATTCTGACAATACTTCATCAAATATTTGAATCAGTTCAACTTCTTGCATTAGCGACTCACTTCCCACAACATCTACATCACATTGATAAAATTCTCTGTATCTCCCTCTTTGCGGACGATCAGCTCTCCACACAGGCTGAATTTGGTATCTCTTAAAAGGAAAGGTTAATTCATTCTGGTGTTGAACTACAAACCTAGCAAAGGGCACCGTTAAATCATAACGCAGAGCTTTTTCTGAAATAGAGTTCGCAAACCTCACCGAATTTATTTCTTCGAATGCTTTAGTATCGGATTTATTGATAAAATCACCCGAATTCAATACCCTGAAAATTAATCTATCTCCTTCCTCGCCATATTTACCCATTAATGTTTCTGTTTTCTCCATTGTAGGTGTTTCAATGGGCAAGAACCCATATTTCTGAAATACCTTTCGGGTGGTGTCAAAAATATAGTTCCTCTTATTCATTTCGTGAGGCAAAAAATCTCTTGTTCCTTTTGGTATGGAGGGTTTAGACATAGACTTGTACTTTGATCGTATTAGAATAACAAAAATAAGAATAATTGTGCGTTGTTACCGACACATTTGGAAATAGATTTTACAAAGAAACGAGAATGGACGGCAACACCTATCTTAAATAGTCATTGATCACACCCGAAACACTTGAAATTTATAATTTCCATTATTTAAAACTCTCCATTTGATTCAGAAAACAATTACCTTTGAACAAACAAAACTTGGGAGATGAACAACGCATTTTACATCAAATCTTTGGACAAAATTAAAGAAGGAAAATTGGCTGAGGCTATCTTATTTTTGGATAAAGCAATAGAGGAAGAACCAAACAATCCGATTTATTACAGCGAAAGAGGTGTTTGTTATTTAAATTTAAATCAAAATGAACGAGCACTTGAAGACATGAATCAAAGTGTGAAATTGGACCCGAACTACGCCTATCGATATGCAAGCCGTGCATTTGTAAAAGACAAAATGGGAGACATAGAAGGTGGAATTGCGGATTACGAAATTGCAGTAAGACTAGATCCAGAGGATGCCATAGCCTATAACAACTTAGGATTGATGCAAGAAAAACTGGGGTATAAAAAGGCTTCAGAGCGAAATTTTAAAGTAGCTGATAAATTAGTAGAAGAAAATCCAAATTCGCTCCCAAACGTTTCTCAACCGAACAATCACTCCGCTCAGCAAGAATTATCCTCTCTTCCAAAGGTACAATCACAAAAGAGGCAAACTATTTGGTCTATAGTTGTGAAAATACTCAGCGATTCTGCCACCCGAAAAGAATTTATTACCTTTATCAAGAACGGTGGGAAAGTAAGAAATAAAGACTAACGACTCAGGTGTTTCTTTGCCTATTAAAAATAAAATAACACAAAGGGGGATTCTCCTAAAAGATTAGTATTACTTTTGCACTCGATTTTAAGAACTAAAGAAAAACCGAGAGAAAATGGAATTTGATTTAACCCAAGTATTATCCGTAGCACTTATCCTTTTTGGGGTAATCGATATTATTGGTTCCATCCCTATCATCCTTGATATCAAGAACAAAGGAATTACTATCGAATCAGGAAAAGCCACTATTGTGGCTGGTGCTATTATGATTCTGTTTTTGTTTTTTGGTGATAACGTACTAGGACTTTTTGGAGTTGACATTCGTTCGTTCGCTGTGGCAGGTTCTCTCATCTTGTTCTTTTTAGGAATTGAAATGGTGTTAGGAATTACTCTTTTCAAAGAAACAGAAGGATCCAATTCAGGTTCAATTGTACCAATTGCGTTCCCGATAATTGCTGGAGCAGGAACAATGACTACTATTATTTCGTTGAGAGCAGAGTACTTGCCAAGCAGTATTTTAATTGGAATTTTGATAAATGTTGTGATCATTTACACTATTCTGAGAAGCTCCAACTTTATTGGTCGAAAAATAGGGAAAAGTGGATTGGCAGTATTCCGAAAAGTATTTGGGATTATTTTGCTTTCAATCGCTATCAAACTATTTACAGAGAATATTACAACCCTAATTTCCATTACGAATGATTCTATATAACGTAACAGTAAGCATTGACGAATCCATAGAGAAAGAATGGCTTTCGTGGATGAAAGAAATTCACATACCTGAAGTGATGAACACAGGGTGCTTCACCGAAAATAAAATCTGTAGAATATTAGCTGAGGAAGAAGGTGGCAAAGCTTATTCTATTCAATACCTGGCTCCTAATATGGAAACTTATATTCACTATCAGACTGAATTTGCCCCAGCACTTCAACAATCACATTCTGCTAAGTACGCAGGTAAATTTGCTGCTTTCAGAACCTTACTGGAAGTAATTCACTTCTCCTAATACCCACTATTTAATCTACAAGGTATACTTTTTTAGAAGTGTATCATTGAGGATTTAGTTCAAACACTCAGAGACATTATTGGTGGATTATTTTTTTTACGAAAGGTATTATCGAATTAGATTGGATTGATAAAGAGTAAGAATTGAAAATTACACAAATTGTCGTCCTATTTTTTTATAAATAGATAATCTAGAAGTTGTATAGTTCCGAAAATTAATTAGCTCCAAAAAACTCTTATTACAATAAAATCCCGAAATATCTTGAGCGATATTTCGGGACTAGAATGGTGTATAACTTCCTTTAGATTAATAAACAAACAGTGGTCTACCTCCCATTAAGGTATTCACTTTCGCCTTAATTCCTGCTAGTTTTTCTTCGTTGTCTTTGTTCATTATAACTTCATCTATCAACTCCACAATCTTAGGCATATCCGCTTCTTTTAGGCCACGAGTAGTAATGGCGGGTGTTCCTATTCTTATTCCAGACGTAACAAAAGGAGATTTGTCATCAAAAGGAACCATATTTTTATTCACCGTGATATCCGCTTTCACCAAGGTGTTTTCAGCTTCCTTTCCTGTTATGTTTTTACTTCTCAAGTCAATCAACATAGAGTGATTGTCAGTTCCGCCCGAAATAATCTCGTATCCACGCTTCACAAATTCGACAGCCATGGCTTGGGCATTTTTAATTACTTGTTTTCCATATTCTTTAAATTCAGGTTTCAAGGCTTCTCCAAAGGCAACTGCTTTTGCCGCAATCACATGCTCTAGTGGTCCGCCTTGAGTTCCAGGAAAAACCCCTGAATCTAATAAAGAAGACATTTTTCTCACAATTCCTTTCGGAGTTTTCAATCCAAAAGGATTATCAAAATCTTCGCCCATCATAATTACTCCACCTCTTGGGCCTCGGAGTGTTTTGTGTGTTGTAGTTGTCACAATATGACAATGAGGCAATGGGTTATTTAATAGTCCTGCAGCAATTAATCCAGATGGATGAGACACATCAGCAAGCAACAAAGCGCCCACAGAATCAGCAATACTTCTTAATCTTGCGTAGTCCCAATCTCTTGCATAGGAAGAGGCACCACAAATTATCAAGGCTGGCTTTTTTGCTTTAGCAGTAGCCTCTACTTTGTCGTAATCTATAAGTCCCGTTTCTTTTTCAACCCCATAAAACGAGGGATTATATAACTTTCCTGAGAAATTGACTGGGGAACCATGAGTTAAGTGTCCTCCATGAGACAAATCAAATCCTAAAATTTTGTCTCCTGGTTTTAAAATTGCAAGCATTACAGCGGCATTTGCTTGAGCACCCGAATGAGGCTGAACGTTTGCCCATGTTGCACCGAACAATTCTTTCAAGCGATCTATGGCAAGTTGCTCCACTTTGTCTACAACTTCACACCCTCCGTAATATCGTTTTCCTGGTAAACCTTCGGCATACTTGTTTGTCAATACACTTCCCATTGCTTGCATTACTTGGTCGCTCACAAAATTCTCAGAGGCAATCAGCTCAATTCCGTTTAATTGCCTGTGTTTTTCTTCTTCAATCAAGTTAAATATTATGCTATCCTTGCTCATAGTTGAATTATTTTAGTGCGATAAAATTAAGAGAAAAACTAGTGATATGAAACATTATCTACCGAATAAAAAAAAAAAAATAAGATTTCGTTAAATCCTATGTTTTGTACCTTAATATATTATGTAACTTTGGGAAGAAAATAAACAAAACTAAAAACTATTTAAAACCACCCTTAAAATTTGATAAAAAGATATCGAATATTGGTCATTCTTTCCTTCTTACATTTTGCTGGTTATGGGCAAAAAGTTGGTCTGGTTATGAGTGGTGGTGGTGCTTCAGGCATGGCTCACATTGGAGTTCTCATGGCGCTCGAAGAAAACGGAATTCCTATTGATTATATCACGGGAACATCTGCCGGAGCTTTGGTGGGAGGCCTTTACGCTATTGGGTATACGCCTTCACAAATAATGGAAATGGCCTCTTCCCCCGAATATTTTTCTATTGCCAATGGAGAAATTGATGAGAAATACACGTTTTTTTTTAAGCAAAGTCAGAAAAATGCCGGGATTGTAAACTTTAGTTTCGACAAGAAATTTAACCTCACCTCCACTATTCCACTAAACTTTACGGATCCAGCGCTCATCGATTTCTTCATGCTCGAGCAATTCTCTCAGGCATCGCAGCAAGCAAACTACAATTTTGATAGTCTTTTGATTCCTTTTAGGTGTGTAGCCTCCGATATAGATGCTAACGAAGAAATGGTGTTTAAAGAAGGTAATCTTTCGCAAGCAGTAAGAGCATCCATGACTTTTCCTTTTTACATTCCCCCTCTGAGGATTGAAGACAAAATACTTGTAGACGGTGGGCTTTACAATAACTTCCCGGCAGATGTCATGTATGAAGACTTTTTGCCTGATGTGATTATTGGTAGCTCTGTAACGGCACCAAGAAGAAAGCCACAAGAATATGACTTGTTTTCTCAAGTAAGGAGTATGATACAAACAAAATCAGATTTCGAAATAAGTTGTAAGAACAGTTTAATCATTCAGCCGGAAGTAGCCGATATTGGAACCTTTGATTTTGAAAAAACAAGGCTTTCCATCCTGAAAGGGTATGAGGAAACTCTAGCAAACATGGACTCCATAAAAGCGATGATTACGGCACGAATAGACACCTCGGCACTGAATAAAAAAAGAAGAAAATTGCTAAAACAACGGAATAAAAAAGTAGAGATTTCCACTATTTATATTCTTGGGTTGAATAAACGAGAAGAGCAGTACATCATCAGCACACTCAAGGACAAAAACAAAACCATCACGTTAGAGGAATTAAAACCCCGATTTTTTCGATTGGTAACGGACGATAAAATAGAGTTTATGTTTCCTAGTTTAACTATGAAGGAAGGAGACACTTGCTATACACTAACTTTGAGAGTAAAGAAAACTCCTGATTTTGATTTCCGAGTTGGAGGAAGCTTTACCTCCAAATCAAACAACATTGGGTATCTTGGTTTGGATTATAAATTTATCAATAAATACCTGTCACTTACGGCATCAGGAAACTTTTATTTCGGTAGGTTTTATAACTCCTTGGATGTTGCCACAAGAATCGACTTTCCGCTCGATTTACCTTTTTACTTAGAGCCACACCTTACATACAATAGATGGGATTACTACCGCAGTTTTTCTACATTTTTTGAAGACACAAAACCTTCATATTTAATAAAAAACGAAACTTTTGCTGGTTTGAGTATCGGTTTACCCGTAGAAAATAAAGGAAAATTGGTAGCAAGCTTTAATAATGGACTTTTTGAAAATGAATACTACCAAACCGGTCAATTTCTTTCGACAGACACCGCTGATGTCACTGAATTTTTTGTGAACAAGGTAGATCTAGAATATGAATTCAATTCTTTGGATAATTTCTATTATTCCAAAAAAGGAAGTAAGCTAAAACTAAAAGTCGGTTACATTGACGGAATAGAAATAAATCGTGCTGGTTCCACTTCCCTACTTACAAGTGATACAATAAATAGAATCGAGCATGATTGGTTTCAATTTTCTGTCAATTTCGAACAATACTTTGCCATTAGTAAAAAATATTCTTTCGGGCTGGAATTAGAAGGAGTTCACTCACTTCAAGATTTTTTCAATAACTATACCTCAAGTGTATTATTTGCCCCTCAATTTAGTCCCATACCGGAAACGCAAACTCAGTTTATCCCTCAATTTTCAGCACATACCTACGCAGCAATTGGAGTAAAAAATGTGGTAAACATATATAAACTACTTGATTTTAGGTTAGAAGGATATGCTTTTTTACCTTATGCAAATATCAGAGACAATAACAAAAGAGCAGAATTTTCTCCAAATATTAGAGCTACCAAAAGAAACTACATTGTTTCGGGAATTCTGGTGATCAATAGCCCTCTTGGCCCTGTTAGTCTCACCACAAACTATATGGATCACCGGCAAGAAAAATGGTCGTTCCTATTCAACTTCAATTTTTTGGTATTTAATCGAAAAGGATTAGACGCTTTATAATTACTTTCTTTTAAATATGGTTATAAAATAATTTCCTCCGCCCAAAACCGTAAAATTTGTGGGGGGATAAAAAGAGGTTAATTTCTGAAAATGGGAGTTTGTGTCGAGCGAAATAAAAGAAATACCGCCCTCGTTTGGAGAAGTTTGTCCATCCCACACGATCAAGTCACCACTCATTAACTCATTCTCGGGATGCTCTCTTCTGTGAATATTTGTTTTAAGAAAAGATTCTTCTTTCTTGGGATTTAATCCGTAGTGAACAAAATAATCTGTTTTGTAAACTACAATACTCTCACTCCCTCTTGGGTAACCCTCTTTTTCCAGCCAATAAATGGATTCATTGATCAGGTTATTCATGTCATTGGGTTGTGAAAGAATAACACTTTCTTTTCCATAAAATGTGTATACAATCATCCAAATAGTCCAAAAAGATAGAACCAAAAAGTGTCCTTTTTTATAGAAAAATGCCCAAGGAACTAAAGACAAGAGCTTGTTAATTCCCAAGGTTGAGAACACAGCTATCAAAGGTAAAACTCCTCCCACAATTCTCGGAAGACCTACCGAAGCACTCCAACCCTTGTACCACAAAAAGGAATGTCCGAAAATGTATATGGCCGAGGGGACTAAGACGAGGTATGTGAGCACAAAATCTTTTGAGCGGAAAGAATTCTTTACTTTGAATAAAGCTTGTTGGACAAGATACACAAAACTAGCTACAATCAAAATAGCAAAAGGAAGACCCACAATGGAATCGTAGTGAGTAAACCAATTCCAAAATGGTCCGGTGCCATAAAAACTTACGATAGAACTATAGGGGTAGTCATAGAAGTACCAGAAAAAACCTTTGCCTAACAAAGCTCCCAGAAAACTATATGAAACAAAACCTGTGGCCAAAAAAGGAAGTGACTTCCATTGGTTTTTCACTAACAAGGCTACTCCGTATAGAGGAACAAAAAGAATTCCTTCGGAGCGCGAATAAATGATGAATGAAACAATAATTGCAGCTAATGTAAAGCGTTTGTTTACAAATAGGTAAGCCGACAAAACTGCAACTAAACCAAAAAGTGGTTCTGTTAAACAGGATTGAGCAAAAGGATAATACACGGGGGCAAAAATCAACAACACGGGAGCAATAAAACTAACTGTTGCACCCAATTTTCGAGATAATTTGAAGGAAATTAAAGCACTTAATAGCATCACGATTACATTGAAAATCATTACCCCCCGATCACCAAAAAGTGAAAACAAAGATGACAACGCGATAAACAAAGGTTTTCCCCAATGATCTAGAGCCATCACTGGATTAGTAAAAACAGATTCTACGATAAAATAGTGATTCATAGACTCAGAATCAGCATAATGCTTTACCGAAAAAAGAGCTACGTATACCAACAAAAAAGCCGAAGCACCCAAGATTATTTGGGTAATTCGGCTGTCTATTTTTGTTGAAGTCATTGGTAAACTTACTAAATAACTAAGTTTTATTCTCCTACTGGAGCAAGTTTTACAACGAGATTATCTAATTCTGGAGTTATGTGAAGTTGACATCCTAATCTACTTTTTTCGTCATCCACAAAAAATGCTTCGTCCAGCATATCTTCTTCGTCCTCAGATTTTTCGGGTAATTCAGTATCAGATTCCACATACATATGACAAGAAGCACACATTGCCATTCCTCCACAGGTGCCTTCCACAGGCAACTCATAAGACTTGCACACTTCCATCATATTCATGTTCATGTCCGTAGGAGCTTCTAATTCGTGAGCCACTCCTTCTCTATCAATAACGGTTACTTTAATTATGTTATTTTCCATCGTTTCAGAATTAAAAACCATTCACTCCGTTTACCGTTGTATATTTCAATACATTCTTTTTGTCGGGGTGAATCCTAGCAAATGCTGACTGCACCATTAATGTTGCTTCATGGAATCCACACAAAATCAATTTCAATTTGCCCGGGTAGGTATTTACATCACCTATTGCATATATTCCATCGATATTAGTGCTGTAATCAAAGGTGTCTACTTCAATTGAATTTTTAGCTATATTCAATCCCCAGTCAGCAATAGGTCCTAGTTTTGGCGAAAGTCCAAACAATGGTATCCAATGGTCAGTTGCCATTTTTATTTCACCTTGAGTCTTGTGTTTGATTACTACCTCACTCAATGTATCACCACCTTCAACGCCTACAACTTCAGCCTCAGTAATCAAATTCAATTGACCTTTATCGGCCATGTCCATTACTTTTTGAACGGAGTCCAAATGTCCTCTAAAAGAATTTCTTCTGTGAACAAGTGCAACACTTTTGGCTACACCATTTGCCAAGAAATAGGCCCAGTCTAAGGCAGAATCACCACCACCTGAAATTACAACATCTTTACCTCTGTAAAACTCTGGGTCTTTTATGATGTATTCAATTCCTTTATCCTCAAAAGTGGATAAATTCTCAATGGGTGGTTTTCTCGGTTCAAAAACACCCAAACCTCCCGCAATTGCAACTACAGGGGCCTTGTGTTTTGTTCCTCTATTTGTGGTTACTATAAAACTTCCATCTTCTTGCTTGTCAATAGAAACAGCAGATTCTCCTAGTGTAAATCCGGGAGTAAAAGGCTTAATCTGCTCCATTAATCGATCAGTTAAGTCTCCTGCCAAAATTTCTGGGTATGCAGGTATATCATAAATTGGTTTTTTAGGATATATCTCAGAACATTGTCCTCCAGCTTGAGGCAGGGAATCAATTAAGTGGCATTTTAGTTTTAATAATCCGGCTTCAAACACTGTAAAAAGACCTGTTGGTCCAGCTCCGATTATTAAAATATCTGTTTCTATCATAACGTAGGTTTGAAATTGAGTCCAAAATTAAGTAAAGTAACCCTAATATGTCGCATTTTGTGACAATGATTTGAACAAGTATTGGTTAACTAATAAGATTAATCCTAGTTCGTTTAAAATTGATTGAAATTTCACGTTTTTTTAACATTTAGCAAAATTTGCAGTTGATTGAACAAAAACCTAATTTAGAGAAATTATTAATAAACACTCATGAAAAAAATATACTACATTTTTATTAGTCTGCTTATTACCAGTAGCTTAGTTGGCCAACAAGCCCAAAATAGACTTCCTGTCGACTTGAAAACAGGGACGAAATTTTACCCAAAAAACATCCATAACTTTATTTCATCCAGCAGTATCCAACCTGTTGTTGAAGGACGATATTATCGTTTTGTCCAATTTGAGCAAATCCCTTCTCAAGAGAATAAAGATAGAATGATTCAGTTAGGATTGGAATTTCAGGAATATATTCCAATGAATACTTACCTAGTGTCATTCCCTGTTAACTTTGACAAAAAAACATTAAAAAGTTTTGGCGTAAGAAGTGTTGTGGAGGTCCTTAATAGTGATAGAATTACTGACATGGCCATTAGCACTCCTTATCCCGATTGGGCAATGGAAGAAAATGAAGTAGTGTTGTACGTTAGTTTTTATCAAGATTTAGACTTTAATGCCCAACTCGAAAAACTTAGACCTTACATTTCAAAAGTAAAATCTACCAATGAGTTCGTTAAAAAAGCGTTGGTGGTTGTCAACCCAACTGGTGTAACAAAATTATTTCGTCATACTGGTATTAGAATGATTGACTTAACTCCTGAACCAGGAAAACCAGAGCACGATTTGTCACGAAACATGCATCGCTCTACCTCTATCAACACAAGGTACAAAGGAGGAAGAAAATATGACGGTACAGGCGTTGTCGTTGCCGTAAATGACGATGGGATTGTTGGTCCACACATAGATTTTACAGGAAGAATGACACAACCGGGAGTAACTGCCGATTTAGGAAGTCACGGAGATATGGTTGCGGGAATCGTGGGTGGAGCAGGAAATGTAGATCCCACAATGAAAGGTATGGCAACTGGAGCTGATATTATTATACGACAATACTCCTCTTCACTTCCAAACACAGTCAATGTACATACGAATGATTCAGCAGTTATTTTTTCATCTTCTTATTCCAATGGGTGTAATGCGGGATATACCTCGTTAGCCAGAACTGTGGATCAAGAAATAAGATTAAATCCTTCACTCATTCAAGTGTTTTCGGCAGGAAACTCAAACAATAATAATTGTGGATACGGTGCCGGAACTCAGTGGGGAAATATAACTGGAGGCCACAAACAAGCAAAAAATGTTATTGCTACGGCAAACCTAGAAACTGGAACAAATTTAGCAACATCCAGTAGTAGAGGTCCTGCCGATGATGGCAGAATAAAACCAGATATCGCAGCTCATGGAAATGGAAATTTTTCTACTGACCCTAATCACACCTATGCATACGGAAGTGGAACTTCAGCTGCAGCTCCGGGGATATCTGGAGTTTTGGCTCAAATGTATCATGCTTATGAAGCAAAATCGGGTGTAAGACCAGAATCTGGGTTAATGAAAGCAATTATATTAAATTCCGCAGATGATTTTGGTAATGTAGGTCCTGATTTTAAATACGGATTTGGAAGAGTAAACGCACTCAGAGCTATTCGTGCAATTGAGCAAAATAGATATTTTAGCTCTACGATTACCACTGGTAACACTAACTCACACAACATCTCAATACCAGCCAATGTAAAAGAAGTAAAAGTAATGGTCTATTGGCATGATTATGAAGCCAGTACTTCAGCATCAAAGGCCTTGGTGAATAACTTGGATGCCCGCCTAGAAAGAGGTACAAATAGTTATTTACCCTGGATATTGGATCCTACGCCTAATGCCACAACACTTGACAACCCAGCAATAAAAGGTGTAGATACATTAAACAATGTTGAGCAAATTTCCGTCAACAATCCTGTTGCTGGAACTTATTCACTTAAAGTGAACGGTCTGGCTGTACCTCAAGGTCCACAAAAATACTTTGTAACTTATGAATTCATCTATGATGAGGTGGAATTGATTAATCCAAATGGTGGAGAAGGTTTTGTTCCTGGTGTTACCGAAAGACTTTTTTGGGACTCCTATGGCACAACGGGGAATTTTAGTTTGAGTTATTCTATTGATAGTGGCTCTACTTGGAATGCTATTGGAACTTCAGCTGGAACAGCTACCTACAGAGACTGGGCAGTTCCAAATGTAGTGACAGGAAAAGCCTTGGTTAGAATTATCAGAGGAAGTATTGGAGACACTTCTGATCATACCTTCTCTATTATTAGAAAACCAACCAACCTTACTGTTACAAAGGTGTGTCCTACTTTTATGGAAGTTAGTTGGACAGGAGTAACAGGAGCAGACGAATATGAAGTCTATTTACTAGGTAACAAGTACATGGATTCGGTGGGTAGAACTTCTTCTACTACTTTCCAAATACCGATAACTGATCCAAGTTTGGGACAATGGTTTTCGGTGGCTGCAGTAAAATCTAATTCACAAAACAACGTGGGACGAAGAGCTGATGCACAGTTTTATGCTGGAGGTCTTCTCAATTGTGTATTGCCGATAGATGGAGGTGTATCTTCGATAATTAGTCCAACATCTAGTGCTTGTGAAAGTGGATTGTCAGACATAACTATTCGAGCAAATAATTTCGGTGCAACTACAATCACAAACTTTACAGTAAAGTATCAAGTAAACTCTGGACCAGTTCAAACAGGAACAATTTCTGCGTCACTGAGTAGCGGAAACTCTACTCCTTACACTTTTCCAGTTCAATTCAACCTTGGTTCACCAGGTACTTATGTAATAAAAGCTTGGACGGAAATTACTGGAGATGTATATGCATTAAATGACACTGCTGTCTCTGTATACAACTACACTCCTATTCAGTCGGCTCCTTTTTATGAGAATTTCAATTCCTTTATCAACTGTTCGGATGCAAGCGATTGTGAAGATGTAACTTGTAACCTGAGTAATGGATTTACCAACATCGAAAACAGAGTGAAAGATGACATTGACTGGAGAACCAATTCAGGGAGAACACCGTCTAATGGAACCGGACCTTCTGGCGACCATACCTCCGGATTTGCAAGATATTTATACCTTGAAGCATCTGGAACTGCTTGTACAGGAAAAACAGGTGTATTGCTTACTCCTTGTATAGATCTAGGTACTTCAATTGGAACTCCATTTCTATCTTTTTGGTACCATATGTATGGAGGAAATTCGATGGATACACTTAGAGTAGATGTGTATGACGGAACAACCTGGTACATGGATCAATTCAAGATTGGTGGTAACCAAGGTAATCTATGGAAGAAAGGACAAGTAGATTTAACGAGTTTTTCTGGTGATATCATTAAACTAAGATTTACGGGAACAACCGGAGGAAACTGGGATACAGATATAGCCATCGATGATATCAATATCTCAGATCACACCTCTATTGATAACCAAGAATTAAAACAAGCAATTTCAATCTATCCGAATCCTAACATCGGAGAATTTGATTTGACGATTGATAATCCAAAGATTGATCAAGTTATAGTCACTATATTTGATGTGTACGGGAGAATGGTGTATTCAAATTCTCTGGTAAACAAAGTAAATCAAATAGAACTAAACGGAGTATCTGCTGGAATGTATTCAGTAAGAATTTCGTCTAAAGATCAAACCATAACTAAAAAGATAGTGGTGAATTAATAGTCATAACAACACTTTATTTAAAAGGAAGATTCATTCGAATCTTCCTTTTTTTGTCCTTATAGTTTGGGTTTCTGTCATTCGACAACAAACAAAAGAAATTTATTTACTACCATAAAAGAAAAAGACCAATCACTTTACTGTAATTGGTCTTTTTTATCGCTGTAATAATACTCTCTAAAATAACTATGAAAACAACGAAGAAATAAAACTCTTCTTTTATATTTAAAAAGCCCATCCGAGGATGGGCTTTTACGGCTCTATTTTAAAGCTTAAACTATCTAACTGTTCAATAAAAATGAGATCCTTTTGAATATTTTATAACCGAAATCAAAATTCTCCGAGCCGATAGAAAATCGTATTGTTTTTCTATATCTCAAATAAACTACTTTCTACACAACAAAGAAACACTACGTCTCAAGTTTGACGTATTTTTGTAGTTGAACCGTGTGATTTTTTTCAAAACCACTTCTTTTTAGTTTAAATAATTGATTTACAAAAAACTATACTACCTTTTACAAAATCAACTATTGTCAAAAAATGTAGTAGTTCTGTCTATACACTATCTGTTTAGAAATATATGTCCTTGGTTTACAAACCTTTCTCTATTTTTTAAATCCATACAACTGATTTTCCAAATGTAAATATCACTAGATGACTGTTCATTTTGAAAGGTCCCATCCCAGCAAGTATTAAGTTCTGTGGTACTAAACACTTCCTCTCCCCAATGATTAAACACTTGAAGCAAGTAATTATCCTCTGATACATCTACCAAAAAAGGAACAAAGCAATCATTAATACCATCTCCATTTGGCGTAAATGTATTAGGTACAAAAATTGAAATGCCAGGTTTTACATAAATTTGTACACATGTATCTGCAAAACACTTAGAAGAATTGAAACCTATAACACAAAATGTTTGAGAAACTGATGTTATAGTTATTCTTCTTACAGAATCAAAAAATCCATCTTGCCAGGTGTACAAATCCGCTCCCGAAACTCGAAGTATAGCCTCATCGTCTTCATATCCAATATAATTTGTCGAAGAAATAGTCAAAACAGGGGTCGGGGTAATATCTAGTACACAAGTAATAATGCTATCGCACCCATTAGAAATTCTGAGTGTATCAATCACAGTTTGAGAAGTGGAATACATGCTTCCCTTGTAAAATAAAGAATCACACCCAGTTTCGTATAGATAGGTGAATTTACATTTATTCACCACAATAGAATAAGATAAGATAGAATCACAGCCCGAGGCAGATATTATTGTATCGCTGTAGCTGCCGGAAGATTTCCAAACCTTTCCGGTAGGAGAAACCAAACTATCACAAACCGTTAAAGAGATAACAGTATTTGTGGAATAATTGATAAATACATCATACTCGATAATGCTATCGCATCCTGCTAAATTCGCAATTGTGTCTTTGTAATTTCCTGTGGTGCTAACAACCTGGCCAGAGGTTGGAATCACATAGTTATCGCAAGCCGCTATTTGAACAACATTGAAAGTAGTTTGGTTTACAGTTAAATTATAGGTAAAAATACTGTCGCATCCTGAATTTGTTAAAACAGTGTCTTGATAAACTCCAGAAGACTTCCATATTTTCCCCGAAGGACTAATTAAACTATCACATACCGTTGCTGTCTGAGTGGTATAACTAGAATAATTAATAGTTAGTGAAAAGGTGACAATACTATCGCACCCAGAAGAATTTGGAATCGTATCAAGGTATACTCCTGAAGTTGTAATACTCCTTCCTGAGGGAAGAATAACACTATCGCATGCTGTTAGCACTGCATTAGACGAACTCGTATTGTTTACGGTAAGCAGAACACTTATGATGCTATCGCACCCGCTAATATTTGGGATAGTATCTTGGTAATTTCCTGATGTTGTCCATGTTTTTCCCGATGGGCTAACGTAATTATCACACACAGTGATTGTAACGGAAGAAAAATTAGTGTAATTTATTGTTAAAATGAATGTCATAATACTATCACATCCCTGTGCGTTTGGTATAGTATCTTGATAATTTCCAGTTGCGTTCCATGTTTTTCCTGATGGACTCACAAAGCTATCGCACACGGTGATTGATTGGATAGAGCGAGACGACATATTCACAGTTAGATTAAAAGTCAAAATACTGTCGCATCCAATTCTATTGGGAATGGTGTCAAAATACACACCTGAAACAACGAATGACTTTCCACTGGGGCTTACAAAGCTATCACAAACAGTGAGTGTTTGAGTGGAAAAAGACTGTGTTCCAAAAGTTAAATCAGTCACCACAATACTATCACATCCTTCCAAACTTATTAAGGTGTCTAAATAAATGCCCGATGAACGATAAATTTTTCCTGAAGGGCTCACAAAACTATCGCAAACAATAGGATAAATAGTATCTCGGTGGATGGGTTTTACAACAATAGAATTAGAAATAGTTTTGGAGCAAAATGACGAACTATTTACTGTAAGATCTACGTTATAAGTTCCTGAATTTGAATAGGTATAAGAAATATTTGGGCCTTGAGTTGACGAAGAGCCATCTCCAAAATTCCAACTCAACGTATTGATTAATCCTATTGTTTGATTCAGAAAACTTGTAGGAGACCCTTCGCAAATTGTATCGGCTTTGAAGTTGGGCTGCAAAAAAGGCAAAACTACTACTGGAAGTTTAGCTGTATCTTTACATACTGATCCTACTCTATAGCTTATGTGAGTAACATTGTACACGCCAGGCGCAGGGAAACTATGGGTGGGCGACACTTGAGTTGAAATAGGTGAACCATCTCCAAAATCCCAAGTATTGGCTCTTGCAGCTGTTGCTACACTTGAGACAAAAGTGATTGAATCTCCAAAGCACAAACTATCCGTATTAAAAGTAGGAACTACGCAATTGAGAGCTGCATATTGTAAGTCTCTAAACACCTCCCCTATTTTTACTCCATTTCGGTATTCTTCGCAACGCACGGCCACAACAAAAATTCCAAGTTGAGAGGGATTTGCAGTAACAATTCCTGTAGAAGGATCGATTGTACAAGAACCTGCTGTCCCCATGATATTTGTCAAACTAAATCCTGGATTGTATGTCGCAAGTCCTATGGGCTTTGCTCCCGCGGTTCCTAGTGGTGAATTATATGGGTTTTGTAGAGAATAAACTAAACTGTCACCATCCGCATCAGTACAGGAAAAATCAATTTGTTTGTCGTAGCCTACACAAAAATAACCATCGCTCGGATAATCAACAAATTTTGGACTACTATTTCCTCCAACTAAGGCAGGGTCTGGTATCTGACAAAACCATGTGCTATTTCCACTTACCAGATTGATGAGACCACCGTTTCTAGCTCCAATTGAATAAGTAACGTAATATCCTGCCGTATTATCAGGCAAAGTTATATTTCCTGTATAATTATAAACTTCTACACACAATCCTGGCGGTGTATAGCAAGCATCTCCAAAGGAAATAGTATTGAACCCAGATCTGCTCATATAGATATTCGTAACCGAGACGTTGTTTCCACTATTAAATACTTTTGCTGTTAGTGTCGAAGGGTAAGAAATGCCAGAACAAAAACGGAACAATCTCATTTTCAGTGTAAACGTATTTCGGCCAGTTTGTTCAAAACGAGTATCTCCTCCCACAATGTGAGTGGCGTTAGCTTGTTCAATTAATCCCAAAACGAATACAGATAGAATAATTATGTACCGAATTTTTTTCATTTCTTTTTTTCTTGATTCAGAGTTTTGTTCCTTTTAATTTATTTCTTGGATATTAGTAATCACTTTTATTTTACGTGAAAAATTGAATTTAGGTTTCAAAAATATTTTTAAATCATACTCGATATGCGAAGGTTAAAAAAAAATAAAAAACCGAAGTTGATCGAAAAAAAATCGGTAATTCAGTCCATTATTTTCAAATAAAATATAATGTGGTATATTATTTCTATTCTAAATAAAAAATGAAAGTTTTTATACATTAAAAAGCCCAATCCAATTGATTAGGCTTTAGATATATTAATTAATAGCTGGTTATTACTTTTTGATTTGTAGGTAACCGTTGTATACTTTTTTGTCTACTGTATTCGTTCCTAGGTCAATTAAGTAGAAGTATGTTCCGTCCGGTAGTAGGTTGTTCCCTAAAATTTCTTTAGCAAAATTCTCTACATTAGATTTTCCAATGAACTCATTCGTGTAGGCTCTTTGCTCAAATACTAATGTTCCGTATCTGTTAAAGATCTTCACTACATTCTGTGGGTAGTTTGCCAACTCTGATAAATCCCAGAAGTCATTCTTGCCATCTCCGTTTGGTGAGATAAATTGTGGAATATCTAATTCCTGCTCACATGTTACAATCACATCAAACGTACATGAATCTGAATTCATAGAGGCATCGGTCGTTACGATAGTAATCGTTACTCTTCCATTGTCTGCCATCACTTCTGTTCCTGCTGCTGGGAATTGTTCCGGTCAATTATTTGTGTCGGTAGGTTAGTGGTTTTTGGATGAATGGATTTTGCTAGCTCGGCTGGAGCCATAAAATGTTGTTCAATGCTTAATTTCATCTTTCTTAATTTTAAAAGTGATTGTTTTTAGAATTAGGCCATAAAAAAACCGGAAAGTTTCGTGAGAAAACGAAAAATTCCGGTTTAGTACCCGAGGCCGGAATCGAACCGGCACTCCAAAGGAACACGAGTTTGAGTCGTGCGCGTCTACCAGTTCCGCCACTCGGGCATTTGATTATTGTGTTTCGCTCTGGTAGTAATTTTCATCTAGATTGTACATCTGTTGGAAAATAAGCGGATGCAAATTTAAGTATAGTTTTTACTTTACCAACAAATTTCCTCTAAAAAATTAAGGCATTCCCAATTAAATCCTTAATTTTGTAGCCCATTACAAGGAATTATGTCCAATACTATTTTATTTTCGGGAAGCGCCCACAGAGAATTTGCACAAAACGTAGCAGATCACAAAGGCAGTAAACTGGGTAACGTAAAGTTACAAAAGTTTAGTGATGGAGAAATTCAGGCTTCGTACGAAGAGACTGTGAGAGGAAAAGAAGTTTACATTATTCAGCCCACTATCAACTCGGATAGTTTGATGGAGCTAATGATTATGATTGATGCTGCCAAACGAGCTTCTGCGGCAAAAATAATTGCCGTAGTTCCTTACTATGGATACGCAAGACAGGACAGAAAAGACAGACCAAGAGTTGCGATTGGAGCAAAACTTGTAGCAAAAATGCTTGCTGCAGCTGGCGCACACCGTATCATGACAATGGATTTACATGCTGATCAGATTCAAGGATTCTTTTCGTTTCCGATAGACCACATGTTTGCTTCTTCTATTTTTCTTCCGTACCTAAAAGAGCAAAAAATTCCGAACCTAACTATTGTAGCGCCCGATACTGGTGCCACCAAAAGGGCAAATAACTATGCCAAATACCTAGATGCCGACTTGGCAATTTGTTACAAACAAAGAAAAGTAGCCAATGAAGTATCGGATATGACTCTGATAGGTGAAGTAAAAGGAAGAAACGTGATTATCATGGATGACATGATAGACACAGCTGGAACTATGGTAAAAGCAGCGAAAATGATTCACGACCAAGGAGCACTTTCGGTACGAGCAATGTGTTCACACGCTGTACTCTCTGGGCCAGCCTACGAACGAATAGCTGATTCGGTGATGACCGAGTTAATCGTAACTGACTCTATTCCATTGAGAACGGACAAAGACACAAGTAAAATAACAGTATTAAGCGTTTCTAAATTATTTGCAGACGTAATAAATAGAGTTGAAAAACATGAGTCAATTAGTACTCACTTTGTACAATAAAAAAACAAACAAAAACAAAACAAATGAAAACAGTATCATTGAGCGGTTCTCTTAGAGAGAACGTAGGGAGTAAAGATGCGAAAGTCTTGAGAAAAGAAGGTCGTGTTCCAGGAGTATTATACGGAGACGGTGGAAACATTCACTTTCATGTAAAAGAAACTGAATTAAACAAGTTGGTTTTTACACCAGAAGTAACCTTCATCCAGATTGAATTAGATGGAAAACAACACAAGGCTATTTTCAAAGAAATTCAATTTCACCCGGTAACAGACAGAATCACACACTTTGATTTGATGGCGGTAACTGAAGATAAATTAGTTTCTATTGCCCTGCCAGTAAAATTAACTGGAAACTCTCCAGGTGTATTGAATGGTGGTAAATTAAGACAAAACTACAGAAAGTTGAAAGTAAAAGCATTGGCAAAAGACTTGCCAGAGTACATTACTCTTGACATTAGCGAATTGAAAATTGGAATGGCTATCCGTTTGGGAGAGATTGAAATCCCTAACGTGACACTTCAAGGTGACATGAGAGATGTTGCTGTCTCTATTAAAACTTCTAGAAACGCGGTTGCTGATGCAATTGAAGAAGATGATGCTGAAGGTGCTGAAGATGCAGCAGCAGAAGGTGCTTCTGAAGCAGCAGCTGAATAAATTTAGACAACATGAAATACCTGATTGTAGGCCTAGGTAATATTGGTGAAGAATACACAAATACCCGCCACAACATAGGATTTAAAGTACTGGACGCTCTTATTGAGTCGTCCAGTTCTTGTTTTGAGACGAAGCGTTATGGCGATGTGGCCAAAATTAAATTTAAAGGAAGGACTATGGTTCTTTTAAAACCTTCTACCTACATGAATTTAAGTGGAAACGCAGTAAATTTTTGGATGCAAGAAGAAAAGATTTCATTGTCCAACACGCTTATTATTACGGATGATTTGGCCCTACCTTTCGGCAAACTCAGACTAAAAGGAAAAGGAAGTGACGGGGGTCATAATGGACTAAAACACTTAATTCAGGTACTAAAAACAACCCAATACGCTCGATTGCGTTTTGGAATCGGTGCCGACTTTTCGAAAGGAAAACAAGTAGATTATGTGTTGGGGAAATGGGACAAAGAAGAAGAAAAAAATCTACCTGAACTTATTGACACTTCTATCAAATACATTCACTCTTTTGCAACTATAGGTTTGAACAGAACGATGAACGATCTAAATAAGAACAAATAAATAGTGCGTCTTCAGGGCTTTGTAATGAAGTAGAATAAGTATATTTGACTAGAACAAACAGGACTTTCTACATGTCAAAAAAAATATTGCAAATAACCCACAAACCAGCTTATCCAGCTATAGATGGTGGTTGTTTGGAAATGGCAAAAATGTCTCAGTTTTATCAAAACCACTCGGAGTTTGAGCTTTCAGTATTTACGATAAGCACCGAAAAACATCCGTTTTCGCAACCCGAATTCACAGCAGCCAACCTACTACCCGAACAGGTTACACACGTCCACGCTAATACGAAACCCAAGGCAATTGGCGGTTTGAAATCGATTCTCAACCAGAATTCCTATAATTTAAGTAGATTTTGTACAGACGAAATTAGGAATAAACTAAAAGTGCTTCTTCGCTCTCAACAATTTGATCTCATTCAATTCGAAAGTGTTTTTTCTGCGCAATTGTGGCAAGAAGTTAAACAACATTCAACAGCCAAACTCATATTAAATGCCCCGAATATTGAATTTCAATTGTGGGAACAATATTCACACCAAGCCAAATCGCCCAAAAAACAGCTTTTTGCTTATTTGGCGAAGAAATTAAAACAAGAAGAAATAGCTATTTGGGGAGAGATGGATGGCATCTTTTCTATCACCCCTAAGGTATCTCAAACAATTGCGAAATACGTTCGTACTCCCATCGCTCTTATTCCATTTGTTGTACAACTAAACAAGTACATTCCTACACCCAATCAGAACAAAACTCTCTCCTTTTTTCATATTGGCGCAATGGACTGGAAACCAAACTTGGAAGGGGTAAGTTGGTTTGTGAACACTGTGTGGAAAAAGCTTCAATATGACACTCCTCTCCATTTAGCGGGCAAGGGGATGAGCTCCTCTATCTTTTCATCTCCGCTAGTCAAGGAGCATGGATTTGTTGAAGATTCTCATAAGTTTATGAATACTCACGATGTAATGATTGTTCCACTGATGAGTGGCAGCGGCATGCGAATTAAGGTTATTGAAGCGATGGCGCTCGGAAAATGTATCGTATCGACCTCCATCGGAGCCGAAGGTATTGTGTTTGAGCCCAACCACCACTTGATTATAGCCAATACTAAGGAAGAGTTTACTGCTGCACTCAACGAGTTGCAAGCTCACCCAGAGAAAGCTGTACTCATTGGCTCCAACGCACGACAGTTAGTTCAAGAAAAATATAGCGATGATCAATTGAACCAACAGATTTTGCCATTTATCGATTCACTTCTTACCTTAGGATGATGAAAAAGCTTGTTTTTCTTACTTCCAGGTTTCCCTTCCCACTCGATAAGGGAGATAAACTAAGAGCCTACCATCAGTTGCGCGAATTATCAAAACACTGTGAGATTCATCTTATTTCGCTCTCGAAAGAAAAAGTGTTGCCAAGTCAGAGAGATCAGTTAGAAAAATATTGTGCTTCTGTAACGATCTACTCTATTTCTGCTTTTCACTCTTTCTTGGGTTTAGTTTGGGCACTTTTTAGGGGAAAACCTTTTCAGGTAGGGCTCTTTTTCCATAGAGGAATAAAAAACAAGGTATCTGCTCAATTAAAAACGATACAACCCGATCATATTTATTGTCAACTAATTAGAGTAGCGGAGTATGTCAAAGATGAGTTTCATATCCACAAAACTATCGATTTTATGGATGTATTATCCAAAGGCATAGAAAGAAGAATTGCTACTTCACCCTTTTACCTAAAACGACTTCTAGAAATCGAGGCAGAACGATTAAAAATTTATGAGAACATCATCTTTGAGTACTTTGATACTCACACCATCATCTCCGCCCAAGATCAAGAATTAATCTACCACACGCAAAGAGAACAGATTGGAATTATTCCGAATGGCATAGACACGGAATATTTTTCTCCTAACGAAACGATAGCGCAGCCATATACCTTTTTGTTTAACGGCAATATGCAATACCAGCCGAATGTTATCTCAGCGATGTACATAGTGGAAAAAATAATGCCTTTGGTATGGCAGAAACACCCACTGGCAACATTGCTTATTTCCGGAACCAGCCCTACCCCAGAAGTAAAAAACCTGGCAAGCGAAAGGGTTACCGTAACAGGATGGATGGACGACATTCGTGACGCTTACAATCAGGCGCTTATCTTTATAGCTCCCATGCACATAGGCACAGGATTACAAAATAAATTGCTTGAGGCAATGGCGATGAATTTGCCTTGTGTGACCTCAAAACTCGCCAATAACGCTCTGAAAGCCGTTCACAACGAGACGATTCTCATTGGCAAAAGCAAGGAAGAATATGCTGAGTTGATGTGTCACTTAATTGAAAATGAAGAGACAAGAACCAGGCTAGGAATAGCCGGGAAAGAATTTGTGACACACAATTTTAATTGGGAAAGTACCGTCAATCAATTGAGGCAACTTATGCACTTATGAACTAACTCTTCTGGTTGGTATGAAAAATTGACGTAGTCACAAACAAGCCACTATCAACAAATAAAAATAAACTACCTTACTGATATGAAAAAAATGCTGAAACTTTTCCTGTATGGTTCAATGCTTCTTCATAGCTTAATTGTTTTGTCACAATCCAATACCCAACGCGAATCTCAGATTCAGTTGTACATCATTTCTTTTCAGCAGAATAGATTTGTAAATCCTGAAAAGGCCAAAGAGGAGATAGAAAAAGCTATTACACTTGCTCAGTCAATAGAATCCAAAAGTTATCTGGTTTCTACCAAGGTGTTGCTCGGTGAGTTTTACGACAATCGCAATAATACTCAAAAAGCCCTTCAAGAATTTACCGAAGCGCGCAAAATTGCTCAATTTATCAACGATATTTCTGGATTGGCCTCTTGCGAATATAATTTGGGATTCTTGTATCACAAGCAAGAAGGAAAAAAAGAAGTGGCGCTCAGTCATTTCAATTCTGCTGTAAAATTTGCCCAACAAGCCAAAGAAAAACTGTTGTTGGCAAAATCGTACAACGCGGTTTCCTTTACCCACTACGACCTCGAAAACTTAGATAAAGCAGAACAAAACTCCATCAACGCCTTGATTCTTTTTAGAGAATTAAACCAACGAAACCGAATGGCACAAAGTTATATGACTCTTGCCCGAGTCAATAACAAAAAAGACGAGTTTAAAACTGCGATTCACTACTTGGATAGTGCCATGTATATTTTTGAAAACTCCAACAACACTGCAGAGTTCAACAACTCGAAACTTATAAAAGGAGAAATCTATTACCGCAAAAAGGAATATGGTAAGGCGATTGCCATAGTAAAAGAGGTGGAGGAAGATCCAAAGGTAATGGCAGACCAACGACTATATGCCCTGGAATTGCTCTACTTGATAACCAAATCCATGAACAAAACTTCTGCCTCATTGGATTACCTAGAGGAATCAAAAAGTATTCAGGATAGTTTGGGTCGGCTTCAGCGGGATAAATTAATGGAAAGTGTTTTGTCTGAAATAGAGGCAAAAAACAGGTTGGAAACTCTTGAAAAAGAAGCTGAAATAAATGACTTAATTTTGAAAGAGAGTCGCTATTTAACTTGGTTCTTGATTGGCATATCCCTTCTGCTACTTTTGGTTGCGCTTATTTCTTTCTTATTTTACCGACAAAATAAATTAAAATCTGAAAGAGAAAAACTAAAATTAGAACAGGCCAGTATGCACTTAGAGCAAAAACTCTTGCGTACCCAGATGAATCCGCACTTTATCGCTAATTCCTTGGCTGCCATACAAGGAAATATTTACAAACAAGACAAAGAAAAGTCTGTCACTTATCTTTCTAAGTTTGCCAAACTGATGCGATTCATTTTAGAAAGTTCAAGAGAAAAAGAAGTGCTGTTGGAAAAGGAAATTTTGAGCTTGACGAATTACCTCGATTTACAAAAACTACTGCTTGAAGAAAAATTAACTTACGAGATAGCTGTGGCTGACGAGCTCAGCCCCGAAGAGTATCGAATACCTCCTATGCTGATACAGCCTTTTGTAGAAAATGCCATTGTTCACGGAGTGGAGCTAAAAAATGAACCGGGAATTGTTCGTGTGAGTTTTGAAAAGAAAAACGAATTTTTACGAGTAACCATTGAGGATGATGGATTAGGTAGAGAAAAAGTATCAAAAATTTACGAAAAAAGAAGATCGAGTCATCTATCCTTTTCGACCAATATTACCAACGAAAGGATTGAAAAAATGAACACAGAATTAAAAGGAAATATACGCTCGCACACCACCGATATCGTTAAAAATGGTGAGGTACAAGGAACAAGAGTCGAATTATATCTTCCGTTAAATAATGTATACTAAACCGCCCCAGATTATGAAAACTGTAATTGTAGACGACCGAAATAGCATCAGAGAATTCATCATTCAATTGCTGAGCAATGTAGAAAATATTGAAGTGGTAGGTGAGGCCGAAAACGTGGAAAAAGGTATTTCATTAATCAATTCAAAAAAGCCAGACCTTATTTTATTGGATATACAATTGCCCGATGGCAATGGTTTTGAAATTTTGGAAGGACTTTCGTACAACGATTACAAAGTAATATTTGTCACCTCTCACGAAGAGTTTGCAATCAAGGCTTTTAAATACAGCGCTTTAGATTATGTTGTAAAACCGATTGATCCAGAGGTGTTTTATTTCTCCATAGAAAAAGCAAAATCGCAGTTCTCGGCAAACGAGCAACAGCTAAAAATAAAAAGCCTGATCGAAAACTTAACATGGAACAGAACCTCAAAAAAACTTGTACTCAATACACAAGAAACCGTACATGTGGTCAATAGTGATGAAATCACTCGATGCGAATCTGATGGCAGTTATACGCTGGTCTATTTTCAAGATAGAAAAATCATGATTTCCAGAAAATTAAAAGATTTCGAAGAAATGCTAACCGGTCTGTCGTTCTATCGTTCGCATCGTTCCCACCTTATCAATCTCAATTTTGTAGATCGATACGAAAAAAAAGATGGAGGATACATCATCATGAAAGACAATGCTTCCATTCCTTTGTCTGCCGCCAAAAAAGAGGAGTTTTTTGAATTATTAGTTGCTATCAACTCCTAATTTACCATTATTTTTGGGAAGCTAATTGTGAGTTAAAAATCCATTATATTTTCTATATTTGTGATAGAGCCCACATGCGAGGAGGTATCCACAAGTTTCTCCTTGTTTTTTCATACTCTTAGAAATAAACTTCATGGACAATCAACATTTTTTAGACCAAGATTCACTGTTAATAGAAAAAGAAAGACCTACCTTTCTTACCGTTTTATGCATCATTACATTTGTTGTGAGTGGAATATTCTTTCTGTCTTCTTTGTACAGTGGTCTCACCTATGACGAGCAAGCTCAACTAGAGGCCAACGAACTAGGAATAGAACAAATGTACAAGATGGCTGCGGAGGACGAAACAGGAACTATGAGCCAGGTTATCCCTGCCATGGAAGTGTTCAATGCCGAAAACATTGAAAACGCTCCAGTTATTCTTACCATCAATATACTAGGAAGTCTACTCAGTTTACTGGGTGCAATTCTGATGTACCAAATGAAAAAAATTGGGTTTCATCTTTATTTAGGTTCCAAAGTGATAAGCCAAATTCCTTTGTTGCTCTTTACCTTATCTCTTCCGGTATTTATCACCTATGGATTCTTTTTATTCTTTACCATTGCTTTCGTCATTATGTATTCACGCAATGTAAAATACTTGAAGTAACCCCCATTAATTCTTATTGGCCAATTGACCACAGGCCGCATCAATGTCTTTTCCTCTGCTGCGTCTTACATTAGCAGGAACTCCATTTTTTTCTAAAAAGTTGGCGAATCTTTCTGTGGACTTTGGGTCAGATTTTTCAAATTCTCCCCCATCAATAGGATTGTATTCTATTAAGTTTACTTTGGACGGAACGTGTTTACAAAAATTGACAAGCTCCTGAGCTTCTTTCAAGGAATCATTGACACCACTAAACAAGCAATACTCGTAAGTCATCATGTTTCCTGTTTTTTCATAGTAGTACTTAAGGGCGGTGGCGAGCGAATCGAGTGAGTTTTGTTGGTTTATTTCCATTATTTTATCCCTGGCCTCGTCGTTGGTTGCGTGCAACGACAAAGCTAGTCTGAACTTCACCTGGTCATCTCCCAATTTTGTAATCATCTTAGCGATTCCTGCCGTAGATACGGTAATTCTTCTTGATGCCATTCCCAATCCCTCATCCGAAGTAATTTTCTTAATTGACTCCAAGGTATTTTTGTAATTTAGGAGCGGTTCTCCCATTCCCATGTATACGATATTGGTGAGACCTTTGTTGTAATTGTCATTCGCCAATTTATTTATCTCTACCACCTGATCATAAATCTCATCATAAGTAAGATTTCTCATACGTTTGAGTCGGCCGGTAGCACAAAACGAGCAAGCCAAGCTACAACCCACCTGAGAAGAAATACAGGCAGTCATTCTTTTTTTTGTTGGAATGAGTACTCCTTCTACGATACTTCCGTCAAATAGCTTAAAACCACACTTAATTGTGCCGTCTTTGCTTACTTGCTTGGTGTCAATGGATAATTTATTGAAATAAAAATACTGTTTGAGAAGTTCTCTCGTTTCTTTCGAGATATTGCTCATCGAATCAAAGTCGGTAAAGGATTTCTTCCACACCCAGTCAAAGACTTGGTTGGCCCTAAACTTTTTCTCCCCGTTGGTCTCAAAAAAAGTAATTAACTCTTCTTGGGAAAGAGCTCGGATATTTCTCTTTTTGATTTCTGATTCCATTATTGTTCTAATACCGGAAAATCAATCAAATCCGTTACGATTAAAGTATTAGGATGGTCTTCCCTGATTTCATGCTGCATTTTTTCAGCCTCCAATCTTGTTCTAAAATTTCCTACTCTCAACCTAAAGTTTGGAGCTTTATAATCAATGTAGGTTTTGTGTTGTCTGTGGGAGGCAATCAATTTTGCTCTTTCCGCATCTACTACCGATTTGGTAGAAGAAGAAATTACCTGAATTCTATAGCCTTTTGCCTTTGGTTTTCGACTCTCGCCTCCTGCCAAGTCTCTGGATATTTTGTCAATTCGTCCATCCTTAGAAACAGTCACCTTACCAGGTTTTTCCGATTTCTTCACTGTGTAAATTGTATCCGTTTTCAAGGCGTGATGCGCGGTGTCATTCTTTGTTGGGTACAATTTCCAACTGGTGTTGTTGGTAGAATCTTGTCCCAAAACTACTCCCATACCGAGGAAGATAGCTAACAAAATGGAAATGCTCTTTTTCATACTGCGATAGTTTTAATAAAATTACATCACAAGGATTGCGCCAAGTGATTTACCAGAGGCTCGGTTTTAAAAAATAACCTCAGAGTTAGTTTGAAATAATGTCGTAAAGTTTGTCCAATTTTGGTGTCAAAATCACCTCAATTCTTCTGTTAGCGGCCTTGTCTTCTCCCAGAGGGTTATACTGACTTCTTCCTGCAGCCGACAATATCTTTGGATTTATCTCACTATTCTCCATCATTATTTCTACGACAGAAGTGGCTCTCAGTACACTTAATTCCCAATTGTTTCGCGGGTGAGCACTAGATTTCAATGCATCAGAATCTGTGTGACCTTCCACCACAATTTCTAGCTCTTCCTCGCCTTCAAGCGCTTTTGCCAATTGAATGACAGCTACTTTTCCTTCAGTTCCCACTTTGGTACTTCCGGAGGCAAACAAAAGTTTTGCTTCCAAGCTTACGTACACTTTTCCGTTTTTTTGGATTACAGTTAATCCCTTGTTTTCGAATGCCAACAGCGCTTTAGATACTTTTTCTTTCAATGCATTCACGGCCGCATCTTTCTCGGCAATAAGTTGTTCTAACTCTTTTACTCGTTGCTCTCTCAACTCCAGCGCTCTTTGTTTGTTTTCTAGAGTAATTTTCAACTCATTGAGCGTTTTCTCCAACTTGTTAAGTTCATCTTCTTTTGCTTGCAGCTCACGCTGAGTTTTATCCAGCTTAGCAGTAAGCGATGTATTCTCTCTGGAGGAGTTTGCTAATAATCTATCATATCTCAATAAAATATCATCATGCAGCGACTTTAATTTGTCGTACTGCTGTTCTTTTTCCAAAAACTTTCTTTTTGCATCGGTCAATTCCTCTTGCAATTCGCTCAACTCTTCTTTCTTGGCAGAAAGCAATTGGTTCAGCTCGGTGTTTTCATTCTTAAATTTCTCATTTTCAGCCTGAAACTTTGCCAAATCTTCTTGGCATTGCTCACTTTTGGCTTTAAGGTCTTCGTATTTTTTTGCGGGAACACAAGCAAAAATTAAGGTAGAAGCTACCAATAAACTAGTTACTCTTTTCATACTTCAATTTTATATAAATTCACTTTCTACACCCAAAGTTAGGTGGAATTAGACGTACAAATATAACGAATATACCCGCGAACCACCTTGATTCGTCAATAATTAAATAAAAGGAGATTGTTAATTACTTTTGGTAAAACACTTTAGGATTTTGTGAGTTTTCTTCGTTTCATTTCACTCGATATTAAGGCCAATTCTCTGCTTGTTTGACCTGCTACCGAAGTATTCTCTTCCGCTCTCCGAATTAAGTAAGGAATTACCTCTTTCACCGGTCCATAAGGAACATACTTGGCTACGTTGAATCCTTCGTTGGACAAATTGAAACTTATGTGGTCGCTCATCCCAAGTAACTGCGCAAAGTAAAACGCATCATTCTTTTTGTCCAATCCCCTTTTCTCGAGCAATTGCACCATAAGCATGGAACTTGCCTCATTATGAGTTCCCACGCATACAGCAATGTTGTTTTCTACGCAAAACTCTATCGCCAAATCATAGTCTCTGTCAGTAGCCGGTTTGTCAGGCTGTATGGGAGAAGGATATCCTTGATTTTCGGCTCTTTTTCGCTCCTTTTCCATATAGGCACCTCTCACCAACTTTACCCCAATGTGGTACCCTTCCTTCTGACTTTTGGCAAAAGACTCTTTCAAAAACTCTAAACGATCCCATCTATACAATTGGATGGTATTGTAAACAATGGCTTTTTCCTTGTTATATTTTTTCATCATTTGAACACAAATTCGGTCGATTGCCTCTTGAATCCACGATTCCTCGGCATCTATCAAAATAGGAGTGTCTGCCTCAAAAGCAGCTTTACACAATCGCTCTACACGGTTAACTCCTGCCAGGTATTCGGGGGTGTAATTCTCTGTGTGAGTATTGAACTTTTCTAGTAAATCAAATTGGATAACTCCCGAGGTTTTGAACACAATGAAGGGAATTTCTTTGTTCGTTTTTGCGAGTTCAATACCGCTTTCGAGCTCTTGACAGCATTTTTCAAGTTCAGCTTCATCGGCTTTTGCCTCTAGCGAATAATCCAAGATGGTTCCTACACCAAATTCATTGAGTTTGTTTATTACTGGCTTACATTCTTCTATAGTTTCTCCACCACAAAATTGCTTAAAGATTGTTTTTTTGATGATTCCAGTGATAGGTAAACGTATACCCAAGGCAATATTAGT
Source organism: Flavobacteriales bacterium (assembly GCA_965658995.1). Classification (GTDB taxonomy): domain Bacteria; phylum Bacteroidota; class Bacteroidia; order Flavobacteriales_D; family CAJJDF01; genus CAJJDF01. Next base: position 5,976 of record CBFHVI010000015.1, on the reverse strand, counting down.
GGCTACTTTTCCAACTGCAATTAGGGTGTTATTTCCAATTAATTTAAACAAACGGTGAGCCCATTTCAATTCAGAATTGGATTTACCCGAGAAAGCTACTTCAGTGTTTTCAAAAGAAAGCATAGGCGATTCAATAAATGTTAGTGACATTTTTGCCTCCAAAAATGCTTGTCAAATGTACGGCATTTATTTTTTTAAAATTCGACCCTTTTTTAACTTTTTTTATTCTGTTAGCGACTCTTTGTATAGTTGTTCATGGAATCTAGATCAATGACAATGCTTCCATCTTCGCCCACCATATTAGTCTTATCAAAATTGGCGTTATTGATGATTTCTTTTGCCTTGTAAGAAGTCCTTGCGTAAACAGGAAGACCATAGTGTACTAAATGAAAGAGATAATTAAACCACTCTTTATCTGAAATGGATGTAAAATTTTTGTTATCAAAAAATACTTGAGCAAGTCTTAAATGTGAGACATAATTATCTATAGTTTGTTTACTATATCGTTTCAATAAGAGTATTTTCTCAAAGTGATCTAATGGTTCGATTTTCATAAAGGTGACGTTTACATCCAATAAGGTGTGCTTATCAACACCTAACGAATTTACTTAAAAATAAATGAAACATAGTTTAACCTATGTAAACGAATTGCTTACAAACTATTTTTCGTAACTTCCGCATAACAACAAGTTACCTGCAAGCTGAAAATGAAATCAAAAACTTTAATAAACATATTAATTGGACTAGGATTAGGAATTGTTACTATAATATTACACTTAACTCTAACCGAGTCAAAAGGATTGGAATTGACTTCCTTTCTCTTAGTACTTATAGGTTCAGTTTATTACGGATTTGCTCTATTAAGTAAACATAAAAAGGCAATGATAATTGAAATTATAGTTGCTTCCGTTTTTGTTGCAATGGGAATATTTGGACTTTGGATTTCGCCTTGGGTTTTGGTAATAGGATTGTTTTTGCACGGACTATGGGATATTGCACATCACAATTCTTCGAGTAAACTAGTAAAAATACCTCAATGGTATATTCCGTTTTGTGCAACTTACGATTGGGTTATTGGAATCTATTTAATTTTAATTTATTTGAAGTAAAGAAAAAATGATAATAACTCAAATTGATACAGCCTGTTGTTTAATTGAAATTGGAGATATTAAAATATTAACTGACCCAGTTTTGGATAAAGCGGGGAAATTATACCATCACGGCTATGGAGCATTTTCCAGAAAAACAGGAAATCCAAATATAGAAAACATTAGCTTGGATGAAGTAAATTTAATTCTATTAAGTCACCCGCAACATAAAGACAATTTTGATAAAAAAGGAAGGGAATTTGCTAAGTCAGTACCACTAATTTTATCAACTAGAAAAATACAGAAATCTCATAGTAATGGAAAAGGATTAAGACCTTGGGAATCATTCGAATATTCTGAACCAAACAAAAAGACTAAATTGAAAATAACAGCTATGCCTGCACAACACCACCCAAATTGGCTTCCAAGATTTATATCAGGTGAAGTGATAGGTTTTTATATCGAAACAAATATATCCGAAGAAACACTCTATATTAGTGGAGATACAGTATATTTTGAGGGAATTAAACAAATAGCCAAAAGAATTACCCCAACTTATTCGTTAATACACGTAGGTAGTGCTGAATTTCGTTACTTGACTGGGGTAGGAAAATTTACTATGGATGCAAAAGGCTTTATACAAACTGTAAAAACTATCAACCCAAAATTAGCCATTCCTATCCATAATGACGGATGGAGTCATTTCAAAGAAAATGATAATGGAATTTTAAAATGTCTATCGAAAGAAAATGAAGAATTTAAAAGTAAGATACACTTTATGAAAAAAGGCGAAAAAAATAATTTGAAATTAAGTTTGTAAAAAAGCCAGCAGGTAACATTGTATAAAAATAATAGCGGTTTAATCGCTAAAACGAAAGTAAGTAATTATAAAAAAGGTCTGTGTTTACCCGAAAAGTTAGTGCTTGTAAATCCGCTACTATTCTTATACTAGACGTTGTGTGCAATTTGAAAAATGACAAATTCAGAAAAATTTTTAGACACTTATAATAGAATAGACAACTATCTAAAAAAAATAGATGGTTATGATTCTTATGTGAATTTCGCTCAAAAAATAAAGAATTCTAGCAATAAAGTTGTTAAGCGATTTAAAGACGAACTGATATCTTTTGGAGAATTAAGAAATGCAATAGTACATAATCCTAAAATTGGAAATAAAGCTATTGCAGAACCTCACGAAAGCACAGTTTTGCGGATTTCTGAACTTTATGAAAATATTACTAATCCAAAAAAAGTAATTCCTGAATTTCAATTCAAAGTTTTAGGTGCGAAAAAAGAAGAGTTCATAAATGACATCTTAATTGAAATGAAAAAAGAGTCATTCTCACAATTTCCAGTTTTTGATGAACACGGATTTGTCTGCGAATTAATAAACAATAATACCATTTCAAGATGGCTATCATCACAACTAGAGGAAAACGGAACAATAATTATCGAAAACGTAAAAGTTGGAGATTTGATTCCCGAAATAGAATTTAAAAAAAACTATAAGTTTGTTTCTCGGAATACATCGATTTATGAGGCTTATGATTTATTCATAAATCAAATTAATAAAAAACAAAGAAATTTAGACGTGATTTTTATTACTCAAAACGGAAAACCTACTGAAAAACTATTTGGATTAATAACAATAGAGGATATAGCTAACTTAATATAAAAACTGCACACAACAATTTGTATAATTCATTGCTAGTTATAGATTACTTACGAAAGTCCTCGCGGACTTTCTATTTGTGATTTATTTGCTAACTTTAGTGCTTAAATACGCAACGAAATCATACACTAGACCGTTGGGCGTAATTAAAATTTAAATAGATTAATTAAATTTATAAAATGAAAAAATTACTAATCACCTTATTAATAATACCAATACTTTCATCCTCTCAAAGTATAACTTTAGAACAGCTTAAATCAGAAAGCGAGGTTCGTGAATATTTTGATTCAAATGATATGGACCCAATTGAAGGTATTTATGATTATTCCTCTACTGGTGAATCTGAATATAGAGTTACTATTATTAAAAAAGATTATAGTTACATTGGCTATATTTTAGAATCCAAATCAAGAAAATGGAGTGCGGGCAAAAAGAAATTCCAAATGGACGAAGCTGCTGCTGAAAATGTTTTCACCATGAAATGGATAATGGGTGATGGGCGTACAGAAGAAAAATCAATGGCAACCTATAAAAATGGTGTTATTGAGTTTTATCTATCAGGTAAAACCTACCTCTACAAAATGTATCCTAAGCTAAGAAAAAGTAATAATTCTGAGAAAATAGCGAATGGCGAATGGCAAGGCAATGGTTCTGGTATTATTATTTCAAAATCTGGTCATATTGTTACTAATCACCATGTTATTGAAGACGTAAATCAAATAGAAGTAGAATTTAAATATAAAGATGAAATAAGAAAATTTAATGCGAAAGTATTACAAAGTGATGCAACTAATGACTTAGCAATTATAAAAATTGATGATCCAAATTTTAATAATTTAACTGATATTCCATACAATTTCAAAACCAGAAGCGCAGATGTAGGTTCAGAAGTTTATGCTTTAGGTTACCCAATGGCTCTTTCGGTTATGGGGAAAGAAATTAAATTTACTGACGGTAAAATTAGTTCAAAAACAGGTTTTCAAGGTAATATTACTACCTATCAAACAACAACACCTATACAACCTGGTAATAGTGGAGGTCCATTATTTGACCACAATGGTAATTTATTAGGAATCAATTCATCAATTATTCGATCTGATATTGCTGAAAATGTCTCTTACACCATAAAGTCTAGTTACATATTGAACCTTATTGATGTGCTGCCAAAGACAATTGAGTTACCTTCAAATACAAGTCTTTCTGGCAAACCATTAACAGAACAAATAAAGGTTTTATCAGATTATGTTGTTTTGATAAAAATAAAATAACATACGCCCAACAATGTGTATAAATCATTGGTCAATAAGTGATTAAAACAAAGTTAGTGCTTATAAATAAAGATAGTAATAAACTAAAAATGAATTGCTTTTAAATGCCCAACGCTTCATACACTAACCGTTGGGCAACATTAAAATGAAGATTATGAAATATATATTATTACTACTAACAGTGTTTTCAATTACATCATGTGGAACAGACAAAAAGGAGACAGCTTATAAAGAGACAAATAAATTCAAAGTCGAGTATAACGGTGCGTTAAAAAACATGATGCATAAAGGAGATGTATCCGCAAAAGCTGATTTGAAAGACTTTGAAACTTCTGAACATTTTTACGCACTTGGCGCACTTGAAAACCTCAAAGGTGAAATCCAAATATTTGACAGTAAGCCATTCAACACAATGGTTGTTGACAGTGCCCTAACCTTTGACAACTCATTTAACAAAAAAGCAACGCTTCTTGTGTATGCATCAGTTAGTAAATGGAAATCAATTAACATCCCTAATACTGTCGTGACCTATGAGCAATTAGAAAGTTACATAGAACAAACTGCTAAAGAAAATCAAATACAAATAGATGAACCATTCCCATTTTTAATAGAGGGTACGCCTAACTCATTTGACTGGCACGTAATCAACTGGAAAGATGGGGATACAGAGCATTCTCATGAAAAACACATAAGCTCTGGACTTAATGGAACAATAGAGAATAGACAAGTTGAAATATTAGGGTTCTATTCCGATTCACATCATGCAATTTTCACACATCATACAACCAACATGCACATTCATGTAAAAACAGTTGACAACAAAATAGCTGGACATGTTGACAGTTTGACCTTAGGAGAAGGAATGACTCTAAAATTGCCAGACACAAAATATAAAAATGTGGCTCAGAGCAAACCCGAAAGTTTATCGCTTTCTACTGCCCTACTTGCCATATACTAACCGTTATGGGCAATTAAAACAGCTATCAAAAACGGTTCAGTATGAATCATATCCGAGTGCTTTCCTTACTTGGATGAGAAAATAAATTTCTAAATAAGTCTTATAGAAATAAGTCAGTATATAAAATAACGAACCCTACACTGTTCTAGATTATACGAATGACTATTTGAAATTATAAGGCCAGGAATAGGATAATTAGGCTATTCATTCTAACAAATTCTCGGACGTAACGTTTACCTCCAATTTGGTGCGATAATCAGCACCTAACGAATTTACTTAAAAATAAATGAAACATAGTTTAACCTATGTAAACGAATTGATTACAAACTATTTTTCGTAACTTCCGCATAACAACAAGTTGGCAACTATTAAAAGATGAAATCGTTCAATTCAGCTTTGATTAATGTGATTATTATTTCCCTACTTGCTTTTTCTTGTGCTATCCAAAAATCAAATGGTTGGGATAATATGCCAGTGAGTATAGAACCAGTTTTAGGTTTTACACTTTCTAAAAAAAGGAAAAAGAAATCGCACGCTCCTTTCATTCGCATTTGTTACACTTCAGAAAACCATTACACCCCCTATAAACATCGTTACATTCAAATTACCTATCTAAATAGAAACCCGAAAACAAAGAAGGTAGTCTCATCAAAGCCTTCAATAACCTTTGACTTGGGTTATGAGTTCAGTATAGCAGAAAACGATACGGTTAGCATATGGAGTGGAGAAGATTATTTCTACGATCATTACAACAGACATCGAACCAATGGAGTACTAATCGAGTTCCTAGAGCTCGATAAGAGATATGAAGGCCTAATTAGAGCCGATACATTTTGGTTAAACAAGAATTCCTACAACAGCTATTACGATTTGCTAATTGAACATAAAATTGAAGAATAACAGTTGCCAACAAAGGGTATAAAACATAGGGCGGGCAATGCTTTCCGCAAGTTTTCGGTACTTAGCAAGCTTGGTTTCAGGCGGACAGTC
>CBFHVI010000014.1:0-51163 GCA_965658995.1 Flavobacteriales bacterium | reverse complement strand
TTCCATTTAAACCAATGGTTTTGAACAAAGTGGTTCTTCCAGTAATATTGATGTCCGATAGTTTAAATTCTTTTCTGATTAAGTCATAACTAGTAGAAAGTGTGAGGTTATCAATTAGTTTAACCCGCTTGTATACCATCCCTGTATCAGTTTTGGTTTTTATTTTCATTTCAAAAGAGTTGGTTAAATTCAAACCAACGGCACCAGAAGAAGTACGAGGAGGAACCCCATAAACTCCTAATTGTAGAGGCGTATAAGGAAGAATGATATTATTTACATTGATGTATTGTGTGTCGATAAATGTATTTAGTGAGGGCGTGTAATTGTACGAAACACTCGGTGTGAATACATGCCGAACCAATGTCTGTCTTTTTCCTTTCGCAAAATTTGCGAATTGGTAAAATCCATACAGTTTGGTTGTGGCAGACAAACTCATGCTCCCATTCATCGCTCTACTCCAATTTTCAATTCCTCTCAAAGTGTCTGACACCACCTCGTCTAATATGGGATCGTAGACGTTATCTAATTGCTGGAAATACCACCTTTCTGTCAATCGTAAAGAGGGATTTAAGGTGACATTTTTTTTCAAAACCTTAAGAGAGGTTCCCGCGGAGATATTATGTTGCACACCATTTCTTACTTTTGGTAGAAGTTGATTAATAATATCTCCAACCAAGGCAGTGTCTATGAAGTTTACTTCATTTCTCATCTGGGCATTCCAGGTCAAAAATATTTTGGAAGCTTCTTTCATCCATTTTTTTCCAGCGTTCTTATCATTTTCTAGCGATTTAAAAGGATAAATACGATTCATCGCAAAGTTGATGTCTGGCAAATTAAAAGTAAGATTGTTGTACGCTTGCCTCCGAATAGATGTGTCGGCTGGGGTATAAGTTCCGCTTTGGGAAGCATTTACATTTACGCTAAAAGGGGTGTTCGGGAATATTTTTCTATACGTAATAGAAGATTGATACGAATTGTTTAAGAATCCAGTACCCTGTGAATTGATATCGGTTCTGGCATTGCTGTTGTAGTTTACATTGGCATTAAACGTAGAATTAGGTCGTGCTTTTGGATCCTGATTGTGATTCCAAATAACAGAAAAGATTCTAGATTTAGAATACCTCGTTAAGATAGGCAGTTCTTTATCTCCGTTGATATTTTCTTGGAACGAGAGTTGAAAATTACCATTGTGTTTGTACAAGCTTTTGTAGCGAGTTACTGCTCTCATTCCCCAAGTTCCTCGCGTATAAATACTCCCCGTTAGTTGGATGTCTGCTTTGTCTTTTATAGGAATGTAGTATCCTCCATTTCTCAAACCACTTCCCCACGGAATGGAATTGTCGTAGGTAGGAATGATAATTCCAGCACCTTTATTTTTTTGATTCGGAAAAAATCCAAAAGGAAGAGCTAACGGAGTGGGAACATCTGCAATGTAAAGCATTAAGGGGCCCGCAACAATTTTGTCGTTGGGTTTTACGACTGCCTTAGAAATGTTGAAATAATAGTGAGGATGTTCGGCATCGCACGTTGTATATTTCCCATGCAAACCATGTGTTTCTTTATTTTCGTACACTTTTACTTTGTCAAAATGAACAAAACCTTCTCCTTGTTTTGCTCTACTTCCTTCCACAAATGCCTTCTTTGTTTCAAAGTTGTAACACATGAGTTTGGCCGTAAATGTTTCGTTTCCATCCGTAAATTCGGGAAACTCAATCTCTTTTCCTGATGAGTCTTTTCTTGGGTAGGCACACACGTTTTTATTCTTGAAATCATACTCAATATAGCCTGCCTTCAGTTGAATTTCGCCAAATTTTACTAATGCTCCACTGTAAAGGTATACTTTTTGCTCCACGATATCGAGAATGGTAGAATCCACCGCATCGTATTCCACTGGCTCATCGAGTAATCGTTTCGAATTTGTCCGGGTTTTTTCGGCAGGGTTTTCTTGAGCCAATAACTCGCTAGGTATTAACAATATTAACAATACCAAGCTAATAAAAAATGCCCGAATGAATATGTGCTTATGTGGTATAATGTTAAATTTGTTTTGTCCTAGTGATAGAATTACGGGCAAAGTTAATCGAAAAACTATGTTTTTAGAAAAAATGACACCGATAACTCCCAGAATTATACACAAACGAACAAGAAACATGTTTCTTATGTTGGGTGCGTTGTTTTTTTTCTCACCGTCTTTTTCTCAAGGAAAAAAATTCAAAACGGTGGTGATCGATGCGGGCCATGGTGGACATGATGACGGATGTTCTGGAAAGGGGAGTAAAGAAAAGACAATTGCGCTGAGTATAGCTCTCAAATTGGGTAGATTGATTGAAACAAACGACAAAGATGTTACGGTAGAATACACCCGAAAGACAGACAAGTTTGTTACTCTTGACAATCGGGCCAAGATAGCAAACAACAAAAAGGCCGATTTGTTTATTTGTATTCATGCCAATGCTAACGCAAAATCTTCGCCTTATGGAACAGAAACCTATGTGCTGGGTTTACATAAAACAGACGAACAAGAAGAAATAGCTTCCAGAGAAAACTCGGTTATTGAGTTGGAGGAAAATAGTAGCAGTAAGTACCAGATGATTACCCCAGAAAAATTAATAGCCCGCACGATGCAATTAAGTGCTTATCTCAACCAAAGCATCAGTTTTGCCAGTGAAATTCAGAAAGAATTTAAAAAAATAGGAAGAAAAGATCGAGGAGTAAAGCAAGCCGGGTTTGTTGTGTTATACAAAACAACAATGCCTAGCGTTTTGATAGAAACAGGTTTTTTGACTAATTCCAAAGAGAATATTTTTTTGAAGAATTCGGCAAACCAACAAAAAATGGCCAAAGCCATTTATTCAGCATTCAAGACCTATAAGAGCAAAAGAGATAGAGTATATAATGAAATTAGAAGGAATTCGATCGAGTCCTCTTTAACTGACGAAATTGCATCTGGCAGCTCGAAAGTTAAATTTAAAATACAATTAGCCTCTTCCACCAATAAAATTGAACCTAAATCGTATAACTTTAAAGGATTAAAGAACGTTGAAATAAAAAAAGACGGGAAGTATTACCGATATTATTACGGTAACACCTCTTCTTACAGTTCTATTCAAAGTTCTCTGAAAACAGCGAAGGAAAAAGGGTACAAGGATGCTTTTTTGATGGGGTTTGTGGATGGAAAACGAGTAGATTTGGATGAAGCAATTAAATTAGGAAACAACTAAAACAACAAAGATTTGAAATACAAAAAAGAGTTTATCATTGGATTAACGGTAGTAGTAGCAATTGCGCTGTTATTGTTTGGGATTCAGTTCTTAAAAGGAATTAACGCATTTAGTTCAAATCGAACATTTTATGCCGCATATGATAATATTCAAGGATTGGTTCCTGGTTCTGGAATCAATTATAAGGGAAATAAAATAGGAGTGGTTCAAGATAATGTTTTGGATGAAAACAAGAACTGGATTACTGTCTTGAATATTTCTGAATCAGCATTGGATTTTCCGAAGGATTCGAAAGCTAAGCTAGAAACGACTGTTCTGGGTGAGAGTTCCATCCAAATTATTTTGGGAGAAAGCAGTGAAATGCTGAAGAACAAGGACACAATAATGGTGGACTATAAATTTGGTATTACCGAATTAGCCACCCAAAAAATTGTTCCGATAGAAACGAAAGTAAACGTTTTGTTGAATAAACTGAATAAATCCCTCGCGAGTATAGACACTGTATTGGGAACAGATGGTGAAAACTTGAGAAGAATGATGATTTCTTTGAGGCAAACAGTTACTACACTGAATTCTACCGTTCAAGATGTGGATAATGTGGTGAAAGGAAGTTCATCTGACATTAAAAAGACGTTAGAAAATATTGCTAGTATCACAGAGAACGTAAAGAAAAGTAACGTAAAAATCACGAATTTAATCTCTAATTTTTCTGATATGTCGGACTCTCTGAAAGGTGCAGATATAGCTGGAACGGTAATGCAAACCAAAGCAGCTTTGGCTGAAGTTACCAAAATGATGGAAGAGATTAATAATGGAAATGGGACAGCGCATCAATTAATTTACAATGATGAATTAATTAACAACATGAATGCAATGCTCCAAGAAACCGAAAGATTGGTGCTCAACATCAAGACTCATCCAAAACGATACTTGCAGTTTGCAGTGTTTGGGGGCAAAGACAAAGGAGTAAAACTAGACGCTAACGATGAGAAAAAACTCAAAAAATTGCTAGACGAACAACCGAATTAATCATTCGAAAAGAGAATCAAAATTATCAAAGGCTTACACGTATCATGTGTAAGCCTTTTTTATTTATATTAATTCTTAATTAGGGTCATTCATTTATAATTTAGTCAAAAAGTACCTATCTTTATCACAACCTAATTACACGCATATTTTATGGGAATTTCTAGTATTATTTTTATTGTTTTAATCGCGGCAGGCTTTGGTTTTTTTGGCTTCAATGTGAAGAAAGTAATTGCCAATATCAACCTAGGGCGCGACAAAAAAATAAACGACCGAAAAGGCGAACGATGGAAAGTGATGACTTTGGTAGCTTTGGGACAAAAGAAAATGTTTCATCGCCCAATTCCTGCTTTGTTGCACTTGGTCATTTACTTGGCTTTTATCCTTACCCAAGTAGAACTCATCGAGATTATCATTGACGGAATTACCGGAAGTCACAGAATTTTTCAACCCTATTTGGGCGGTTTTTATAAACTGGTGATTAGCATCATTGAGGTGCTTTCGGTACTAGCATTGGTGGCTACTTTTGCTTTTCTGGCACGAAGAAACCTCTTGAAATTACCTCGATTTCACAAAGATGAAATGACTGGCTGGCCAAAACTAGACGGAAACATTATTTTGTACCTGGAAATTCTGTTAGTCTTATTCATTTTTACGATGAATGGTGCAGACGAAGCTATGCATATTGCCCAAGGAAATGGCAGTTATGGATTTGCGATGAGCCAATGGTACGGACCTCTCTTTTTTGGAGGAATGGAAGTAGAAACCCTTCATTTGCTAGAGCGAATAGGGTGGTGGGGTCATTTGTTTATTGTGCTTACATTTATGAATTACTTGCCTTATTCCAAGCACTTCCATATTTTCTTGGCTTTTCCCAATGTGTGGTATTCCAATCTGGATGCCAAAGGAAGATTATCCAACATGGAAGCCGTAACCAATGAGGTAAAAATGATGTTTGACCCAGAAGCCGATCCTTATGCAGCACCGCCAGAACAACAAGGCGAGCCACAAACTTTTGGGGTAAAAGACGTAACCGATTTGCCCTGGAACAGTTTGCTACAAGCATACACCTGCACCGAGTGTGGACGATGTACTTCGGAGTGTCCTGCCAACCAAACTGGCAAATTGCTGTCGCCACGAAAAATAATGATGGATACCCGAGACAGAATGGTAGAGCTGGGCGAGTTCAAAAGAAAAAATGGAGCCGACAAGCACGATGACAAAACACTGGTTCACGATTACATCACGGAGGAAGAAATATGGGCATGCACCAGCTGCAATGCTTGCGTAGAGGCTTGCCCAGTAAACATAGATCCACTCTCGATTATTGTGGACTTGCGAAGATACTTGGTGATGGAAGAATCCAAAGCGCCGAGCGAACTCACAGGAATGTTTAGCAACATCGAAAACAACGGTGCTCCGTGGCAATTTGCCCAAGCAGACAGATTGAAGTGGAAGGACGAAAATTAATAAAAATCACTTCATTTGAACAAGCTATTAATAGTTTTATGCCAATCACTAATGGATACAAAATAAAATAACATGAACTTACGAGATAAAATAGTAGATGGAAAGCATATTAGTCCGGTTTTACCTGAAGAAATAAAAAATTACATGATTGACATAGATGGGACTATTTGTGATGATATTCCAAATGAACAACCAGAGAGAATGGAAACAGCTAAAGTTTATCCCGATGCTTTGGAGACCTTAAACAAATGGTATGAACAAGGACATATAATAACGTTTTTCACCTCCCGATTAGAAGAAAATAGAGAAGTAACAGAAAAATGGTTGGGAAAACATGGGTTTAAATACCATGGGATATTATTTGGAAAACCAAGAGGAGGAAATTATCACTGGGTTGATAATCATATAGTAAGAGCAACAAGATTTACTGGAAAATTTACTGATTTAGTAGATTCAAATGAAAAAATACAAGTTTTTAAGTCATAAATTATGAGCGAATTAAAAGTACATACAATGGCCGAATATGTGGCTAAAGGAGAAGCGCCTGACATCTTATTTTGGATAGGTTGTGCGGGGAGTTTTGATGACCGTGCCAAAAAAATCACCAAAGCCATTGTAAAAATATTGAATAAAGTGGATATGAAATTTGCTGTGCTAGGTGCCGAAGAATCTTGTACGGGAGATCCTGCAAAGAGAGCCGGAAACGAGTTTTTGTTTCAGATGCAAGCCATGCAAAACATTCAACTCATGAACGAATACAAGGTGAGCAAAATCGTCACAGGTTGTCCGCATTGTTTCAATACCCTTAAAAATGAATACCCAGAACTAGGTGGAAACTACGAAGTAATTCACCATACTCACCTCATTCAGGAATTGATAGATTCAGGAAAACTGAGAATAGAAGACGGAAAACCTTTCAAAGGAAAAAAAATTACTTTTCACGATCCTTGCTACCTTGGTAGAGCCAATGATGTGTACGAAGCACCACGAAAAGTATTAGAAACCTTGGATGCGGAATTAGTAGAAATGAAGCGATGCCGAACCAAAGGATTGTGTTGTGGAGCAGGGGGAGCGCAAATGTTTAAAGAAGCCGAAAAAGGAAACAAAGAAGTAAACGTAGAACGAACAGAAGACGCGCTGGAGGTAAAGCCAGACGTGATTGCTACGGGTTGTCCTTTTTGTAATACCATGATGACTGATGGAGTAAAATTAGCTGAAAAAGAAAGTGACATCCAAGTGATGGATATTGCCGAGCTCATTGCGCAAGCTCAGGATTTGTAAAGTGAAGTTGGAAACTCGAAGATTTGTCCTTTCGATTGTCCCGACCCATCGGGATGTATCTAGAAGTGACTAAGGATTATGAAGTTGGAAACTTGGAGTTAAATATGATTAGAACAACAAAATGACAGAAACAACCTTACATATCGGAACAGATTTTGAAAAGATTGACAATCACGCAAAAGCTTGGGTGTACACAAGTAATCAAGCATTTACGGAAGAGCAACTCGACTTGATTCATAAATACAGCGAAGTGTTTTTGTCGCAATGGGATTCTCACGGAAAATTGGTAAAAGGCGCTTTCCGTGTACTCAAAAACAGATTTATTGCCGTATTTGCCGATACCGAAGGCGATACCATGTGCGGGAGAGCCCAAGATAGCTCCGTAAAATTCATCAAGGAACTAGAACAAATTCTTGGGGTACAATTATTGGACAGAATGTTGGTTGCCATAGATGTCAACGGAACAATTGAAACGCTGCCGTTCAATGAATTGAGAAGTAAAATAGACTCAGGTGAAATTTCGAAATCAACTCGTTTTTATAATGGAATGATTACTTCAAAACAAGAGTTTTTGACCAACTGGGAAAGACCTATTGAAGGGAGTTGGGTGTAATTAATTACTCTTTATTGGGATTAGACGGATTAGATACCCAAAATCGCCCGCCTTTGATGGATGTCGAAATGGATTATCTTCTAGAGTACCTTTTTGAATTAATTTGTAGGAATACCATTTCTTGGTATTCTTCATCTTAAATGATATAGTTTTTGAGACAGCATTAATCTTCCATTTTCCGTTATTTCCAAAGTCCTTAGTTTGAATGAAAATATTGTCACCAGAAATGGTATCAAAAAACTCTTCCGCACTCGAGACTCCAAAAGTTGAATCTGAACAATTTAAATCAAAAATAACATAATTAGATAGTTGCTTGTATTGATAAAAATCAATTGTATCCTCCTCGAAAAAGAAGAGTTTGTTAGAGTCAGGTAATTTCGATTCCAGTTTGAAACTAAATCCAAACATTGTATCATAGAATGTTTGCGCTTTCCCCAAATAGGAAAAGCAAACAAACACAAGGAGGAATACGGTCTTAATCATTTAAAAATTTGGCTGCAATTTATTGTTGTTGTAAAACTCATTGATGATATCCACGGCAGCTTGCGGTTCGTCTACAATTTGGATAAAATCCATGTCTTCGGGGCTGATGTTTTTTTCTTCTCCGAGCATCGTTTCTTTTATCCAATCAATCATGCCAGCCCAGTAGTCGCTTCCCATCAAAATAATTGGGAATCTACCAATTTTTTTGGTTTGGATCAGTGTCAATGCCTCAAACAGCTCGTCCATCGTCCCAAAACCACCTGGCAAAGCGATAAATCCTTGAGCATACTTCACAAACATAACCTTTCGTACGAAGAAATAATCAAAATCAATCGATTTGTCACTGTCGATGTACTCGTTGGATGTTTGTTCAAAAGGCAATTCGATGTTTAGTCCCACCGAAATTCCTGCACCTCTGCGCGCTCCTCGATTTCCGGCTTCCATTATTCCGGGTCCACCGCCTGTGATTACCCCGTAATTGTTTTGGGTAAGGAGGTAGGACACCTCTTCTGCCATTTTGTAGTATTTGTTGTCTTCATGAGTTCTTGCCGAGCCAAACACCGACACACAAGGTCCTATTTTAGCCAATTTTTCGTATCCCTCCACAAACTCAGCCATTATTTTAAAAATCGCCCAACTGTCGTTTGTTTTTATTTCATTCCATTCTTTGTTCTCTACTTTTCTTCCCATAATTATTTCTTTATTCGTTAGTTTTCAAAAAAAAACACCCTAAGAGCTTCTTAGGATGTTTTTGGTATCGTATTAAATTACAAATTTTATTTCAAAACACTCCTTGAAATGACAATTTTTTGTATTTCTGAGGTACCCTCATAGATTTGAGTAATCTTTGCATCTCTCATCAATCGCTCCACGTGATATTCCTTCACAAAACCATATCCACCGTGAACCTGAACTGCTTCCACAGTTACCTCCATAGCCACTTTACTAGCGTATAGTTTTGCCATAGCTGAGGCTTCGTCATAGTTCATTCCTTGATCCTTAAGCCATGCGGCTTTGTATACTAGTAATCTAGCCGCCTCAATTTCGGTAGCCATATCTGCTAGTTTAAACGCAATGGCTTGGTGTTGGTGAATCGGTTTCCCAAAAGTTTCTCTTTCTTTCGAATATTTTAGAGCCAATTCGTAAGCTCCAGCAGCAATTCCTAATGCTTGAGCCGCAATTCCAATTCTACCACCCGAGAGGGTTTTCATCGCGAATTTGAATCCAAATCCATCTTCTCCAATTCGGTTTTCTTTGGGCACTTTCACGTCATTAAACGTAAGAGTATGCGTGTCACTTCCTCTTATTCCAAGTTTGTCTTCTTTGGCACCAACTTCAAATCCTGGCATTCCTTTTTCTACAATCAAGGCGTTGATTCCCTTGTGACCTTTGGCAGCATCCGTTTGTGCAATTACCAAGTAAGTAGAAGCAGAATTACCATTGGTAATCCAGTTCTTGGTTCCGTTCAATAGGTAGTGATCACCCATATCAATGGCTGTAGTTCTTTGCGAAGTAGCATCCGAACCAGCTTCTGGCTCCGACAAACAAAACGCTCCTATTTTTTCTCCTTTTGCAAGTGGTTCCAAATATTTTTTCTTTTGTTCTTCGGTTCCGTACTGCTCTAGTCCATAGCACACCAGTGAGTTGTTCACCGATACCACCACCGAAGTACTTGCGTCTACTTTCGATATTTCTTCCATCGCGATGGCATACGAAATGGTGTCCATGCCACTTCCTCCGTATTCTGGGCTAGTCATCATTCCCATGAAACCAAGTTCCCCCAATTCTTTTATTTGTTCAGCAGGGAACCTTTGTTCTCTGTCTCTCTCAATTACTCCTGGTAGACAAGAGTTTTGAGCAAAATCTCTTGCAGCTTGTTGCACTGCCAATTGCTCTTCTGATAATTCGAAATTCATAGTTTGTTTTTTTTCCGTTTCAAATGTACGGTTTTGTACAGTAAATGTAAAGAGCATTTTTATAAAAAACGAGATAGGAAGTGGTTCTGCTTATTTTTTCCTATTCTACTTTATTCGTACTTTCGTTTGTTATGTCGTCAAACCGCCAAAATTATCCTTTTGTTGAGTTCCTGAAAAAGAAAACCACACTCAATTATCTCTTGTCATTTATCTTGTGTGTTGTTGTGTTTTACCAAATAAAATACAGGATGAACGGTCCCAATCTGCCTTCGGAGAGATCGCTTGTGGCTGCTGTGGTCGCGGCCCTATTTGCCGCTGGGATTATTTCAGCCATTATTACCTTTTTTACACTGAGTTCTTCCTCTTACTGGTTGAAACCTATCGTAGAATTGATAGTACTTATTGCGAGAGCTGACAGCAAAATTATCCAAAAAGATCAGCGCGTAATTATTCAAGCGCTCAAAGGGCAATTTGGATATTTTCGCGCACAGCGCGCTTACAACTATTTTCACAAAATAAAAGACAACAAAGAGTTATCAACGAGTAAAGCTTGCGCAAAAATCAATCAAGTTTTTGAGGCAAGTAATGCCATTGTATTACTCGATATTGTAGTTAAAATTGCTGTATCCGATCAGTATTTATCTATCAAAGAGGAAGCTGTAATTAAAGAAATTGCATCAAAACTACGAGTGCATTCTTCGGTATTACATTCCATCTTGGCTCGAAGAAATTTTATTTGGGAAAGCAAGCGATATTCTCGTCAAGAACGAACAAAATCATCAACATCTTCTTCTTCCACGTCCTTCTCTCGCTCCTATGAAGTGTTAGGTATCTCAGAGAATTCCTCTTTTGAAGAAGTAAAAAAAGCCTATCGAAACTTAGCTAAAATTTACCATCCAGACAAAGTAATGAATGGCGTAAACAAGGCCATGGCCAAAAAGCAGTTTCAAGCTATTTCTGAGGCGTATCAAGAATTAAAACAAAAACTAGGGTAAGGAAATAAGTTGAACTAATTTTAGTTTCTACAAGATGAATCAGATTGTTAATGTTGTATTTTTTCTTTTTATTGGCATAAATGTTTGGGCACAATCGGCTCCAAAGAAATTTACTCGAGATTTTTATTTTGCCTCAGGTAGTGCCGAATTGGATAGTATTGAAACAAAAAAGGCCCTTGTTTTGGTAAAGATTCTCACTAAGTTTGAGTTAACGAAAATAGAAATTATTGGATACACCGATTCGGATGGAAGTGCACAATCTAACCTGAGTTTGTCCGAAAAAAGAATAAAAACAGTCCAGAAATATTATTGGGAATTTGTTCCAGATTCCCTTTTTATCCTACTGCCAAAAGGAGAAGAAGATCCTGTTTTTGAAAACTTAGAATCAACCAAACACAAAAATAGACGAGTAAGAGTGAAAGCTTACTATTCGAAAAAGAAAAGTAAACCAATCCGGAAGAAGAAAGAAAGCCCTGAAGTGAATATAGAAGAGCTGGTGGAGGGAAATGTGATTGACTTACCGGCTGTTCAGTTTTATGGAGGAACAGCAGAGTTTTTGCCAGGAGCTACAACTATTTTGAACAAAGTGATTCCGGTGCTAAAGGCAAATCCAGAGTTAAAAATAGAAATTGCCGGCCATATTTGTTGTGGCAATCAAATGGAATTATCCATTGATCGAGCCTTTGTGGTATACACCTATTTTATAGACCGTGGGGTGCCAAGTAAAATGTTGACTTACAAAGGATACAACAATACGCAACCCAAATATGGAAATCTTATGGATGCTCGTAATCGGAGAGTGGAATTGATTGTATTGAAGTAACGGATGACTGACTTACGATCGGAGTTTTCACTTTGTTTTTAGGATCCTTAAATTCTCTTGTTTTTCTATGATTTTTCTCAGAAATTATTGACTGATTCTTGAGGAAATTAGAGGTGTAAACCAAAGACAATTTCACATGAAAAAAATAGGCGCATCTGGTATCAATGGATTGTCAAGGATTATTGGGTTTGTGGTTATTTCTATTGGAGTTGAATACATTGTTTCGGCCGTGATTAATCTTGTTAATTCTCACTTTCTTATCTAAAATCTTTGTTGTAACTTTCTCACCTAAAACTAGGGTTATGAAAAAATACAACGCAATTGGTATCATGTCTGGCACTTCCTGCGATGGATTGGATTTGGCCTATTGTACTTTTGTCTTTGAAGCGGGTAAATGGTCTTATCAGATGAATAAATCTAAGATGGTTGAATATTCTTCTGACTGGAAATCGAGGTTAAGAAATGCCCATACTTTTGGTAAGAGTCAAATTGAAGAGTTGAGTAAGGAGTTTGGTCAATTCATTGGAGCAGAAACCCATCAATTCATCCTCGACTCGCAGATACATTCAATAGATTTTGTTGCGTCTCACGGTCATACGGTATTTCATCAACCTCACAATGGATTTACACTCCAGATTGGTGATGGAAAAGAAATCAAAAAAATACTGGAAATTCCTGTGATAAATGACTTTAGAACGGCCGATGTACAAGCAGGTGGGCAGGGAGCTCCATTAGTGCCAATAGGAGATGAATTGTTGTTTTCTGACTATGATTTCTGTGTCAATATTGGTGGAATTGCGAATATTTCTTTTCACGAAAACGGGGTGAGAAAGGCACAAGACATTTGCATTGCCAATATGGCGCTGAATCCTTTGGCACGAGAAATGGGCCATGAATTTGACGATAAAGGAAATTTAGCGAAACAAGGGGTAGTGAACCCTCAATTGCTATGGAAGCTGCAAGAATTAGATTTTAAAGGGGCTTCTTTGGGAAATGAACAATATCTTGAATCTATGTTGCCAATTTTGACTAACAGTACTTCCATAGCTGAGACAAAATTAGCTACTGTCACGGAATATATCGCACAAACTATAGCAAGTTTTTTGAGTCCAGGAGCTACTGTTCTAGTATCGGGAGGCGGTGCTTACAATGAGTTTTTGATGAATAAAATCAGTGCGTACAGCAAAGCAACTATTGTTTCCGACTCGCGTGAGTTAATTGAATTTAAAGAAGCGCTTATTTTTGCATTTTTAGGAGTGTTGAGAATGGAAAATATTCCAAATTGTTTGTCCTCTGTAACGGGAGCAAAGGAAGATGTGATTGGGGGTGTTTTGATTTCGTAAACTAATTTATTTGGCTTTGTGTGTAAGAGGAGAATGAATTAGTTCACCTTCTCTGCGGTTATTCCTCTCAATCTGAGTATTTTTAAAAAAAATATCTACCCAATTTCATTGAAAGTATCCATATTAATTCCTGTAAAAAATGGTGATCCATTTTTGAAGGAGTGCTTGGATTCTATTGTGAATCAATCTTATTCCCATTGGGAGGTGATTGTAGTAAATGATCATTCGGTGGACAATACTGTCTCTCTATTAGAAACGTATAGTCACCAGGAATCGAGAATTCGTTTTTTTCATAACAAGGGAAAAGGGATTGTGAAAGCACTTCAGCTTGCTTATTCGCAATGTGGAGGAGAGCTAATTACCCGAATGGATGCAGATGATTTAATGAAGCCCGACAAAATCTCCTTAATGGTTGATCAATTAATTCAGAAAGGAAAAGGGTATGTAGGGGTTGGATTGGTGGAGTATTTTGCCGAAGAGGGAGTAGGAGAGGGCTACTTTTACTATCAAGAGTGGTTAAATACTTTGACTACAAATGGAACAAACTTCGAAGAAATATATAAAGAATGTGTGATTCCATCGCCCAGTTGGATGATGTTTAAAGAAGATTTTGAGAAAATTGGTAGATTTGATTCTGAGATTTATCCCGAAGATTATGAGTTGGCTTTTAGGATGATGAAGCATGACCTAAAAATTGCCTCTATTCCGCAAGTTATTCATTTGTGGAGAGATTACTCTTCTCGAACTTCGAGGACAGATCCTCATTATTCAGACAATTTTTTTCTTAATTTAAAAATGAAATACTTCTTTGAATTACATCGCGACTCACAAAGAAAACTCACCATTTGGGGAGCGGGACGAAAAGGAAAAGAATTGGCTGCTTTTTTAATTAAACTAAATTGTGAGTTTTCTTGGGTAACCAATAACCCTAACAAGATAGGAAGATATATATATGGGAAACAGCTTGAATCGGAAGAAGAACTAGACCTAAACCAGCCGCCCCAGATTCTTATAGCTATTCGTAACAAAGGGGCTCAAAAGGAAATAAAAGAGGCACTGGATTCGAGGAATCTAGCGCCTAATTTCGATTATTTTTTTCTGAGTTAACCCGCTAGAACTTCATGCCTTTCATGAGTTCGCCCATTTCTTCAGCTGTCTTTTTTTCATATCCTTCAGGAATTGTAAACTCTGAATCTGGAATGTTCTTTTCTACTACTTTGGAAGCCGTCATTCGGATACTCATCCCATTATTTTCTATGCTGTATTCCATCGGAAAACCACCTAGGTCTATATTGGGCAAGTTTTGATTTTTATATGTTGGTAGCTTATCGGTAATCCACAAAACATAGGAATTATTAGCAGTATCGGTCAGGATATTCTTTTTGCATTTGTATCCTGCGATGATTTTTATTTCATCTTTTTTTGTGAGTGTAAACAGAGAAGGGTCAACTTGTTGTGAAGTATCTGTTGTTTCTACAGCTATTTTTTTTCCCAACGCATTGACGAGTATCAGCGAGGTATTTGTTTCAGAATTAAAAATTACATCCATTTTCATTAAAACTCCCATGTTTTGCTGAATTTTACTCCATTCATTTTTAATCAAAACCCTTGATTTTTTGGGAAGCATCGATTTATACATTCCCATTTCTTCGGGTAAGTTTTTGTATGATATACGATAATCAATCTGCCCTTCAAAATTTACTTTAGCTATTCCTGAGAGTACCAAAAAGCTGAAAAAAACTGAGAAAAATAATCGTTTCATATCACGTGTGTTTGAATTTTGTACGTTACAATATACGAATAAATACTTCTTGCGAGAGACAAAAAGTACAAAAGGCTTGCCAATTGTATAGATGGCAGAAAATGTTTAGTGTTTCAAAACAGATAAAAGAGTTTTTGCTTTGTTTTCTGTTTCTATCCATTCTTTGTGTGGGTCAGAATCTCCCATTATTCCTCCACCGAGGTAAAGCGATATTTTTTTCTCTCCAATTTGCATGCAACGAAGATTCACAAAAAGTGTACTATGAGAGTTTATTCCTACTGGCCCAATATATCCAGTGTAAAGTCCTCTTCGGTGAGATTCATTTTTTTCGATAAATGACTTCGCTTTTTCAGCGGGAATTCCGCACACAGCGGGGGTCGGGTGGAGTGAGTTAGCCACATCCCAAATCGAATAGTTTGGTGCTAGATCAATGTCAATGTCGGATTTCAAGTGAATGACAGATCCCGTATTGATATCGTATGGTTTGCTTACTGTTAGTTTTTGGGATAAAGGGATTAATTTTTCCGAAATATAATCGGTAACAACTTTTTGCTCCAGCTTTTCCTTGTCGGTCCATTGGATGGGTTCTACTCTAGTACCTGCTAGAGAAACAGTGGATAGTTTTTTACCTATTTGATTTACCAAAATTTCGGGTGTGGCTCCCATCCATGTACCTGTTTCGGGAGAAGAAATGCAATAAACAAAGGCATTTGGGTATTTTTTGCACAAGGAGAAAAACGTAGATTGCAATTCAAAATCTGTTTGCTTCTCAACGTTTTTAACTCTCGAAAACACAATTTTTTTATAGGTGTTTGACCTAATATGTTTCGTTATTTCTATGATTTTTTTTCGATAATCCTCTTCCTTCAATTCTTCTTGAGTTTCTGTCAAACAAGGATGAAAATCGGGCCACTTGTTTTTTGTTTTTTCGGTTGAGGAAAAAGAGTAAGTTGAATTGTTTTCGAAATTTGAGAAGAAAAAATTGGAATTACTAAGCAGTGAATCACTATCGAGTGGTTTGTCCGATACGAGCGAATAAAAATCTTCTTCGTTCGGCATTCTGTAAACTGCGACTCTTTTATTTTGCATTTATCCGAAAAAGTAATAAGTAATAAATATAGCGGCAACAATTCCTGCCAAATCTGCCAGAATTCCTGCTGTGGCAGCATATCGTGTATTTTTGATTCCCACAGAACCGAAATAAACAGCTAGCACATAAAAAGTTGTTTCTGTGCTCCCTTGAAAAATGGAAGTGAGTTTTCCCACAAAGGAATCTACCCCAAATGTCTCCCAAGTTTCTACCATCATTCCTCGTGCACCACTACCAGAGAGAGGCTTCATAAAAGCAGTAGGCAATCCATCTACAAATCGAGTGTCCATTCCAAATAGTTTAAAAAACCATCTAAAAAAATCCACTAAATAATCCATGGCACCTACAGATCTAAAAACACCAATGGCACAAAGCATCGCAATGAGGTAAGGAATAATTTTTATTGCCACACCAAAACCTTCTTTTGCACCGTCAATAAAACTTTCGTACACGTTAACCTTTCGCAGGGTAGCAAGGAGAATAAATCCAAATATAATTCCCAGTATGATAGAACTCGAAATCAAATTAGAAGCCAAAGTAAGTCCTTCTTTATCCAGGCTTCCCAAAAATAAAAATAGGGAGATGATTAGTGCTGTTAACCCGCCAATGTATGCTAAAATCACTGGCTGGAAAAGGTTGATTTTTTGGTAGAGTGAAGTGATAATAAGACCAAACAAGCTGGACACGAAAGTAGCCAATAAAATAGGGAGAAAAACAAGAGAGGGGTTTTCTGACTCGGCACTTGCTCTGAAGGCAATAATCGACACGGGAATAATCGTGAGTCCTGAAGTGTTCAACACCAAGAACATGATTTGGGCGTTGGAGGCTGTTTCTTTCTTTGGATTAATTTCTTGTAATTGATTCATTGCTTTTAACCCCATTGGAGTTGCGGCATTATCTAACCCCAGCATGTTGGCCGAAAAATTCATCATCATTGACCCAAGAGAGGGATGGTTTTTTGGAATTTCGGGAAACAAACGAGTAAATAAAGGGCTCACTAATTTGGATAAAAACTTAATGGCTCCGCCATTTTCACCTATTTTCATTATTCCTAACCAAAAAGAAAGAATTGCGGTAAGTCCCAACGATAGTTTAAACCCAGTTTCGGCATTGCTATACAAACTATCAACAATGTTGTTGAGGATTTCAACATCTTGCAAAAAGATTAATTTGAACAGAGCTACCGCGAGTGCAACGAGAAAAAAGCCAATCCAAATAAAATTTAACGCCATACAATTTGTTGTTTTGTAGAGCTCATCTTGTTAGTTTTAACAAATGACTCCTAAAGTTTTACCTGTAAATTCAGTTCCAATAAATGGGGTGTTTTTTGATTTGGATAGAATACAAGATTTATCAAAAATCCATTGAAGTGATGGGTCGAAGAGAGTTAAGTTGGCTTTTTCGCCTTCTTTTATTTCTCCTATTTTTAGTCCAAATATGTTAGAAGGTCCCGAGGTAAACTTTTCAATAATCTCGCTTATATCCAATTTTTCTTGAAGGATACTATTCACTGAAGCAAAGGCAGTTTCTAATCCAATGATTCCAAATTCGGCTAAATCGAATTCTAATTTTTTATCCTCAATGTCGTGTGGAGTATGATCTGAGCAAATAGCATCTACAGTTCCGTCTTTTAATCCTTGAATCAAGGCAGTAATATCTTTTTGTTCTCGAAAAGGAGGAAGCACTTTGTAGTTAGAATCAAAACCGCTAGCATCTTTGTCTTCAAAGAATAATTGATGAGCGGCTATGTCGCAGGTAACTCTAATTCCTTTGTATTTTGCTGCTCGAATAAGCTCTACAGACTTCTCTGCGGAGATACAAGAGAAATGAATGGGACAATCGTGGTATTCTGCCAAGGCTAAATCTCTTTCAATCCTGAGAGTTTCCGACAAAGAAGGAATTCCTTTTACTCCCATTCTTGTACTATTTTTTCCTTCGTGTATTTGACCCCTTTTGGAGAGTGAATTGTCATTTGCAAAACTCACAATGAGCTTGTTGATATTTTTGGAGTACAACAAGGCTTTGGACATAAGACCTGTACTTACTTCTTGCTTATCGTCAGAAAAAGCTACTGCACCTGCCTTACTCATTTCGTACATTTCGGAGAGTTCTTCTCCTTTTAGCTCATGACTCAAAGTTCCCATAGAGCTGATGGAAATAGGTAATTTCTTGGCAACATTTTTTACAAATTCAATTCTGTTTTTACTATCTAGAGGTTGCTTGGTAGAGGCAGAAATAATGAGTTGAGTAAATCCTCCAGCTGCTCCTGCTTTTGCACCGGATTCAAGGGTTTCTTTCCATTCTTCTCCTGGTTCACGTAAATTAGACTTGCAATCAATCCAACCCAATGAAACGTGCAAATTAGGGAAAGAAATGGTTTCGTGATTTTGAGTAGATTCTATTGAATCAGCTAATTTTTCTATTCTCCCATCCGTGATTAATATGTCTTTGACTTGACCATGAAACGGGGAAGAGGGGCAGATAATTTTAGCTGATTTTAAATGCTGATTGGTCTTCATGTTTCAATTTGTTTTTCAAAGTTAGGTATAATTAAAGGAATGAGAAAACTTAAACAAAGTGCTTATTCACTATCTCGGTATAGGTTTTCAATGTAAGAGGTTTGATAAGAAACCCGTCAACATGTTCAATTTTTTCCGATCTTAATTGATCGTCATCGTTCATGGAAGTGGTAAGCATGTACAGTACAATTTTCTTTTTCTTGTGAATGTCTAGCTTCTTGTATTCTTCTAAAAACTCCCAGCCATTCATGGTAGGCATGTTTATATCCAGAAAGATAAGGTCTGGAATATCATAGTTCGAAAAATTCTCGTCTTGTAAGTATTTTAGCGCCTTTACACCAGATTGAATAGCTTGGGTGTTGTCGTTTAGGTCAGCTTTGGTTACAATCATTTTTGCAATGAAGTTGGTAGGTTCATCATCATCAATGAGCAAGACAGAGTTTAATTTTGTTTTCATAATTAGATAGTTTATTTCGGTATGGTAAAATAGAAAGTACTTCCTAATCCTGGAGTAGATTCTACCCAAATTTTTCCTCCGTGAAGTTCGACAATTTTTTGACAATGAGCTAGTCCAATTCCAGTTCCTGCATATTCGTCTTTGTTGTGTAATCTTTGGAATATGAGGAAAATCCGCTTTAAATGAGCTTTTTCAATTCCAATGCCATTGTCTTCTACGTGAAATTTCCAATAATCCATTTCTTCCGTTGCTCCAATTTTTATGAGAGGGTGCTCTCCTTTTTTCTCGTATTTGATAGCATTGGTAATCAGATTCATAAACAAAGAACTAATTTCTGTATCAAGTCCTTGAATTTTTGGAAGCGAATCAATTTCAAACGTGACGTGTTTTTCGGTTATGAGCGTGTTCAAATCGATCAACACATTTTGTAATAAGAGCTCCGCATCTACTTCAGACACCTCAAAGTTTTTTCCAATCCTTGTGTAGTCAAGGAGCCCTTTCACCAAGCTACTCATTCTATTCGAGGCATCTGAGATAAACCTCAAATAGGTATCCGCGTTTTCTTCCATATTTCCGCTATTCTGCTCGAGCATAAGTTCGGTAAAGCTAATAATGGTTCTCAGAGGTTCTTGCAAATCGTGAGAGGCTACATACGCAAATTGCTGTAGCTCTTTGTTTTTTTGTTCCAGCTTTTCAACATATAGTTTGGTTTCTTCACTCTTTTTGATGTTTGTGATGTCTATGTGAGACCCAAGCATTCGCAAAGGATTTCCTTGTTCATCCCACTCAACTACTTTTCCTCTACAAAACACCCAAACAAGTGACCCGTCTTTATGGTGATACCTCAACTCGCTGTCAAAAGGGATTTTTCCTTTCGACTCAACATGAGTTCCAAATAGTTCGAATACCTTTGGCAAATCTTCATGATGAATGATTCGTTGCCAAGCTTCTGGGCTACTTTCCATTTCGTGATCCTCGTACCCAAACATTTTTTTGAAAGTAGGACTGAGGTATTCTTTATTTTCGGGAATATTCCAATCGAAAAAACCTGCAAAAGTAGATTCAACAATATGGTTAAAAATCATCTCCCGATCTTGGAGAGCTTTTTTTGTTTCTTCTAGTTCTTTTTGTAGGTGTTCGATTTCGCTCATGATGGTGTATTGAGATTATTTTTTAAAATTATCCGATACGATAAGATCTTTGGTTCCATGTCCCCAAGAATAGAATCCTTCTCCAGATTTTACTCCTAGTTTTCCAGCGGTTACCATATTTACCAACAACGGACAAGGAGCATATTTTGGATTTCCAAATCCATCGTGAAGTACTTTTAGGATAGAGAGACAAACATCTAAACCAATAAAATCTGCAAGTTGTAATGGTCCCATAGGATGAGCCATTCCCAATTTCATCACCGTATCAATTTCTTCCACTCCTGCAACGCTTTCGTACAATGAGTAGATAGCTTCATTTATCATTGGCATCAAAATTCGATTTGCAATAAAACCAGGATAATCATTCACCTCTACAGGAGTTTTTCCTAGTGTTTTACTCATTTCCATAATAGTTTGGGTTACTTCATCGGTTGTCGCATAACCTCTAATTATCTCTACAAGCTTCATAATAGGAACTGGATTCATAAAGTGCATTCCTATTACTTTGTTGGGCCTATTGGTGGCCGCTCCAATTTGTGTAATTGAAATCGATGAAGTATTGGATGCGAGAATTACGTTCTCAGGAGTTAATTCATCCAATTGTTTGAAAATTTTGAGTTTTAAGTCAATATTCTCAGTCGCTGCCTCCACTACAAGTTCTACATTTTTTACTCCTTCAGCTATTTCAGTATAGGTAGTAATATTAGCTAAGGTGCTGTTTCTTACCTCTTCTGTAATTCTTTCTTTGGCAAGAAGTCTGTCTAGGTTTTTGTTAATCGTAGCAATTGCCTTATCCAGCGAGTTCTGCGAAACATCTATTAACGAAACTGTGAATCCTGATTGCGCAAATACATGTGCAATTCCATTTCCCATTGTTCCGGCTCCAATAACGGCTATATTTTTCATAATTTAAGTTGATTTGTTGCAAATATAAAGGTTTGCAGATTAATTTTTCGATTGTTTTTCGATTGATAAAAAGGCTTTTAAAGCTAGCTCGTAGCTTAATAATCCAAATCCCGATATATGGCCAATGCAATTGGGCGCAATTAGGGATTTGTTGCGAAACTCCTCTCGGGAAAAAATTTGTGAGATGTGAACTTCCAAAACGGGAACAGAGATTGCTTCGATGGCATCAGCAATCGCCACAGAGGTATGCGTATATCCTCCAGCATTTAGAATTACCCCATGGAAATTTTCATGCTCACTCGCTTGCAATTTATCTATGATTTCTCCTTCAATATTAGATTGAAAAATTTCAAAGTCGTAGTCCTTTTTTAATTCTTGTAAATAGGTGTTTAGACTAACATTGCCATAAATTTCCGGGTTCCTTGTTCCAACCAAATTTAAATTCGGCCCGTTAAGAATTAATAGTTTCATGAGTCAAATTTAACGTAAACCATTGAAATTTTCTTAGGTTTTTTATTTTTCTTCCAATGCTGCCAAATGACTTAGTCCGAAAAATAAGATAATGGGGCTGATTTAGCACAAAAAAAATTATCTTTGGGGCTTATAAGAGAACAAAAACAAGTCATGGACAGAAATACCTTAATAGGAATAGTACTAATAATTGGAATTTTATTCACTTTTCAAATTTTAAATCAACCTTCCGAAGAAGAATTACAACAGCGAAGAGAGCAGCAGGAAAAAGCCCTTTTGGCTGATAGTATTGCTCAAATAGAAAAGCAAGTAAAGCTTGCTACTAAGTCGAATGAGGTAGCTATAGATTCTACTCTCACTCAAGAACAAAGAGACTCTATTTTTTCTGCTCAACAAAGTGAACTGAACAATAAACTTGTCCAGTCTTATAGTGTTTTTGCCCCATCTGCTCAGGGAAAAAAGGAATATTTTGTAATTGAAAATGATGACTTAAAAATTACCATTTCGAGCAAAGGAGGTGAAATAGTAAAAACCGAGCTAAAAAAATACCAGAATTATAATAACTATATGAGAGCGAAGGATTCTTTGAAAGACACTCCTTCGAAGGAGCTTCCCGTTTTAGAGCCTCTTCAGTTGTTTGATGAAGATTCAAGTTCGATGTTTTTTACGTTTGAAATGAATGGCTCAAAAGACATCCATACCAAGGAGTTATACTTTTTACCAGTAAAAGTAGAAAAAGACAATATAATATTAAGAGCTCAAACAACTCAGGCAGGGAGTTTTATAGAGATGAACTATTCGTTATCAGAAAATTACAACGTTGAATATTCGTTGAATTTTGTTGGCTTAGAAGGAGTAGTAGAGGGAGATGACATGACTTTTAATTGGGAAATGAAATCCTTAATAACAGAAAAAGAGGCAGAGGGTCAGAGTAGAATGAGTAGTGTATTTTACAAGCCCAGCGATGACGGAAGAAATTATTTAAGTGAAATGACCGAAGACTCTGAAGAACTAGAGTCTAAAACTGACTGGGTAGCTTTCAAACAATGTTATTTTTCTAGTGTTGTGATTTCCAATGAAGGATTTGAGAAAGGAGGGTCTGTTTACTCAAGACCAATCAAAAACGGAAAATACTCAGACGAATACAGAGCAAAGATTAACATAGCCACAGAAATTGATAACAGAACAAGTGTTCCGATGACATTTTTCTTTGGTCCTAACGATTACGATATTTTGGCTTCTCACAATAATGAGATGGAGGATATTATTGATTTGGGATGGGGAATTTTCAGATGGACAGCAAAATGGTTGATCAAGCCAATTTTTAATTTCCTCAATAATTTTGGGATCGCCATGGGACTAATTATCCTATTAGTTACATTGGCAGTGAGACTAATCATTCTTCCATTGACTTACAAAAATTACAAGTCGAGTGCAAAAATGAAAGTTTTAAAACCAGAAATCACTCAAATTAATGAAAAATTTAAGGACGGAGACATGGCAGAGAAACAAAGAGAAACCATGGCACTTTATCGAAAATCGGGGGTGAATCCGATGGCTGGGTGTTTGCCAATATTTATTCAAATGCCAATTTTGCTAGCAGTATTTAAGTTTTTTCCCTCAAACATTGATTTAAGACAACGATCTTTTCTTTGGGCAGAAGATTTATCTACTTATGAATCTGTGTATGATTTAGGATTTAGCATTCCCGCATACGGAGATCACGTCAGTCTGTTTACCTTATTGATGTGTATTTCAACAATATTTTACACAAGAATGAATAGCAGCCAAATGAGTATGCCTTCTCAACCAGGTATGCCCAATATGAAAGTGATTATGTATTTAATGCCGCTTATGATGTTATTCTTTTTAAATAGCTTTTCGGCCGGTCTTACCTATTATTATTTATGTGGAAACCTAGTTACGATGGGACTCATGTTGTTGGTAAAGAAATACATGATTGACGAAGAAAAAATAAGAGCAACGATAGAGTTGAATAAAACAAAACCCAAAAAACAGTCAGCTTTTCAAAAAAGAATGGAAGAGGCTATGAAACAACAACAAGCCGCTCAAAAAGCGAAAAAGAAATAGTTCGAATACTTTTTGTTTGAGGTAAAAAAAAATGAATTATGAAATACATCCTTTTTAATTTAGCGATAGTTTCGCTCTTTACTTTAGCCAGTTGTTCCTCGAGAAATCAACAAACAAAACTTGCCTCCAATAACTCAGAAACGGCCACCGAAAAGAGTTCTGAGAGAAACATGGAAGAAAATGCTGCGGCCGAATCTAAAGACATGAATAGCGAAGAGTTTGCCGAAACGATAGTAATTTCACTGTCCAAAACACCGTGCTTTGGGGCTTGTCCTACTTACAATTTTACAGTGTTTGCCAATGGTATGGCATACTATGAAGGACTTAACAACGTAGAGAAAAAAGGTAAATTCAAAGCGGAGTTATCCAAAACAGCAATCAATCAATTACTGAACGAGGCTTCTTCTGCGGGATATTTCTCTTTAAATGATACGTATGATAATCCAGCGGTTACTGATTTGCCAAGTACCATTACTTACCTCAATATGGAAGGAAAAGAGAAGAAAGTCTTGTGTCGATACCAATGCGATAATCGAATAAAGAAAGTAAATAAAATGATAGAGGCTATGATCCAAAAAACAACTTGGAAATCTGTTGAATAATCTTAAAAAGATACTCAAAAAGAACTATTCCTTGGTACTGTCAAAGCCAAGGATTTTTTTTTGTAATTTAGAGAAGACAATAACGGTAACTTCTATGAAACAATATATCTTTTTGGCTTTTTACATTCTTAGTCTTCAATCTTTTTCACAAAGCAAAAATTTCCGCTTATTGGGAAATTGGAACGACACTACCATTCCAACCAATGCAGGGGGATATACTTACAACGAGGTATTTGGTTTTGAAATGAAAGGAGTAGAGTATGCCGTGTTAGGTTCTACTCAAGGAACCCATATCATTGATATTACAAATCCCACCAACTTAATAGAAGTTGATTTCGTGCCAGGACAATATAGGGGAAATGTTACTCACAGAGATTTTGATGTAAGAAACGGATATTTGTACATGGTTTGTGATCAAGCCAATAGTAGTTTGCAAATTGCTGATCTTTCTTCTTTACCCGATTCGGTGAGTTTAGTGTACGACAGCAGAAATCTTTTAGTTCGATCCCACAATATATTTATTGATTCGGCTAACGATCTGCTTTATTCTTGTGGTGGAAATACCCAAATAGGAACCAACGAACTGCGAATAATTGATATTTCGACACCCACGACACCCTCGCTTGTGGCTGATTTACAAAATGATGTTGTTTGGTGGAGTTCATTTGTTGGGTATGTGCACGATATTTTTGTCAGGGACAACATAGCTTACACCAATGATGAAAATGCCATGCATATCATTGATTTTAGTAATCCTCTAAGCCCCGTAATCCTGGGTTCCATTTCCAGTTACATGGACCAAGGATACAATCATTCGGGATATTTAATGGATGATGACACGACTTACGTAATGTGTGATGAAACTCATGGAAAAAGGACCAAGTTTATGGATGTGTCCGATGTTACCAACATTCAAGTGACAGATTTGGAGGGGCCGGCCTTGCCAAATAGTACTCAAATACCTCACAATCCTATTATCAAAGGAAAGTATGCTTATGTAAGTTATTACTATGATGGAGTGCAAGTGTACGATATATCGAATAAATTTAATGTAAAAAACATTGGTTATTACGACACGTACCAAGGTCCGAATGGTCCAGGAGGTGAAGGATGTTGGGGGGTTTATCCTTTACTCGCCTCAGGTAAAATTTTGGCCTCTGACAGACGAAGAGGATTGTTTGTTCTGAATCATTTGACCCCACCAAAAGTAAACTTTGATGCTTCCAGTACTTTTCGTGTAGAGGGAGACGGACTTCAATATGTAGGATTCAATTTATCGAATGAATTGGATAATACCGTAACGGTTACGATTGATCTAGATTCAGCCAATAGCACAGCTGCTTCGGGTGTAGATTATTCGTCAAGTGTGGTATTTCCCCGTACCTACTCATTCTCCAATGGGAAAGTGAGAGACAGTATTCCCTATTTTTTGATTGATGATGCAGCTATAGAAGGAATCGAAACATTAATTTTTACCATAACCACCGTTACTAACGGAGAGGTTGGAACGATTTCAAAAGACACGGTGTTTATTCAAGACAATGAAGTGGTCGGTATTAATGAACTGAACGAAGTCCAAATTTCGATGTTTCCAAACCCTCTTACCAAAGGAGAGTTTTTGTATTTCACGAAGAAGGTTTCATCTTCTTTGTTTAATACTTCAGGAAAATTAATTTCTACTCAAAATTCTAACCGAATAGATGTTTCTGATTTACCAAAGGGAATGTACATAGTTCATTACGCCAACAAATCCGAAAAACTGGTTATCCAATAACGATTGAGAGGAATTACCTACATAGAGATTATACTCTTTCTCATGTGCTATTCTGTAGTTCGGGGACAGGACATACATTTTTCTCAATTTTACAATTCTCCACTGACTTTAAATCCTGCAAGCACAGGGTTATTTCAAGGAGATTATAGGTTTGCCGGAAACTATCGAAACCAATGGAATGCCGTAACGGTCCCTTTTTCAACAGTAAGTCTTTCGGGTGATATGGCTAATGCTTTTGGTATAGATGGGATTGGAGTAGGAGCTATGTTCAGCCATGACAATACGGGTGATTCCAAATTTACAACCACAGTGTTCAATTTATCAGGGAGTTTCAGTATTCATCTTGGAGGAGACAAAACTCTCTCCATTGGCGGGCAAGCAGGATTTACAAACAAAACTCTTAGTTTTGATGAGTTGAGATTCGATGCTCAGTACAACGGTCTTTCCTTTGAGCAAGGATTGCCAAGTCGCGAAAATTTTTCAGCCAACAGACAAACATTTTTTAACCTTCACTCGGGTGTGAGGTATTCGCAACAATTAGCAAATAGAAGACAATTGGAACTGGGGCTTGGATTTTTTAATATGACAAAACCCAAAGAAAGTTACTTCAATAACGAAGCAATACGGCTCGATAGGAGATTTGTTGCCGATGCCAGTTATCAATTTGATGTGTCTTCTGCCATTGACCTAATTCCTTCGATGTTTTTTATGGCTCAAGGAACGTATTTCGAATACATTGTGGGCGCCAGAGGAAAATATATCATGAGCGAGGCGATAGGTGCAAAACAAGCCGCTTACCTAGGTGTATTTTTTAGAACAAAAGATGCGGGTTTTATTACTGTCGAGTACGATTACAATAACTGGCATTTTGGACTGAGCTACGACATCAACTTATCTACTCTGCGGCAAGCAAGTAACGGAAGAGGAGGGATAGAGTTGTCCGCAATTTATGTATTGAAACAATTGAAAATGAATGCGGAAAAATTCAAAAAATGTCCTGATTATTTATGACAAAACGCTGTGCCATATTACTTGTATTACTTTGTTCTTTTTTTCAAATTTGGGGACAATCGCGTAATCAATATCTAAACATTGCCGAGAAGTGCGAAGAAAAAGGAGATTATGTGTGTGCTTCTGTACATTACAAAACTGCTCTGGCTTACGATTCACTAGATTTGGATGTAATGTACCGGTATGCCAATTCCTTGAGGTTATCCAATGAGTACAAAAAATCACTTTATTATTTCACCAAACTATACAAGAAAGATGGAGGAAGAGAATATCCAAAGGCAGTATTTTGGTTGGCAAACCTGCAAAAAATAAATGGAGATTATTTGGAGAGTTACAAGACTTGGAAACGTGTAAAAACTATTTATCGACAAGGAAATTCTTACGAAAATATAAAAGCAACACAAGAAATTAAAGCTTCTGCTTATGCCAGAAGAGAGGAAAAATATAGAAATGAGGCGATTGTCACAAATTTAGGTTCGGGTATTAATACAGGAGCCTCGGAAATTAGTCCTATTTCATTTGAGAACAAACTTATGTTTGCATCCTTGCGCGCAAAAAATATGGGTGAAAATGGCGAAGTGTATGACGAATTGTATTCATTCAAACTCTACGAAGCAGCATATACTGATTCCAGTTGGCAACTTAATAAGGAACTGCCGATGGTAATCAACTCCCCGCAATATCACGCTGCTAATGGATGTTTCAATACGATATCCACGTTATTTTATTTTACTAGATGCAATTCTGCCAATGACTGCGATCTTTTTGTCTCAAATTATAACAAGGGTAAGTGGGGCGATCCGAAGAAATTATCAATTAGTGATCCCAATTTTAATGAGACTCATCCAATGAGTTGTGAAATAGAAGGCGAAGAGTATCTGTTTTTTGTATCGGATAAAAAAGGTGGCTTTGGTGGAATGGATATTTGGTACACCAAAAGAAATAGGGAAGGTGAATTTGAGTCTCCCACAAATGCAGGAGAAATAATTAATTCTCCTGACAATGAAATTACCCCTTTTTATGACAGTGAAACAAGCACACTATATTTTAGTTCAGACTGGCATGCAGGATTAGGAGGATTTGATATTTTTCAATCCAAGGGAACTCCCATCCGGTTCAATAGACCTCAAAACATAGGAGCGCCAATTAACTCAAGATGGAATGATCTTTATTATTTTATTGACACTAAGAATGAAATCAATTACCTCGCTTCTAATAGGGCTGACTTGAGTATTAACAAGCTTTCTACCTGTTGCAATGACCTTTATTCAGTAACCTTCCCCAAAAAACCAGAGCCCCAAGAAATAGAAATCACAACACTGGCAGAGCTAAATGATTATTTACCTGTAACGCTTTATTTTCATAACGACAGGCCCAATCCAAGGACTAATAGTAAAACCACAAACTTGAGCTATTTGAGCACCTATCAGGACTACATTTCTAGAATACCTACTTATGAAAAGGAGTATTCCAAAGGATTGACAGGAGTAAAGCAAGAAGAGGCTATCTTGGATATCCAAGATTTTTTTAGAGAATATGTAGAAAAAGGAGTTGAGGACTTGACCTTGTTTACCCAATTACTGTTGACGGAGCTAAAAAAAGGAAATAAAATAGAACTGACAATTAAGGGATTCGCAAGTCCATTGGCAAAAACAGAGTATAATGTAAACCTTACCGAAAGAAGAATAGCCAGTTTGGAGAATTATCTGATGGAGTTTGAGAACGGAAGATTCGTTCCTTATTTATCACGAAAAGCGGAAAATGGTGGTGAATTAACTATCAAACGAATTCCTTTTGGTGAATATACGGCAAGCAATCTTGTTAGTGATAACGTGAATGACCAACGAAACTCTGTTTACAGTCGTGCTGCAGCTTTAGAAAGAAAAATTGAAATTCAATCGGTGAACTATGGAGGAAGAACTGATTCTCTTCCCGAAATTACTTTCAGCAAGGAGATACTTGAATTGGGAAAGAGAAAAAATGGAGTTCCTATTCAGGTGGAGTTTGACATCTCTAACACCGGAAACGCGCCACTGATTGTCTCTCGAATTGAAGGTTCTTGCAGTTGTACGGTTGTGGCAGATAGTTCTTTTAGGCTTAATCCGGGAGAATTTAAAACAATTTTAGCTGAAATAAATACCGAACAATTATTTGGAGAATTATCCAAAACAATCACGGTTCACTCAAATGCAGAACCTCGAGAAAAAACTGTTGTAATACTTTTTGAAATAATAGAAAACAAGTAAACTATGCCTTATTTTGAGAGATACGTAAAGCTTTCCACCTCCAATGATATCGAGACCACCTTGGTAGAGAGTCACAATCATTTGGTTCAGCTAATTCAATCGTTTAGTGAAGAAGAAATGAATTATCAGTATGCTGAGGGGAAATGGACCATTAAGGAGATTGTGCAACATTTGATAGACACAGAACGTATATTTGTTTATCGAGCTCTGAGATTTGCAAGAAACGATTCTACTGAACTGCCTGGTTATGAGCACAATCAATATGTGCAAGAGTCGAATGCTAAAGAAAAGTTTAAAGATCAATTGCTCAATGAATTCGTTGCGGTTCACCGAGCCACAATAATGTTTTTTAACGAACTTTCGGCAGCAGCTTTGTCGCGAACGGGGATAGCAAGCAAAGAAAAATTAACCGTAGAGATGATTGCTCACATCATTGCAGGACATACGCAACATCACCTTTCAGTGATTGAACAAAAATATCTACCAACAATGAAAAAATGAAAATAGCGATCAGTATAGTTCTGTTCTTTTTTGGACTCTCGGTCTACAGTCAATTACTTTCTCCTCAACAAGTCATGTTTCCAACTTCCCAAGGAGATAGTTTGGAGGTGGATGTATACTTACCGAATTCTACTGGCTCTTTTCCTGTAATACTTATTCAAACTCCTTACGGAAAGAATAGTTTTAGACTAGGTTTGCCTTTAGGGGTTGTGAGAAACTTATCCGCGAGCAACTATGCTTTTGTTATTCTAGATTGGCGGGGTAGATTCTCAAACGCCAGCAAAGCGATACCAGGAGTAGGAATTGGGGAAGATGGCTATGATTTGGTAGAATGGATAGCATCCCAATCTTGGAGTACAGGAAAAATTGGAACCTGGGGACCTTCGGCATTGGGAAATGTACAGTTTGAAACCGCAAAGAAACGTCCTCCTCACTTAACTTGTGCAGTTCCGCTTGTAGCAGCTCCACACTATAGTTTCGAACATTACTACACAGGAGGCGCGGCTCGTACGGAGTTAATTGAACAAATAGACAATTTAGGATTTGGTGTTTCTTCTACGGTTTCTGCCAATCCTTATTACAATGCCACTTGGGCAGCTATCGAGGGATTATCTATTTATCCAGATAGTATACAAATTCCTATGCTCATGATTGGAGGCTGGTATGATCACAACATAGAATCCACAATATTTCAATACGACACTTGTTCTAAAAATTCACCGTTACCCACTGGAACTAAGCATCATGTTTTATTAGGACCTTGGGCTCATGGTGGAAATGGAACCGCTTACGTTGGTACAGCCAATCAAGGACAGCTGAATTACCCAAATGCAGAGGCAATCAGTGATTCGATGGCGTTGAGATTTTTTGAACATCATTTGAGGAATCAATCAAATGGGTGGGACACCAAACTACCTGTCATGTATTACCAAATGGGAGACGAACAGTGGTTGGAAGATACTCAATGGCCAGTTTCTTACACGACTTCTACAAATTACTACCTCCAGCCAGATGGAAGTTTATCTTCTTCCCAAGCTATCCGCGACAGTTTGGCTGTCACCTACAATCCCAGCTCGCCTTCCCCTACAATTGGCGGAGCTACTATGCGAAATGATTTGGTTCAGGGGCCTTACGACCAAGTGCTCGATGTAGAGTCGAGAGCTGATTTATTGACTTTTGAAACAGCAGTTTCTTCTCAAGATTTGAAAATAAAGGGAAGGCCAGAAGCTCATTTCTACTTAAGTTCTGACAGAAAGGATACAGATGTAGCTGTTCGACTTACAGAAGTGTATCCCGATGGAAGATCCATGTTGATACTGGACGGGATAAAAAGATTGAGATTCAGAAATGGATTTAGATTGAGCGATACTTCTTTTATGAAACAAGGAGTCGTGTATCCGGTTTCGATAGATTTGTCAAGTGTTGCAATTACAATTAAAGCCGGGCATAAACTGAGATTACTTGTGACCGGAAGTAATTACCCAAAGTACAACAGAAACATGAATAACGGGGAAGAAATGTATCCAGGTAATAATCTTGATTCAGTGTTTAATCCCTTAATCGCTGTCAACAAAATTCATGTAGGATCGTCCACACCGAGTAGACTTGTTTTGCCGATTGACAATACAAATACAACTGTAATAAAGCGCGAAAAAATACGCGTTGAGGTGTATCCAAATCCCACCTCTGAGAGACTCACAATTACCTCAGACGAACCTGTGATTAGGATAGAAGTGTACGACCTTACGGGCAAGATTCTCTTGTCTCAAGACGAACAAACAGAACAAGTTAGTGTGAGCGGATTGACAAATGGAGCCTATGTAATGATCGTGCACACACAAAAAGGAAGGGTAGCGAAGAAAATATTAAAACACTAGATTTTTATAGACATGAAGTTAGTGAATAGCTGATTACAAAATCTTTGCGTCCACAGTGAAAGTAGATTTAATTTCAATTTCATGATCTGCGGTAATCACTTCGTCTGTAACTGATCTTACTCTTAGATTAAAATTCTCATTCAATATATAAGGTTTTAAATCGGTGCCCGAAACATCCAAAGAGATAGAGGTTCCAGCAGAAGTAGGAACAGGGTCTTTCCAAGCAATTTTTTCTTCCGAGAGGTTTTCACCGTATATATAAATCTCAATTGATTTTAAAAAACTAAAGTCATTGCCATCAGGAGTTTTTACCGTTAGTTTAAACTTGCTCATTTCGATACTTTCTATTCTATCCTTACTAGTTCTGTTAATTTCAAATTTGGATTGATGATTTGTTTCTATGTCGGGCGTACTAATATCAAAAGGTAAATTTATGTTGGTTGCCGAAGGAATTACGACAGTGGTTTCATAACTAATATCAAATTTGGTTAATTCATTTGCTTTTTTGCATCCGATTAACAATAGAACTGCCGCCAATATTGGGAAGATTATTTTTTTCATTTCGTTAGATAGTTGGTGAAATCAAATATAAAAAATAGTTTTATATTTAGCAATGAGTTTAGAGAAAGGAAACAAGAAAACCATTCGTGGCTGGATGATGTACGACTGGGCTAATTCAGTGTACAATTTGGTAATTAGTTCTGCCGTATTTCCCATATTTTATGAGGGTTTGACCAAGGCTAATGGAAGAGAAGTGGAAATAAATGGGTACAAACAAGTGCTAGTAGAAGCTTTTGGTTTTGAATGGATTAATACGTCTTTAATCACGTACATTGGAGCAATTGGTTTTTTGCTAGTTGCTTTCATTTCTCCCATCCTTTCGGGTGTGGCTGATTACATTGGTCGAAAGAAAATGTTCATGCGAATATTCGTTTATTTGGGATCGTTTTCTTGTATGGGATTGTATTTTTTTGACTACCAAAACATTGAACTAGGATTTTTATTTTATTTTTTAGCCTTAATTGGCTTTTGGGGAAGTTTGGTGTTTTACAATGCTTATTTACCCGAAATTGCCGAGAAAGAAGATCATGATAGAATTAGTGCGGGAGGATTTTCTATGGGGTACATTGGCAGTGTTTTGTTACTTATTGTTTGTTTGATTCTCGTAATGAACAATGAATCAATAGGAATTTCGAAGGGAGAAGCTTCCAAAATTGGATTTCTTCTTACTGGAGTTTGGTGGTTTGGATTTAGTCATGTATTCTTTTATCGAATAAGAGATACTTGGGATAAATATTCTGTATCAAGTCATATTTTGGGTAATGGTTTTAGAGAACTCAAATCTGTGTATAAGGAGTTTATGGCTGACCTGCGTTTAAAAAGATTTCTGCCTGCGTTTTTTATGTTGAGCACTGGAGTTCAGACGGTTATGCTAGTGGCTGTGTATTTTGCCGCAAAAGAAATAGCTTGGCCTACTGAAGGCGATAAATCTTCGGGACTTATTATAAGTATTCTTTTAATTCAGTTAATAGCAATTCCGGGTGCAATGGGTATGGCACGAGTGTCCAAAGCTATTGGAAACATTAAGACTCTTCAAATCATTTTGTTCGCTTGGATTTGTATCGTTATTTGGGCTTATTTTATTGTTACACCCGTTGAGTTTTATCTTACTGCAGCCATGGTAGGAATGGTAATGGGAGCAGTTCAGTCTATTTCGCGCTCTACTTACTCAAAGTTTTTGCCACCCACCGAGGACACCTCTTCCTATTTTAGTTTTTATGATGTAACAGAAAAAGTAGCCATTGTATTAGGAATGTTTATGTTTGGATTTTTGGAGCAATTAACCGGGAGCATGAGAAATTCCATAATTTGCATTGCTGTTTTCTTTATCTTGGCATTTATCTTACTGAGTTTTGTTCCTAAAGACAGAGTAAAAAAATCGATTTAACTTTCATGGCGCGTTCCAATCATCAAATTTATGTATCGGTTTCCAATGATCTATTTTCGGATATGCGTGTGGATAAAATTTGTAATACGCTCATTTCAATGGGATTTAAGGTGACGCTTGTGGGGAGAAAATTACCCGAAAGTTTGCCTCTATCAGAACGAAAATACTCAACAAAAAGGATGAAACTATTGTTCCGTAAAGGAGCCTTGTTTTATGCCGAACTAAATGCCAGATTGTTTTTGTTTCTCTTGTTCAAAAGACATTCTTTTTTGCTTGCCAACGACCTAGACACCTTGCCTGCTAACTATGCGATAAGTAGAGTAAGAGGTTCAACATTAATCTATGATTCTCATGAATATTTTACGGAAGTGCCTGAGCTCGTGGAGGGCTCTTTCGCCAAAAATACATGGTTAAGAATCGAACGATTTATATTTCCAAAATTAACCAAGGTTTACACCGTTTGCGATTCGATTGCTAACATATACAAAGAAAAATATGGAGTAGAAGTGAAGGTGGTTCGCAATATTCCGCGTAGGAACAAAGCAGTAGAATATGTATCGAGGAAAGAACTCGGACTTCCTGAAAACAAAAAAATTTTATTATTGCAAGGGGCAGGAATAAATCTTGACAGAGGTGCAGAGGAAATGGTAGAAGCATTGAAATACCTTCCCGAAGAGTATCTTTTTGTGATTGTAGGGGGCGGAGATGTATTCGATAAACTGCGAAGAATCATTCGTGAGAATAAATTGGAATCGAAAGTCATGATAAAAGGAAAAATTCCCTATCAAGATCTCATTCAGTATACTCATGCGGCCGATTTGGGTCTGTCGCTGGATAAGAACACAAATTTAAACTATGAGTTTTCTCTTCCCAATAAATTGTTTGATTACATTCATCACAAAACTCCCGTTCTGGCCTCCAACTTAACTGAAATTAACCGAATCATCACAGAACATCAGGTGGGATGGATTTTGGAAAGCCATCACCCAGAAAAAATAGCCACTCAAATTCAGAGGATATTTGCACATCCAGAGGATGTAACCACCAAAACAAACAATACAAAGATTGCAGCCGAAAAGCTTACTTGGGAAAACGAAGAATTGGTATTGAAGCAAATTTATTCTAGTTTAGTTAAATGATAGAGGCTCTAAATATTGTATCGTTTGATGTTCCTTTTCCGGCAAATTACGGAGGAGTGATAGATGTTTTTCATAAAATTAGAACCTTTCATCGGTTGGGAGTAAAAATTCATTTACATTGTTTTGAATACGGGCGAGGCATTCAACCAGAACTAGAAAAATATTGCGAATCGGTAACGTATTACAAACGCAAAACGGCTTGGTACCTCGTTCTGTCAAGAGTTCCTTACATCATACTCACACGTAAGTCGAAAGAACTAAAAAATTCTCTACTTTCTAATAATTTTCCTATTTTGATGGAAGGTCTGCACACTTGCTATCTTCTCAAAAATAATGCCTTAGAAAACAGAACCACTATTTATAGAGAGAGTAATATAGAACATAGATACTACTTTCATTTAGCCAGTTCCGAAAGAAATTTATTCAAAAAACTATATTTATTCCTCGAATCAAGGAAATTGAAAAGGTTTGAAAAAGAAATTTCAAATGCCAACTTAAGCTGTATTGTTTCTCAAACTGATTTTCATTATTTAGAAATGAAATACCCGAACAATCAAAACTATTACATCCCAAGTTTTCATCAAAATGAGCAAGTAACCATCCCGGAAGGAAAAGGGAAATTTGTGTTGTACCACGGAAACTTGTCGGTTTCAGAAAACTATGAAGCTGCCATACATTTAATTCGCAAAGTATTTGCTACCATTCGTGTTCCATTTATTATTGCCGGACTCAATCCTCCAGATTTTTTGATATCGGAAGTAGAAAAACACGATCATGTTACGCTAATTCCAAATGCTTCGAAAGAAAAAATGACAGAACTAATGGAGAATGCTCACATTCATTTGCTCTACACGAATCAGGCGACTGGGCTCAAATTAAAATTACTGAATGTTCTCTACCATGGCAGACACTGCATGGTGAATTCCAAAATGGTAGAAGGAACAAGTTTAGGGGAAGTGTGTGAGGTTGTAAACTCGCCCGACCAGCAAATGATTCGAATAAAGCAACTGATGGAGGTGCCGGTAGAAAGAATCGAAGTTGAAAAAAGACAAAAAGTATTGGTAGAAAACTATTCCAACCAAGTGAATGCAGAAAAAATGCTCCTAGCTATCGAGGAGAACTTGCTTTAATAGTTGGCTATTTCTACCATTATTTGTTCTAGTTTTTTTGTTATCGTAGAGGTATAACAATTGTAGTTATTTACAATAATAGCAAACGCCAGGTTTTTCCCAGATTTACTTGTCACGTATCCAGCATAACTTTTTACTCGGGTCATGGTCCCACTTTTTGCTCTTAGTCTTCCTGCTGCATAGGTATTTCTTCCAATTCTACTCATCGTTCCCGATTTTCCTGCTATGGGAAGAGAGGAATAAAAGGAGGAATAGTTTTTTGAACTCGCCATATAATCCAAGATACTCGTAAGATGCCGGGCAGAAATTGCATTCATTCTTGACATGCCACTACCATCGCTCACATACATTCCTTTTGAGTCGATTCTGCTATTCCAAAAATTCTGAACCGCCATACCTCCTGAATAATTACTCCCGTCATTGAAGATAGCCACTCCCATTTCATTGAGTAAATGTTCGGCAAATAAATTGATGCTGACGTGATTGGTGTAATAGGCTATTTGTCCAATACTGGGAGAAGAATGCACATAAATGGTTGTTCTTTCATTCGAAATGAGTTGATTTTTTAACTCGAGTCGTCTCTTAGTGCTGGCATTTTCCCCCACGCTAATTCCGGCTTTCAAGAGGAAATATTCCAAATCATATGCTGTTTGAAAAGCGGGATCCATCATCGAGGCTTTTACGTCAAATTCTTCTCTATCCTTTGGTATTGAACCTTTTATAAGTCGTTGATTGGAGTAGGGTGAGCTGTATACATAGGCATTGTCCTTGTTTTGATTAGAGGAAATCACTCGATTTTCGATCCGTTGGTCTGGAGAAAAAGGAGTAATACAATCGATAAAAGTTGAATCTCCAGCTGTAGAACCAGATCGAAAAGTAAGTGTAGAATAATTGTCATAAATACTCAGTCCACACGGACCTGCTCCATAATAGTTTCCCATATCTCCCCACAGCCAGGTAGATGGAATCATTTCGTAGCTGAAATGACTTGCGTCACCAATTACACGTCCAGTTATTTCTTTGATACCAAAATTTTGAATTTCTTTTACCCAAGTATTCATAAAATCTGAAGGCGACTCTTCTTTTTCTAGAAAATATTTAGAACCTAATGTAGGATCACCCCCTCCTTTGATAATGATATTTCCGTGAAGAACACCATTGGTATCGATTACCCCATCATGTTCTATTTTTGTTTTAAATTGTTTGTAAGAACCAAGCGTTACTAGTGCTGCCGAGGTGGTCACTAATTTCATAGTGGATGCAGGAACTAAGCTCTTTTTTGATTGATATTCTGCCACTGTTGAATCCGAATCTACATCCATAACATGAAAACTTAAGCTGGCATTTTCCAAGTAACTCAACTCCTTAATTTTATCAAAAGTAGTTTGAATAGAATTTTGAGAACTTATGGTAAAGTAAGTAAATAGGAGTAAAAGGGTAAGTTTTGATTTCATTGAGATTGGTACTAGCTTTTTTGTTGAAGAAGGTACTCGCCACTTCTAATAAATAAATATAGGAAAGGTCGTTTGATTCATTTCAAAAATTAACGATAAATTGAGAAGAAAACTTTTTTTTGTATCTTATAGGATGAGTTTTTGGCAGAATCATCCAGGTATAAAGTTGGTTATTCCTTTTTTGTTTGGGATAATAGCTTCTATTGAATTGGGAATAAACTCATCCTATTTCTTGATTGTTTCGTTCGTGTTTCTCCTGTTTTGTGGAGTAAGTTTTTACATCTCCTCTTACGCGATGCGCAAAAAAATAGGATTCTTATTTTTCATTGCGTTGTTTTTTGCTGGTTTTACCTATTCATCTTTCCGTACAGAGAAATTTTTACCTGGTTATTTTGCTCATGCCATCCAACCAGAGTCATTGCTTGTTGTAATCTTGGTTGATAATCTTCAGGAAAAAGAAAACTCCTACAAAACTACTCTCCGCGTATCTCAAGTAATAGGTGACTCTCAAATTTCAACTACCGGAAAAGTATTGGCATACTTCAAGAAAGATTCAGCTAGTTTATCTCTGAAATATGGTGACAAACTTCTTGTGAAGAATAGTATTAATCCAATAGAATCTCATCGCAATCCGGATCAATTTGATTATAAAAACTACTTAAATTTAAATCAAATAAATTTCCAAACCTATTTGAAAAAAGGTGATTACCAATTGATAGTGCGCGAGGAAGGAAATCCAATTTTTGCTTTTTCACAAAAAATGCGACAACGGCTTTACGGTTATTTGAAATCAAATGGGGTGAAGGGAAATCAGCTAAAAGTTGCCTCGGCTTTGCTGTTGGGATACAAAGA
The DNA here is from genome assembly GCA_965658995.1 of Flavobacteriales bacterium. Classification (GTDB taxonomy): domain Bacteria; phylum Bacteroidota; class Bacteroidia; order Flavobacteriales_D; family CAJJDF01; genus CAJJDF01. The sequence goes on along the minus strand of CBFHVI010000014.1, from coordinate 13,011 downwards.
GAATCTGGATAAAGAGTTAGTAAAATCTTATGCAAGTGCGGGAGCAATGCATATTTTAGCTGTATCTGGGTTACATGTAGGAATTTTATATTTATTACTTACACGTATTTTCGGATTCTTGAAAAAAATACGAAGAGGCAAATTGTTTCTTGCTCTTATCGTGATTAGTTCTTTATGGTTTTATGCCATAATGACTGGGCTTTCTGCTTCTGTTATGCGTGCAACTACGATGTTTTCTTTTATTGTGGTAGGAAATGAACTGATTCATCGAAAATCAAGTATTTACAATACACTTGCCGTTTCGGCTATCGTACTGATGATTATCAACCCTTTTATTGTGTATCAAGTAGGGTTCCAGCTTTCTTACGTTGCGGTATTAGGAATTGTGTATTTGCAACCAAAGTTATCTAAATTGGTGTATTCCAAATACAAATTTATCCGTGGAATTTGGGCAATTACTTGTGTTTCTATTGCCGCTCAAATTACTACTTTCCCCTTGAGTCTTCATTATTTTCATCAGTTTCCCACGTATTTTTTTATCTCCAATCTCATCGTCATTCCTGCGGCTTTTTGTGTGTTTTATTTAGGAGTTTTTCTTTTTATTATTGCTCCGTTTGGCGGACTTTCATTGGTGGTAGGAAAAGTAGTAAATAGTATTATTTGGGTTCTTAATCAAGCAGTTTATTACACAGAAGACTTACCTGTTTCATTGATCGAAGAGATTGAATTTACGGTATTCGAAACGTATTTCTTGTATGCGATTATTGTGGCAATTTTGTATGCAATCCACAAGAGGCGATATCTTTATTTTAAATTAGCGTTCACCTGGGTAATCGTATTTTGTGGTATTCAAATTTATTGGCAATATCAGTGTGCTAAGCAGCATTACTTTACTTTTTATTCCATTAATAAATTGTCGGCATTGGAATATACTCGTGGCAATGAGGTATATTTTATTTCTAATAAAGAACTACAAAACGACTGGAGTATGATGTTGTTTAATGTGAACAATCATTGGAATTCACATAATATTTTATCCAAAAAATTTTTGAACATCGATTCTCTATCACAAGATATTTCATTTAGTAATTTGTGGATACGAAATGGAGTTGTTGTTGCCGGAAATAAAACAATTTGGATATTTGATAACGAACAAGTTCCTCCTCATCTTTTAGATTTTGTTTGGGTGCGGGGAAATAAACTAAAAGGTTTGAGTGCTTTTCTGAAAAGATTAACACCCAGCAAGGTGATTTTTGATAGTTCCGTTCCCAATTATAAAGTGGCATATTATTTACCTCTTCTGGATTCTCATCGTACCGAAGTAATAAATTTGAACGAGAACTATCTAAAGGTACCGCTCTAGTTATTTTAAAATGGAACCAAATAAATCAAAGTAATCAGCTCTCTCTATTTTAACGGTTGCAAAATCGCCTAATCGTACATGGTTATCTTCGGAGATTTCTACCCACACTTCGTTGTCTACTTCGGGCGAATCAAATTCAGTTCTACCCACGAAGTGATTGTCTTCTACGCGATCGAACAATACTTTGAATTTTTTTCCAATTTTATTTTGATTATGCTCGTAAGAAATGGAAGATTGAATATCCATTATTTCTTCAGCTCTGGCATTTTTTACTTCTTCTGGCACGTCATCTTCAAAATTATGGGCGTGTGTATTTTCTTCGTGAGAGTAGGTAAAAATACCCAATCTATCGAACTTCATTTCTTTTACCCATTCTGCCATTTCTCTAAAATCTTCTTCAGTTTCGCCAGGATAACCAGCAATCAAAGTGGTTCTGATAGCAATTCCCGGAACTTTTTCACGAATAGTTTTCACCAATTCAGTCGTTTTTTCGCGAGTAATTCCTCTTCGCATGTCTTTCAATACTTTGGTAGATCCATGCTGTAACGGCATGTCCAAATAGTTACAGATGTTGTCTCGTTCTGCCATTACCTTCAATACATCCATCGGAAAACCTGAAGGGTAGGCGTAATGCAGTTTTATCCATTCCAAACCTTCAATGTCCGAAAGTTGCCGAAGCAAGTCGGCTAACGCTCTTTTTTTGTATAAATCGAGTCCATAATACGTTAAATCTTGCGCGATGAGCATCAATTCTTTTACTCCTTGCGCCACAAGGCTTTTGGCATTTGCGACCAATTGTTCGATAGGAGTAGAGCGATGTTTTCCTCTCATAAGCGGAATCGCACAAAAGGAACAAGGCCTGTCACATCCCTCGGCAATTTTGAAATATGCGTAGTGGTCGGGAGTCGTAAGAATCCTTTCTCCGAGTAACTCTTTTTTGTAATCTGCGTTAAGAACTTTCAGCATTTGCGGAAGTTCTTGTGTACCAAAATAAGCATCAACTTGCGGAATCTCTTCCTCCAAGTCGTTTTTGTAACGCTCAGACAAACATCCTGTTACGTACAGTTTGTCCACAAGTCCATTGTCTTTAGCATCTGCATATTGTAGGATAGTATCTATCGATTCTTGTTTTGCGTTGTCTATAAACCCACAAGTATTTACAATCACTATTTCGTGGTCTTGACTCATTGATTCGTGCTCCACGTCAAATTTGTTAGCGTGTAATTGTGCCATCAAAAGCTCGGAGTCAAATGTGTTTTTAGAACAACCTAAAGTGATTACGTTGACTTTGTTTTTTTTGAGAGTTTTTGTTTTCATTTATAAAAATGTTAAAATCCAGAATTACAGAATGTTAATTGTGTTGACACGGAGGACATGTTGAATATTATCGGGGGTTATTAGCTATTGACTTCCAACATTTGACATCTACCAAAAACTTACTTTAACGAAAACAACGAATCTACAAATTCTAATCGATTAAAAACTTGGAGATCTTCCATTCCTTCCCCAACACCAATGTATTTTACCGGGATGCTGAATTGGTCAGAAATTCCAATCACAACTCCTCCTTTAGCCGTTCCGTCTAGTTTGGTTAAGGCGAGGGAGGTAACATCTGTTGCTTGGGTAAATTGGGCACATTGTTCTATGGCATTTTGTCCAGTAGAACCATCCAATACCAATAATATTTCGTGCGGAGCATCCGGAACGATTTTGTCCATCACTCGTTTAATTTTCGTCAATTCATTCATTAAATTGACCTTGTTGTGCAGCCTGCCAGCTGTATCAATTAATACAATGTCTGCCTCTTGTTTTATTGCACTTTGTAGTGTATCAAAAGCAACAGAAGCTGGATCTGCGTTCATCCCTTGTTGAACAATAGGAACTCCCACACGTTCGCTCCAAATAATAAGTTGATCTACTGCAGCCGCTCTAAAGGTGTCGGCAGCTCCTAATACTACTTTTTTACCAGATTGTTTAAATTGATGAGCCAATTTTCCAATTGTCGTAGTTTTTCCTACTCCATTCACTCCCACTACCATGATTACATGAGGTTTATGTGAAGTAGGTATTGAAAAGTCGACATGGTCTGTGGAGTTGTTTTCTTCCAATAAACTAGCAATTTCCTCTTGGAGAATGTTGTTAAGCTCATTGGTGTTGATGTATTTGTCTTTCGCTACTCTTGCTTCAATTCGCTCGATGATTTTTACGGTAGTTTTTACCCCTACGTCAGAGGTGATTAATGCTTCCTCTAGTTCATCCAATACGTCTGAGTCAACGGTTGATTTTCCAGCGACAGCCCGCGACAATTTCGAAAAAACCGATTCTTTAGTTTTTTCCAGTCCTTTGTCAAGCGTTTCTTTTTTTTCTTTCGAAAAAAACCTTTTAAATACACTCATAATTAAAAATAAAAAAGCTTCTTTCAAAAACTGAAAGAAGCTCCATATAGTGATTTGTAAATAAGATTTATTTACTAAAAAATTCTTTTACTTGATCGTTTAATACAATAGCTTCTTTAAACTGGTAAGCTCCTGTTTTTGGAGATTTCACCGCTTTAATTACTTTTGTATGCATTTTTCCTCCTCCTTTTTGCAAGGATGCTACTGTCTTCTTAGCCATAACTTATTATTTTATTTCTTTGTGAATTGTGTGTTTTCTCAAAATTCTGTTGTACTTTTTCACTTCCATTCTTTCTGGAGTGTTTTTTCTGTTCTTAGTGGTAATGTACCTTGAAGTTCCTGGCACCCCAGTCGCTTTATGTTCTGTACATTCTAAGATAACTTGTATTCTATTTCCTTTTGTCTTTGCCATTGTCCTTTAATTTCAAGAGTGCAAATATAGAAACTATAAATTAAGATTCAAAACATATTACTCTAATTTTTTGAAGTAATTCAGGAAAAATTGAGTCATTTACAAAAGTTCGTTTGTAATGTTCTCCAAAGTACCTCTTTCCCCCTTCAAAAGTTGAATGTCACTACAGATATCTTGACCTCTAAATTTATCAATAACATAAGCTAAACCATTTGGTTTTTCATCTAAGTAGTGTGTGTCAATTTGTTTTACGGTAATAGTAGAGAAAGCAGAAGAAAATGGTGTTTGGTGTAAGTTAAATAATCATTAATTCAATTATTTTTGATTTATGAGTTGCTCTATTTCTGGAATGGTACGAGGTACGCACCCCGAAAGGTTTTCCGGTTTGCCAGAGGTGATGAGTATATCGTCTTCTATACGCACACCAATGTTCCACCACTTTGGGTCGCAGTCGGAGTTAGCAGGAATGTATATTCCGGGTTCTACCGTGATAATTTGACCTGGGGTTAGTTTTCCATAGCTTCCCACATCATGAACATCTAAACCTAGGTAGTGAGAAGTACCGTGCGGAAAATATTTCTTTACGTCCATTTTGTTTTTAATGATTCCTAATTTCAACAACCCATCTGTGATGACATTATTGGCTACTTGGCCGGCAATCCAAAAACTCTTGCCTGCGATACAGGAATCTATTCCGATAGATTGCGCTTTCAGCACTAAGTTGTAAATAATTGCTTGTTCTTTCGAAAACTTGCCATTTACCGGAATCGTTCGGGTAACATCTGCTGTGTAGCCATGATACTCGGCACCAATATCACTCACTAGTAGGTCATTATGAGTAAACATCCTCCGATTGCTTGTGTAATGGAGGATACACGAATTTCCACCACTTCCGTGGATGGAGGGAAATCCGGCATGTTCAGCTCCCTCATTTTTGAAATGAAATTCTACCAAGGCTTCCGTTTGGTACTCTGCCATTTCGGGCGTAATATTTTTCATTAGTTCTTGTTGTGCTTTACATGTTATCTCAATGGCTTTTCGCATGAGTGCAAGCTCTTCTTGTGTTTTTATTTCGCGCAGTTGAGCAAGAAAGTATCCAATTTTCCTGTCTCCTTTTTTTCTGACAGATTGGGCAAGAAATTGTTTTTTGAGATCGTACAGATCATAGTCTGAACGAGTGTCTCGTGTATCTTCCGCATCTGGCAGAAAATACGTGTAATTCATTCCATCAATCTGGCAATTGGTTTTGTGAAATTCCGTAGTTGGCAATACCATTTTTATTTTCAATAATTGTTTAACACCTTCTACTCCTAATCGTTTTCCTTGCCATAGTTCTTGTTTGTTATCTCTAGGTTGTACAAATATTACTTCATCCGTAAAAACTCCGTTTATCTTTACAGGGTTTTTATAAATTAGAAGAAGAGAATGCGGTTCACGCAGACCTGTGAGGTAGTAAAAGTTTGGATCTTGATGGTACTCATAGTCCACATCATTTGACCTATTTCTTACTGGAGAAGAAAAGAAAACAGCCATAGAACTATCTGGGAGTAACTCTCTTAGTTTTTTTCTTCGTTCTTGGTGAAAACTTGCAGGCAGCAAGTCCTTGTCGAAAACTCCAACTTCTTCAGCCAATATTGCCGACTTGGTAATGGAAAGATTTTCTTCTTGAGAAATACCTGAGAGTCCACAGACGAGGAGTAGGAGAGTGAGGGCGGATGGGCGGAGAGATAGTTTCATATGTTAAAAATACACAAAAAAATAGGATTGCTAGGAATTGTGAAAACTACCTAAGGGTTACAAAAATTGCAGTACATAGGATCTTCAGTTTTGACATCATTGGGATACATTTTGTCTTCGGAATAATCGCACGACAGGCATCTGTAAGTGTGAAGTAAAGTCGAATTGGTGGGAGATCCACATAGCGAACAAGGTAGTCCTTTCTTACTATCTGTGATCCAAAATCCGGGTGCTTTACAGGAAGGGCAGGTAGACTTTATTTTTTTTGCGAGCTGGTGAGCTGTTTCCTCAATCACTTTCATTCTTGTTGGATTTCGCATCGCTCTCATATCTGTTTCAAGAGTAATTGTGGAATCGTTGTCGTTGAGTTCAATGTATGCCTTTATTAATTGCTCAGGGCTTACAAAATCCTTGCGAATTAGATTGTCTTTAGCTCCAGATTTTTTTAACAACACACCATGAGAGGGAAAGCCAATTTCTTGGGCAAATTTGGCTATTTCTTCTTCCTTCTTTATTTCCGTTTGACAAAAATTGGTATCCGTACTGATAATTCTTGCCACTATTTCCAAGTTATTTTTTTTATCGATGAATATGAGATATTCTTCATCTGCAGGAACAAAAAACAATGTAGGATGAGGTCCAAAAGAACCTTCGCTGGCAATTGCCAGGTCGCACTGATTTGCCTCCATGGCCAAGAGACATTTCTCTTTCACGGTTTCTAAAGGAGATTTTTTTCGTTCTATTTCTCCCGAAAAAGTTCCAAGTAAATCGGTGTCAAAGTTTTGTGAAACAATACAATGCACCCCAAATTCTTTTTCAAAAATGGGTGAAATGACTTGCTCTTTTTTGTGCTTGGTGGCAATAAGCAATGTACGACCAGCAAACAGTTTATTCAGTGTAGAATTCAATTGCTATCCCTTTTTTTTCTTCGTGAAACACTCCATTTTCAAACACTAAATTTCCGTTTACAAAAGTGTGGGTAACCGAGGAGTGGAAAGTTGTACCTTCTAGAGGTGACCAGCCGCATTTGTACAAAATATTTTCTTTGCTCACTCTCCATTCTGTCTCCAAATCTACCAGTACCAAATCTGCATAATATCCCTCTCGTACAAAACCTCTGTTAGTCATTTTGTAAAGAGAGGCTGGATTGTGACACATTTTCTCTACTATTTTTTCTAGCGAAATTTTCCCCTCTCTATAAAATTCGAGCATGCAATTAAGCGAATGTTGAACCATGGGTGCACCCGACATCGCCTTAAAGTAAGTTTGCTGTTTTTCCTCCAAAGTGTGAGGGGCGTGGTCGGTTGTAATTAAGTCAATTTTATCATCGAGTAGGGCAGTTAATAATCCTTCCTTATCTTTTTTTGATTTAATAGCAGGATTCCACTTTATCAAGGTGCCTTTTTTTTCGTAGTCTTCGTCAGAGAACCACAAGTGGTGGACAGATACTTCTGTCGTAATATTTTTCTCCGATAAAGGGATTTCATTTCTAAAAAGTTCTGTTTCTGCGGCTGTCGTTAAATGCAAAATATGAAGTCGAGCATTGTGTTTGTTTGCTATGTCAATGGCTCTTACTGTTGCTTCGTAGCAAGCTTCTGTGCTTCTTATTGTTGGGTGAAATTTTACTGGAACGTCTTCCCCATATTTTTCTTTAAAGGCTATTTCATTCGCTTCCACGATTTCTTCCTTTTCGGCATGAATAGCTATAATTTGACTACAACTAGAGAATAGTTTTTCCATAGTTTCAGGATTATCCGCCAGTAGATTTCCTTTTTTTGTAAAATACAGACCGTCATCAGAAACTCCAATAAATTGTTTGGTATCCAATTTTGCCACTTCTTCAATGTTGTCTCCATTTACCCCAAGAAAGAAAGAATAATTAGCTAGTGATTTTTTTGAAGCAATTTCATATTTTTCGTTTAGGCTTTCCACACTCAAAATATTGGGCACAGTATTAGGCATGTCTATAAATGAGGTGGTACCTCCAGCGATGGCTGCTTTGCTTTCGGTGTAAAGATCACCTTTGTGGGTCAATCCGGGATCACGAAAATGAACCTGACCGTCAATAATTCCAGGGAATAAATATTTGCCAGTTCCATCAATCACTTTGTCTCCATCAGTAATCTCAAGAGAACCAATTCTCTCTATTTTTTCCTGAGAAATCCGCAGGTCTTTTACCTCAGATTTTCCTTCATTGATGATTGTAACGTTCTGTATAAGTGTTTTTTGCATGCCAGTATAATTTCTGCTACTTTTCCTTTTCTGTTTGCACATTAGGTTTACTCATTAAAAGTATTAAAAAATCTACTTTTCTGCCTAGATATCGATCGTTACCTCCCCCAAAAAAAAGACAAAAAAAAATCTCATTGACTAATCAATGAGATTTTTTTTCAGTATGTTGATGGATTAGTTTCCTGTATACAATCCTTTAGCTTTTGATTCTTTGATCATAGCTTCAATTCCTTTTTTATCGATAGTTCTCAAAGCTCTCGTACACACTTTAAGAGAAATCGTTCTGTCTTCACTTGGTAAGTAAAATTTCTTTGTTACTAAATTTGGGTAAAATTTTCTTCTTGTTCTTCTCAAAGAGAAAGATACGTTATTACCCGACTGCACTTTTTTTCCTGTTAATTGACAAACTTTTGACATCTTCTGTATTTTTTTGAGACTGCAAAGAAAGGGCTTTTTTTTATTTTATCAAACTATCTCCGCAGTTTTTTGTGTTTTTTTTCCTCTTATTGATAGGATTCAAAAATCTCACTTGATTTCTTCAGCGAATCTAAGAAAAACCCTTGATTCAAATCTGTATTCCAGTCATTTTCTTCAAAATAATTAATCATTTTTTCAGTTGGCATATTTCCTGTGAGTTCGTCTGTTGCCATTGGGCAACCTCCAAATCCTTTGATAGCTCCGTCAAATCTGCGGCAACCACTGGCCAAACTTGCTTTAATTTTTTCTTCCCAAGTGTTAGGCGTTGTATGCAAGTGGGCTCCAAATTCAACATTCTCAAACTCGGGAATGAGAGTAGAGAATAAAGAATTGATGTTTTCTTTGTTAGAAACTCCTATTGTATCGGACAGAGCCAAAATCCTAATATCTAGCTTTGTATATAATTTTTGTGCCCATTTTGCCACGATATCTTCGTTCCATTGATCTCCATAAGGGTTTCCAAAAGCCATAGACAAATAAACTACTAGCTCTTTGTTATTTTTTACTGCTAGATTTTGAATTTCTTCTACTCTCGACAAAGATTGCTCAATACTTGAGTTGGTATTTCTTTCCTGAAAAGTTTCTGAAACCGAAAAAGGAAAACCGAGATAATCGATCTCTTCAAAATTCACGGCATCTTTTGCACCTCTTTCATTTGCTACAATTGCAAGTAATTTCGAATCAGTATCATTCAAATCTAATTTGCTCAATACTTCGGCAGTATCTTTTAATTGTGGAATTGCTTTTGGCGAAACAAAACTCCCAAAATCAATTGTATTAAATCCCACTTTGAGTAATGAATTGATATAATCCGCTTTTACTTGAGTAGGAACAAAATCATGCATTCCTTGCATCGCATCTCGTGGACATTCTATCAGTTTTACTTGTTTCATTTTTACATTCTATTTAATTCTTTAAAAGACTCACATTCAGTGTATTTTGACTGATGGATCAAAAATGGAAATCAGAAGTTCTTCTAATTTCATGCTTCAAACCTTTCCAATATCGCTTTATTTATCTTTTTTACCATATTTGGACCTTCATACACAAAACCAGTGTAAACTTGAATTAAATCTGCTCCAGCTTCTATTTTTTCTATTGCATCTTCTGGGCTATGAATCCCTCCAACTCCCACAATAGGAAAAGCCTTGTTGCTTTTTGTACTTAAATAACGGATAACCTCCGTGCTTCTCTTGCCAACTGGTTTTCCACTTAACCCTCCATTTCCTATTTCTGCTACTTTGTCGGCTGAAGTGTTTAGATTTTCTCTCGAAATGGTTGTATTGGTTGCGATAATTCCTTCGATTTTTGTATCGGCTGCAATGTCAATGATATCATCCAATTGCGAATCGGTAAGATCTGGAGCTATTTTTAATAAAATTGGTCGTTGAATGTCTTTTTCAGCATTTAGGTTTTTTAGTTTCAAAAGAATTTCAGTCAATGGTTTTTTATCTTGTAAGTCTCTCAAATTAGGAGTGTTAGGTGAACTTACATTTACAACAAAATAATCTACGTAAGGATGAAGTTCATTGAAACAAATTTCATAATCGTTCACAGCCTCTTCGTTTGGTGTCACTTTGTTTTTTCCAATGTTTCCTCCGATAAGTATGCCCGAGTTATTCTTTTTTAATCTTTCTACCGCTTCTTTAACTCCTCCGTTATTAAATCCCATTCTATTTATAAGACCAGAATCATCGGCAACTCTGAACATTCTTTTCTTAGGATTTCCCTCCTGTGGAAGAGGAGTGAGAGTTCCAATTTCGATGAATCCAAACCCAAAGGCTGACAATTCATTGAATAATTTTGCGTCTTTATCAAAACCAGCTGCAAGTCCTACGGGATTCTTGAATGTTAATCCAAACAGTTCTTTTTCGAGTTTTGGGTTTTCTAGGGTGTGAATTTTTGAGGCAATAAATTTAGCTCCCGGAATTTTAAAAATATTTTTTATTGAATTGAAAACAAAATGGTGAATTTTTTCTGGATCAAAACGAAAAAGTATAGGTCTAATTATAAGTTTGTACATTCTATATTTATGGGATTATTTGATACAAATATACAAGGAATGGGACAATTTTTTTAATAACTTTCCTATATTCATCTTAGAATTAAAAATCCACAATGAAAGATTATTCCGAAAGCGATAAAAAGATCATATTGAAAGCATACAGAGGGCTTCTACGAGCTTCAAAAAAATTTAGAACAACGCCTGAAGATACTGCTTACATAAGAAAAGCATTTAATTATTCTGCTGATGCTCACAAAAGCATGAGACGAAAGTCGGGTGAGCCATACATAACACATCCTATTGCTGTAGCTCGTATTTGTACCGAAGAAATTGGATTAGGTGCAACTTCCATTGCTTGTGCTTTGCTCCACGATACGGTAGAAGATACAGATGTAACTCTCGAAGATATTGAAACAATTTTTGGTAGGAGAGAAAAGCGAATAATTGATGGATTGACTAAAATTTCGGGCGCATTTGATTTGACAACATCAGATCAGGCAGAGAATTTTAGAAAAATGATTTTGACATTACCAGATGATGTAAGAGTTATATTTATTAAGCTTGCCGATAGACTTCACAACATGAGAACTCTGGGTTCTATGAGAAAAGACAAGCAACTGAAAATTGCCTCCGAAACTTTGTTTTTGTATGCTCCTCTGGCACATAGATTAGGATTGAATGCTGTAAAAACAGAATTGGAGGATTTGGCTTTAAAATTTAAAGAGCCAGAAGCTTATGAAGAGATTTCTATTAAATTGAGAAAATCTCAAGAAATAAGAGCAAGGTTTATTTCTCAATTTATTTCTCCCTTAAAAAAAGAATTGGACAAAACGGGATTAGAATACACCATAAAAGGAAGGCCAAAATCGGTTTATTCCATTTATAATAAAATAAAAAAGAAGAAGGTAACCTTCGAGGAGATTTATGATTTATTTGCTGTAAGAATTATTCTTCATAGCAAGCCCGAAGATGAGAAAACGGATTGTTGGCGAGTCTATTCCATTATTACAGATTTTTACCGTCCAAATCCTGATAGATTAAGGGATTGGATAACCAGTCCGAGAAGTAATGGATACGAGTCATTGCACACAACCGTAATGAGTCCTACTGGGAAATGGGTAGAGGTACAAGTGAGAACAGAAAGGATGGACGAAATTGCCGAAAAGGGGATGGCGGCACATTGGAAATACAAGGATAGCAAGAAAAAATTGGAAAATAAATTTGATTCTTGGATCAATAAAATAAGAGATTTGGTTGAAAATAACGAAACCGATACCTTAGATTTTATTGACGATTTTAAGTTGAATTTGTATGCCGAGGAAATCTATGTTTTTACACCAAATGGTGAACTCAGAACTTTGCCAAAAGATTCAACAGCTTTGGATTTTGCTTTTGAGATTCACGGAGACATTGGTCGCAAATGTATTGGAGCTAAGGTCAATCATAAATTGGTTCCATTGAGCTATAATTTGACTAGTGGTGATCAAGTAGAAATAATCACCTCAAACAAACAAAGTCCCAAAGAAGCTTGGTTGGATTTTGTGGTAACGTCTAAGGCAAGGACAAACATCAAACAATCCCTAAAAGAAGAACAGAAGCAAATTGCAGAAATGGGCAAAGAAACCTTAAAAAGAAAGTTTTCTGCCTTGAAAGTGAACTATACGGATAAAAACGTTAGTGAATTGTTGAAAATGTATGAGTTTAAAACTCAACTGGATTTTAATTTTCAGATAGCAAAAGGAAAGATAGACCTTTCGAAAATCAAGAACATTGTTGTGAAGGGTGGAAACCTAAAGTTTGAAAAAACAAAAGGAAAAGAGAAAGAGAGAAAAATGACCGAAGTGAGAGAAATCATTTCGAGTTTTGGCGGAAAGTCCAGTGAATCCATTATACTTGGAGATGATAGCTTGAAGCAAGTAGATTATACGATTTCAAGATGTTGTTCACCCATTCCTGGAGATGAAGTTTTTGGATTTCTAACAATAAATGAAGGAATTAAAATTCATAGAACAAATTGTCCAAATGCCGTTCAGCTTATGTCCAATTATGCTTACCGAGTTTTGAAAGCAAAATGGAAGAGTCAAACGGACAAAGAGTTTTCGGTAGGAGTGGAGTTTACAGGAATAGACGGTATGGGGATACTGCATTCGCTTACTAGTTTGGTGACTAGTAGTCTGAATATCAATATCAAGTCCTTGAATATAGACTCGGACGATGGATATTTTAAAGGAGAACTTAAAGCACTGGTTCATGATACGGTTCACCTAGAAGATTTAATGAGAAAAATGGAAGGTATAGAGGGGATAAAGACCGTGGAAAGAGTTTATTGATTGAAAAACAGCGAGAATAACATTTCAATAACTTATGAAATTGAAAAAAATATTTATCA
>CBFHVI010000013.1:0-57611 GCA_965658995.1 Flavobacteriales bacterium | reverse complement strand
AAACAGAAAAAAGTATTTTAACTTTTCTGCACGATCACCTTTTATCGATGGGATTGTTGCAATTGGTGTTGAGCATTCTGCTGTATTTTACTAAACTACCTGCTGGATTCAAGAATTTTCTGGCTATTGAGCCTTTTGTTTCTATGCTCATTACATTCTCGGGTATTTATTTACTATGGTTGGGAATTGAAGAAGTGAAATACTTAGTTATGATTTCTGGTACTTTGTTTCACCTTACTTTTATGACAAGTTTAGTTTTGTTGAGTGTAAAATTATTGCGAAAATAAGGGGCAGAGCTTTTTACGGATTTTAACCCATAAAAAAAAGGGAAGCCAATTGGCTTCCCTTTTTTTTTTTTCGAACTGTTTCGATTTGGATTATACCAATGCGTTCAATTTTTCAGCTAATTGTGCTTTTGGCACAGCTCCTACTGATTTGTCTACAACTTCTCCGTTCTTAAAGAACAAGATTGTTGGTATGTTTCTTACTCCGTATTTTGCTGCGATATCTTGGTTTGAATCTACATCTACTTTTCCTACGTGTGCTGTTTCAGCATACTCGTTAGATAATTCATCTACCAACGGTCCTACCATTCTACATGGTCCACACCAAGCTGCCCAAAAGTCAACCATTACCGGTTTTCCTGAGTTGATAGTTTCTTCAAAGTTTGCTGCTGTTAATTCTAATGCCATTTTATTTTATTTATTTGGTTTTTAATTCTGTTGAAGGTATTTCAAAAAGAATACCATTCAGTTTTATCTGTCATCTTGACACAAATATAAGTCGGATTTATTTTAATTCCTTACAAATGAAAAAAATCTAATTCAACTTATAACTCACACCGTCCATTTCTCTGAAGTTTGCAAGGAGTTCGTTGGTGATTTTTAGTTTTATTTTTCTAGAAAATAAGTTTACCGTTGTTTTTTCTTCGTCCGTTACAATTACTTTTAGTTTGCAGTTCCCTTTTTCTTCGCTTTCATCCGTTTCAAGCAGTTCTGTAAGGTTGTCTATAAATTCAGTAGACAGAGTTCTCATAGGAATCGTAAGGGTAATTGATTTGCTCAGTTTGTCTCTTATCTCTGATAACAACTCAATAGAGTTTATTACAAACATGGGTTCCATATCTCCCCATCTTTTTTTATCTATCCTTCCGCGGATATGCACAAAGTTTCCATTGACCAAATAATGCTTGAATTTGAGGTAATCATCTTTAAACAAGAACTGCTTGAAAGAGCCATCATAATCCTCCATTTCGAAGGTTCCGAAAGGATTTCCGTTTCTGGCAACTCGGTGTTCTACATTATTAATGATACATCCAAGTGATATTTCTTTGCCAACATTGGCCGCCATTTGATTCAATGTTTCTACTTTGCTTCCACAGAAATTATCTAATTCAAATTTGTAATCATCCAGTGGGTGGCCCGAAATAAAAATTCCTACTAATTCTTTTTCCCTGTTTAAGGCTTCGATGCTTCCCCATTCTTCGCAAGAAGGAATAGTGGGTTCTGGGATATCTACTTCTCCGTCTTCCGTATCAAACAAGCTTCCTTGATTAGAGTTTTTACCTTGCGAAATTGCATTGCCGTATTTAATTGCAGTTTCAATGACTGTTCTGCCATTTTCATCGGGCGTTATATATTGAGCTCGATGAACTCCCTCAAAGGAATCGAATCCTCCTGCAATCGCCAAACTTTCGAGGGTTCGCTTATTGGCTGCACGCAAATCAATTTTGGAGGTCATATCAAAAATTGAGGTGAATTTTCCGTGTTCTTTTCTGGTATTGATAATGGATTCTACTGCTCCTTCACCCACACCTTTGATAGCCCCCATTCCAAAACGGATAGCCCCTTGTCCGTTCACAGCAAATTTAAAATAAGATTCATTTACGTCAGGTCCCAGTACTTCGATTCCCATTCTTTTGCATTCTTCCATAAAAAATGTTACAGATTTTATGTCATTCATGTTGTTCGATAGCACGGACGCCATGTATTCGGCAGGGTAGTGGGCTTTGAGGTAGGCCGTTTGAAAGGCTACCCAAGCGTAGCAAGTAGAGTGCGATTTGTTAAAGGCATAGGCAGCAAATGCTTCCCAGTCTTTCCATATTTTGTTTAGCTTTTCTTCTTCATGCCCATTCGATTTTCCTCCTTCAATAAATTTAGGTTTTAATTTTTCCAGTAAAGCAAAAATCTTTTTACCCATTGCTTTTCTTAGTACATCGGCTTCACCTTTCGTAAAGTTGGCAAGTTTTTGTGAGAGGAGCATTACTTGCTCTTGGTAGACAGTAATACCATAAGTTTCGGCCAAGTATTCTTCGCTGGCATCAATGTCGTAGATGATTTCTTCTTCCCCGTTTTTTCTCCTTACAAAACTCGGAATATATTCGAGCGGACCAGGTCGATACAGGGCGTTCATTGCAATTAAATCGTCAAAAACTGTCGGTTTCAGGTCTTTCAGGTATTTTTGCATTCCAGCGGATTCGTACTGAAAAACACCCACTGTTTCTCCTCGTTGAAATAATTCGTAAGTTTTTTCATCTTCCAAGTCGAATTCCTCAGGATCGAGGTCAATATTGTGAATGGCTTTCACAATTTTAACTGTATCCTTTATTAAGGTAAGCGTTTTTAGACCAAGAAAATCCATTTTTAGTAGCCCAGCACTTTCTACCACCGAGTTGTCGAACTGGGTTACGTACATTTCAGAATCTTTGGCTGTAGCTACTGGAACGTAGTTCGTGATATCACCAGGAGTAATGATTACTCCACAGGCGTGCGTACCAGTATTCCTTAAAGAACCTTCGAGGATAATTGCCTGATTTATTACTTCGGCTTCTAGCGAATTTTCTTTGGATATTGCTTTAAGTTCCATGGCCATGTCCATGTCTTCTTTTCGGCCTAGTTTTTTTGCCAATGCTTTTTCATCCATTCCAAATATTTTGTTCAATTTGGTATTAGGGATGAGGTTGGCTAGTCGTCCTGCTTCCATGAGCGGAAGGTCTAGTGCCCTTGCAGTATCTCGAATAGATGACTTAGCTGCCATAGTTCCGTAAGTAATAATCTGCGCAACTTGTTGGGCACCATATTTCTCGATAACCCAGTCTATTACTTTTCCTCTTCCTTCGTCATCAAAGTCTATATCAATATCGGGCATTGAGACTCTATCTGGATTTAGGAAACGCTCAAAAAGCAGGTTGTATTTTAGTGGGTCAATATTGGTTATTTTGAGGCAGTAGGCTACCACAGATCCTGCCGCAGAACCCCTTCCAGGACCCACTGAAACTCCCATGTTTCTGGCGGCTTGAATAAAATCTTGTACGATCAAGAAATATCCTGGATAACCAGTCTTGGCAATAATCTCTAGCTCAAAGTCAATTCGTTCTTTTTGCTCATCGGTTAAAGTTTCTCCATATCTTTTGTGCGCACCCGCATAGGTGAGGTGTTTGAGGTAATTATTTTCTCCTCTGTTTCCTCCATCTTCTTCATCACGCGTATCTTTGAATTCTTCGGGAAAATCGAACTTGGGCAACAGGACATCTCTTTCTAAGACAAAGGACTCTATTTTTTCAACAACCTCTTGAGTATTGGAAATAGCTTCAGGAATATCCTGAAACAATTCAATCATCTGTTCTTGTGATTTAAAATAAAATTCATTGTTCGGCATTCCGTATCGAAATCCTCTACCTTTTCCTATCGGGGTAGATTTTTTTTCTCCATCGCGAATACAGAGTAACACATCGTGGGCATCCGATTGTTTTTGATCTATGTAAAAAGTATTGTTCGTTGCAATGAGCTTCACAGAATGTTTTTTTGCCAGACTGATTAATACTTTATTGGCATGTTCTTCTTCTTCCTCTCCGTGTCTAACCAATTCGATGTAAAAATCATCTCCAAATTGTTCCTTCCACCACAAGAGAGATTCTTCGGCTTGTTTTTCGCCTACATTTAAGATAAGATTGGATAATTCGCCTGAAACTCCACCCGAAAGTACAATGAGGTCTTCTTTGTATTGTTCGATAAGTTTTTTATCGATCCGTGGTACATAGTAAAACCCATGAATGTTCGAAATAGAACTTAGTTTGGCCAAATTGTGATAGCCGTTTTTGTTTTTTGCTAATATCACAACAAGAGAACCATTGTCTTTGTACGATTTGTCCGTGTGATCTTGACACACAAAAAATTCACAACCTACTATTGCCTTTAATTCGGTTTCCCAGCGCTCAGGATCTTCTTCTTTCCTTTTTTGTACTTCTTTATTGTGGATGTTTACTGCTTTTACAAAATGAAAAGCTCCCATCATATTTCCTGTGTCGGTAAGCGCGATTCCGTTCATTTTGTTCGAAACGGCAGCTTTTACCAAAGAATTGATATCCGAAGTGGATTGGAGAATACTGAACTGAGAGTGATTGTGTAGATGCGAAAAATTAAGTTGATTAATCTCCGATTTACTGAGGGTTGAATCAGTCGATTCAATAGACTCAGTGTTGGTTTTCAGAATTTCTTCGTCTACTTCTCCGTAGGGTTTTATATTGAGCCCAATAAGTTGGATGGGACTCGGATTTTGTTCTCTAAATTTTTCGAAATATCCTTTCTCTTGTTGAAGTTCCGATAGTGTCAACACTTTTTTTCGAATCAATTCTAGAAAACATCGAGCTGTGGCTTCTACGTCAGCTGAGGCGTTATGTGCTTCTGCAAATTCTTCTTGAAATAAAAACTGATGGAGTTCTTGAAGTTTTGGTAACTTGAATTTCCCTCCACGACCCCCGGGAATTTGGCAAAGGGTGGCTGTGGCTTCTGAACAAGAATCCAACTCATTTATTTCCATTATGTTAGAGGCAATTCCCGTACGGTGAAATTCTGCTCCTACTATGTTTAGATCAAAGTTTACGTTGTGACCAATTACAAATTTGGCTTGGCTAAGTGCTTTGTTAAATTCGTTTAGTACTAAAGTTAACTCTTGCCCCGTTTTTAAAGCTCGTTCGGTACTTATCCCGTGAATTTTAGAAGCATTGAAGGGTATGTCGAATCCTTCGGGTTTGATGATGAAGTTTTTTACTTCAACCAATTTTCCTAGTTCATCATGTACTTGCCATGCAAGTTGAATACACCTTGGCCAGTTGTCGCTATCTGTAATTGGGGCATTCCAGTTTTTAGGTAAACCGGTGGTTTCGGTATCAAAAATTAAGTACATAACTTGGGTAAAAATTGAATCTTAAAAGTAAGGATTTTTAACCAAGATTTAACTTTGAGTTATCAAGAAAAAGTTAACAGAGGATTACAATTTGAAAACTCTAGAAATTGTGAATCCAAATCGAAATTGACCCTCCATAAAATCTGAGAATGTGGAAGGAATATATTGTGCTTCCCCAAATCCTCTCGAATTGGAGAAATTGAGTTGGAATATATGTCCACCAGTATCAAATTCGACACCCAAGGCGAGTGGATGAAAAGTGGCGAGCTTTTCTTGAACTCTTTCTTCAAAAAATACGTAGTGGTATTCGCCAATAATGCCAATAAGTTTTGTTAACTGAATTCGGGCACCAGCGCCAAGAGCAAATGTTCCATTTTGATCATAAAATCCCACATAGTTTCTATACACATACGTAGGCATCACTTGAAGTGAAAAGCGTTGATTAAATTTTTTGGCAATGAGCAATTGGTAAGAACTTGAAGTTCTGCTTACAAAATCTGGAAATGAAGTAGGGGATGTCGAATTACTACTTGCTGGCATGGTGGTCACATTAAACTTTGCTAATGCTACAAGCGTTAAGGGTGTTTTATTACTTTGCGCCAAAAGTTTGTACTTAGCATATCCTTCATACAACTGTAAATAAGGGCCAGCTCCTTTATAACGTGTAATTCCAATATTAAAATTATTCGAGATTCCTGACTCTAAACCTACTGCAATATCGGAGGAGTTATCAAACCCAAAGAGAGTTTTTACACCTCCATTCGTTCCTGCAATATCTCCAAATCTATGTCCGATTTTCATATCCATAGATTTTTTTTCGAGCATTTCAATCGAGTGAGAATTAATGACTCGTGTGGAGTTAAATGTATTCCAAGTGTAGGTGGTTGTCCTGTTGTTTTGGGAGAAAGCGTTGGAAGTGAATAAAACCGAAAGGAAGAGTAAGTTTTTCATAAAATCGGGTTAAAAATTTGGAGTTCCGCCAGTGGGGTGTAAATTTTTCTTTTTTGTTTGTGCACGGCTTTGTGTAGCCATAGAATTGATGTAGGCCATCAAATCCTCTAATTGTTGATCGCTCATTCTTTCTTTTGTATAATTCGGCATGTAAGGTTTATATCCATTTTTTGAGTACGTTCCTTTTCTGGCAATGTCATATACCGAGAATATTTTATGCGTAGAAGACCAATATTTCAAGTGTTTGAATGTAAGTTGCTCGTTATTTAATTTATAGTTGGTCACACCTCCCTCTTGGTGACAAGTTAAACAGCTCATTTCATATAAAAGTTTTCCGTTCTTTGGATTTCCATTTTTGCCATATTTCCGCTCTTCAATTTTTTGTGGATTTAAGAAAGTAGCAGGTGAATAATTCAAATATTTAGATTCTATGAGTTCTTTTATTTTGTTAGTGTCATCAGAGTATTCAATCAGATTTTTTTCTTTTTCGTTGAAATCTAATTCGCTTATCGTGTATCCTATTGAATTCAAAAAATGCAACATTGACTCCATCTCTTCTTCATTGAGAGCTCTTCCTTGCGAGCAAACCACAGCGCACAATTGGACGGCATTAGCCAGGGTATCTCTGGCTGGGACAACTAATTCTCCATATTTTTTTAGGTAATCTTGGTTGTACCAATGAGATTTATTGACTGTGCCATAAAGTGTAGTTGCTGGCAAAAATTTCATTCCTTTTTCCGAAACATAAGAAAGTCTCGTTTCCGGATTACTTTTTTTTAAGTCTGGATCTTCTCGCTCAATATTGTGACAATCAACACACACGAAGTGTTTGGATTGCCTCGATTCGAAATTCTTTTTGTTTTCCGGATCAAGAAAACCAGCGGTAACTAAGTTTTTTCCTTGATTCACCTTTGCCGAATCTAGTTGGTTCTTCGGAATAAAATGCAGGGGCATGTCTTTATTAAAAGTGTGAAGGATATCTAGTACTTTGTCTTCCCCAGAATGGATAGCTGATTGCGGAATAAATGAACTAGAAACAAGGCCAATCGCTACAAGGACAAGAGAAGTGAAAATTATCGTATGTTTCAAATTCATAACGAATTAATTGTTTATTCTCCCTTCGTTAATCCAAATCGTAATTGTGTCAATATCTGTTTGCGCCAATTTTGACTGTAGCTTGGGCATTGGATTAAATCCAGAAGTATGATTGATAGCTCCTAAGAGTGATGTGGTAGGCACTAAAACTGCCTCTCCATGTGTATTAAATGATTTTCCATCGGCTCCTCCACCATGACAGTAACTTCCATTACAATGAGTGTTAAAAACAGGAAGCACGCTTTGTTGAAAGGATACTGTTGGGGTTGGAACAGGGGTAGTTATGTCAACTTTTGGTTCTTCTAGCGTTTCTTTTTTACACGAAAAAGAAAGAACAATCATGAGGAAGCCTAAGACAAAGAGTTGATTTGTAGTCATTGCATTAATCATTCTTTTTTCCTTCATTTATCCAGGCTTCAATTTTCGCAATTTTAGTCGCAGATAGTTGAGTTCCACCTTGAGGCATATTTTTGAAACCCGGGCTGTGCTTAATGCTTCCGAGAGTTTGTGAGTCCGGCACCGAACTTGCTCCGGCATGAGTTTCGTATATTTTGCCGTCTGCACCGCTGCTTACTCCATGACAAGAGCCGCCTGTTCCACAGCTTTGTTGGAAAATAGGTTGAACGTCAGCCGCGAATTTCACTGCTTCCACTACTGGAGTTTCCTCTTCTCGATCTTTAGACTTTTCTTTTTTACACGAAAAAGTCACGAGTGACACCAAGAGAATAGAGCTTATTATAGTTTTCATAATGTTTAGTTAGAATGGTCCGTACAAGATAAGAAAGTTTTAGAACTTCATTTTACTTAAATCTATTTTGAAAATATCAGTGCTTCCATAACTTCCCTTGTAATTAGATGATACATAAGCCGTTTTAAGATCTTTAGTAACCGAAATTGTTTTTTCAGATCCAATCGTATTAATGGGATACCCTAAGTTTTTTGCTTTGCTCCATTTTCCATTTATTCGTTTGGAATAGAAAATGTCATACGATCCCATCCCGTCATGGCCTGTTGAGGTAAAGAAAAGCAAATCGCCACTGGGATGAATAAAAACAGAATTTTCGTCTCCCTCGGAATTGATTGAGTCTCCAAGATTAATCGGCTTGGTCCATTCATTCCCTATTCTTCGAGCGGTGTAGATATCTGCTTGGCCATTTCCTCCGGGTCTGTCGCTCACAAAGTAAATGAAATTTTCGTCTTCTGTAACGGATGCAGAACTTTCAAAATAAGAGGAGTTGACATTGCGACCTTTGTCTATTGAATTAGCGGTACCAAAGGTTCCGTCTTCTCTTTTTCGTGAGACAAAAATGTCTCCACCGTTTTCACTTTTGTATACATAAATCGAGTTTCCATTTGGAGAGATACTCAATACCGCATCGTGAACAGGAGTATTTATACTTCCCTCGATAGGCTCTGATTGAGACCATTCTTTCATCGAATCATTCCAATAAGAAATGTAGATGTCCTCGAAATACATATTGTCTGCTATTTCATCTACTTGGCCTCCTTTTGTGTCAGCTCTTCTTGACGTAAAAACAAGAGTTTGGCCATTTGCAGAAATAGACCCGGCATATTCCGGATTAAATGAATTTATTTTTCTCCCCATATTTTCCGCAGTGGCATCTACGGGATTTTCAAGACAAGTTTTGGCGTATTCACATTGTTTTATGCGGTTGTCTGTGTCGTAGTCTTCGTTGGTGTTTTTGGAGGATTTTTCTTTAAAGTTTTGGTAATATTCTTTAGCTAATTCTAATTCTCCCAATCTGTGGTAAGACTCTGCTAAGACAAAATAAACATCAGTGTTTGTCTCTGGATTCAAATTAATTGCTCGTAGGGCATATTTTTTACCTAATCGAGGTTTGTCGAGATTTAAGTGGCACTCCGCAATTCTAAAGTTGGCAGTAGCGTTAGAACTGTCATAGGACAATACCGTTCTAAATACATTGAGAGCCTTACGATAGTTGTTTTCGTACACGAGAATTTTTCCTTCATTCAGTAGCTTTTTTATTTTTATTTTTTGACCAAAAGTTGTTTTTTTTTGGCTAAAAGCGCACTCAGTACTGAGGAGAACTATACATAGAAACGTGACGAAGGGAAGTAATTTTTTTATCATAAGAGTGGATACGTTGATTAATTGGTTTGAGTTACGCTTGTTCCTTTTTATTGGCAAATTTGGAAGTGTTTAAGTCTACCAATTTATGCATCGAAATTGTGGCGGCTACAATAGCTAAGAAAGGGGCAAATAACACGCCAAAATTATCTAAAAATAATTTAAGCCACGTACTATCGGTTTGAATAAGTGAAGGTACTTTGTAAAATAAGGAATAAATGCCCCCAATCGCAAAAGCGAGACCGGCATGATTCTTCATAAATGTCCAACTTTCTATAATAGTAAACCTTAATCTTTCATTGATGTAATCTATGTAAGCAAACCCGTAAAAATAGAACCCAATAAGCACAGCAACAAACTCGTAAAAAAAGCTGTCTATTCCAACTAACCAGCAAAATGGCTTCCATACTAAATACAAAAGTCCAAATTCAGCCGTTAACATTCTCAAAGCTATTCCAATTCCTCTTTTTACATCTTTTATTAGTTGAGGTAAATTAAATTTATAGTGGTTTCCTGTGAGCGCTTCCTCAGTTTTTTCAGAGATATAGGCCAACAATGGAGACAGAAATATGATGACGACATATTTTACGGCATCCACGAATAGGAATTTGAGTAAAGCAAAAAACTGAACTTTTATAAGGAGCCACATCCTTCCAATAAATCCTAAGGAATAATCCTTTGTTTCTAACGAAGTTTCGGCCGCATAACTCCAACTTTCGAAAGTGTATCCGAAATAAAATAAAACTCCAAAAAGGATGACAGGAATTACGAGGTATTTCAAAAAACCATGAGTGAGGATAAACGACACAGATTCCTTGTAACTATGCAATCCTAAAAATAATTCTTTGAAAAATTTCATGTTTGGCTCGATCTGGAGATAACACCTTAAAAATAAGTAAAAAGTAGAAGGTACAAAAAGAAATGAACGAGTAGATTGGGGGAAAACCGAAGATTTAACAAATAAATAGGGGAGATAGGTATTCAATTCTTGGGATTTGTCTAATTTTGTAAAAAAATTAACACCAACATGGATTTATCCTTATTAACAGCCGTATCGCCTATCGATGGTAGATACAGAAACAAAATAGAAGAGTTAGGAGCTTATTTTTCCGAATTTGCTTTGATTAAGTATCGAGTACAAGTAGAAATTGAGTACTTTATTTCTTTATGTCAAATTCCGCTGCCACTTTTAGAAAAAAATAACAACGAAGATGTTTTTTCTCAATTAAGAAAGGTGTATTCGGAGTTTTCTTTGTCGGATGCTGAAAGGATAAAGGAAATAGAATCAATTACGAATCACGATGTAAAAGCGGTAGAGTATTTTATTAAGGAAAGAGTGGAAAGCATTGAGTTGGGAAATACCAAGGAGTTTATTCATTTTGGGCTTACTTCTCAAGACATTAATAACACGGCCATTCCTATGATGTTGAAAGACGCATTAGAAGAAGTTTACATTCCATCTCTTTCTGAAATTATAGAGCACTTAAAAAGTATGGCGAGTTTGTGGGGTGAAATACCCATGTTGGCAAAAACACACGGACAAGCTGCATCTCCCACTATTTTAGGAAAAGAGATGTATGTATTTGTGGAGAGACTTCATGTGCAACTAAAACAATTGAAACAGATTGATTATTCAGCAAAATTTGGAGGGGCAACAGGGAATTTTAATGCACATCATATCGCTTATCCAGAAATAAACTGGATGAAATTTGCCGATACATTTGTCGAAAAAACCCTCGGTCTCACTCGTTCGCAGTACACTACACAGGTTGAGCATTACGATAATTTAGCCTCGCTTTTTGATTGTCTCAAAAGGATAAATACGATTTTAATTGATTTTAGTAGAGATGTGTGGCAATACATAGCCATGGATTATTTCAAACAAAAAATTGTTGCCAATGAGGTAGGATCGTCCGCTATGCCCCATAAGGTGAATCCAATTGACTTTGAAAATGCAGAAGGAAATTTTGGTATTGCCAATGCTTTGTTCGAACATTTATCCATAAAATTGCCCATTTCTAGGCTTCAGAGAGATTTAACAGATTCTACTGTTTTGCGAAATGTAGGGGTTCCTCTAGCTCATACGTTAATTTCGTTTAAATCCTTGAAAAAAGGAATGGGGAAATTATTGCTCAATTCTGCTGCTTTAAAAGCAGATTTGGAAAATAACTGGGCGGTTGTAGCAGAAGCAATTCAAACAGTGCTAAGAAGAGAATCCTACCCAAATCCTTATGAAAAATTGAAAGAGTTGACGAGAAATAATGAAAGAATGACTCAGGAATCTATTCAAGAGTTTATCCAGAATCTAGATGTTTCGGAGGACATTAAGGAGGAATTGTTGTTGATATCTCCTCATACTTACACAGGAATCGACATGATGATATTTTGATAAAATATTCCTACATTCGTTCACGAAATCGAATAAAAATACACTAAAAAGCCTCGAACTGGTATGATGATAAAAGCAGTAAAATCAAAAATTCATAGAGTAACAATTACTCAAGCCGAACTAAATTATATAGGAAGCATCACGATTGATGAAGCTTTGATGGAAGCATCAAATATCATCGAGGGTGAGCGAGTGCAGATTGTGAACTTGAATAATGCTGCCCGATTAGAAACGTACGTAATAAAAGGGGAAAGAGGTTCAGGAGTGATTTGTTTGAACGGACCTTCGGCCCGTTTGGTAGCCGTGGGCGACCAAGTGATTATTATCGGATATGGTTATATGGATTTTGAAGAAGCCAAATCTTACAAACCTTCGATGGTGTTTCCTGGTGAAGGAAATCAATTAGTTTAAAGATTAAACAGAAATCCGACTCTTAAATAGAGTCTGGAGTCTGCTCCAAAGGTTCCGAGGTAAGGATTGTTTGGGTCGTCTACCAAATCATACAATGCCAGTATTTGAAAACCATTGGCAGTATATCCTCCGCCTACTAGTCCTATCGGAACCCATACTCTTCGGGTAGAAGGTATTGTGTTGAAATCATTGGTGTTGAGCATTTCTAACTCTGCGTGAGCAATGAAATTTCTGAAAAACTTGTACCGAGTAAACACACTTCCTCCATAAATACTTGAGGTAAATGCTGGATTGAATCTTCTGTCGCTGAAGTAATTATATTTAGCTCCTATGCCCACCGAGTAAGAATTTGTAAGTCGATATCCCAGCATTGGGGAAATCTCTACATTGGTAAATGTGCCAAAATTTGCCCAAAAATTTCCTCCTGTGTACAATCTTTCTTTGAAATGTAAAGCGCTTAAATCTTGGGAATCATCATCGCCATAGTCAGGATCGTATTGCGACAAAGAAGAAAAAGAAAAAACAAGAAGTAGGGCAGACGTGGTGAAAAATTTGTAGGTCATAAAAAAAGTTTAGACAAGGACTAACAGTTACTTATTACAAGACAAAAATACAATAATCTTTGTGATAATCAGGAGACTCTTTTTTCCATTCATTTATTGTCTTGGTAAAAATCTTTTCGTTTGATAGAGTAATGTTTGCTGCAATACACAACTTCATTGAGTTATCGCAATGCGTTAAGATATCTTCTATCATATGATTGTTACGAAAGGGCGTTTCCATAAAAATTTGGGTATTGCCAGAACGAGATAACCTCTCAAGGTTTTTTAGAGTTTTTATTCGATCGCTGCGATCTTTTGGTAGATAACCATTAAATGTAAAATTTTGACCATTTTTTCCAGAAGCAATAAGAGCCAACAGAATGGAAGAGGGACCAACCAGAGGTTTTACCGCTAGTTGTAGCTCATGTGCTATCTCTACTACATCGGCTCCCGGATCCGCTATTCCAGGGCACCCAGCCTCGCTCATTACTCCTATGGTTTTGTCTTTGTGCTGATAAATAAATTGACTCAACTCTTTTTTCGAGGTTCTTTTGTCAATGATAAAAAACTCTTTGTCATCAATGGGATAAGTCGAGTTTACTTTTCTTAAATATCTTCGGGTAGTTTTTAGGTTTTCAACTACAAAGACATTCACGTTTTCCATTAATTCTTGAACTCCCCGCGGAATGGTATTTTCCATGTTGTATTCGCCCATCGTCATGGGAATCAAGTATAAGGTTCCTTTGCTCATAGTTTTTTTGTTACTGAGGATTGACAATTAATTTTCAATTGTATTCTTCAAATTTATTGATAATCTTAGTACAAGCCATATCTAATTGTTGGTATACATTCTCAAAGCATTCTTTTCCTCCATAATATGGGTCGGGTACAGAGTAATTGCTGTTTGGTTCTATTTCATCTAGAATTAACTTGACTTTTTCTTCGTCAGATTTTGATGTAGACAATTTCAACATGTTGTAGTAATTTTCTGTGTCCATCGCATAAATTACATCGAACTTATTAAAATCTGACTTTTTAAATTGTCTTGCTCGTTGATGAGTTAAATCGATTCCATATTTTTTTGCTACTTCTATCGAGCGTTCATCGGGTAAGTTTCCCACATGATAGGCGGCTGTACCAGCGGAATCTACTTCAATGTTTAGGTTGGATTTATCTGCCTTGTGTTGCAATATTCCTTCGGCTAAAGGCGATCGACAAATATTTCCTAAGCAAACCATTAGTATTTTCATTTTTAAAAAGTCTTTAGTAGTTAGTGTTCGGTCCTTAGTTTATAAGTAATAAAGATGCTTAAATATATTGAGCATCCCAATTATCAGTACAAAAAAAAATCCTCTCGAAAACTCGAGAGGATTTAAGTGAACTATCTAGAATCTGAGTTCTAACATCCAGAAACTTAGTTTTTAGCTAAATAATCAGCTACACCGTCAAAAGACGCTTTCATTCCTTCTTTTCCTTCAGTCCAGTTTGCTGGGCAAACTTCACCGTGCTCTTCTGTAAATTGCAACGCATCTACCATACGAATCGCTTCATCTACGTTTCTTCCAAGTGGTAAATCATTTACCAATGAATGTCTTACAACTCCTGCTTTGTCAATCAAGAATAGACCTCTGTACGCAATCATTGGTCCGGTAGCTACTAAAGCTCCATTCTCATCGTAATCATATTCTCCTACCAATACACCAAATGCATCAGAAATAGTTTTGTTGGTATCTGCTACGATTGGGTACTTTATTCCTTTAATTCCTCCATGTGCTTTTTCTACTTGAGCCCATCCCCAGTGAGATTCCTCAGTATCTGTGGAGCAAGCAACTACTTTTACTCCTCTTTTGTCAAATTCAGCCATTTTTTCTTGAAAGGCATGGAGTTCCGAAGGGCAAACAAAGGTGAAATCTTTCGGGTAAAAGAAAAAGATTACTTCGTTTTTTCCAATAAATTGGTCTAAGGAATAATCTTGTGCAATGTCGTTTCCATTTATCAGTGCTGGTGCGCTAAATAAAGGCGCTTTTTTTCCTACTAATGTCATTGTATTGTATGTTTTTTGAATGTTATTTGTAATGAGTCAAAATTACAAAATATTATTTTTTATTGGTAGGATTTTCAGCTTTAAAATTTTTGGAATATTGTGAGGTGAATAAACAAGATAAGCCGAACGTGACTTAGAGGCTCTTGGCTAAAATAAAATTAAACTTAATTTGATTTTAAAATAAATTCGAATACCATTTCGATTGGCACCCTCCCCTTTCTATATCGTCCCCATTCTCGTTTTCTGTCCTTTTCTTCTTTCGCATTTTCGAGCCGACTTGGAGGCAGTGCAGCTCGCTCCAATCACAAAAAGTGCCAATAAGCCAAGAGCCATGAGGTTTCTATTCTTAGTTTTCATACCTTTAATACGAAGTTGGAGGGATAATTAGCATGTAGAAATCAACTCATTTTTTTAATTATGGATTTTAATAAATTTGTAGAAAGTGCCAAATCTTCGTCTTTTGGTCTATGGAAATTGAATATAGGTTTGTTTCGTTTCATTCCGTTTAACAAACCTCATGGAATAAAGATTGTTGAAATAACTGATAATTCATTTAAGACTATTATCCCAAAAAGAAAAGTGAATCACAACCACATAAAAGGAATTCATGCTTGCGGAATGGCAACCTGTGCCGAGTTTTGTTCTGGGCTGGTCTTGCTCTACAAATTGGGGGTAAAAAACTACCGATTGATCATGGAATCGCTCGAGATACAATTTCATTACCAAGCAAAAACCGACATTACCGCGTATTATGAGCTCACCAATGAGGGCATTACGGAAATAAAATCAATATTATCTAAAGAAGGAGAAGTCTACAAAAAATGTGAAGTAAAACTCCATGATACAGCCGGCAATCTTGTAGCTACTTGCTACACCAATTGGCAAATTAAGGATTGGAAGAAAGTGAAGACTAAAATTTAAAGTGAATAAAGAAATTTAAGTTCAAAATGACTTTAATGGAGTTAAATAACAAAGATTAGCATTTCATGTTTATTTCTGTTTCCTCTTTCATCCATAATTTCTAATTCCAATTTGTGAGTTCCTTTTACTAAGTTTTCTTTTTCTGAAAGTGAAATACGCCAAAGGCCTTTTTTTCTCTCATATCTTGTAAGAATCCATTCTCCATTTAAAGTTGCAGAATAACTTTTTATACCAGATAAATCGTCACTAATTTTAAATGTTAGGGTAGCATTTGATTGAAGTGCATTCACATTCTGCCTGTCTTCAAGTCTGATGATTGGTTTTGTTGTGTCTACAGAAATAGCAAATTTCCCAAATTCTTTCACGCGCGTAGTTACTGTTCCCTCTTGGTAGTTTCCTCCTATAGATCGTACTCTGCCTTTGGGGCTAATGGAAACGATAAGAGCTTTTTCTTGTAAAGCAGAATCAATCGGTGAGTTAGGTTTAAGAATTAATTTGTATGTTTTTTGAATTCCGGCTAATCGAGATCCAAAACTATGGATATCAGATAAATACTGGTTCGATTTTGTGATTTTGTATCCCACGCATTGATCCTCGTACAATGTGTTTGGTGTGAACATTGCAGTAAAACCATTTTTTCTCAGAACATTCGGTTTATCGAATCTAAAATAAGTATCGCAGGGCGTTTTTTTATTCCTTGTTCTGGATACTCTTGAGGAGTCACCCTGTATTGTAAAAGTAAGCTGAGATGAGTTGCCAGAATAGTCCTTCGCTCGGTAGGTAAATCTATAAGAAGAGTCATGCATTACATTCGTAATTCCATTGTTTTTGTGGGTGTAAATAGTAAGTTTGTTATTCCCTGCCAAAAAGGATTTGTGAAACGAATTGTTGTATAGTTTGTGTCTCGGATAGTCCACGTGATGATTCACATAGCGGCTAGTCGCAAAATCAAGTTTATCCATCGTATGGCTGAACAAAGTATCTTTATTTACTATGAAATCTAAGGAATATAGTCCACAAATGTTTCTGGCGTTCATTCTATCTGTAGAGTGCAGTGCGCAACCGATATGACCGTATGCCGTTAGCTTTTGGTTCAGGTAATAGGTTCCGTTTTTATTCTTTTTAACAGGAATTATGAGAGATTTTGCTTTGCTGTTTACTAGAGAAGAATCAGTCAAAGGATAAATTTTGAGGTTTTTAATCATGGGTTTTTTGTTGTCAGTTATTTTGTAGCCAAACAACAAAGGATTCATAGGATTCTCCGATTCAGTTTCTCTAATCTCAAAGTGCAAGTGAGGAGCAAAAGAGCCGCCCGAATTTCCGCTTAAGCCAATAATTTCTCCCTTTTTTATTTTCAATTGGTTAGAGTCTAAATAAAGAGTAAAAGTTTCTTGCTGGATAGAGTATTGATGCGTTCTTACAAAATCAGAAATAGGGGATTTGAATTTTGATAAATGCCCATATACACTGGTGTACCCATTAGGATGATCGATGTACAAGACTTTTCCGTATCCATAATGAGAGTATCCAATTCTCGAGATATATCCACCCTCTACCGCGTATATTTTTTTTCCTACCACTCCTTGGGTTTTAAAATCCATTCCTGTGTGAAAATGGTTGGATCTTACCTCTCCAAAATTTCCCGCAACAACGAGAGGGATATCCAGAGGAGAACCAAAATCAGTGGAATCTGGGTGGAGTTGTGAAGATACATTTTGCGAACTACAAAGAAGAAATAAAAGGCAAAAGAGCAGGAGGTTGGGATTAAAATGTCTCATAGTGCAAAAATAAAGAATTAGAAAAGTACTCGCAGAATTACCCAAAAAGTTATTCACTTTGATTGGGGTATAATTGTAAAAATTAAATTAGCTGAATTAAATTAGTATTAGTAAATTCGTAGAATATCTACATCAATCGTGGACATGAGTATTGAAGATCAAAAAATAGAACAAATATCGCTAAAAATCAATGAGCTAATAGCCTTAAAGAATCGATTCAAAGCTGATTCGGAACGTTTGCTAGAAGAAAATAAATCATTGAAATTAGAGGTTGAGAAGAAGGAGAAGCAATGTTCTGAACTCGAGAGGGAAGTAGAAAAATTAAAAACAATTGAAAGAGTTGTGTCGCCAACGAAAAATAAGCTGGACGAGGCAAAAATCAATGGAATGATTAGAGAAATTGAGGAGTGTATGACGCTGCTTAAGAGTTAATATATTGTTTTGTATGAGCAAGAAGAACGTTAAAATAAAAATTGGTGACAGAGTTTATCCACTTACCGTAAGCGAAAGTGAAGAAAAGAGTGTGGAGGTATCGGCAGAAAAAATTGCTGAGAACATCAAAAAACTTAAGAACCAATATAAAATAAACGATTCTCAAGATTTGCTAGCAATGACTTGTATAGAATTTGCTACGAAATTACAAACTGCTCAATATAAATCAACACAGTCAGAATTAAAGAAGTTTTCACCTAAACTCGATGAATTGCTTCTGAAACTGAACCAAGAACTTTCTTAAACTCAATCCGAGATATCTTTTCTTTTGTTTTATTGTTTAACGTTTAAAATAAAAAAAGAAATGGAACCAATTAGTATTGTGATTGGAGTCGTAATAGGACTCGTAATCGGTGGAGTGGCAGTTTTTCTGTTCTCTAAAGGCCTTTTGAAAAAGGAAAAGGAAGGAATGCTCGAAGAAATAAAGAGCAAACAAGAATCAATCAAACAAGAGAAAATTTTACAAGCCAAGGAAAAGTTCTTGGCGCTGAAAGAAAAGCATGAAAATGCTGTAAATGAAAAAAATAGAAAAATCCAATCGGCAGAAGACCGTATCAAGAGCAAAGAGAAACAAATTTCTCAAAAGTTAGAAGAAACTTCCAAAAAAGAAAAAGCGCTTGACAGGATGAAAAAAGACCTTGAAACTCAACTGGAGGTTGTGAATATGAAGCGAGATGATTTATCTAAAAAACAAGAAAAACAAGTTGCAGAATTAGAAAAACTTTCGGGTTACAGCAAGGATGAAGCAAAAGCTCAGCTTGTAGAAGCACTAAAAGATGAAGCCAAAACTGATGCCATGGCTTACATAAAGAATATTGCAGATGAAGCAAAACTGTCTGCCAATCAAGAAGCCAAAAAAATTGTCATACAATCTATCCAGAGAGTAGCTACCGAAAAGGCTGTAGAGAATTCTGTCTCTATTTTTAATATTCCTAGTGATGAAGTAAAAGGTAGAATCATTGGACGAGAAGGACGAAATATTAGAGCACTTGAGGCTGCTACCGGAGTAGAAATTATTGTAGATGATACACCAGAGGCCATTATACTTTCTTGTTTTGATCCAATACGAAGAGAAATTGCTCGACTTTCCCTTCACCAACTTGTCTCCGATGGTAGAATTCACCCCGCCAGAATTGAGGAAGTAGTTAAGAAAACTAGAAAAGCATTGGATGAAGAAATCGTAGAGACGGGTAAGAAAACTTGCATCGATTTAGGAATTCATGGATTGCATCCAGAATTAATCAAATTGGTAGGTAGAATGAAATACCGATCGTCTTATGGACAAAACTTATTGCAGCACTCTAGAGAGGTAGCTAACTTATGTGCTACCATGGCAAGTGAACTCGGTCTGAACCCAAAAACTGCCAAGAGAGCAGGATTGCTTCACGATATAGGAAAAGTGCCAGAAGATGAACCAGAATTGCCACACGCAATTCTCGGTGCCAAATGGGCTGAGAAATATGGAGAAAAACCTGATGTGGTAAACGCAATTGGTGCTCACCATGATGAAATGGAAATGACTACGTTGTATTCGCCAATCATTCAAGTGTGTGATGCTATCTCAGGAGCAAGACCAGGAGCAAGAAGAGAAGTTGTAGAGTCTTATATTCAGCGAATAAAAGATCTAGAAACAACTGCGTTGAGCTATGATGGTGTAAGCAAAGCATTTGCAATACAAGCTGGAAGAGAACTAAGAGTTATGGTTGAGAGCGGAAAAGTCTCTGATAAGAGAGCAGATGAATTGGCTTTTGAGATTTCGCAAAAAATACAAACTGATATGACTTACCCCGGACAAGTACGGGTAACCGTTATTAGAGAAAAAAGAGCGATAGGAATCGCCAAATAACAACTAACAGTTAAATCGGGCTTCACTTTGAATGGAGCCTTTTTTTTGTTCAAGTATTTTAACGAATTAGGTTTATGTGACCCCGTTTCTCTGTGATTTTAGTTCCATTCGATTTGAAAGTCAATTTCCAAACATAAACTCCCGATGGGCATAGTTCACTGTTATAAGTTCCGTTCCATTCTTCTGATGGTTCAGTCGATTCAAATACTCGTTCTCCCCATCTGTTGTAAATTATTAGTTCAAAGTTTTCACTATCCTCGAGACCAATAATTTTCCAAAAATCATTTTTACCATCTACACCTGGAGTAAAGCTGTTGGGGACAAAATAGTTGTCGCTTTTTATCTCTATCCAAAAAGTAAGCGTGTCGTTACAATTATTAGAGCTTAAGGCTAGTAAGGTGATGGCATAATTTCCTTCTTCCTTGTATTTATGAGTTGGGTTCGATAGTGAAGAAGAGTCTCCATCTCCAAAGAGCCATTTGTAGGCAATGGCATTCGAAGAATTATTGACAAATGTAATGATATCTCTAGGTGCACCAAAACTAGGTATAAAAGTATAGTTAGCCTCAGCCAAATCAAAAGCATTGATATAATCAAATAGGACTGTGTCGTCTTCGCATCCGATGTCTGAGGTTACAGTGAGAGTAACTGTGTGCTTTCCTGGAATTGGATAATTAGTAGTTGGATTTTGGCTGTTGGAAGTATCTCCATTTCCAAAGTTCCAATGCCAGTGAGTAATAGAACCAACCCCTACCGTTGATAAATCACTGAAATTTGATAAAACTGGTATACATCCAGCTGTATCCAGTCCAATAAATGAAGCTTCGAGCGCTTGATTGAAGACTTGTATTGTATCGTACTCACTACAGCCATTGGAAGTGACTATGACCGAATAAATCCCTGGATAAGTGGGGGCAATGATCTGAGAGGTTTGCCCAGTGTTCCATAAGTAAGACGAGCCAAGGTTTCCAGCATCTAATTGTATGCTGTCTTCTTCGCATTTCAAAGTGTCTTGTCTCAAGTTCTTTGAAAAAGTTACTGAGGCAAGCGTTAGGTACCTCGTACTATTATTTGGTATATGAAGAGCTGAGATTCCAGACACAGATATGGTAGTGCCATTAATGCTAAAAGTGAGTCCGCTAGATGAGTTATAGACTGAAGCGTTATTAAAGTTTCCATCGTCATCTACTAGTAAAGCCAAACAAGTGGTATCGAAGTCAACACCTATTGCACATGGGTTAATAGTAATATCACAGCTAAAGTTTTGTGTAAAATTGGTTTTTGTCACTTTCCATTCTCTCTCTATTCTCGAATTTAAATAGGGGGAAGAGGGCAATTCATTTCTTGTAGCAAGTGTGTTACAAGTAAGTCCTCCATCATGACCCATCAGCACATACGATGAATCGGACTGAAATACACCTGTATTGGCAGCATTGGTTGCTGCGAGATTGTTCAGGTATATTCTTGTGATGTCGTCAAAACTGTGTGATTGTTTTTGAAGTAATCCTTGGTTGTCTTCTCTGCCTACGCCAATTACATCATTGTGGTAGTTTGGCGAAATAGACGCATCCCACAAAATGGTGCCGTTGGTGGAAATATAGTCTC
This sequence comes from Flavobacteriales bacterium, assembly GCA_965658995.1. Taxonomy (GTDB): domain Bacteria; phylum Bacteroidota; class Bacteroidia; order Flavobacteriales_D; family CAJJDF01; genus CAJJDF01. Next base: position 36,243 of record CBFHVI010000013.1, on the reverse strand, counting down.
CTTGGTTACCGCCTCCTACATTATCCAGGGTTATCCCATATTTAATTGCAAGATAGGAATGAATTTTATTCATTTCGAGGTTGGTTAAGTCTCTGTTGTAAAAAATAAATTCATTTAAATACCCATTGTAAGGCGAGTTGGCATTACCTGGCATCAAACCAAAATGAAGCCCAATTTGACCGGAAGATTGAGAGGCACCTCCACCGGTAAAGGTGGCAGAATTCTCCTTAGTCGTGAGGGTAGAAGCACCACTTCTGTTTCCATTGTAAGATATAATTGTAGGAAGGTGGCTTTCGGTCCAATCTCGGGAAGCATTTGTACTTATTCCAATACCTCTACCAGTTGCAAATCTTCCAATAGTTCCTAGGTTTCTGAACTGTATTGCATCTCCGCTCAATTCATTGTAGAGCATCATGTGGTTGTTGTTTCTCACAACTGTAGGGAAGTAATACACACCAAAAAATGTTCCTTGGCTCGTGCTATTTCTGTTGTCCAATAAATTTAGAGAAGTTGTATTTTGAAGGGCTTTGATGGCAGTGTTTGAATTGGAAGTGAATTCAATAGTAGTGTTGTAATTAGACGTATTTCCGGGAGGAGTATTGGACGCTATTGGGTAAGGTGCGGTATTATCGGACACAGAAATTGATCCTGCTCCATTAGGAATAGTAGTTGTCCAATTAGTTACAATACCTAAGGTCAAATTATCTGGTTTGAACCAAGCTGTTAAATTTGCGGTACCTACGTTTCCTGGGTTTTGGGCAAATTGAATTGTTCCAAAAAGTAGAAAAAAAATCAATAAGCTAATTCTCATGGTGCTTAAGGGTTTGGAATAGTTCAAATATACCACATAAGTTCGAAATTCGATTAGCCTGGATTGAAGATCATTTTTTTTGAAAAACAAAAAAGATCCAGAAAACTATTTGGGCGTTTTCCAGTAAAGGTAGAGGGCAAACGAGAGTAGGATGAGATTGGGTATCCACACGGCCAAAAAAGTATTGAGACCTGCATTTGTTGCATAAACGGTGGAAAATCGATTGAAAACAAAATACAAAGCAACCGAACCAATTCCCAAGAGAATTGTCATTCCCACTTTGCTTCTTGCAGGCGAAATGCTAATACAAACTCCCAAAAGCCCCAGAATGAATAAGGAAAGAGGATTTGAAGTTCGGGAGTAAATTTCAATGTCGATGTAAGGTACAACTGCAGATCCTTTTAGTTTTTCTTTTTTCCGATAAGCGAGTAACTCATCGTAATACATAGTAGAAATTACTTCGTTTCGCTGCCCCAAGTCTTTCAGTCCAAAAGAAAGAATTGTATCAATCGTTGCAGATTCTGAGATACTATCGCCCGAAGGAAGCAGGTATCTTTCTGTTACGTTTTTCAATTGGAAGTTATTGGTTGTGCTATCTCCGTAGGCATAATTTGCATTTAATGTAGAGACAAGCTTCCACGCGCCTACCTCGTTTTTTTCGTAATTGTCTATCCAAAGTTCCGAAACAAATTTCATTTCTTTGAAATTGTAGGATTTGTAGGAGACAATAGTTCCTGGAACTACTTCAAAATGAACACCAGACAAAATAGAGGCGTAATTGGTATGAATATTTTCAAAAGCCAGTCGCTTTTGATTCGCTTTGGGGAGTAAAACAAAATTCACAAAAAACGAAAAACACACGATTATCGCTACAGCCATAAAAAACGGCCGGAGCAATCGTAAAAAACTAATTCCAGAACTTAAAATAGCAGTAATTTCACTTCTTTGATTCAGTTTTAAAGTTACCATCACGATGGTAATTAACATGAATAGCGGAAAGAACATATTACCGATATAGATTATAAATCCCGCATAATACTGGGTAATTAGTTCGGGTACACTAAGATTTGATTTAAGAAAATCATCTATTTTTTCGGAAATATCAAAAACCACGATGATACATAAAACACCAAGAATGGAGAAAACGAAGGTTTTCAGAACTTTTTTGATGATGTATTTGTCTAAGGTTTTTAACATGAGTTATAATCTGGTTGCCATTTTTCTTACCATTTCGGTTTTCCAGCTGTGAAAATCTCCCGCAATAATGTGCTTTCTTGCTTCCTTCACTAACCAAATATAAAACGATAAATTGTGTATGCTGGCAATTTGTGAACCCAAAATTTCTTTTGAAATAATTAAATGTCTAAGGTAGGCTTTGCTATAAAACGAATCCACATAGGAACTTCCGTTGGGATCGATAGGCGAAAAGTCATTTTGCCATTTTTTGTTTTTGATATTGATAAAACCTTCACTTGTAAAGAGCATCCCGTTTCTGGCATTTCTTGTAGGCATCACGCAATCAAACATGTCAATGCCAAGAGTAATGGTCTCTAAGATGTTGATAGGAGTTCCAACCCCCATCAGGTACCTTGGTTTGTCTTCGGGTAGTATGCGAGTAACAATATCGGTGTGTTTATACATATCTTCAGCAGGCTCACCCACAGAAAGACCACCAATCGCATTTCCTTCTCGATTCATTCCGGCAATAAATTCTGCCGATTTTTCTCTTAAATCGTCATATACGCTTCCTTGAACAATAGGGAATAAAGTTTGACTGTAGCCGTACTTTGGGTCTGTTTCGTCAAAGCGTGTGCAGCATCTTTTTAGCCATCTATGAGTCATTTCCATAGACCTTTTGGCGTATTTGTAATCACAAGGATAGGGAGTGCATTCATCAAAGGCCATAATAATATCCGCTCCGATAGCTCGTTGAATATCCATGGCATATTCTGGTGTGAAAAAATGCTTAGATCCATCAATATGAGATTTGAATTCTACTCCTTTTTCAATAATCTTTCTTCTCCCAGATAGAGAATACACTTGATATCCTCCCGAATCTGTCAGGATGGGTTTGTTCCAGCCATTGAATTTGTGCAGACCACCCGCTTTTTCCAGAGTGTCTAAACCAGGTCTTAGGTATAAATGGTAAGTGTTCCCTAATATAATTTGGGCTTGAATATCTTCGTCTAGCTCTCGTTGATGAACTCCTTTTACAGTTGCCGCAGTCCCAACAGGCATAAAAATGGGAGTTTCTATCTGACCATGATCGGTTTGAATGATTCCCGCTCTTGCTCTCGTGTCTTTGTCTGTGGTAAGTAATTTAAAATCCATCTATCGGTAAAGAGTTATGTGTTATTGACTTTGTGGCAAAACTAACACTTTTGATTCGTTTCAATTCAATTTGTGGCGAAATAATAACATCCTTTTGTTTGTAATCGTTCATTATATTTTAACGTTTTGGTTGGATTTTTCACTAATTTTAAAAAAACCGAAATTATCTAAACACCTTGATTGGAGAAAATTTTTCAGCAAAAGCAAAAGGAGACTATGAGCTTATAAAGCGAGCTATCGAAAAAAAAGATGACTCAGCCTACACAGAACTATTATCTCGTTACAAAGATTCTATTTATTACATGTTGCTCAAAATGGTGAGGAACAAAGACGATGCAGAGGATTTGACTCTCGAAGCATTTTGTAAAGCATTTATGAATTTAGAACAATATTCATCCAAGTATGCCTTCAGTACCTGGCTGTTTAGGATTGCATTGAACAACTGTATCGATTTTTTGAGAAAGAAAAAAATGGACACAACCTCTATCGACCATCAGTTTGATAACGAAGATGCGCCCTACATTTTCTTGACTTCCAAGGGACGAAATCCAGAAGAAGAAGCTATTAGAAATCAAAAATTTAAACTCATGAGGGAATTATTGGATGAACTCAAGCCACAATACAAAACCCTTATCGAACTTCGATATTTTAAAGGTTTGTCGTATGAGGAAATTTCTAAAGAATTAGACTTAACTTTGGGGACAGTAAAGGCTCAACTGTTTAGAGCTCGAAAAACACTGGAAGAGATTATTAAACCTAAAATGGATTATATTTAATTGGAATTTCAACGAATACTTCATTATTTCCCTGAGCTCACGGAGCTACAGATAGCACAACTCAGCCGTCTCAGGCCTCTTTATGAGGAGTGGAATGCACAGATCAATGTCATTAGCAGAAAAGACATGGATAATTTTTATGAAAGGCATGTTTTGCATTCTTTGGCGATTGCGAAAGTGATTAAGTTTAAACAAAACACGCAACTACTTGATGTAGGAACCGGAGGCGGATTCCCTGGGATTCCATTAGCTATTTTGTTTCCTAAATGTAAGTTCCATTTGGTAGATTCGATAGGGAAAAAGATTAAAGTGGTGCAAGGCGTGGCAGATTCTTTGGGGTTGAAAAATGTAAAGGCATCTCATGAGAATGCGAAGAATATTACAGAGAAGTATGATTTTATTGTGAGTAGAGCGGTAACCCGTCTTCATCCTTTTGTGGGATGGATAAAAATGAATGTAAAAAAGAATAGCTACAATGATCTTCCTAACGGTATCTTGTATCTTAAAGGTGGAGATTTGACTGAAGAGTTAGGTGAGATTTCCAAAAAGTATCATTCTTATTCTTTACCTTCGTATTTCGAGGAAAAATTTTTCGAAACCAAAAAAGTAATTCACGTGGAATTGTAAAACAAAACCACTTCTTATATGAATGATTTTCAGGAAAATAATGATGAGTTCAAGGCTTTTATTCAGTCAATTGAGCAAAAAATCAATAACAAAGATTCTTTCTACCTGGATGTAGAGGAAATAAGTCGTGTTTCTAGTTACTACCTCGAAAAAGGAATGACGAGCAAAGCCATGGCTATCTTGAAAATCGGTCATGGATTGCACCCAATTTCCGGAGATATAAAACTTCACATTGCTCAAGTTTACACAGCCCAAGGAGAATACAAAAATGCGCTGGATTTTGCGGATCAAACATTGGAGCTTGAGCCCAATAACGAGGAAGTAATTGTGCTCAAAGCAGAAATCTATAGTTACTTGGGGCAGCACCAAAAATCGATAGAGTATTACTTGCAGTTCTTGGAAAAAGGGACGGACGAAGGACTGGACTTGGTATACAATGACATAGCATGGGAGTATGAGTCTCTTATGGATTACGAAAATGCTTTGAAATACTTAAAGCTGGCTTTGGAAAAAAATCCGGAAGAAGATACTCTGCTATTTGAGATAGCCTACTTTTATGAGGAGCTAAATAAGCAGGAAGAGTGTATCGAATTCTACAACAAATTTTTGGATGAGAATCCTTATTCCTTCAATGGATGGTATAATTTGGGGATTGTATATAATGACATAAAAGATTTTAGAAATGCAGTATTTGCTTTTGATTATGCCACCATTATAAAAGATGATTTTGTATCGGCCTATTTCAACAAAGGAAATGCTCACTTCAATCTTCAACAATACGGAGAGGCACTGGAATGTTATTACCGAACTTTTGAATTTGAGGATAATCAGGCGATTACTTTTTGTTACATTGGCGAATGTTACGAAAAGCTCTTCAATTTCAAGGAAGCTGAGAAGAGCTACGAAATTGCTTTGTCTTTGAATGATGACCTGCAAGAGGCATTGATAGGGATGGCTATAGTCAACGACAAGCAAGGACGTACCACAGAGTCTTTGCCGTTCATAGAAAAAGCGATACGACTGTTTCCAAAAAATTCATCCTGTTGGTACGTAGCGGGAGAGGTGTACAACAAGTTGGCTCGCTATGATGAAGCTTATTTTGCCTATGCCAAAGCGGACGAATACGATACAGAAGACAATGTTCAGATTCAGTTAGATTTTTCAAATTTTATAGCAGAAAACCTTTCTTTGCAAGAAGCAATAGATTATTTGCAAGACAAGGAAAATATCGCTTGCCAGTATAGATTGGTTGCTTATTTCTTGATGCTTAATCAACACAAGAAAGCCATTCATCAATTTGAGCAATGTTTAGCCATTGATTTTGAAGAACACAAGGCGCTGTTTTCGTACCACGAAGAACTCAATGAGCTGCCAGAATTTATTAGCTTGCTCACTAATTTTCAGTAACTAACCTTTCGCCTTCATGGAAATCAGGAGGAGAAGTAGAAAAGTGAGGAGGGAATTTACGATAATTAAGGATCCGCCTAATTCAAATCCGATTTGACCAAGCCAATTATTGATGAAGTAGGTAAAAACAGGAGGTAAGACACAAGCCACAACCATCCAATTAGCTTTCAAGACAAGCTTTGTTAAAATCCCAAAAAAGAACAAACCAATAAGTGGGCCGTAGGTAAACCCAGCCAGCCAAATCAATTGCCAAATGGCACTTTCGTCCAAAGTTTTGTTCAGTATTATTACTGTAATGAGCAATACAACAGACATAATTACATGAATGAGTTGCCTTCGTTTTTTTGAGGTTTTCTTTTCTTCTGTATCAAGAAAATCTACACATACTGACGTAGTAAGGGAGGTAAGAGCAGAATCTGCGGAAGAATAAGCCGCAGCAATTAATCCGAGGAGAAATAAGATGCCAATTCCAATTCCAATTTCGCTTTTCAAGGCAATTTGTGGAAATAATAAATCTGACTTTTCCGGAACTGCTATGCCTTGTTGACCTGCATAGATGTATAGTAAGGCTCCTAATACAAGAAATACAAAATTGATAAATACCAGAACAACGCTAAATGAAATCATATTGGTTTGTGCCGATTTAATGTTTTTGCAACTTAGGTTCTTTTGCATCATGTCTTGGTCCAGTCCCGTCATGCCGATGGCGATAAACATGCCTCCAAAAAACATCTTGACAAAGTGATATTTTCCATTCCAATCCTCCCAAAAAAATAGTTGAGAATATTCGCTCTCTGCGAGGGTATGAATGAATCCATTGGAGGCAGAAAAGTCTATTTCTGAAGTGAGGAACCAAAAAGTAAATCCTAACGACAGGAGCATAAAAAGGGTTTGAAGGGTGTCAGTCCAGATGATGGTTTTGATTCCTCCTTTAAATGTATACATCCAAATAAGGGCAATGGAAATAAAAACAGTAACTTCAAAAGGAATATTGAATTCATCAAAAACAAAGGCCTGTAGCACATTTGCTACCAACAACAGGCGGATAGAGGCTCCGGTAATTCGCGAAAGCAAAAAGTAAATTGCTCCTATTTTGTGAGCTTCTGTTCCAAATCGTTTTTGTAGATAGGTGTAGATTGAGGTGACGTTCATTCTGTAATACAAAGGCATCAACACATAGGCGATAACCAAGTAACCTACAAAATATCCGAGAACCATTTGCATATACCCAAATTGTTTGGAGACATCACCTACCCATCCAGGAATAGAAATAAACGTAATTCCCGAAAGGGAGGCTCCAATCATTCCAAAAGCTACCACATACCAAGGAGATTGTTTGTTTCCTAAATAAAACGTATCGTTGTTCGCACCTCTACTTGTAAGAAAAGAAATTCCTACAAGTACGAGAAAATAGGTCATCAATATAGCAAATATAAAAGCTGAAGACATAGCGGATTTGTGTTACTAAAAATGGATTAATTTTTAAATATAGAGATATTGAATTACTTTTAAGTCGCAGACAATAAAAATCAATCATGAATGTTCGAGAAATTATACTAACCTTCTTTTTTTTGGGAATAATCACCTTGATGTTCTCTTCTTGTAAGGTAGAAAGAAAAATAGAACCTCGTAATATGCCACTTTGGGAAATTGTGAATGAGCAAGGGCAGTCATCGTTCCTATTGGGTACTAGTGAATATTTGCCTAAAGACTCTGCACGATTTCTCTTTAACGAACAAATTATTGCTGCTTTTGATTCTGCTAAGGTATTTATTACTCAAATAGATGTTCCCAACTCTGATTTTGGAAACACAAAAATGGCTCTTGAGATACCGGGTGAAAAAATAATGGTAGAGTACCTTTCCGAAGCTCAATTTGCTAAACTTTCACAATTACGAAAAAACTGGAAGTATTCAGAATCTAAATCAGTTCCTTCGGCCGATAGCTCAAGACTCAAGCTCTTGTTTTATTTGCATGATATGATTTATTTCAACAATCAGGAGAATTTTTACTTTGACAAATTTTGGATGGAACGAGCAATGCCAATGGCAAAACAAATAGGCGGATTAGAAACTTATGACTCGTACTATGAAAGTTTTTCGGTAGTAAATGACTCCCAAGTGTTTGACTTCATGTATTCTATTGAATCCATAGACAAATTTGTAGATTCACTGAGAAATACCAGTCAGGAACTATACATGAAAGGTCGATTTGAAAAACTTCATTCCCTTTATCTTTCTCTTTTTCCTTATTTACAAAGTCATTTTCATGAATTAGTGGGGAATAAACATAAAGATTGGGCAAAGGCAATTGGTTTTTCTGTGGACTCAACTCAAACTTTTGTTACCGTAGATGCGTTTCATATGTTTGGAAATAACAACTTGATAGACAAATTGTTATCCGAAGGTTATGAGGTAAAAAGGATTCAGTAATTCCAATTAATTTCAAGCAAAATTTAACGAATGAGATTTATTTTAATTTTCAGTTTTTTGGTTGCTGTTCAAGGCTTTTCGCAAGACACAATTGTACAAGTAGATACTTCCAAAAAAATAGTGGTTATTAACCCTTTACCTGTCGAGAATTATAATGTACTAAAAAATCAAGGGACAGGATTAGAAGTAACCATGTATGAGTCTGGAACTACTTTTAGTTTGCCCAATTTGTCTGGCACAAATTATTTTTTAACCTTCATTCAAGGTCAAGCTCCTTCCGTGTTTAATTCGAAAAACTCTGGGTACATAATGTTATTGGTCAACAACGATTTCTATATAGATGCTGAGCTATCTTTCGCTGAAGAAAACTCATACATTATTTTCAAATATCAAGGGAGTAAGTATTACAATTTACTCACTCCTGCTGGAATTAGTTTTTTCAGAAGATTTCAAAAACCACAGAATAGTGAGCAGATTTTAATAGAAAAGAGGTGGTGATCTTTCGCTATGTGTGCAAATGAAAGGGTAAAAACTAGTGTTGAATTCCTGAGGAAGGCTAATTAGCCGAGGTTTTTTAGGAGAATTTCGAGGGTTAAAACATTGATATAATTCGGTTCAAAATTTTCTTTCCCTTCGTATCTCCTATTTCTATTTTGTTTCGTCAAGAGGCAAGAGGATCTGCGATTTTTTTTCGATTGGTGCATCACCAAAATTTCCATAATTACACGATCTAGCCATTTATTTAGTGTAAGACAAGAAGTCTTTGTCTAGAAACAAATGTTGTCGATGAGTCTAACTCCCTCTATAGTGCCTGCAAACGATACAAACACTCCGTTCTCGTTGTTCCAGTCGGTAATTTTTTCCAAAGTTTCGGCATCTCTTATTTCTAAGTATTCTACTTCTAAGATTCCTTGAATCATTTGTGTTGCCTTTTTTTGAATTTCGTCAATAGGAAAATAAGAGTGGAATAAGTGGATGTAGGAAAGACTGAAATTAATAACAGCCGCGGCTTCTCTTGCTTGTTGTGAAAGTCGCTCGTTCCTTGAGCTTCGGGCTAGGCCATTTGACTCACGCACAATGGGGCACCCCACAATTTTTGTGTCAAGGTTGATTAATTTGGTAATCTTTTCTACTATTTTGAATTGTTGATAATCCTTTAAGCCAAAGTAAGCCTTATCTGCCTGAACGAGATTAAGCAGGATAGAAACGACATTGGCCATCCCCTGAAAATGTCCTGGTCTGAATTTTCCTTCCAACTCGTTTTCTATTCCTCCAAAATCAAATTCTTTGAGAATAATGTTTGCTCCATAAATTTCCTCAACCGAATGCGGAACGAACAAAAAGTCGACCAATAATTCTATCAGAAGGGAGTCTGCCTCCAGAGTTCTAGGATAGTTGTCTAAATCGCTTTTCTCATTGAATTGTGTGGGATTTACAAATATGCTACACACCACAATATCGCACTCTTTGCGAGCTCTTTCAATGAGAGAAACATGGCCCGAGTGCAAGGCTCCCATCGTTGGGACAAATCCAATTGTTTTGTTCTCTTCTTTTTTTTGTTTCAATAAGGATTTTAATTCCTTACTTTTTTGAATCAATTCCATGTGTGTAAGTACTGTAGAATGAGCTAAACTAACTGAAAATATTGATAATTCCGACAATTTTTCGTACTTTTGTGAAGTTTAACTTTAAACACTCCTAAAATCATACTGAACAAATATGAGTAGTAAAAAAAGAATTTTATACATTTCTCAGGAAGTTACTCCCTTCTTAAAGTCTTCTGAGATTTCTAAAAACGTGAAAACGTTAGCCCAAAAAACACAAGAAAGCGGAAAAGAGATTAGAGTTTTTATGCCAAGATATGGCATAGTAAACGAAAGAAGAAACCAACTACATGAAGTAATTCGTTTGTCAGGTATGAATATGATAATTAATGATGTAGATCACCCATTGATTATTAAGGTAGCTTCAATTCCTTCGGCTAAGATGCAAGTTTATTTCATAGACAATGAGGAATATTTTAAAAGAAAAGCCATCGTAAAAGACGAAAAAGGGAAGTTGTTTGAAGACAACGTTCAGCGATCTGTTTTCTTTATTAGAGGAACATTAGAAACGGTAAAAAAACTAGGTTGGATTCCGGATGTAATTCATTGCCATGGTTGGATGACCGCTTTATTACCTCTGTATCTAAAGACCTATTTCAAAGACGATCCTCATTACGCCAATACCAAAGTGGTGAGTTCTTTATACGAAGACTCTTTTGAAGGAGAATTAAACGACAATATTGAAGATATTCTCAAATTTGATGGAGTGGAGGAGAGTTTCATGAATCATATAAAAAATGGTTCAGATTATTTGAACTTGACTAAAACAGCTATCGATCATTCCGATGGGATAGTGCTATTCTCTGACAACATCGATTCAGAAATTATAGACTACGTGAATAAAGCTGATGCGGACTCGTTAAAGTTTGTTAATTCAGAACAGCACCACGAAGATTGTTCTAATTTTTATGACGAAATACTGGAAAAAGAACCTAAATTAGCTGAATAAATTTAATGCAAACACAAGAATGAATTTCATTTTTTCAATCAATATCCTACGGAAAGCATCACTGCTTTCCGTAGTTGTTTTAAGTCTAACCAACTGCAAAAAGGAAGATAATTTTATTGGTTCTGAGTTACAGAATGAAGATTTAGGAGTGAATAAACTCTCTAATTTTTCTATTGTCACTTACACCAAGGAAGCAGACTCCTTGAGAGCAGATGAGCTATCTACAGCAACTTTAGGAAGTATGAATGATCCTGATGTAGGTAAAACAGAATCCAGTTTTTACACCCAACTAAGACTCCCAGTTGATAATGTAGATTTTGCAGGAACTGGAAGCCTTACGGATATTGTGTTAGACTCGGTTGTTCTTTCTTTGGAGTACAAAGATTATTACGGCTCGTTGGATCCGCAAAACTTTGAGGTAATGGAAGTTACGGAAGATTTCTACCTAGACTCTGCTTATTACAATGGAAAGAGTTTCGCGACCAATCCAACCAATTTAGTGGTGCCTGGTTCAAGAACTCAAATTCCTGATCCCAATTCTTCTGTATTTACTGCAACAGACTCTTTTCCGGCACAATTAAGGCTGAAACTCGATAACTCTTTTGGGCAAAAAATAATCGATGAAAGTGGAAATTTAACCCTTTCAGATAATCAGAATTTTCTTCAGTTCTTGAAAGGAATTGAAGTAAAAGTGAATAACTCTGGCCAAGGGCCAAATCAAGGCGCGATTTTACTGTTAGATTTAATCTCTCTCAACTCATCGGTAACGCTATACTATAGAGATACAGCTTCTAAAGATACATTAAATTTTAGTTTGCTCATGAACACAAATTGTGCAAGGGTGAACAAAAACAAGCATGATTATTCAGGAACTTTGATTCCAAGCCAATTAGCCGATAGTACTTTGGGGGCATCCGTTGTGTTTGTTCAAGGATTAGTTGGGTTGAAAACTGAGATAGAATTCAGAGATGTAATGAAACTCAAAGATTCCAATATCATAATAAATAAAGCTGTGTTGAAGATGCCTGTGGACAACACAGCTGGAAACGACTTCGATCCTATTGAGCAATTGCTAATCGTTCGAAATGAAAATAACTTGAAATATCTGTTGCTCGACCAAACTATGTTTGCAGGTCAAGCAGGGCTAGATAATGTTGGTGGACAATGGAACGAAGACGACAGTCAATACGAATTTGTTATTACGCGCTATTTAAATAATTTATTAAATGGGAATTTTCCCAACAATAGATTAACTTTAGAAACAATCTCGGCCATGGTGACTCCAAACAGATCTGTCTTTTATGGACACAATTCTGCGGTACGAAAACCAGAGCTCACAATTACTTATACCAAATACTAAATACATAAAACTATGTGTGGAATTGTAGGTTACGTAGGCGAAAAACAAGCTTACGATATACTAATAAAAGGACTCAAAAGATTAGAATACAGAGGCTATGATAGCTCGGGTATTGCGATTTCTGGAGAAAGTCAAGATCTTAAATTTTTTAAAAGAAAAGGCAAGGTAGCCAAACTCGAAGAGTTTATTGGCGAACAAAGCATCGAGGGCACCATTGGGATAGGTCATACAAGATGGGCAACTCACGGTCCTGCAAATGATGTAAATGCACATCCACATGCCTCGGGAGACGGAAATTTGGTGTTAATCCACAATGGAATAATCGAAAACTATGCAGTGCTAAAAAAAGAACTCCAAACAAGGGGTCATAAGTTCTATAGTGATACCGATACAGAAGTTCTCATTCACCTAATAGAAGAGGTGAAAAACAAAGAAAATTTATCTTTATTTGAGGCGGTGAGAGTTTCTTTAACCAAAGTAGTTGGGGCTTATGCCATTGTGGTGATGGATAAAAATAACTCAGATGAATTGGTCTTGGCTAAGAAAAGTAGTCCCTTAGTAATTGGAATAGGTGACAATGATTTTTACGTTGGTTCGGATGCAACTCCCATCATCGAATACACCAAGAATGTTGTGTATTTGGAGGACGAAGAAATAGCCACGATCAGTATAAAAAATGGACTAAAAATTAAAAAACTGAATAATCAAGATATTTCACCGGCTATTCAGGAGTTATCCATGCAATTGGATGTGCTTGAAAAAGGAGGCTATCCTCACTTTATGTTGAAGGAAATATTTGAGCAGCCCAAAACAATTTTGGATTGCATGAGAGGGAGAATAAATGCCCAAAAAGGTTTCGTGTCACTAGGTGGGATTGTGGAGTATGAAAACAAAATATTGAATGCAGACCGAATTATCATCATCGCCTGTGGTACTTCTTGGCACGCTGGATTGGTAGGAGAATATTTGATCGAAGATCTTGCACGAATTCCGGTTGAGGTAGAGTACGCTTCAGAGTTTAGGTACCGAAATCCTATCATTGGCGAAAATGATGTGGTTCTGGCAATTTCACAATCAGGTGAAACAGCAGATACCTTGGCGGCAATCAAACTTGCCAAATCCAAGGGAGCCACCATTTTAGGAATTTGCAACGTTGTTGGTTCTACTATATCTAGAGAATCTCACGCAGGTTCCTACACTCATGCAGGTCCCGAAATAGGAGTTGCTTCTACCAAAGCATTTACTGCCCAGGTTACGGTACTCTCCCTACTAGCAATGCAATTGGCCCAGAAAAAAGGTACAATCGAGAAATCCAAATTAAACAGGCTATTATTTGAGCTTGAGTCTATTCCAGAAAAGGTAGCAGAGGTATTGAAATCTGACGCTTTGTGCGAAGAAATTTCAAAGATTTATAAGGATGTAAACAATGCTTTGTACTTGGGAAGAGGATACAGTTTTCCTGTGGCTCTAGAAGGAGCATTGAAGCTCAAAGAAATTTCTTATATCCATGCAGAGGGATATCCAGCCGCAGAAATGAAACACGGACCTATTGCGCTTATTGACGAAGAAATGCCAGTATTTGTGGTAGCCACCAAAGGGCCATCTTACGAAAAAGTAGTGAGCAATATCCAAGAAGTGAAAGCCAGAAAAGGTAAAATAATTGCCGTGGTTACTCAAGGTGATGAGGACGTGAAAGAAACGGCTGATCATGTAATAGAAATCCCTCATACCGAGGAGCAATTTATACCTATTTTGGCGACAATTCCTTTCCAGTTACTTTCCTACCACATTGCACTAATGAGAGGATGTAATGTGGATCAACCAAGAAATTTAGCCAAATCGGTTACGGTAGAGTAGGGTTAACCCCACTATTAGAACATTTTTATGAAGAAAGGGAGACTACATTGTCTCCCTTATTTATTCTGTCTGGTAGATTGTTTTCCCATCCACTTCTTTTGATTTGACATCCTTCTCCCATTGAATCTCTCCCATTTCCCATTTACCTTCTAAAGAAAAACCCTGTATTTTTTTTACCCTAACTCCATCCTCGTAATAATAAAAACGAATTTTATCTCTTTTCAATTCTCGTACCCCGATACCTGTAAAAGACTCACCATTTAGTTCATATTTATACGTTTCATCGTTAAATTTAATCTGACTTTCCGAAACTTTTTCCTGACTACAGGATATTAGTATGATACAAAATGTTATAACTGATAAGATTGTCTTAATTTTTTTCATAATATTTAAAGAATTTATAGTTAGAATTTTATTACAGTTCAAAATAAATGATAATTCAAGATATTTTAACTTTAAATCAGATGAAATACATATATACACCTAAATACACGTATAAATTCATTTTTTGTAAAAATTTTAGCAAAACGGTTATAAATTCTGGGTTCTGTCGCATTAATTATTTTTCGAATATTTGTCGTTAAGATTGCACTTCCTTAAAAATTTAATTCGCTAATAAACATAACTTTGAAATTTTTAATTTTCATCAAGAGAATCCGATAAGTAATTTAATTTGAATTAAGTTTAGCTAAAACAACTGACAAATCTGTCATCAATTGTATTTGTTTCAAACTTAGATAAGAGTTATCCAAATTCTTTTCATTGTTATCTCTTGCTAAAAACAATACATTATCACTGAAATAATAAACTTCTTCTTCAATAGACTCAACAGCATGATCTTCCATATACACAGGCATGTCATAAGCAGTTTTTATCAACTTTATGCAAATTAATTGATTGTTATTATAATAGTAATGTTTGCTTAAACTTTCCATAGTAGCGAAATAAAAAGCCTCAATTTTTTTAATCTGATTATCTTTTTTAAAAACTGTCACTTCGCAGTCTCCATCTCCTTCAGCTGGAAAAATTACCTTAGCATAATCAATTAACGAACTATCAATTTTAGAATATAGACTATCAATGAGATTATCTTGCAATTGACTTTCTTTCTCAGAGTTTTGAAAATGTTTTATTGAGTCTAATAAATTAATAATTAGAACTGAATCCTTTTTTACTGTTTGGACTAATAAACTATTTTGCTTTTTCAAAATCTGGCATATCATTAGTGAGTCGGAAAGAGTCTTTATTTGAATTGAATCTAATGTAGCTGACGACACTAAATTTTGATTTTTATTTATTAAAACACTTTTTGACTTCTTCAAGCTTTCGTTCTCAAATTCTAAAGAATCAAAATATGTTGAAATAGATTTTAATTTAGTTTCAAAATTTGTTTCATTTAATGCAATAAATGAAAACATATTTTTTTTAGATAATTTTTGTAACGAATCTAAATTAGGACTTTTATATTCTAATATACTTTGTGAATCTTTTTGACAAAAACCACTGAGCGTAAAAAATACAAGCAACAACGCTAGGAAATAATTATTTCCTGGCAAAAGGCTTATTGATTTATTATTTAAATGCATATTAATTTTCCTCCGTTTCTTGAGGGATTTCCAAATCGTCATTATTTTCATACTTTTCTCCTTCGCTTGTGTATTTAATATTTAACTTTTTTTATTAAACATTATTCTAAACAAAAATGTTTGTATTTTATAATGTTTAAAATTTATATCAGGTGAAATACATATATACACCTAAATACACGTATAAATTCATTTTTTAATTTTCTACATTTGAAAATGGAATTAAAAAAATTACTCTTTATTGTTTTATGTCTCTTTTTATCCCTAAAGGGTTTTTCTGGGAATCCTATAATAATTGACACTTTAAAGATTCATCAACAGATTAAATCATACGGATTAAACGAAAATCTATTAAATTTCAAACATGATTTTTTTAAAAGTATACTCTTTAAAAATGACTCCACCTTAATATATAACCCAAATGGTACACTTCACTTATTCGAAATTAAGTTAGATACTACTCCTATTGTATTAAAACTTTCTAATGGTGAGTTTCATGGTCATAATTTCAAAAGGTCTATATTTATTCATAATGACGTTATTTATAGTTTTGGTGGAGAAGGGTTATTTAACTACTCCACTAAACTCATTTATTTTGATTCTGTATTAAAAGAATGGTTTGAGAAAAAGATACAGAACTACCCTTTTGACACAAGAAAAGTTGTTAACTCTTGGAAGTATGGAAATAAAATAATGGTTTTATTAAATCATTATTCATCCTATGATAATAATTCAAATTATAAATACACTAAATATTCCTTTGGTGAAATCGATTTAACTAATTTTAAATACAAAACAAATTTCGAGTTTGAAAGTAGTGATGATTCAGGGTTAAGTTTCTCTAGAGGAGACTATATTTACGAATCTGACAGATATCTATTATTAGGATATGAAAAAGATTCTAAAAAGATTAGAATTGAAATATTTGACAAAAAATCTGGAGAATTATTAAAAACACCCCTTTTTGAAAACCTTCATTTTCCTGACGGTAATATTTATGTTTACATGGATAAATCAATTATTTATTATAAAAACAATTTAGGAATAGTCGATTCAATTGATATTAATTCATTGAATGTAACAGAAAAGAAAAACTTCCTACAACATTACAACTCAAAGAAAAAAACGAAATTGAAGTATTGGTTAATGAGTTTAATTGTGATAATTTTTGTAATTCCAATTTTATTTTTCCGATATAGAAATGGGGAGTCTAAAATAGAAAATGAAAAGAATGAAGAAATAGTAGAAATCGAAGGTAAACTTCAAGAGTATATAAACAAGAGAATCTCACGAGAGGAATTAGATGATCTACTTGGGATATCAAACTATTCCTATGAAACCATAAAAAAAAGAAGAAGTTTACTGATAAACCAAATTAATGGAAGAAACGTATTATTCGTTGAGAGGATAAGAAACCAAGATGACAAAAGGTATTTTGAATACAAAATAACTAAATCATGAGAAAATGGTTTTTCATATCCCTTGTTCTTTTAGTACCTTTTCTTTCATACTCTCAAAAGGTGTACTCAGTTCAGTATCCTAACCAATCTGATGTTAAGGTATATGTAGTAGAGTATGAAAATCAATGTGATTTAAAGGTGTTTAAAGTAGATTACCCAAGTCAATCTGATGGTAACAATGGGTTATGGTACTTTGTAGATTATCCTAACCAATCCGATAAGAAGATATACTTCGTTAATTATCCCAACCAGAGTGATTTAAAGATATTCTTTGTAAAGTACAAGAACCAATCAGGTTGGAGAGATAAATCTAAACAACACTTGATGTATTAGGAGAAATAGAGAAAATTATGAATGAAAATTGTATATTTATAATATGAGGAAAATAACGAGATTTTTTATAGTTATTTTAACTATGTTAATGACGAATAATATTTTATTTGGTCAAAGTGAACTTGAGAACTTCACCAAATCTGAAACTGAACTAAAAAAGTTAAAGAAAAAGGAATTAAGGGAATACGTTAGTTTTCTTGAAAACATATCCGATAGTTTACTCCGTAAAAAGAATGATAATATAGTTGGGTTACAATCTCAATTAAAAGAAAAGAAGAATAGAATAATCTCAATTGAAAACGAGATTGAGAAATTAAAAACTCTTCAATCTAAATTGGAATCAGAAAAGTCTGAACTTCAATCAGAGAAATCCAAATTGGAATCAGAAAAGTCTGAACTTCAATCAGAGAAATCTGAACTTCAATCAGAGAAGTCCAAATTGGAATCAGAGAAGTCTGAACTTGAAAACAAACTCGAAAAACTCTCCATTCTGGTATCTAAAAATAATGAAGAATTAAATTTACTCAGAAAACTAAATGGAATAGAAAAAGATACCATTCAGAAGAATCATGACATTAAAGAAATAGGAGATGGTAGTGTAATAAGTGTCGGAGAGTTAACTCTTTCACCTAATGGGTATAAGTATCAAAACAAACCATACACAGGGTATTTATGGAACTTTCAAGATGGGAATTACATTAGAGGTTTTAGACAAATACGACCTGGTATAGGGTATAATGGAGATGAAAAGAGTGATTTATACTTTGGTATGGTAAAAGATGGTGTCAAAGAGGGTATCTGGGTTGAGAGTATAAATGAATGGACCAACATCGTAAAAATAACCAAATATGAGAAGGGTAAAATAAACAATGGATTCACTTTAGAAATTGATTGGGATTTGACTCACTACCTTATGAGGAAAGACGGATTTATAGGTGATATTATTGAACCTGACAAGTCGATTACTCAAAAATTGTATAAAACTCTTTGTACACAATTGAACCAAATAAAAAATATAAATAACTTATTGATTTTACTTGACGGATATGTGAAATATAGAACGGAATTATTAATTTTTAATCCAAGTGAGACTGGTAAAAATGAAATCTACCTTAAAATTGATAATTATGAGAATGGGAAAAAGAATGGTTTATCAATTGATACAAAACACATTATAGAGACGAGGTATAACTCGACTGATTTGTGGTTAACATGGAAGTTGAATAATTTGAACTATCTGAATGGGTTATTAGATAGTGTTTCTGTTAAAGGAAACTATTTTTACGTTACCAATTTAGCAAAATACTCTACCACTCTAAACAAAACAGATATAACATTTTTCACATCAAAACCTGAGTTTATTTC
Organism: Flavobacteriales bacterium; assembly: GCA_965658995.1. Taxonomy (GTDB): domain Bacteria; phylum Bacteroidota; class Bacteroidia; order Flavobacteriales_D; family CAJJDF01; genus CAJJDF01. Next base: position 17,345 of record CBFHVI010000013.1, on the reverse strand, counting down.
CATTAGTGAGACAGACGAGTATCAATTAGAAAACTATAAACAGGGTAAAAAAGATGGAGTTCAAACCTATTATGAAAAGGGTGTTCTAACTCTTAAAGAAGAGTATTCAAAAGGTGAATTAAATGGAGATAAAGAAGTCTACAAAAAAGGTATTATTCAATCTGTAGAAACTTTTTCAAATGGAGTTCTAACACTTAAAAAGATTTATGAGAACGGAATTATAAAAGAAGAACATTATTGTCGAGGAGTTAAAGATTCAAATGGATATATAAAGAAATTCATTCTGAAAAGAGTGATATATGTAAATGGTAATTTGAATGAAACATGGTACTATAAGAAAGATATAGGATTCTCTGATTATTATATACAAGATAAGGATAACACATCTAAAATAACTAAACACTAACCCACCATACTCTTCAATACCCTATTCAACTCATCTATTCTCTTAATATTCATCTTTAACCTACTGAAGAGTTTCTTAAAGGGTGATACTAACTTTTTCAACATTGATTTCAGAGAGATTTCATCCATTCTCTGAACACCAATTGTAGATACCACTCTACTTACGGTCTTAGTACTAAGTAGGATATCTTCCAATACCTTTTTGGTTTGTTGATTCACTTTGGTAAGTGATTTTTCAAAACTCTCTTTGTATTTGAAGTTCTCTCTGTTGTATCCTATACGTTTCAGAGTTACTAAGTATCTCTTTGTTTGAATGGATTTCTTATTCTGAATGTGGAGTTGTTCCATCGTTGGTCGTAACTCTCCTTCAATCTCTTTGTATCGGTTTGAAAGTTCTTTCAATTCCATCTTTACCTTATCAATCTTATCTGAGAGTATTCCAAACTCATCAATCTTTGATTCTATATCATTCTCAAATCTGAATTCATTTAATCTCATTTATTTACTCCATATGTTGTTCCATTGGAAATCTGATTCAGGTTTTACTTCATGAGTGGTCTCCTGAGGATGATTGACCATTTTGGTATTAAGATATCGGTGAAGGTCTGATAACCTCATTTACCTCTTATTCTGAGTAATCTTTATGATGGGTAGGTTTTCTTCCGTTACCAATTTCTCAAAGTGTCTCCTACTGATGTTGAGGCAATCCATCACTTCGTATTTTGTAAGTAGTTTATCTTCCATAGTACTCCTTTATCTTTCTTTCAAACTCTTTTGTTTTTCAATGGGTAACATTCCAATACCTTTCTCTAAGGTTCTCTTTCCATTGAAAATGATTGAATCTCTATACCTCTCATAGGTAATGAATAGATTGATTAGAGATTTAGTGGTATCAGGTATTTTATCGGGTGGTAGATGGTATCCAACCTTATCTGTGAACTCTTTGAGTTTATCCATTAGTTCATTGTGTAATTCATTTGGTGTTTGTTTCATTGTTGTTCTCCTTTTTACTTATCACTTAGATATAATCTATCCTATCAGTGTCGTAATACTCACAATGAATTCAATGTGGAATCCTATTCCTAAATCCATTGTAGACGACTGATAGGATAACTCATCACTTGAGAACTGACTATCACAACCCCATTATCGTTCAGTTCCCCTTCACCGGGTATCACTCCGAGTATATTAAAATACTGTCGGTTGTTGACTATAACAACTTTCTGAAGGGTGTTAACTATCAATAAGTATGGGAGTAAATATTTAAACGATAGAAAATCACAGAATTCCTCAAATTATTTTCTGAGAGATATTCAATCGGGTAAGAAGGGATTGAAGGAGGATAGGATTTTTGAGTAAATCCTAATCCCTACTCATCCTAACCTGAGTAATTTAAAATTGAAATTACCTTCAGAAGAATTTGATTTTGAAATCTACATACTTTCTGAGAGAGAACTCCCTTTTGGTGATGAATTCTCTCTTTTTCATCTTCTTAATCATAGAATCTACTGTAGTTCTACTATTACCAATCTGAAATCCATTATTTTTCAGGTAACGGTGAATTTTAGTATATCCCCAACCTTCTTTGTGAAGTTTCCAAACTTTTTCCCTAACTTCACGTCTCTCAGGATACTCACGTTCATATTGGTGTATCGAGAAGATATTTGATTGAACTAAAACTTTAAATGTCAGGTAGGGAGTGTACTCACCTGTAATATGTTTTTCACTGTAGAATAATAAATCGGATAATCATGGAATTAAATTCGGATATTTTATTAGCCATAATTTTAGTGCTTTTGATTGCTCTTGGAGGTGTGTACTTTTATTTGAAGGACAAACTCAAGGAAGTTCAAGAAATTGCTGCTCAGGCAGCAAAGTCTTCCGCTCCAGTAATGAGGAAAACTCCAGATGACAAACAAAAACATCTATTTCCATTAAAAGTACAGGCCTACGAAAGGATTGTGTTGTTTATGGAGCGAATCGAACCTAGTAGTTTGGTGATGCGTGTAAAAACGAACACCATGAAAGCTAACGAGCTACACGGAGCGTTACTTCACAACATAAGAGAAGAATACGAGCACAACGTAGCGCAGCAGATTTACATAAGCGACAATGCCTGGAACCTTGTGAAACAGGCCAAAGAGGAAACAATTAGAATTGTGAATATGGCTGCAAATTCGATGGAATCATCGGCTACCGCCAACGAACTTACTCGAGATATATTTGAGAAAATGATGGTGCTTCCTCAGTCTCCATCGCAAATAGCACTCGATTACCTAAAACAAGAAATAAAAAAATTCTTTAACTAACATTTTTCCTTTGCACGTACACGAATTTACCCTAACAGACGAATATATACACCTGATTCAATTACTCAAAACACTCTCGCTTGTGGGAAGTGGAGGTGAGGCCAAAGAAGTGGTAAGAGAAGAATTGGTCTACTGCAATGGGGATATTGAAACCCGCATGCGGTATAAAGTAAGAAAGGGTGATGAAATTGAATTTGAAGGGAATCTAATTAAAGTAGTGTAATCCAATCCTTATCTGAACACTGAAATATTGCCTCTGTAGGCGTTTGTGCCTATCTCAATTACATAAAAATACACTCCTTCTGACACTCCCTTGTTCATGTAAGTTCCATCCCAATTTTCGTTGGGATCATTGGAGGTAAAAATCATATTTCCGCATCTGTTGTAGATGTTAATTGTATAGGGGTAAACTCCTAAGTAACGCACATTAAAAGAGTCGTTTACTTCATCCTTGTTTGGAGAAAACACATTAGGGATAAATGGAGTTTCGCAGCTCTCTACTTTCTAATAAAAACGTTTGCTACATCCATTTAGGGAAATATCAACAAAATAATTCCCTGGTCTTGTTGCCACCCAACTAGAATTCTTTGAGTTATCGTGCCACTTGATACATTAGTAGAAAGTGGGACATCAACAAACCAATCTTTAGCTAAAAGTATAGTTATATCAAGAGAAGGAATAGATTTATCAGATACTTCTTCTTTGAAAAAAAAAGCAAAAAGAAAAACGATTTCAAACAAGATGATACTTTCTCTTATTGATGTGGCAAAAGAGAAAGGAGATACCAAAAAAGTTAAGTCTTATTGGAATGTTTATCATTGCCAATCTAAAATTGTAAGTAAGGAGCAAAGATTCCAAAAACAAAATCCACAAAGAATAATAATCAATCTTTAGATTCAGGAATAAAAACAATGTTGTTTATTTTGAAGTCAATTTCAGAAGACCGAAAAAATGATTTGAAGAATGAGATAGATGGTAGATTATTAGATGAAAAGGAAAACCCTGTAATAAGGACAATAATTGAAGAAAAGTTAGGTTATAACTACAATTAAAAAAAAGTTTTATTCGTTTTGAAGTATAAAGTGCCTATCTATTCATTACGCTTTAGAGTTGCACTATAAAAAATTAGATTAGCCCGAACTAATGTTTCAGGCTTTTTTTATGCCCAAATTTTATTAAAAATTAATAGCTAAAAACTTCCCTTCTGTCAACCATAAAAATAAAACCCTTACAATCAAATGATTATAAGGGTTTATTGCGGAGAGACAGGGACTCGAACCCTGGCGACCAGTTAAGGTCGACAGATTAGCAATCTGCTGCATTACCACTCTGCCACCTCTCCGTTAAGGTGTGCAAATATATAAAAGTTTCGTTTACTCAAAAAATAAAAGTGATTAAAAAAACGAAGCATTTTCTTTTGCCATTTTTCTGAGTAAGCTACTTGGTCTGTAGCGGTCTTCTCCGTACGTTTGATACAGGTTCTCTAACAAAGAAAGTGGTTTGTTGGCGCCAATTTCGTCACACCAAGCCAAAAGTCCTTTGGGGTAATTAGTGCCAAATCTCATAGCTAAGTCAATGTCTTCTGCACTGGCAACTTGCCAAAATACGGCATCTGCCGCCTCGTTGATAAGCATTGCAAGAATCCTATCAAAAATATGACGTTTCAACTCTTCGTCTTCACTCGGTTTGGGGCGAGAGGCGTTTTCTGAATACTCATAAAATCCCTTTCCTGTTTTTCTTCCAAGCAATCCTGCTTCGGAAAAACGTTTTTGTGTAAACGAAGGTTTGTACCGTGGATCGAAGTAAAATGAGGTAAACACCGTTTCGGTCACCGTATAGTTCACATCGTTCCCGATATAGTCCATCAATTCAAATGGGCCCATTCTAAACCCTCCAATTTCTTTCATTGCGGCATCAATAGTGGCAAAGTCAGCAATTCCTTCTTCGTATATCCTCAGTGCCTCTCCATAAAACGGACGAGCGACACGATTCACGATAAATCCTGGAGTGTCTTTTACCAGAGCGGTTACTTTTTTCCAACTATCAATCGTTTGCTTGGATAATTGTGTAACGGAGTCAGTGGTAGTAATACTTGGGATTATTTCAACAAGTTTCATGAGTGGAGCAGGATTAAAAAAGTGAATCCCGATGACTCTCTCTGGGTGTTTGCAGGCAGAGGAGATAGAGGCAATTGAAAGCGAGGAGGTGTTGGAAGCCAATATACACTTGTCGGACACAATGGTTTCGAGTTTAGAAAAAACCGTTTGTTTGATTTCCAAATTTTCGATAATTGCCTCGATCACCAAGTCTGAGTTTTCCAATAACTCCATTGAATCAACAAAACTAATTCTTCCTAAAATATCGTCAGCTTCTTGTTGAGTAAATTTCTGCTTTTCTACCAGTCTGGTAAATACTTTATTCAAGCTTGCTCCGGCTTTTTCAATCGCAGCAGCGTTTGTGTCAAATACCATTACTTCTTCCCCGGCAGTTGCCGCTACTTGAGCAATTCCAGACCCCATAGATCCAGCTCCTATTATTCCTATGTTCATTTATTAAGTCGTTAGTCGTTAAGTATTGAGTCATTAGTTACAATTCCTTAGTCTAGAGACTGAGAACTGAATACTGCCGACTGTTAGTTTCCTTTAAATTCTGGTTTTCTTTTTTCCAAAAATGCCGCAATACCTTCTTTATTGTCGTAGGTGTTAGCCGCTTCTATTTGCAATTCTTTTTCCACACCCAATTGTGTTGCTAAGTCATTGGTTAAAGCTAGGTTCAATGCTCTTTTGGTGAGGCCAATCCCCTTAGTAGGCCGTTGTGCCAGGTTCTTCGCGAACTCAAGGCAAGTAGTAAATAGTTCTTCGTGTTCCACCACTTCGTATATCATTCCAATCTCTTTGGCTTTTTCGGCCGAAAATTTATCAGCCAAAAACATGTGAGCTGCAGCTCGTTGCATCCCAATTAATCGAGGTAAAAAAAATGTACCTCCACTATCTGGAACTAACCCAATACTGCTAAACGATTGTATAAAACTTGCTTTTGAACTTGCAAATGTAATGTCGCAAGCCAACGCTATGTTTGCGCCAGCTCCTGCCGCCACTCCGTTTATCGCTCCAATAATTGGTTTTTCTATAGTTCTTAATTTATGAATAATAGGATTGTAAGTGGTTTCCACAATTTCTCCAATGGTGGGTCCTCCTTTGGCAGTAGCTTCTTTTAGGTCTTGTCCTGCACAAAATCCTTTTCCTTCGGCTGTCAATATTATGGCTCGGATGGTTTCGTCTTGTTCCAATTCATCCAAGGCAGCTTGAACTTCTTTTGCCATAGGGATATGAAAACTGTTGTAAACCTCCGGACGATTGAGCGTAATTATTCCCACTCCGTCTGTGGTTTCTTTTTTGATAAATTCCATGGTTTGTTTTGTTTCCTTAAAATTAAAGATTCTCTCTTCAAAAAGAAAGAATTGTCATGACTTAAATTCCAACTTTTGTTCCTTAAAGTAATCCTCGCAACGTGCGACAAGCTCTGGAAAAAAAATCAAGAAGTCCTTTTCCAATTCTTCTTCAAGTTCCTGTAAATCTGTCAAAGCATTTTGAATCGTATTGGAATAGTTAGCTCTTCTTCCGATACTTTGAAGTGCTTTGTTTATACCCCAATACGTTTTGTAATTTGAAAACCAATCATTTTCTCGCATGTGAGGAAGAAATTCAACTACTTTTTTTGGAAAATAGGTCTTTAGTTCCCAAAAATCGTCATACACCGATTTGGCAAACTCTTCTAGTGGAATATGGGAGTACAAAGTCCAGTTTTTTGCTAAGAAATAATCGTAGTATACGTCCAGCAAGACTGATGAATATTTGCCTTGTCTGGGATGTAGAAGTTTTTTACTTCTCGCTACAAGAGGATGATTGTCAGTAAATTCGTCTATTATTCGATGAAGGGTGATCCCGACTTGTATAGGTCTTGGAAAATCTGTCAACTCTTTCCCTTTCATGAAATCACCTAAAAAATTACCGATTCGTATTTCTTTATTGCATCCAGAAAGGTATTGGTGAGCAAGATAATTCATTTCTCTTCATTTGGTAAGATAAAAGTACGATTAATCTGACCAATGATTCTACTCGATCAGATTCTTCTTGTAAAAAAAAAGGAAAGCGGTTGGGCTTTCCTTTTATTGTTCTTAAGAGTTAAGTTATTGAACTATTACGCGATATTGTTCAATGTTCGTTTCGTCTTGTATCAGAATGATGTAAATTCCTTTAGAAACTTTGTTTAACATGTATTTTTTTGATTCGTTTGATTGGAAATACGTGTTTTCTGAAAATACAATTCTTCCTTTGGTATCCATTAAAGTTACTTCAAAGACTCCTGACTTGTGTTTGTTCCTCAATTGGAATTCTCCTTGGTTGGGGTTTGGATACACCGAAAATCTTTCTGTATGACTAAGTTCATTTAGTCCAATTGTAGAAGGAGTAGTATCTCGTACTACAAAGTTGTCTAGATGGAACCTATTATTGTTGTTGGCAGTTGTAGAACGTCCATAGAATCCAAATTTCACTTTGCCAGTTTTGTTTTTAATCACTTTCACAAATCTGTTTGTTCCTGGGCTTACAAGTGTGCTAGCATCCCACAATCCAATTATTCCTGAGGTATCCCAAGTTGTCCCATTGTCATAAGAAGCAACCAAAACCACAGAATCATCAGGAGAAAATGCGCCAGGAGCTGTTGTCAAGTAATCGGTCAAAGCATAGTCGAACTCTACAATTTTCCAATTGTTAGGATCGCTACCAAAATTGATAGAAGGCGAGATAAGCCACTCGTCAACAGAGGAACCATAAACTTGAAGATTGGCTCCAAAATTACTTCCTTGGTTAGCAAATTGCCTAGAGGCCCAGTTGGAGGTGGTTCCTGTTCTGAAATTTGTTCCTGTTGCAGTAAGAACTCCCTCTTTTTCCTCCCAACAATCAGGTAGGTATTCCGTAAAGTCTTGTGTGTAGGTCACAGAGTAAGAGTCCGGGCATCCTGTTGATGCGCAATAAGGTCCTGCCCACTTGCTAGTATCTCCATTTGTACAGATTGCTTTTACCCAGAAACAGTATTCTGTCACGGGAGTTAATCCAGTTATTGAGTTAAAGTTGACAGTAGTAGCTAAGTTCCCAAGTTCTGTCCCCGTAGCAGGATTGTACCCAGCGCTTCCGTAGGAGATAAGGTAGCTTGCTTTAGCCGTATCATTGTTCCATCCAATGTTGAGGTTAGAAGAATCTACCCCTGGATTCAATATAACAGCGGAGGTAGTTTTGTTACAGGATGCATCTTCTTCCCAGCATACTTCATCGATGTTTACTCTATCACGAGTTCCTTGGGCTTGCCACAAGAATGAAACGTAGTTATCTGTTCCGGTATATCCTGTCAAGGAAACTATGTAATTAGTATAACCAGTAGTCAATGATATCGTATCAATAGGATTGAAGGTAGCGGGATTGTTCGGGTTCGACATGGTTCCAACTACTAATTTAGACAAACCGCTTGAACCTTGTTCTTTCGCCCAAAAATTAATTCTGTGCGTTCCAGCAGAGAGATTAGAAAGCTCAGGTGTGCTCAGAATCATTAACGAAGATCCGTCTAGCGCGCTGTTCATTTCTAAGGCATAATCTCCTTGATACGCCCAAGCTGAACCAAAATTTGATTTTGTATAAGCGAACGATCCGGAAGTTGAATTAATAAAAGCGTTCCAACAAGGAGGGATGCCGCTGGAGTCTACATTTGCCTCAAATCCTTCGCAGAAATCTGTAATTGGAGCACACTGAGTTTGTGCTTTCAATGGTCCAATTGTTCTACTTGTGTCCGTGGCACTACAAATACTAGTAAGGTAAATGTCATACAAAGTACTTGGGTTTAATCCGTTGATAGTTCCCGTACCAGAAGTTGAAATAGGGAGGGTGGTTCCTGAACCTGGAGAGAAACCTACGGTTCCATATTCTAGTAACCAAGAAACATCACTTGCACCATTGACCCATTGAGCCGTAATAGAATTTGTCGTGCTAGAAGAGTATGCGAGCATGGAAGGACTTGGGCAACTAGGTGCAGGGATAATTTTAAAATTATCAATGAATACCTCGTTTCCATCGTTGTTAATAGTGGATTGGGTGTAAATAGAAATTTGGATATCACCGGTATAACCTGCTGCGGTGAGGTTGTAGGTAAATAGCTCGCCCAAATGCGATGGGAGATCAGTTGAATCCCACTGACGCAAAATATTGGTGTCTGACCAAGTTGCTCCGTAATCTGTGGAAATGAGAACTACTATTTTGTCGTCAAAAGCTATGGTTCCGCCTACTGGTGCAAGTGAGGAGTTTCTTTGAGTAACGGCAATATCAAATTCTAATTGGTATGGCGTAGAACCGTTTCCAATGTTAATTATCGGGGAGGTTAACCATTCATTGATATTAGTGTATCTCAATTCGCATCTTGCTGAACCGGTACCCAGTCCCGTTTGGTTTCCAAAATCATCCAAAGTCCAAGCTGTATAGCCTTCTATTAAAGTAGAATTAAGTCCAAGCATTCCCTTGCTTTCTTTCCAGCAAGTTGGTGGTCCCGTTGCTGACATTGTTGTAAAATCCTCAGAGAATGGAACAGAGAAAGAGGCACATGGAGTGCAGAAATTAAAAGGCCCAATAAAAGCAGTAGTGTCAGAAGCACACACACTTTTTACATACATATCATAACAAGTGCTGGCTGAAAGCCCTGAGATCCCTGTGGTGTCGTTCGATGACGAAAAGCTAGTTCCTGATCCAACTGAAAAACCAGGTGCTCCATATTCCATAATCCAAGAAATGTCTCCGGGTCCAGGTAGCCAAGTTATAGTAGCAGAGTCGCTTCTTATTTCAACACTCGAAATAGCAGAAAGTGGCGGGCAGGCAGTAAGTGAGTATTCATCGGCTCCAATGTCTACGGTGGTTAGGGGAAAGAGCGGTCTAGACTGACCATCGATATCCGTGGTAACTCCTATAGAGTTGTCTCCCACATTATTGGCAAGTGTACCTGTGAGATGAAGGTCTTTTCCTGAGACAAATCCCGGATCGCCAAACAAACTATTGGCATCTTGCCCAGAAGCCGCTTGAAAGGCAGAAAGGGAACCTGTGGTGGTCGATTCGTACTTGAACCCAGATCCGGTGGAGTAATAGATGTTGTAATTCAAAGAATCAAAATAGGTGCCTCCATAGTTTGTGTATTCAAATGCTTTTTGACCTTGGTTATTCACAAAAATATTGTTAACCACGTTTGTTTTTCCGTAAGTTGTTCCACCTATTCCCGAAATATCAATAGCTACTGAGTGACTTGGGTTGGTATGATCAATACGCACACTGTTGTGGTATACATTCTGATAAATACAATTTTCTATCCTAATTCCATATTGACCACCAGCGGTAGCATATTTCATCGCTATCATGTTGTTTTCAATTGTGGTGTATCGAGTAGTAGAACCAAATAGATAGTTCACTCTAATTCCGTAGTTGTAACCAGCGACAGATTTAACGTATAAATTATTTTTCTTAATATCTACGGCAGAGTCAGCGCGAGACACATAAATCCCTTGTAAGTTTTGAGTGCTTAATGAATCGTCAAAGCAATCGTTGTTTTCAATCAAGAGATTGCTGCAATATTCTGCATGCACAAACCCTTTGGTTACATTCATTATAGAATTGTTCTTTATTGAGAAGTTTGCCATTCGTCCTGATGACCTTCCATATAAGTATAGTCCGTAAGAACCTCCATTTATACTATTATTCTCAAAAATCAAATTATTGATGATATTGGTATTTGTCGAGTTTTTATTTACTACCGCAAAATTTGTAGATCCACTTAGATTTCTCGATCCATTGAGTTGACAGTTTGTTACCGAAATGGTTGAATTTAGTCCGATAAAATCAATAACGGTTCCAAAAGAAGTTCCTGTTGAGGAGGAAAGGGTTAGGCTATCGAACGAAATAAAGGAAGTTCCATTAAACTGTACTACATAGTTCGTTGCTGCAGAGGTTGCAGAGTTGAAAGCAATTTCTGCAGGTAATGTATTAGTCGGATCTGCCACGAACCGAATAGTATTCGTTGAGCTCGCTCCAGTTATTGAACTGATTGAAATTTGTTCGGTATACGTTCCTTGCTTTACTATAAATGTGACAGGACCAGAAACTCCATTCGCAATAAGATCAGCCGTAGCAGAGGAAAAGGAGATGTAATTAGTTCCTCCAGTGGGCAAAGATGAATTGATCGTGTAAGTTCCCGATAACGGAACTGATAACCCAAAGAATGACAGGGTTACAAATATGATAAAACTAAAAATCGACTTTGTATTCATGTACAAAAAAATATTTTTTGTTTAGTAAAGTGTAAAATTACGGCTTTCTATTTGATTTAGAAACAAAAGAAAAAGAATTTTATTGCTTAATCTAGTTGTAATTATGTGTTGTTATACAGGTGTTTAGTTTAGTTTTTATCAAGGTTTGAAGAGAATTTTTGAAGAAAATGGATTTTATTTTTAAAGAATTAACAATTCTCTTATATTTGCACACTCAAAAAAATGGCGAGGTAGCTCAGTTGGTTAGAGCACCGGATTCATAACCCGGAGGTCAGGAGTTCAAATCTCCTTCTCGCTACAAGAAAAGAAAAGACTTGTTGATCCTTCAATGGGTCTTTTTTTGTTTGTCCCGGATTCATATCCGTCCGCTGACGGACAAGCGGTCAACTGTTATTCTTTAGCATTTAGTACTGACAGATTGATAAAGAAAGACTCAAAGTACAAAAGGATATTGAAGTAAATTCTGACGGGGAAGTATTCAGAAAAAAAACGTTTTTTTTCTTAGATTTAGGGGGTTCAAGGAGAGTTTTGAATTCAGGAGATAATGTTTTTTTGTGCTAACCATATAGATCATAAATTTAAACTTACGTATGGTTTGTTTTGTTTTACAAAATAAAAGTCATGGTGAATATTATTATATATCTTGAAAACGAAATGAGAACGAAAGCGACTCAACTTGGCCATGATTTAATGAAAAGTGAATTTGTAGCAAGCGCCTCAATAGATGAGGATAATAGCTACTTTATTCAGAAGAAAGAAAAGGTAGAAAAAAACTATACACACCGTGATTACAGCTCAAACAAAATCATTGATGTTTACAGAACTTGTTGAGAATATCGAAAAGAATGTAGGGAGTGATGTTCTTTTGTTTTCTGTTCCTTTGACTCAAATGAACGAACAATTTAATAAATACATAAAATCAAGAACAAAAAAAATATAAATCAAAACCAAACGAATGAAAAGAATAACCATATCAAAAGGAGATGGAATTGGTCCAGAAATTATGGACGCAACATTGGAAATTTTAAAAGCGGCTGGAGCTCAACTAGAGTATGATGAAATAGAAGTAGGAGAAAAAGTGTATTTATCTGGAAATACCTCAGGAATTACCTCGGAATCATGGAAAAAAATAAGAAATAACAAAATTTTCTTGAAGGCACCGATCACAACACCTTCAGGAGGAGGTTACAAAAGTTTGAACGTATCAACAAGAAAAACACTGGGACTTTATGCGAATGTGCGACCATGCATGAGTTTGCATCCGTTTGTAAAAACTAAACACCCAGTAATGGATATTGTAATTATCCGAGAAAATGAGGAAGATTTGTATGCAGGAATTGAGCATCAACAAACTGATGAGGTAGTTCAATGCTTGAAATTGATTAGCCGTCCTGGATGTGAAAAAATCATTAGATACGCTTTTGAATACGCAAAGAATTATGGAAGAAAAAAAGTAACATGTTTTTCTAAAGACAACATTATGAAACAAACCGATGGATTGTTTCACAAGGTGTTTAATGAAATTGCTGCGGAATATCCAGAAATTAAAAACGATCATTGGATTGTAGATATTGGAGCCGCAAAAGTGGCAGACACCCCAGAAGATTTTGACGTAATTGTGATGCAAAACTTATACGGAGATATTATTTCGGATATAGCTGCGCAGATTACAGGTTCTGTTGGATTAGCTGGTTCATGTAACATTGGAGAAGAACACGCTATGTTTGAAGCTATTCATGGTTCTGCACCAACTATTGCAGGACAAAATATTGCAAACCCTTCTGCTTTGATTCAGGGAGCTATTTTGATGCTAAGTCATATTGGTCAAAACGAGGTGGCAGATAAAATTCAAAATGCATGGTTAAAGACTATTGAAGATGGTGTGCACACTGTAGATATTTACGATGAAAACGTAAGTACGCAAAAAGTTGGAACTAAAGAATTTGGACAAGCGGTTATTGAAAGATTAGGACAATTGCCTAAAAAAATGCCGGTGAGAAAATCGCCTACTAACATTAACTTAAACTTGCCAAAGTACAACAGAAAGCCAAGATTAAATAAAGAGTTAAAAGGTGTAGATTTGTTCGTGCACTGGGATGGTTTTGATCCAAACGACATTGGAGGTCAACTAAGGAACATCGAAATTGGAGATATCAAGTTAGACATGATTACAAACCGAGGAATCAAAGTATTCCCTGATGGCTTCAAAGAAACTTTCTGTACGGATCACTGGAGATGTAGATTCAAAAATGTAAATGGAACAAACATCACCAAAGAGGATATTATTCAATTGTTGAATAATGCAGAAGCGAAAGGAATTGATGTGATCAAAACAGAAAACTTATACCACTTTGATGGAAAACGTTCTTTCTCGCTAGGACAGGGACAGTAATTCGAAACTACAAACTACTACCAAAAGCCCTCAAGACATTGGGGGCTTTTTTTATGATATCCTGCCCCAATTTGGTTTTCTTCTGATTAACTCGGCTAGTTGTTGTCTGATAAGATAATTTTCTTGGAGCTCTAAACCCGGGTCTAATTTCAATAGCTCTCCTGCCAAGTTTCGGGCAGTGGCTACAAGTTTATTGTCTTTTATTAAATCTCCAATCTTCAGGTCTAGCACTCCACTTTGTTGAGTACCCAGAATGTCTCCCGGGCCTCTTAGCTTTAAATCCTCTTCTGCAATTTCAAATCCATCATTCGTCCTGACCATAGTCTCGATTCGGGTTCGAGCTGTTTCCGATAGCTTATAGTCGGTCATGAGTATGCAATAAGATTTGTCTGATCCTCTTCCAACTCTTCCTCTTAACTGGTGAAGTTGAGAAAGTCCAAATTTATTGGCGCTCTCAATAATCATTACAGTTGCATTAGGCACATTTACCCCAACTTCTATCACCGTTGTGGCGACCATAATTTGAGTATGACCCTTGGCAAATTGTTGCATTTCGCATTCTTTGTCTGCTGCTTTCATTTTACCATGCACTATGCTCAGTCTATAAGTAGGCAGCGGAAATCTGCGAGCCATACTTTCATACCCATCCATCAAGTCCTTGAAATCTAGATGTTCCGATTCATCTATCAATGGATACACCACATACACTTGTCTACCCTCGGCAATTTGTTTCTCCATAAATTTAAATACATACAATCTGTCTTTGTCAAATTTATGAAGCGTAGTAATTTCTTTTCTTCCAGGCGGAAGCTCATCAATTACGGAAATATCTAAATCACCATACACCGTCATTGCCAACGTTCTCGGAATAGGAGTTGCTGTCATGACCAATACATGAGGGGGTATCGAGTTTTTTTTCCACAGTTTGGACCGTTGTTTTACACCAAATCTATGTTGTTCGTCTATGATTGATAGTCCTAAATTCTTGAATTGCACAATGTCCTCGAGTAGGGCGTGAGTCCCTATCAGGATATCGAGTTTTCCGTTCAATAATTGTTCGTGGATTACCTTTCTTTCCGATGTTTTACTCGAACCTGTGAGCAATGCACAAGTTACGCCAGTTCCTTCCAGATAGTTGAGGATAGTCGCATAGTGTTGGGTTGCTAATATTTCGGTCGGAGCCATGAGCAATGATTGAAACCCGTTGTCTTTCGCAATGAGCATCGAAAGAAGTCCTACGAGAGTTTTTCCACTCCCAACATCGCCTTGTAATAGCCTATTCATGTGTTTTCCGGTTCCCATGTCGTGGCGAATTTCTTTCACCACTCTTTTTTGAGCATTGGTCAACTCAAAAGGCAATTTGGTGTTGTAAAATGTATTGAAACTTTCTCCAATTGTTTCAAACACAAATCCTTTTAATTTTTGTTCTTGAACAACTTTTTGCTTGAGTAGTCTGAGCTGTAAGAAAAAGAATTCTTCGAACTTTAATCGGTAGATAGCTTGTTTAAGATTTTCCGCGCTGGTTGGATAATGAATTTCTCGCAATGCTTTTTCCTTCGAAATTAATTTCATTTCGTTCATTACCCTATGCGACAATGTTTCCGGAATGTGTCCAGCAATTTGAAGCACGAGGGCCTTGGTGATTTTTGCAATCCCTTTTGAATTTAATCCCGATGAATTTGCTTTTTCTGTCGAACTATATACGGGTTGTAAGGAGGCTTGTATGGGTTGGTTTATTTGCCTTTCCTCAAACTCTGGATGAACCAAGTTGTACGAATTACTGAACTGAGAAGGTTTTCCAAAAATGGTGTATTCCTTTCCTATACTTAATTTTGGTTTCACCCATTTTATTCCTTTAAACCATACCAGTTCTATACTTCCTGTATCGTCTTGTAATTGGGCAATGAGTCTTTTTCCTCGTTTTTCACCAGCTTCCGAAATACGAGTGATTTTACCTTTTAATTGAACATGAATTTCACTGGAATTGATGTTTTTTATTTGGTGAACTTTACTACGGTCGATGTATCGAAAAGGGTAGTAGCTAAGTAACTGCTCATACGTGTAAATCCCTAATTCTTTCTTTATTATCTCTGCCCTCTTTGGACCAACACCTTTGAGGTATTCTATAGAAGTGGATAAAAAAGCGTGTGACATAGAGAAGAATTGTACCTGTCAAAATTAAACAAAAAAAACCTCATGCACTGAATGCAAGAGGTTTTATGCTCTTTTTTCTGTTAGTAAAATTTACTCTTCCGTTTCGGAAGGAGCCGCAGAGGCGTTCTTTTTAAGTTGAGCAATAATTAAGTTTGATAAATCTTCTCCACCATCAAAATAAAGTAATGAACCTTGCGAAGAATCAAAGATATAAGCAAAACCATTTGTTTTGGCAACGTCTTTTATTGCTGCATTGAGTTGTGTAGTCAATGGTTCCATTAATTCTAAGTACTTTTCTTCAATTTGTTTTTGTGCTTTTGTTTCAAATTGTTGAGCGGCTAATTGCATATCTTGAATTTCAGTTTCTCTTGATTTCTGAATAGTTTTGGGCAAAGAAGCTTTTTCAGCCATGTATTTTTCGTAAGCACCTTGCACATTTTTTTGTAAATCTTGCAACTGAGCCACCTTTGAGTTTCTATATCTTTCCATTTCTTTTTCGGAAGCGGAATACCCTGGAACTTCTTTAAGAACTTCTTGAGAATTTACGTGCCCATATTTCTTTTGTGCATCGGCATTTCCCGTAAATCCTAGAGTAGCGATTGCTAATAGTGCGATTATTTTTTTCATTGTAGTTGTATTAGTGTTTTTTGTTGTTATTTTTTATTTCGTATCGTAACCTAAGTTCTTCAGAATCCTTTTACTCTTATCAAGTTTCGAACTAGCATACAAGATATTAGTTTGGTTGGCTTTGTCAAAGATAAAGTCGTATCCACCCACAGAAGCTAATTCTTTAATGGCGCTGTACACTTTGTTTTGAATTGGTTCAATCAGCTCTTTTCTTTTTTGAAAAAGTTCTCCTTCTATTCCGAATTTAGTTTGTTGAAATTTTGCTAAATCATCCTCTAGATTAAAAATCTCTTCTTGTTTCTTTTTCTTCATTTCTGCAGGAAGCAAAAGCTCCTCCGCCTGGTATTGTTGAAATTTCTTTTGGATATTTGCTTGTTTTGCTTTGATTTTATCTTCCCACTTTTCGGACAAATCATCCAATGTTTTTTGCGCTTGAATATATTCTGGAATATTTTCGAGAATATATTTTGTATCTACATAAGCATACTTTTGTGCAAAACTTGCTAGCGAAATTGTAGTGGAAATTAGGAAAATGGCAATTTTTTTCATGGTGTCAATTTTTCAATTGTGAGACAAATTTAATATTTTAAAACAAATAAAGGAAACGGAAAAATTACCTCCATTTTAATCTGTGTGCTTACAGTTCTCCAATATTCATGCCAATTGTAAAATGAAATTGCCCTTGTGGTTTGAAAACACCAGCAGAGTGAAGGGCTGCACGATAACCAGAGTCACCCGGTGAAAGAGGATCTAATCCCCAACCATAATCAAGTCCAATAAGCCCGAACATAGGTAGAAATAATCTTACTCCAACTCCAGCTGATTTTTTTACATCGAATGGATTATATTCTGAGTAGCTATTCCACGAATTACCTGCTTCACCAAAGGCAAGAGCAAATACCGTTGCGCTCGGATTGAGTGAAATCGGATACCTCAATTCTACTTTGTATTTCGTAATTAAAGCGTCTCCTCCTTGCGAAGATAAGGAGTTATCCTCATATCCTCTAAGGGCTATGTATTCTCGTCCGGCTAATCTAAATCCTGTAAGTCCACTTCCTCCGTAAAAGAATCGTTCAAAAGGAGAAACTCCTTTTTCTTTGCTCCA
>CBFHVI010000012.1:0-64270 GCA_965658995.1 Flavobacteriales bacterium | reverse complement strand
AAGCAATAAAACTCGTCCAAAAAGAGTTTCTAAAAGTAAAAGCTTCCAACTCGATGGATATTATCCGTCAAGTCTCGATGGATAGTCCAACAATATCTCCTGAAAAATTAAAGAAATTTGGAATTGATATTACTAAAAAAAGCGTTAAACTTGGAAACCTAATCCTAAAGAAGAATATGTTACTTTCAGACGATTATTCAATCAACTTAGATGATAAGAAAAAAGATTTAGACGGTATTTCTCTACAAGACCACCCAAAACTTCTGAAATTAGCACAAAATAAATGGGATCGAAATGAAAAAAAAATAACATATCAAGAATTTTGGAAATTAAATATTTACACTCCACTTAATACCATAAAAGTGGGTAATTTAGAATTGTCTTCAGGTCTTTTAGATGGCAATAATTATTCTATCAGTTTAATCGATAAAAATAAAGATTCCTATGGTCGTTGGACGGATAAAGCAGTTGACCATAAAAATGTTTTGAAAGCATTAAGTTCGTTTAAGTTAACTAAATCTCAATATAAAACGATTAAAGAAACTGCTTTAAATACTAATATTGAAAAACACTTTAGAACATATTTTGATAATTGTAATAAAAGTAAAGGAAACTTGAAAGGGCTTTTTGACTTGGAAATTGGGAACATAAAATATGTAATTGAAATGAAACTTGCCTCATCCGCAAAAAAAACTGACCAACGGGACAGGGCATATGGACAAATGAAAAGGTATCTTGATGAATTTAAAAGTAAAAACTTTATGCTACTTGTTGCAGGTGAAGAATCTGACAAACAAGATCCAAATATTAAGTCCTTAAAGAACGCAGCTGAAAAAGAATTTGGTGTTAACTTTTACTTTTTGGAAGCAGAATAAAAAAACTTATACCTATAAAATGTAAAAACAAAATTGTTACTTTCGCTCTGAGCAAATTGAAAGCGCAGTGCTCACTAATG
Organism: Flavobacteriales bacterium; assembly: GCA_965658995.1. Lineage (GTDB taxonomy): Bacteria > Bacteroidota > Bacteroidia > Flavobacteriales_D > CAJJDF01 > CAJJDF01. The sequence goes on along the minus strand of CBFHVI010000012.1, from coordinate 63,315 downwards.
TCCCATATTCCATACACAAATCGTTGGTAACAATTTTCGCGGGTAAATATTTTATCTGATGGAGGTATAAAAGAGGAAATGATGCCTGAGAAAATTTGTCCCTTAGCCATTACACTTTTATTCTATGAGTCCTTTAGTTTTTTTATTGATTTTGTATAATTGATATGCAGAAATACCAGTTAGGAGATTATTCGTGTCGATTGAAGAATTTATACTCTGAAGTTCTCTGGATAAAGAATTGCTTAAATCTGAAAACCCACTTTGGGTTAAATAGCTTAATTGATTTAAACCATTTACAATATTCATTTCCATAGAATTTATAGAGTACATCAAACTACTTAACTTATCACCAATATCTGAAAGTTTTAAAGAAACTTCGTTTTCGTGGTCAGTTTTAAAAATTTTCAGCTTATCAAACTGCTCATAAATTTCATTTACAGTAATTAAATCATCTTCCACTATAGCTGTAATCATTGATAATGAATGAAATAAAACAACTTCATATGTATGAATTTGATTTTTAAGTAATCCTGAATTTTCTTCTAATTGTGATTTATTGTTGGTTTTTTTAATTTCTGAAAATATCTTTTGAATGTTACTTCTTTTAGTTTTTAAGAAATTTGAAATTTTCACTAAATGATTAATGTAATCTTTATCGAAATCTTTAATTAGGGATTGATGTTTTCTAAATAATTTAATAAAATCATCATCCCCTTCAAGAATATCTACTATTCCATTCCCATCCTTATCTAATTCATTTAAGATAATTTTTTGTGAATGTTTTAGTTCCTTCAATTGTTTCTCTTTGTCGCTTTCGTAAAGTTTGATTTTCCTATCCACTTCAAAAGTAACAGTATCTATAAATTCTTGTAAAAAATTAACTTCAGGTTTTGATAATCTCATCGTTTTATTAGTTGGGCTAAAGGATGGATCTATAGTTATTAATGTTGTATTTATTATTTTTAAGAATTTAAGATCATATAAATCTATATCATCCACAAGGATATTATAGCTATCTGATAGTGAATGTAAAAATATAAGTTCTCCACCACCAAAATTTTTAAGAACAATACCACCTTTTAATCCAAATTCAAAATCACTTCCCCATAGTTGACCATATCTTCCACGCCATACTAAATGATTTACTTTGGAAGCAACTTCACTACCTGATAAAACCCACGGTTCATCTTTGTATTTTTGAAATAATGACATCAATATTTTATAACCATCAACCTTAACATATTCTCTGTTCATTTTTATTTACTTTTTCATTATTTTTAAACATACAAAAATGTTATCAGAATTAATAAGTTTTTTTATTTAAAGCAAGCATTGGTTCGGGTAAGTATTGAAAATCAACAATAGAATTAACTTATTATTGAGGTTTGTTTATATTTACTTAGCAACGCAAAATAAAACTAAATGAAAATCGAACCTATTAAAAATGAATTTGATTTACGTCAACAAATCGGAGAATTGAAAGTCTTGGATATGCCCTATAGTGATTCGGAGGATTTTTCACCAACTAATTTAATATTTCTTAAAATTTGTATTGAAGACGAAAACTTAAAATATAGGCATCTATCTATGATAATAAATGTAGTTGACTATCTGAAAACTCTATCTGAAAAGAAAGATTTCGACACTATTAATAGGAATGAAGAATATTTTAAAAAAATATATTGTATAGCAAAAAATCTTAAATGTAAAGCATCAGAATATTACCTAAAAAACGAAAACTATTCTTTATTAGAAGAGCAAATATTAGAATTAATAGAAATAATTTTCTCTTTGACTTTTGTTATAGGCGAATATTTTAATCTTTCATTTGAAAATGAAAATCATAAAAACGACAATGAAATTATTGATAGTACCCCATTAATTGATATGAGTAACACAAAAGGAACTGAAAAAATCATTTACTTACAAGAGTTAGGAATCATAGAACACTTGACAAATAAATTCCCTCAACTTACAACTAATGGACTTGCTAATTTATTAAGTGCAATTACTGGAGAACAAACCACAACATTACAACCTTATTTAAATCCAATGATAAATAAGGCAAACGATCAAAGGAAAAACCCTTATAACTCAAAAAAAACAGTAGCAAAAGTTAAAAATAAACTTATAGAATTAAATCTTAACGAAACAAAAAATACTTAATTGAATGAATTTAGGGAAAACCTAATTTTAACCTAAATTACTCTTGTAATGTTAAACATAAAAACATTATAAGATGAATGGAACAATACAACTAATTCAATTAACCCCTAACGAATTGCAGAACGCAATTATCGAGGGCGTAAACATCCAGTTAGAAGAACTAAAATACCACTTCCAACCAAAAGAACCAACCGAACTATTAACACGTTCCGAAACCTCTAATTAATCTTAATTAAAGTCCAGTTTGTAAAATCGGTTAACATCGGTATCACTTCTAAAAATTATATCCTCGATATTCTTATCCTCAATGTTAATTAAACTTTATTGTTTTTTATTGATTGAAAAATCAAAATAGATTTCCGAAAAGATAAAGAGTTACACTGTAAGAAGGGGTGTGAATTGGTTGGTTTTCTCCATAATCTACCATTCTGTATCAGTGTTTTCAGCGGATTCCTTTTTAATATATTCATTTAGGCTATTATTCAAAGAATTAAATAAGTTTTCAATAGAAGAAGGAACAGATTGATAGAGAGTTCTTATTGTTTTGTTTTTTTTATAGAACATAGAACCATCCTTGAAGTCAATTTGAATTGTTCTCGCAGGACCATATTGAGAGCCTGGAACTCTGTAAGATAAACTCAAAGGAGTAAACTTGTATTTATTTTCTTTAAATTCAACCTCGATTGTGTATCTCGCGTTATAACATGTATTAAGACCTAAAGATTTTATACAAATCAAATTTTGTTCCGAACCCTCAAATCTAATTTTCTTTTCATCAATAGTAGTTTTAATTACCTCTTCAGGATTTTTATAAGTTTCTTTTATCCAATTGATAGATTTTTTGAAATTTTGTTGTTGAGAGGTGCTGTCTGTTGTCATCACTAAATACTCTACATTCATTCCGTTTATATCATAAGTGAATTTAGATTCATCGCTTGTAATAGTTAAGGATAACATTAAAAGAGAAACTAATGGTATTATTATTGTTTTTTTCATAGTTTTTTTTTAAAATTAAACAAATTATTTTGTTTGCCAAAGATTAACGCCTCAAACACGTAAAGACATAAATAATAGTGTTATACTCTTAAACGATTAAAAAAGTTACACTATTAAAAAAAAGTGGGGGCAACAAATTAGTTAACAGAATTAAACTAAATAAAGTGACACTATAAAGAGATGTGCGTACATTGGTGCGTACAAAAATAAAAGAAAAAACCTCAACTTACTAATTTATAGTTAATTGAGGTTTTTATCAGTACTCGAGACGGGACTTGAACCCGTACGTCCCAGGGGACACAAGATTTTAAGTCTTGCGTGTCTACCAATTCCACCACTCGAGCATTTCAAGTCCCGAGTTACCGGGACAAGATTCACAGTTCTTCTGCCGACATGCAGAAGTTGTGGTTTGGCATCTTAAATATATATATGAGCGAAAGACGGGATTCAAACCCGCGACCCTCACCTTGGCAAGGTGATGCTCTATCACTGAGCTACTTTCGCTTTTTTCGCATTGAACGGATGCAAAACTACACAATTTTTCTATTTATAAAAAAAATGTACCGATTATTTCTCGTATTCTGTAATTGTTTTTTTAATGATGTCGATACACTCCATCAATTGCTCTTCAGAGATTACCAAAGGCGGTGCAAATCGAATAATGTTGCCATGTGTAGGCTTCGCCAACAAACCATTATCACGAAGCTTCATACAAATATTCCAAGCAGTTTTACTCGTTTCGGTATCATTGATGACGATGGCATTCAGTAATCCCTTTCCTCTTACCAATGAAACTAAGTCATTCGTGGCAACAAACTTCTCTAGTTCAGACCTGAATTTGTTTCCTAGCTTTTGAGCTCTTTCAGATAGTTTTTCGTCTTTTACCACTTCCAATGCAGCAATAGCAACCTCACAAGCTAATGGATTCCCTCCATAAGTAGAACCGTGCTCTCCCGGCTTGATTGAAAGCATTACTTCATCATCAGCGAGCACAGCCGAAACAGGCATTGCTCCTCCAGAAAGTGCCTTTCCCAGAATAAGTATATCCGCTCTTGTCTGTTTTTTGTCTTCACAAAATCCTGAACAAGTACAGTTTCCACAAGTCGCCAAGAGCTTTCCTGTTCTTGCGATTCCCGTTTGAACCTCATCTGCAATAAACAATGCATCATTCTCTTTACACAAAGTAAAACAATCACTCAAGTAATTTTCGTCCGGCACAACAACTCCTGCCTCACCTTGAATAGGCTCCACCATGAACCCTACCACGTTTGGATTAGACTCGAAGGCTTCTTTTAATGCGCTTACATCGTTGTATGGTACTCGGATAAATCCGGGTGTAAATGGACCAAAACCAGCATAAGAATCGGGGTCACTCGAAAAAGATACAATTGTGGTTGTCCGTCCATGAAAATTTTGATCACATACAATGATTTGAGCCTGATTTTCAGGAATATTTTTATAAGTATAAGCCCATTTTCTAGCAAGTTTTATGGCAGTCTCTACTGCTTCTGCTCCAGTGTTCATTGGCAGCACCTTGTCGTAGCCAAAGTATTCGCTCATGTAACGCGAAAACTTTCCGAGCGAAGTATTGTAAAATGCTCTTGAAGTAAGAGTTAATTTTTGAGCTTGGTCCAACAGGACTTTCGTAATCTTAGGATGACAATGTCCTTGATTTACGGCCGAATAGGCTGATAAGAAATCAAAATATTTCTTACCCTCAGCATCCCAAACGAATATACCTTCTCCCCTATCTAAAACCACTGGTAATGGGTGATAATTGTGAGCTCCGTATTTGTTTTCTAATGATATTGACTCTGCAGACGTTATTGTTGTACCCATATAGATGAATTTGTTCAAAATGTGATTAAAAATCTAAAGTATGAAAATCCCCAAGAACAATCAAACTTACCTGAGATTATCCAAAAAAATGCCTTCTCGAAACTTCAAGACGGCATTTTTATTTTTGTTAGAAAGAAATATTATTTCTTAATATACCCATATCCTGAGAAAAATGGTGGGAAGAAGGGTTTCAATTTGCCAAAAATCGGGGTCCAAAGAAAGCTACTCTTTTCCCCTGATGAGCGGAATAAATTTATTCAAACGAAATTGTTAACAGAAATAACACATGAATACCTCGAAGTATATTGATAAAATTGTATTTTTGAGAAAATCCAATTCATTTATTATCAACCAATTTTTTTATGGGATATCTTGAAGAGTTGAATACTCAACAATACGAAGCTGTGACCAACACCGAAGGTCCCTGCATGGTAATTGCTGGTGCTGGCTCAGGAAAAACAAGAGTACTCACATACAGAATTGCTTATCTCATAGAAAAAGGAGTCGATCCTTTCTCTATTCTTTCCTTAACTTTTACCAATAAGGCAGCCAAAGAAATGAAAGAGCGTATCTCCAAAATAATTGGCGGTAATGAAGCAAAAAACTTATGGATGGGAACCTTTCACTCTGTTTTTGCGCGAATACTGCGGACGGAGGCAGAAATAATTGGCTACCCAAAAAACTTTACTATTTACGACACACAAGACTCCAAAAACCTGCTAAAGTCAATCGTAAAAGAAATGGGATTGGACGAAAAGCTCTACAAACCAGGTATTGTTTATGGAAGAATTTCTTCAGCTAAAAACAATTTAATCTCTGCCGACAGTTACCTTCAAAATGTCACAATTATGGCTGACGACAGAAGTACAGGGCGACCTAAAATAGGTGAAATATACAAGGTTTACCAAAGAAGATGTTTTAAGGCCGGGGCAATGGATTTTGATGATTTGTTGTACAAAACAAATGTATTATTCCGCGATCATTTAGAAGTACTCTATAAGTATCAGCACAGATTTAAATACTTGTTAGTAGACGAGTATCAAGATACCAACTATTCGCAATACTTAATTGTAAAGAAATTGGCTTCTGCAACAGAAAACCTTGTAGTGGTAGGAGACGATGCCCAGAGTATTTATGCGTTTAGAGGTGCCAACATTCAAAACATCTTAAATTTCAAAAAAGATTATCCTGATTTCAAACTCTTTAAGCTTGAGCAGAATTATCGTTCGACAAAAGTTATTGTTCAGGCAGCGAATAGTATCATTAAAAAGAATAAGGATCAAATTGAAAAAAAAGTTTGGACAGATAACGACCAAGGAGAAAAAATAAAAATAGTAAGAACTCTGTCCGACAATGAAGAGGGAAAAGTTACGGCTCATTCAATTTTTGATATTAAACAAAATCATTCTGCCGCAAACAGTGATTTCGCAATCTTATACAGAACTAATGCTCAATCAAGATCGTTTGAGGAGGCGTTACGAAGACTGAATATTCCCTACAGAATTTATGGAGGACTCTCTTTTTATCAGCGAAAAGAAATAAAAGATTTGCTCTCGTATTTTCGTTTGATAGCCAATCACAATGATGAAGAAGCATTTAAAAGAGTAATCAATTACCCAAAAAGAGGAATTGGGAAAACAAGTGTAGAATCCATGACCATCTCCTCTAATGAAACGAATAAAACGTTGTGGGAAGTAGCCAATAACTTAATGGGTAATGGAGTAAGAGTGAACTCAGGAACACAAAAGAAAATAATGGATTTCTGTACAATGATACAGAGCTTTAGTGTGAGACTCGATAAAGAAAATGCCTTTGATTTGGCCAAAGAAATAGCGACTTCAACTGGAATTATTCGCGATCTTCATGCGGATAAAACACCAGAAGGAGTAAGCCGATATGACAACATTCAAGAATTGTTAAACGGTATTTCCGAATTTGTGGCAAAAAATCAAACGGAAGAAAATTTACCCACTCTCAGCGACTTTTTATTAGACGTTGCTCTTCTTACCGATGCTGACAATGATGACAAAGAAGACAATGACAAGGTCGTTATGATGACGATTCATGCTGCCAAAGGATTGGAGTTCCCGTACGTATATATCGTGGGAATGGAGGAAAACTTATTCCCCTCGCAAATGTCGCTCACTACCCGAAACGACCTAGAGGAAGAAAGAAGACTATTTTATGTTGCCCTAACGCGAGCCGAAAAACAAGCAACCCTCTCTTATGCCACCAGTCGATATAGATGGGGAAGTCTTATTTCTTGCGAACCTAGTCGATTTCTGGAAGAAATAGACGAACAATTCATTGACGAAGAAACTCCTGCTCCTCGCGCTCCCACTCGAACAGCTTCGGATAGAAAAGCTGGTTTTGAAATGAAATTTAACAAGCCTTTGCAAGAAAAACAGTTGAGCCAAATGAAGAAAGTTTCATCTGCGGCCGCTCCTGGAGGCGGATCAGATAGTAAAGAAATCGTGGTTGGGGTAAACGTTAGCCACGCAAAATTTGGAAAAGGAAAAATACTAAATATAGAAGGAGCTTACCCGAATAGAAAGGCGACTGCCTTTTTTCCTTCGGTAGGTCAAAAGCAGCTTTTGCTCAAATTTGCAAAACTGGAAATAATAGATTAAAAACGAAACATATGTCAGAAGGACTAGAATATAATACCACAAGAGAAGAACTCAAAATACCCGAATACGGAAGAAATGTAAGAAATATGGTGGAATACGCCATTAGCGTTAGTGACCGAGAAGAAAGACAAAAAGTTGCTAATGCCATTATTTCTGTAATGGGTCAATTAAATCCTCATCTTAGAGATATTACAGATTTCACACACAAATTGTGGGACCATTTGTTTATTATTTCGGAAAACAAACTAGACGTTGACTCTCCTTACCCCAAACCAGAGCTAGAGGAAGCCAGCAGAAAGCCAGAGAAAATGAATTATTCTGAGGGAAAGAGGAAAATCAAGTATGCGTACTACGGAAAAACGGTTTCCCTTTTCATCAAAGAAGCCATTAGCAAAGAAGATGAAAAAGAAAAGGAAATCTTGGTGGAAGCGATTGCTAATTTGATGAAAAAACTATTTATTACCTGGAACAAAGACTTTGTGGAGGACGAGGTAATTTGGAGGCATCTCGATGAATTATCCAATGGAAAACTAGTTCCAAATAAAGAAAAACCGCTTACTTCTGTAGAAGAATTGGCGAAATCCATACCCAAGGTTAAACCCTTGAAAAACAATAGAAAAAAAACCAAAAAACAATCAAACGGGAAACATAGGTATTCAAAAAAATAAAACATTATGAACATTTTTGAAATAAATGGAGGGAAGAAATTAAGCGGAGAATTGGTGCCACAAGGGGCCAAAAACGAGGCATTGCAAGTACTTTGTGCTGTATTACTTACTCCTAAAAAAGTAATTATAGACAACGTACCCAACATTATTGATGTAAATAAACTTATCGATTTGTTAGCCTCTATGGGCGTAAAAGTTGAGAAGTTGGGTGAGGAAAAATATTCTTTTGAGGCAAATGAAGTCGATGTAGATTACCTCATTTCGGACGAGTTTAAGGAAAAAGGATCTAGTCTAAGAGGGTCCATCATGATACTCGGACCACTTTTGGCACGATTTGGAAAAGGATACATGCCAAAACCAGGAGGAGACAAAATTGGAAGAAGACGGCTAGATACTCACTTTATTGGATTCGAAAAACTCGGAGCCCATTTTCATTATGACAGCAAAGAGTTTTTTTACGAAGTAAAAGCTGACAGACTAAAGGGTACCTACATGCACTTGGATGAAGCTTCCGTAACAGGAACCGCCAATATTGTCATGGCTGCAGCACTCGCAGAAGGAAAAACAACCATCTACAATGCAGCTTGTGAGCCTTATTTACAACAACTCTGCAAAATGATAAATTCCATGGGAGGTAAAATCTCTGGAATTGGATCCAATATGATTGTCATAGAGGGAGTAGATGAATTACAAGGTTGCGAACATAGGATTCTTCCAGATATGATTGAAATAGGAAGTTTCATAGGACTTGCAGCAATGACTGGTTCTGAAATTACTATCAAGAATGTCTCTTATCCAGATTTAGGTATAATTCCGGACACCTTCAGGAAGCTTGGAATAAAAATCGAACTACACGGTGACGATTTATTTATACCTGCTCAAGATCACTACGAGATAGAATCGTACATTGATGGTAGTATCATGACGATTTCGGATGCACCATGGCCAGGATTTACACCCGATTTGTTGAGCATAATTTTGGTTGTAGCAACTCAAGCTCGCGGAAGCGTTTTGATTCACCAAAAAATGTTTGAAAGTAGACTTTTCTTTGTGGATAAATTAATAGATATGGGAGCAAAAATTATTCTATGCGACCCGCATCGAGCTACAGTAATAGGAATAGACAAAGAATATCCCTTAAGAGGAATAAGTATGAGCTCACCAGACATTAGAGCTGGAGTATCACTTCTAATAGCTGCCCTATCAGCAGAAGGAAAAAGTCAGATAAGCAACATTTCTCAAATTGACAGAGGATATCAAAATATTGACACCCGACTTAAAAATATTGGAGCAGATATTACAAGAATGTAAATTGGCATCATTGTTGCACCTAACACAGCAAACACACAAGGATTCAACCATTATGAAAAAAATACTTTTTATACTTTCTCTTACCTGTATAGGATTCGTTTTATCGAGCTTTACCCAACACAAAAAAGCCCGAAAAAGTTCTGTTTTTGTCACAGATTACGGAATCGAAATTGGCGACTTAGCGCCCGAATTGGAGTTTAAAAATCCGGAAGGAAAGTCAATCAAGCTCTCTTCGCTAGAAGGAAGATATGTTTTGATTGATTTTTGGGCTAGTTGGTGCGGTCCCTGTCGAAAAGAAAACCCAAATTTGGTAAATGCCTACGAAAAGTACAAAAAAGCAACCTTTCACAAAGGAAAAGGATTTGAAATTTACAGTGTTTCGTTAGATACCGACAAAGCCAAATGGCAAGCAGCCATAGACAAAGATGATCTTTCGTGGAAATATCATGTGAGTGACCTCAAAGGGTGGAGTTCGGCCGCTGCCAAACTTTATAAAATCAACTCCATTCCTAAGAGTTTTTTGTTGGATCCAAACGGAAAAATCATTGCAAAAAACTTAAGGGGTATGAAACTTCATACCACTTTAGATAAGTATGTAAAGAAATTTTAAAGATTACACTAACCGATTTAGGCCTATTAATCTGACAGGAAACTGCCAAATTAATAGGCTTTTTTGGTCATTGTATGTCAGTTTGACTTAGATTTGCAAATGGCAAAAAAATTGAATGTGTTCAAACGAAAAAATAAAAGAGGTAACATGAATAGTGAAAACGAATCAACCGAAGAATTGAACGAAGAAAACATCGCAGAGGAGACAATCCAAAACGAGGAGACACCCCAAGAGGAAACGGCACAAGAGCCAGAAAAAAGCGAATTGGAATTAGCTCAAGAGGCAGCGGCAACTGCCAACGACAAGTACCTAAGATTGTATTCTGAGTTTGACAATTACCGAAAAAGAACGGCAAAAGAGAAATTGGAGATTATAAAATCTGCGAGTGAGGATGTAATCAAAAACATGCTCCCAATTGTGGATGATTTTCAAAGAGCTATGGCCCACAACTCGGAAGTTCAAGATCCGGAAAGTTTAAAGCAAGGATTTGAACTAATTTACAACAAATTACTTAAATCTCTTGAAGCAAAAGGTTTAAAATCTATTGAAGCTGCGGGAGAAGTTTTCAATGCGGACATTCACGAGGCTATCACCAATATTCCAGCGCCAAGCGAGGACATGAAAGGAAAGGTAGTAGACGTAGTAGAGCAAGGATACTATTTAGGAGAAAAGATAATTCGATTCCCTAAGGTAGTAGTGGGACAATAAGTCTCGAAAAAAACAAAACAACAACACATGTCGAAAAGAGATTATTACGAGGTATTAGGAGTAAGTAAAAATGCGGACGCGAGCGAAATAAAGAAAGCGTACCGAAAACTTGCAATTAAATTTCATCCCGATAAAAACCCGGACAACCCAGAAGCGGAAGTAAAATTTAAAGAAGCTGCTGAGGCATACGAAATTCTGAGTAATCCAGAAAAAAAACAACGGTATGACCAGTTTGGACATGCCGGAGTAGATGGAAGTGCAGGTGGCGGAGGTTTCGGTGGTGGCGGAATGAATATGGACGATATATTCAGCCAGTTTGGAGATATTTTTGGCGGAGGTGGTGGCTTCGGAGGTGGTTTTGGAAGAAGCCAAGGAAGAAGAACGGTAAAAGGAACCAACCTAAGAGTAAGACTAAATCTTACCTTAGAGGAAATTGCCAACGGTGTAGAGAAAAAAATCAAAGTAAACAAACTAGTTCAGGCTGAGGGAGTGGAATACAAAACTTGTGCAACGTGTAAAGGTCAGGGACAAGTGACTCGTGTAGTGAATAGTTTCTTAGGTCAAATGCAAACAGCAAGTACTTGCCCAACTTGTAACGGCTCGGGACAATCTATTGGAAAGAAACCAGCCGGAAGTGACCAAAATGGAATGGTAAGAAAAGAAGTGGTAATTCCTATTGAAATCCCTGCAGGAGTAGAAGACGGAATGCAACTAAATGTGAGAGGAAAAGGAAACGATGCGCCAGGAAATGGAGTTGCGGGAGACCTATTGGTAGTGATTTCTGAAGTAGAGCACGAAACATTAAAACGAGAAGGACAAAACCTTCATCACGACTTATATTTGAATTTTGCAGACGTGGCTATGGGAACCTCCGTTGAAATTCCAGTAGTAGGTGGATCGGTTAAATTTAAAATCACCCCAGGAACTCAAAGTGGAAAGACCTTGAGGTTGAAAGGAAAAGGTCTTCCTTCGGTAAACTCATACGGAAAAGGGGATATTTTGGTTCATGTAAACGTATGGACTCCACAAACCTTAACCAAAGAAGAAAAGAAAGCCCTAGAAATTCTTCAAAAATCAGAAAATTTTGCCCCAAACCCTACAAGTAAAGACAAAGGTTTTTTTGATCGAGTAAAGGATGTTTTTAGTTAAGTAAAACCGAATCAAATTCATTCATCTTACCACCGGATGTGTTGTACGAATTCGGTTTTTGTTATATTTTCATCCTCGGATTAGCCTTTACTTCCTGGCCTACAAAGTCTTTGTTTAGAAAATGGTAGTAACCTGCTATTGCAATCATTCCTGCGTTGTCCGTGCAGTATTGAAATTCTGGGACAAACGTTTCCCATTTTTTCTTTTTTCCCAATTTTTGGAGCTCACTTCTCAAATGGCTATTAGCTGAAACACCTCCGGCAATCGCAATTTGATTTATCCCTTCGTCTTCAGCTAGTTTTTTTAGTTTTGAAAATAAGGTTTTAATAATAGTGTCTTGAATAGAGGCACAAATATCCGCCTTATTTTTTTCTACAAAATCAGAATCATCTCGTTCGCAATTTCGAATAAAGTGTAAAAATTGAGTTTTCAGCCCACTAAAACTAAAATTGTACTTCGTAGTTCTGGGATGAGTAAAATGAAATCGAGTCGCATCTCCTTCTTTCGCGTATTTATCTATCAGAGGACCACCCGGATATGGGAAGTGTAATACTTTCGCTATTTTATCAAATGCCTCACCTGCTGCATCATCCAGTGTCTCGCCTAATACTTCCATCTGAAAATAATCTGTAACTTTTACCAATTGGGTGTGACCGCCAGACACTGTGAGGCAAATAAACGGAAACTGGGGCATTGGTTTGTCTTCACCAGGTTTCTGAATAAAATGAGCTAAAATATGCCCCTGCATGTGATTCACTTGAATGAGAGGAATACCCAAACTAAGAGCCAGTGACTTAGCAAAAGAAACGCCCACCAACAAAGCTCCCATCAATCCTGGACCTGCTGTAAAAGCGATTCCTGTTAATTCTTCTTTGGTTACTCCTGCCTCTTTGAGTGCAGCCTCTACTACAGGAATTATATTTTGCTGATGAGCCCGCGAAGCCAATTCGGGCACTACTCCACCATATTGCTCATGAATGGGTTGACGAGCGATAAGGTTGGACAATATCCGTCCATCTTTGATGATGGCCGCAGACGTATCATCGCACGAGGATTCTATCCCCAAAATTATCCCTTTTCTTTCACTCATTCTATTCAGTATTAACTTTCACCTATCAGTAAGTATGACACAATCCATAGAGGAAACGCCCAAAATTAATTAATTTAGCTAACTTAAACCTCGTAAGGCTTAATTTTGTACAAAACCAGTAAACACACACCGTCAAAAACACAATAAAAATAGCGACCCATTTGTGCTTATTTCTTCTTGAAATAGTATTGGTTTTGATACTGCTTAGTTTTATGGCGGTTCGGTTCAATTCTGTTCAAACTAGCTTGGCAAAATATGCCACAGAAAGACTGTCACGAGACCTCAACACTAAAATTCACATTGGTAAAGTATCGATTACTCCTATAAAATCAATCGAATTACTCGATTTCTATGTTCTGGATCAAGAAAACGACACGGTAATACAAACGAAAAGCATGTCTATCTTGGCAAAAAACATTAATCTCAAAAAAAACAGAATAGAAATCTCCTCTTTACGATTAAACGAGGCTAACGTTCAATTAATAAAGAGAAAAGGAAAAAGTGGATTTAGCTTTCAATTTATTCTTGATTATTTTGATTCAGGAGCACAATCAGAGCACAACAATTCTAATTTTCTGGTTGGAATTCAGTCAATTGAATTATCAAACAGTCGATTTCGATTCAAAGATTACAGAACTTCGGCCTCGTATTACGGAATGGACTTTGCTAATCTCGATGCCAAACCTATCAACCTTACTTTTTCTAATTTTCGCAACAAAGGAAGTAATATACAAGTCGATATTGAACACTTGTCTACTGTTGAGAAGAGCAAATTTGACCTAAGAAACCTGACCGGTATAGTAGAAATTGACTCCAACTTTGTGCACATAAACAAACTAGAAATAACTACCGCCAACTCGCATATATCTACTGAGTATTTTAGATTTGAGTTTGATCAACCTTCTTACTTTGAAGATGATTTTGAGAACAAAGTCACCATGAAAACTTCTTTTGAAAAGACCCGATTGAACTTAGCAGATTTAGCCTTTTTTACTTCTTTTTTTGATGGGATTGACAAGGAAGTACTGTTAACCGGTGAATTTAACGGAACTGTTGCAGATTTTAAAACACGGAATCTTGTTATTCAAATAGACAAACAATCAAAATTCATTGGAAACCTCGACATTAAGGGACTTCCATACACGGAAAACACAACCTTTGATTTATTTATACGAGAACTAAAAACGACAGAACGTGAATTAAACAACCTGGATATTCCGCCATTTGACAAAAAGCAAAAATTACAGTTACCTCCGGAAATAAGCGGTATTGGAAACATGAATTTGGCGGGAACCATGAAAGGTAAATTTGATGATTTTGTGAGCGCATTAGAATGTCAAACCTCTCAGGGTAAAATTGCTCTTAATGCACGATATTGGCACCAAAACAAAACCGATCACCTAAAAGGAACTCTGATTACGGACAAGTTGAACATGGGTTCGTTTGCCAAAAATCCTGACCTTGCCGAAGTAGATGCTCACATAGAAACAGAACTTTCTTGGAATTCTCGTACAGGCATCAATCTTATTGCAAAAGGTGAACTACCTCAACTTACCTACAAGGGTCACTCATACAAAAATATAAAAATTGACGGAGCCTTCACCGAAAAGTCTTTTGATGGAAAAGCCTCGATAAAAGATGCTTATGGAGGAGCAAACTTCATAGGATTTGTAAATTTCGAATCACAGATTCCTGAATTTGATTTTCAGTCGAACATTTCGCAAATGAATCTGAGCAAGTTGAATATCCTGAAAGATAGTAATCAGCATATTGTCTCCGGAGATATTCGATTAAAAGGACACGGCTCCTCGATAGATAATTCAACGGGGGTTGCCAAAATCAGCAACCTCATTTATCAACAAAACGAGAAAACATACAGAAACAAGGAAATAAAAGTAACCTCTTCCAAAAAGGAAAACAGCCAAGAACTTAAGCTCCTGTCGGATGTGGCTGATGGCTCCATCAAGGGACAGTTCTCGCTTTCGCAACTAGGAACCATTGCCGACATAATTGGTCAGCAAGTGGTGCCTGCACTTTACGCTTCCAAAGATTCAGTCTGGCTCACCAATCAATCATTTGATTTTAATTTAATCATCAAGGACTACTCCCCTATTCAAGAGTTATTTACTCCTGATCTGGAGATTTCAAACAACACAAAAGCATTAGGAAGCTTCGATTCTTCTTCCGAAAAATTCAGGCTTTCTCTAAGTGCTGATTCCATAAGTTATCTTTCCAATACTTTTGATGGAATTGAAGGAGTTTTAGACAAACCAAGAGATGTACTGGACCTAACTATTGATGTTTCTACCTTCACTGCTGGAAATGATTTTTCTCTTGAAAATTTAGTTCTCAGCTCTAAAATACGAGAGAACTACATCACCCCATCAATTGAATGGAATTCTCTGGACGGAGAGAGTTACGGAAAAATTCAAGGAAATGGATATTGGTATAACGAAGAGTATTTTGATATGCTGATTCTCCCCTCTTCTTTCCATTTCAAAAACAGAGACTGGAAGATAAACGAAGATGCCTCCTTAATTGTGGATTCCTCGAACTTCAATTTTAATGGATTGGTGGTTACAAACAACCTCAATGAAGGGGTTTCTGTTGTAGGAAACATTTCAGAAAATCCCGAAGACGTTCTCAAGATATATTTAGATAATTTTAATGTAAAATACTTGAACCCCTTTATTGGAAGCCCAACCACCAAATACAAAGGGAATATCAATGGAAGTGCCTGCATTACCAATGTGTACGAAAATATTGAAATCATTTCAGATTTCTTCATTGATTCCCTTCAAGTAAATAGGGAGTTAATAGGTGACCTTGTATTCAATACCGATTGGATTGAAGAATCAAAGGCCATGAACATAAAAGGTGAACTATTGAAAAATGACCTAAACACTTTTGATTTTATGGGATATTTTTATCCGTTTAGAAAAAAACAGTCATTAGATTTTAAGTGCATCCTCCAGAACACTAATCTTGCTTTTCTTAATCCCTATTTGGTTGGTCAAGGAATTTCTGAAATAAACGGAAAGGCAAAAGGCAAAATATCTGTTACTGGAGAACCAGAAGCTCCGTTACTTGAAGGAGAAATATCACTGCTTCGTACCGGTTTTAATGTCAATTACCTGAATACTCACTACGATTTTTCTGGGCTAATGATCATCGAAAACAATGACATTTACACCGATAATATTATTGAAATAAGAGACGAAGAAAACAACCTAGCTTTTTTTAACGGAGCTATTATTCATGATAATTTCACCGATTTCAACTTCAACGTTTTTATAGAAATACCCACCTTGGTTTACAGAAAGGGCACCCAAACCGAGCTAATTTCTTTTGAAGGTTCCAGAAAAGTAGACAATAAGTTCATCGGACTAAACACCAACATTGAGCTGAATGACGACTTTTACGGAAAAGTATATGCAACAGGAGGAATAAACGTGGAAGGATACCAAGATGAAATTGACATCACGGTAAATGCCAAAACAGAAAAAGGAACAAGTTTTACACTTCCGCTCTACGGAAGCTCGGATGTATCGATGGCCGACTTTGTGGTATTCAATACAAAAGACTCTTCCAGAAAGGAAGAGGAAATTGTAAATTTAGAAGGAATCAATCTTGATATAAATGTAGAGGTAACTCCTGAAGCCAATCTCCAATTAATTTTTGACGAAGTGTATGGAGATATTATTTCGGGAACGGGATACGGCAATCTGTCGATGACCGTGGATAAGCAAGACCAATTTAATATGGCTGGTAAGTACACCATCGAAAAAGGAGACTATTTGTTTACTCTAGGCCTAGAGCGATTTGAAAACCTTATAAATAAGAAGTTCGAAATTGCCAACGCGAGTACTATCAATTGGTATGGAGACCCTTATAATGCCGAAATCGACATTAATGCCATATACAAGTTAAAAGCTTCGATGTATGAAATCATGCCTCAGCTAACCAATAATATTAATAAGTATAAAAGTCGATCAGACATAGAAGTTGTGATGGAGCTAACCGAAAACTTAATGAGTCCCAACATAGATTTCTTGATTGAGGTTACTCGCGCGGATGAAACTGAACGAGCTGTGATTGGTAATCTCATGCAAACCAAACAAGAATTAAACAAACAAGTTTTTGCTCTCCTACTTCTCAATCGATTTCTACCCTCTCAAAACTCGAACAATCAAAACGGTGTCGAGACTTCAGGAGCAGTTGGGACTACTGCATCAGAACTTCTTTCCAATCAGCTGAGCAATTGGATGTCGAAACTTAGCAACAATGTTGATGTTGGCTTCAATTACAGGCCAGGTGACGACATAACGAGTGATGAAATTGCAGTAGCACTTTCTACTGAGTTGTTAAACGAACGATTGGTTATTAGCTCAAATTTTGGCGTGGCTCAAGGGAATGAAATTAATCAAAATGAAAATGCCTTGATAGGAGACGTTAATGTAGAGTATAAACTGAACGAGGACGGAACCTTTAGGGTTCGAGTATTTACACGAACGAACGACTACGACATCACCAATGCTAATCAAGCTCAAACAACAAGTGGTGTTGGTGTATATTACAAAAAAGAATTTAATACCTGGAAAGAGTTTATCACCAGAAAAAAGAAACTAAAGGAGAGAGTAAGACAAGAACCCTAATGACTGTTTCCATTTCTCCCTACACAAAATCAACTACTATGAATCGCTCTTACTTACTTTTGTTTTCACTTGTATGTGCCTTAACGGTATCTTGCAAAAAAAGAGGCTGCACAGACTGCAATGCAATTAACTTTGTGCCTTCTGCCAACACCAATGACAACTCTTGCTTGTACATCAATGAAGAACACTTGGGTTGGTACAAGGTAGTAGACTCCATTCTAGAACCTCCTTCCATGGAATGGAAAAAAGATACTTTTGACCTACGAGTTACTCGTTCCAATTGCAAACCAAACCACCTCACTATTTCCAATTATGGTAACCTAAATAATCGATTCTTGGGGTACACATTCCAGGTAGAATGTTTTGTTTCGGATTCCTCTATTACCGTTCTTGCTCAAAATGTTGATTCAAAACAAGTAAGAGGCACAAGCGGAGTTTTCCGTGCCGATTCGATATTTTTTGATGTAGAATACAGCAACGAATTTGGAGAAGTGTTTTTGGGAAAAACTTTCGGAGTAAAGAAATAACTTGCCAATTATTTTTTGGCCCTTACAGCTTCATACATTACAATGCCAGCAGCAACGGCTACATTCATTGAAGAGATGTCACCCGTCATTGGGATTCTTCCTATAAACTGAGACCTATTTATTAGTTCGTTGGAAATTCCTGTTTCCTCATTCCCCATCAAAATTCCTACTGGACCTTCAAAAGAATAATCATAAATAGAATTCTCTGTTTTTTCTGAACAAGCAACAATATTAACCCCAGATTCAACCATGTAATCTACTGTCTTTTTTAGCGAATCTACACGACAAACCGGCAAAGTCATCAGAGCACCTGCCGAGGTCTTAACCGCATCGGAGGTAACGGTTGCTCCTCCTTTGGCCGGAATGATAATCCCGTTGAATCCCAAACATTCGGCAGTTCGGGCTATAGCACCAAAATTCCGTACATCTGTTACTCCATCCAAAATAATAAACTTTGGCTCCTTTCCTTCTTCATACAAGCGAGGTATCAAATCCTCTACTTGATGATATGTTACAGGCGAAACAAATGCAATAACCCCTTGATGATTTTTCCTTGTGATTGAGCTCAGTTTTTGAACCGGAACCAATTGGAGATTCACCATTGAGTGCTTCAACAAACCTCTCAACTCATGAAATGTATTGCCTTGAAGGCCTTTTTGAATTAAAATTTTATTGATTTCTCGACCGCTTTTTATCGCTTCCATTACAGGATGAAGACCAAAAATAATGTCTTTGTTAAGTTTCTTTTCGTACACGTTTAATTAAAATTATATACTCTGCCTTGCCTCCAGCTTTCGCAAGCTCTATACCAATAATCTCGGTAGGTTCGGTAGCGGGTTAGTTGATAATCGTTTCTTACTCGCTCTTCGTTTTCTAGACTAAAGCTAAAAGTAAGTGACATCATCATATTATGGGGAGTCCCGTACACCCAGGTTTCTCCTCTTCTTGTTTTATAAATAGTATTGGGAAGTCCCATCACAATGGAAAGCATTCCTCTGTCTGTTTTCCATCCTTCTTTGTAGGAGGTAAAAAATTTATTGGCTTGCTCTACTCGTGAATAATACTCATAAATAACCATTCTCGCTCGTTCTTTCGTGCCGGCCATTTTTAGCCACAAAGATTCCACCGCTTTTCTTTTGTCAGTGGCATTCACCAACGCCTGATATTCCCTTGTAGAACAGATATATTTCATCGGTTCAATCATCCCCAAATAGGATTCTAGACCATCAAAATTGGGGTCAAACTTTTGAAGAATCACAATGTAAGTTGATGAATCTGCGTGACGCAGATAGTAACTGCCCAACTTACCCAAGGTGATGACAGAATGGTTATCTGTAATATTCACTGTGTATCCCGAATCCCGAACGGAAGCAATTTCGATCTTCTGATTTGAAGAAAAGGGAGGCAGCGAAGGTGGAAAGTCAGTGTTAAAATAATCGATGTGGTACTCTTGGTTTTTATTAAATTGAGAGAGCACTTCCACGTTGGATTCTTGGGTAAAATACGTATCAAAATAAATCCTTTTAGTTTCTGGATTTCGAAATAAAAAGAACTGCTCCGACTGCTGGTTATTCTTATCAATTTCTATGACCAATTGATTTCTCACTTTTTTGTTCACATCTCGAGTTTCTACTTTTAAAAAAGCAGTTTTCCCCATGGGCAAATGGAACGGAACCCTCGCCAATATCGTTTTCGGCTCATTACTAGTTTTGTAATCATACAAATGTCGTGTTGCGCTATCTAGTAACAACTTCCCTTTATCATCTTGAAACAATTGATATTTCACTGTGATCTCCGCCTCGAATGGTTTTGAACTATTTTCTCTAACGTATAATAAATTATTGGTATGAAATTCCAAATACAAATAAGAGGTATCCTCTTTTTCGTGATACACTAAGTAACTAGGATTAAGATCTTGGATCCGAGTATCATACTTATAATCAGTTTCGTCATTAGCCAGTTTTCCAGAACTACAATTCACCAAAAATCCAATCGAAGCACAAAAAACAACGATTTTCAGTTTATATGAATTGATTCTTATCATTCTTCCAGAAATTTTTGCGGGATTTGTTTGCTTGTGCTCACCCCTAATTCTTTTATTTTTTCTGTCCTTCGCACCAAATTTCCTTTTCCTGTTTGCAGTTTGTTTAATGCCCCTTGATAAGCAGATTCTGCCTGCGACAAGCCTCTCTCAATTTTTTCCATATCTTCCAAGAAACCCACAAATTTGTCGTACAAAGCCCCTGCTTGACTTGCAATTTCTAACGTATTTCTGTTTTGCTTTTCTTGCTTCCAAATGGAGGCTATTGTTTTGATCGTGGCTAGTAAAGTTGTAGGACTAACAATCACAATATTCCGAGTAATTGCGTACTCATACAACTCTTTGTCATTCTGAATTGCTAAACTAAATGAAGCTTCTATTGGCATGAATAACAGAACAAAATCTGGAGAATCTAATTTTGATCCAGTTTGATAGTTTTTTTCGCTCAAAAACTTAATGTGATTTTTTACAGATATCAAATGCTCTTTCAGTGCAGAAGCCTTCGATTCCTCCGACTCGGGTGTAATATATTTGTTATAAGCCATCAAAGAAACCTTGGAATCTACCACAATATGCTTACTGTCTGGGAGTTGGATAATGTAATCGGGTCTCACAGTTTTCCCTGCCTCATTGGTAGTAGTAAACTGCTTCGAATATTCTTCGCCCTCTGTGAGTCCTGAGTCGGATAATATTTTCTCCAAAATCATTTCTCCCCAATTCCCTTGAGCCTTGTTATCATAGGTTAGTGCCTTGGTAAGGTTTTGAGCATCTTTACTCAAGGTTTGATTTAGTTCAGAAAGTTGAATAATCTGCGACTTCAATTCGGTTCTTTCCGCCAATCCCTTTTCGTAAGTAGATTGAACTTTTTCTTCAAAACTCTTTAATTTTTCGTTCAGAGGAGTAAGCACATTATCGATATTCTCCTTGTTCTGGGCCGTAAACTTTATTGATTTTTCCTCAAGAATTTTGTTTGCAATATTCTCGAATTCGGTGGTAAATTTTTTCTGCAAATCTTGCATTTCTGCCTTTTGATCTGTCAACTTCTCCTCCAAATTAGTCAGGTTGGTGGTTGTCACAGACAATTCGTCCCTCAGGTTTTTATTCTCTCCCTTAAGCTCTCCTATTTCCTCTTTTTGTTGGTTAAAATAGCGGGCTGCATCTTCCAACCGAACTTCTAGCATTGCTTTTTCCTTATCCAAAGCTACGGAGCGAGAAGTGAGATTTTCATTCTCCGCTTCCAATTCCAAAAATTGTTGTTGAATGCTTGCGGGCAACTTATTTTTTTTCAATGTATTGATCAGAAAAACTACAAGTGCACCAATAACTAATCCTACCAGAAGGGAAATAATGTCCATTTTTGCTAATTAATTAATACCAGTCCTCGGCTGTAAATTCTTGTTTTTTACCTTTATTTTTCCCCGTCAAATCCTTCCAAAAAGGTTTCATTTTCCCTTTTAGCACGATAAACACAAAAGCACCTAACAACAGATACGGAACAATCAAAATGTATTCAATTCCAGCGTTCAGTCCCCCGCCAATATTTGGGTTACTTTCTGCTGTTGCTTTGCACATAGCGCATTGAGCGTTTGCTGCAATATACGTAGACATTAGCATAACTAGTAAGGTAATTCTTGATAGGTATTTCATAACAGATATATTACTATTAATTCTCATCAAAGGTACAAAAGCCTAACTTAAAACTGCGGGAAAAATGCCCCTACTTTTTAATTCTGTTTACTCTTCTACCTCTTTCTTTTTTCTGGCAGAGTAAATAATTAATACTTGGACGACTATGGCCAAGAATACAAGTAAAAAAATCTCGATCTGGGTGAACACTCTACAGTTTCAATTATTCGTTGTGTGATACTTGACCCTTCATCCTTCCTCCAATTGAATTTTTGACATTTCGTACAAATGAGACTTCACTACTTTTACACTTCCAGTAGTTCGCTATAATCAGCAAAACTTGACTTTAAGTAGGACGCTTCCAAGTCTTTCAACTCGTTGTAATTAACTTTTAAATCAGTAAATATTTCTTTCTCCTTGGGAGTGAGTTTTGTTTTCTCATAGCGTGTTACAAATCTGCTTAATTTTTGAGTGAACTGCTCACTCTCCTTAGAAAAGTAAGCTGTATCCGAAGTAACGAGGGCAATTTCTTTGGCATACACACATTTCATCATGCCAAAAATCAAGTCATTAGCCACAAGGCGATCTTCATAAATAGTAGTAATGGAATCCTTTACCCGAACAAAATTATTCCGGTCTATAAGATTGGTGGATACAATAATTACAAACACTACAGCAATCTCTAACACCCACTTTAATTTTGTGAAAAACGTAATATTCAACAGTTTTGATTTTATCCTAAGATACAATTTATTTTCAGTTTATATTTAGGTTTAGTTCCAAAAGAAAGAATTCCATAAAATCTGCTGCATTCTAACTCATCTTTGTTATATAATCACTCATTTCCATCTCAGTACTAGCTGTTTTTATTCATTTCGAGAACTTCAGTTCGTTAACCGAGGACAAACTTATAATTGCCATTTTTGGAGGATTATTTTTAGGTACTGGAATAGGATTAACCATTAAAAACGATGCTGTACTAGACGGATCCGAAATATTGGGAATCTACCTCAACAATCGTTTTGGCTTCAGCATAGGTACGATCATTCTTATATTCAACACCTTACTTTTTTCGGCAACCGCAATTTTACTCTCATTAGAAATAGCCATGTATTCTGTTCTTACATTTTTTCTTATTGCCAAGGTAATCGATTTAACTATTGAAGGTTTCGAAGATTAAATCGGACTTGTGATTGTATCCAAAGAACCTGAAAAAGTAGAAAAGGGCTTACGCAAGAAATTGGGATTGGCATCACCATTTACAAAGGAGTAAAAGGTCTCGGAAATACCGGAGAGGCGGAACAAAAAGAAATCATGCATTCGGTCTCATCAATCGAATTGACATAAGAAGAACCTACAACCTAATTAACGAAATAGACCCCAAAGCATTTATCCTAGAATTTGACATGAACAACGTAAAAGGCGGAATCCTAAAGAAGATTTTAGGTCAAAAAAAAATAAACTCGACCTAACGAAACTAAAAGCATCAAGAATGAGAGGTCGATTTTTTTTTGTAATTTAGATAGATGAAAACTTGGCTCACCATATTGTCTTTCCTTGTATTGGTAAGTCCCACATTTTCGCAAGAAATTTGCGACAACGGAATTGATGATGACTTAGATGGCCTTGTTGATTTGAATGACACCTCGGAGTGCAATTGTACCATAGGAGTATTACCTCCCATACTGCCCAATCCTTCTTTCGAAGATTACTCCACGTGTCCTACTCAAGCCTCTCAACTATCAAGAGTGAATCATTGGAGGGATGCTTTGGCTAATAATTCACCCGATTACTTCAATTGTGGCTACATATTACCTTTTATTCCGTTTCCATTTCCTCATGGCACAGGCGTGATTGGATTTGCTGTGGGAAATGGGAATACAAAAGAATTTTTTGGGGCTTGTCTTCTTGATACTCTTCATCCAGGAAAAACCTATAGAATTGAGTTCGATTATGCCCAAATTGCCTCTATTACCCCGAGACCAATTGCCGTGTATGGATCTAATTCGTGTTCCAATTTGCCTTACCCTAGAACTACCATTGGAGGAGGTGGAACCACAGCAAACTGTCCTAGTTATTCGCCAAACTGGGTAACATTAGACACCCTGATTCCCGTCCTAAACAACAATTCATGGAATACTTACACGTTTGAGTTCTCTCCCTCCATTCCTATTACCACTTTAGTTTTTGGTCCGAATTGCGCACTGTTGAGTTCGCCAGCACCTCAAGCTTATTATGGCGCGATGGACAACTTGAGGCTTTCCTATGTTGCTCCTTCAGTTACAATTTCAAGTTCGGGACATAGTTGTCAAAACAATCTTACACTTCGGGCGGTATTCGATTCAATCCCTCAGTCCATTCAATGGTACAGAAACGGTGTAGCTTTAGTAAACGACACTACCTCACTTCTAACCGTGTCTTCTGGAATGACTGGATTATTTCAAGTAAAACTTAACTTTAGTGAAGGCTGCTTACTTTCCGATTCGTTAATCGTTGTGCAACCTACGATATCCGCACAAAAAGATTCAGTTGGAAGTTGCTCCAACAAAAATGATGGAGCACTCTCACTCACCAAAATAATGGGAGGAACAAAACCTTACTCCTTCTCTTTAAACAGTTCTAGCTTTCAGTCGGATTCTAGTTTTACCAATTTATCACCCGGCTTCTATCAGGTTACGGTTCTAGACAGTAATCTTTGTCAGCTTCAGGTGCCAGTTACAATTTACTCCTATCCAATGCCTGTTTCATCCTTCAGTGCTGATACGGTTTGTTTTGGCCAAACCACTAGTTTCTCGAGTACCTCGTCTATTTCAAGCGGCAGTATTGTTTCGTGGCTCTGGGATTCGCCCATAAATTTGAATGGAAAAAACTCTTCTTACGTTTTCCCTCAACCAGGCGCCCATATTGCTTCATTGAGAACCGTCTCCGATTCAGGTTGTATACACGACACCACCGCAACCATCTGGGTTCGGACACTGCCCGACATGAACTTTACCTTCTCGCCAAGCCCTGTGTATTCATACAGCCCAATGGTGTGTTTCACAAACACCTCATCTCCCGTTGTTTCTCAGTTTTGGAATTTTGGTCATACAGATCTCGGAAACTCCTCTTATGATTTGTCGCCTTGCCCCATAAGCTTTCCTATCCAGAGGAGCGAAAAGTATTCGATAACTCTGACAGGAATCGACAGATATGGTTGTATAGATTCGATCTCCAAAGAGCTACAATTACAAGAAGATTTTTTGGTGTTTGTCCCTAATTCGTTCTCCCCTAATTTTGATGGAACCAACGATTTACTTTTTCCGGTGCTATCAGGAATAGAATCCCTTGAATGGCAAATCTTTAACCGATGGGGCGAACTCATTTTTGAAACCGACAACATCCAAGCAAGCTGGGACGGAGTGCACTCAGCGAAGATTGTTCCTATCGGATGCTATCCGTATAAAATGAGAGTCAAAACGACCAAAGGAATAATCAAAGAAATAGTCGGTGAGATAACTGTGGTAAAGTAAGTTATTCTAGCGCGTTTATATACTCCCAAACAAGCCGAGACTCAAATCCTTTTTGAATTACGAAGGCTGCTATCTTGCCTTTTTTTTTGAACGAATCTGGTTCAGATATTTCGCAGTCCTTTCTTTGTATCCAATATTCCAACGTCTTTAAATAGGCATCCTCTTCTATTTCCTCCATTCCTTTTTTAATACAATACTCAGAGATTTGTCTTTGTTTTAGGTGGGCTTTTATCTTCACTCTTCCCCACTTTTTTATTTTAAACTTTCCGGAAACAAAAGACTCAGCAAAGCGTTGCTCATTCAGAAAATCCTCTTCAATTAATCGAGTAATCACCTCGTTTACCTCGTTCTTGTACAATCCAAGTTTGTACAATTTTTCCTTTACTTCTTGGTGACTACGTTCTTGATAGGCACAATAGTTTTTCAATTTTTCTGTGGCTAATTCTAAATTCAAGGCGGTGTAGGAGTTATTAAAAACGAAAAACGATGAGAATTAGATAAGATTATTTCTTACTTTTAACTCATTAACACTACAATAATAAATGATTCCATTTTCACCTCCAAGAATAGATCAACAAATAATTGATGAAGTAATTGATACGCTCCAATCGGGATGGATTACCACAGGACCAAAAACACTAAAGTTCGAAAACGAACTGAGCGAGTATTGTGGAAACCCAGCAACGGTGTGTGTAAGTGCTGCCACACCTGGAATTCAACTTCTATTGAGCTGGATGGGAATTGGAGAAGGTGACGAAGTTATCGTGCCAGCTTACACGTATTGTGCAACGGCCAATGTTGTGGTGCACAGCGGTGCCAAATTAATCATGGTAGATGTAAATGAAGAGGACTTTAATATTAACGTAAAAAAAATTAAAGAAGTAATCACAGAAAGAACCAAAATAATTATGCCTGTAGATATTGCAGGACTTCCTTGTGATTACAACGAAATATATGAGCTTATCAATTCCCCAGAAGTTAACAATTTATTTACGCCTAGAAACGACATTCAAGAACAACTTGGTCGAATTGCTGTAGTATCTGATTCGGCACATAGCATTGGCGCTTTGTATCATGGCAAAAGAGCAGGAAGCCTAGCGGACGTGTCTGTTTTTTCTTTTCATGCGGTCAAAAACTTATCTACTGCAGAGGGAGGTGCCATTGCGCTCAATATGCCGAAACCTTTTGATAATGAGGAACTAAGAAAGAAACTAAAAACTATGTCTCTTCATGGCCAAAGCAAAGATGCTTTTAGCAAAATGCAGCTCGGTGCGTGGCGCTATGACGTTGTGGAATCAGGATTTAAATGCAACATGACAGATATCCAAGCCTCCATGGGACTTGTCGAGTTGGCACGATATGAAGGAAACTTAGCACGAAGAAGAGAAATAATGATCCGGTACAATGAAGCTTTTTCTGCCTACAGCTGGGCAAAAACTCCCGTATTTGAACAAAAAAACAAAACAGGATCCTTTCATCTTTATCTATTCAGAATCAAGGGGATAACCGAAACGCAAAGAGACCTCATTATCCGTGAAATATCCGAAAAACAAGTCGCTGTAAATGTCCATTACTTGCCTATACCGATGCTAACAGCTTTTAAATCAACTTATGATATATCACACTATCCTCAAACATATTTGAATTATGCTTGTGAAATAAGTTTACCGGTGTACTACACACTCACCAATGTGCAAATAGACATTATTACGAAAACCGTAATTGAATCGGTAGAAAAAATCACTCAAACAATTTAACACTACCCTATGAAAACTATTTACCTTCTTTCCTCAACTTTATTACTTTTCTCTCTTGTTGGAAAAACCCAAACAGCGGATGTTTCGTCCTATGACGAAAAGATACTGAACTGGCAATCTAAAGATGTTTCCAGAAAAACAATGGGTACAAACACTTATAAAGCTTATGAGGAACGCCTCAAGGGTAAATCAACAAAAAAATCAATTGTTGTTGCTGTAATAGATGCCGGAATTGATGTGAATCATGAAGACTTGAAAGACAATATTTGGGTAAACAAAAAAGAAATTCCCGGAAATGGAATAGATGACGACAACAATGGATACATTGATGATATAAATGGATGGAATTTTCTTGGAAATTCGAAGGGAGAAAACTTGGACAAAGCGCCTCTAGAAATAACTCGACTTTACAGAAAATTACATGCCAAATTCGAAAATAAATCAAAATCGGAAATAGCGGAGGCTGAGAGAAAAGATTTTGCTGAATATCAAAAGATGAAAGTCGAAATTTCCAAAAAAAAAACGGAAGCAGAACAACAATTCTTACAAATGAAGCAACTTTATTCATTTGTGTCGGATTTATATGATTCGTTGGGAAGTATGGAAAAAACATCTGCAACTACTTTTGAGGAGGTAAAAAGCATTACCACATCCACTAAGCCAGCCAAAAAACTAAAAAGAAGACTTGTCTTTTTTGGAAAAATGGGCCTTACAAAGGAAGGCTTGAAAGAGGGATTGGATCATTTTGAGGCCGAAAAAACAGCTTACTACAACCTCGACTTTACTCCTAGAGAAGATATTATTGGCGACAATACGGATGACATAAGAGATTATAATTATGGGAATAATGACGTAACTGGTCCAGATGCATTTCATGGAACTTTTTGCGCAGGGATTATCGGTGCTACTCAAAATAACTCTATTGGAATTGATGGAATTGCCAATAATGTGTTGCTGATGTCATTGCGTGCAGTTCCCAACGGTGATGAATACGACAAGGACATTGCACTGGCGATAAGATATGCTGTAGATAATGGAGCTAAAGTCATTAATATGAGTTTTGGAAAAGCGTACACCGTGAATAAAAGTATGGTGGATGATGCTTTTAAATATGCCGAAGAGAATGGAGTATTATTGGTTCATGCAGCAGGAAATGACAACAAAAACATCGATACTACGAACAATTTCCCTAGTGATAAATTACTCGACAATTCAAAAGTAACTAACTTAATCTGTGTGGGAGCTTCTACCTACCACACAAAAAAGAAATTACCTGCTGGATTTTCAAATTTTGGAAATGAAAATGTTGACCTGTTTGCTCCTGGTCAGGACATAGTTTCAACGGATGTTGGAAACACTTATCAGGTATCACAAGGAACGAGTTTTGCTGCCCCAGTAGTGAGTGGTGTAGCGGCATTAGTCTGGAGTTATTACCCTGATTTGACAGTTGCTCAACTTAAAGAAATCCTTCTGAAATCTGCCACAAACAAAGGCAAGAAAAAAGTTCGGATTCCGGGAAGCAAAAAGAAAGTGAGATTCAAGGAGCTCTCTGTGAGTGACGGAGTGGTAAACACCTACAACGCGCTCAAGTTAGCAGAAGAAATGAGTAAATAACAAAGTGAATAAAAAAAGCCTTGAAAATTCAAGGCTTTTTTATTGTTTACAACCCACTTATTCAATCGTATACCTGAGTCCTACATAAATGTTTCGTCCAAAAATAGGAGCCCACACCAAGGAAGACTCAAAGTTATTACCAAAAGGATTTTCACTATCAATGATTGGTCGATCCTGACGGAAGTCAAAAATGTTTTCCCCTCCTATGTAGGTAGAAAATTTCTTGCTCCAGACTTTGGTTATTTGGGCATTGGACAAGAAATACGAGGGCGATTTGTCGCGGTACTGAAATAATTCAGGATTGCTACTCGTAGAGGCTATTCGCTGCTCACCTATCCAGTTCAAAGTAAAGTCAAATTTCCATTCACTCTTTGTCTCATAACCGAAATTGACAAATGCTCTATTTCTGGCAACCAGTTGTTTCTGCAGAAGGACCTCGTTGTACGTAGTCCTTATATCGTAATATCTATAAGCCAAACGGACATCCAGCAATGGAAGTAATTCGTAGTCTAGCTGAACCTGCAAGCTATTGGAAAAGGAAATGCCCTGTAGGTTATAAAACGAAATTTCGTTTGGATTTTCCCAATCCACCACAATTTGATTTTGAAATTGAGTTCGATATAGATCAACTGACAACATCCCTTCTCTCCCTGCCAAATCAAAGTCGCGAACCAAATTAACTCCAATATTCCAAGCCACTTCGGCTTGTAATCCATAAGGAGTATTTTCACTCGGATCTCCGTTCACTCGTATTGTTCTAGAGGTGGCAAATAGTCCCTGATTCTCCCCAAAAATATTGGCAGTTCGTTGTCCTCGCCCGGCAGCTAACCGAAGAATTGTTTTCTCATTCAGGTCGTATTTTAGGTGAATTCTTGGAGTAAAGAAAAAACCAAATAAATTACTATAATCAGCTCTAGCGCCAACTACTGCATTAAATTTTTTGCCCCCCGAGTAGGAGTACTCACCATAAACACCAGGAGTTAACTCTAGCCTGTCATAGGAAGTGGTATCAATCGATTCTTTGTAGTCATCCATGAGCACTGAGGCACCAACAAAATAAGAGTGATCAGTGGTCTTTATGATGTTTTGAAAAATTAGATTCGCATATCCTGACGTTTGTTTGGCTTTGTAAGTTGTAAGTCCAAACTGCGAGATCTGATTGTAATCAGAGGCGGAGACTTGTAGGCCGATACTTTTTCCAGGACTTTCTTTAAAAACCTTTCCCATTTTGAACCAACCTCTAGCACGAGTAATCTCGGTAGTTGCTCCCCATGGATGCAAAGTATCCATCGTTTGATTCTCTCTGAAACCTTTTTGGCCACCTACATTTTTCAAGCTCACTCCCTCTATTCCTATTTGCCCCATCCAACCGGTAGAATCATTATTAAACTTCCATCGGTTTATCCCGATAAAATTTTGCATCATCGGCATATCCAAAAAACCATCAGCATTCACATCGTTTTCTGTGGTTCTTACACTCGAATGAAGCAAGAAACCAGTTGACCATTTCTCGTTCAATTTGATTTTAAAATTGGTGTTAAATTCTTGTCTTCCACCTTGATTTGCATACAGATTCACATTAAACCTTTCAGACTCATCCGGCTTTTTTATTTCCACATTTATTTGCCCAGCAATACTTTCGTAGCCATTCATCACAGAGCCTACACCTTTTGCCAATTGTATACTTTCAATCCAGTCACCTGGCACAAAATTCATTCCGTATACCGAGGAAAACCCTCGAATATCTGGTAGTAATTCCTTTGTGATTTGAATGTTAGCACCCGACAATCCCAGCATCTGGATTTGCTTAGTTCCCGTTACAGCATCGGTATACGATACATCCACCGAAGGGTTCGTTTCAAAACTTTCTGAAAGATTACAACAGGCAGCTTTTGCTAATTCCTTTCGATTCATTCCCTCCATTTTGATCACGTTCAGTTTAGATATTTCTATCCCTTTTCTTCGCTCAATTACAGTAAATCCTCTGAGCTTGATACTATTGCTCAAGATAATTTCTATGTTGGATTCATCTGTTATCTCCAAACTATCCGCAGTTGTCCCCACGTAACTTACAATGAGTTTTGATTCTTTCTCTCCTTTGGAAATTTTAAAGTAACCATTCTCATCGGTCGTTACCCCGTTCATTGTTTCTAGCCAGAACACATTAGCACTGTACACAGGTGTCCTTTTTCCATTTTCGCCAATTTCCAGTACTCTCCCCTTCAAGACCACACTCTCTTCTATGGTATCTGGAATCGGAACCTCTGGTTGATGGACTTCTTTCACTTCTTCATCTCGGTATTTACAGCATCCATGAACATTGTCGTAATCTTCTTGAGTAGCTTTTACAAGCTCGGTGTCATGACCTACTTTGGCAATTCTCTGGTGTAATTCGATCAATTTCACAGATGAACTATCGTAAGTGATACTTAGTATTCGGGAATCTACATCCCATTCTGCGGAGGAAACACCTTTTACGGAAACCGCTTTTTCTATTCTTTCTTCGCACATTCCGCAAACCCCATCCACAAAAAAAGTGGTTGAAACGGATTGTGAAACGGATTGATTTGTCAAGAATAACAACATCATCAATCCTAGTAATTTGATTGTTTTCATAAGTTGATTTTATAAGTTGAATGTTTTGATAAACTTCGTGGCTTTCGCTGTCCGAAAGCTTTTTCTTAAAAAATCACAGGAGAAAGGATTGAATCAAAGCTAGATGCCGTAGTTTAGGGGTTGGCGGCACTTCTTGATCACAATTAACAGGGTGTTCACCGATATTGAAATCGACCACACTCACCTGAAAAGGATACGACACAAGCAAGGGAATTGCCAGATCTAGCTCTGCATTTGCTAGATTGAAATTATGGCTTACGTTCATTTCCGCCTCGCCCGATTTACAACAATCACTTTGATTTATTTCGGTAGTTTGCGAATCACATACCCTGCTGTGAGTTGCCTTACAACAAGAATCTTCTTGAACATCAAATTTTTCGTGTTCGCAAATTAATTCTGACCCTGAAATACTCCAATCAACAATTTTTCCTTCGCAATAATGAAAATCAACAGAAAGCCCAGTGCTTGCTGTCAACATCCAAAATGACAAAAACAAAGAAAGTGTTTTTAATATGTAGGAATTTCTTATCATAACGAAGATAAAGTTAAGAAAAAAAACAAAACGAAATCCGAATCCTCTTTTTCTAAAAACCCTATTACAACTCTACGAGATTAGAAATAGTAGCAACTGGATCTTTTGCTCTAAATACATAACTCCCTGCTACCAATACATCCGCTCCAGCTTCTATCAGTTTAGGTGCAGTTTCGGCATTCACGCCCCCGTCAATTTCAATCAGCGCATTTGAATTAGAGTCTGAGATTAACTTTTTTAATTTCTTTACTTTGTTGTACGTATTTTCAATAAACTTTTGACCTCCAAACCCTGGATTTACTGACATCAAGCATACTAAATCAATGTCAGCAATAATATCTTCGAGCAAAGAAATATTTGTGTGTGGATTAAGAGCGACACCTGCCTTCATTCCTGCCGAATGAATAGCCTGAACGGTGCGATGCAAATGATCACAAGCTTCAATATGGACTGTAAGGATCTCTGCACCATGATCAGCAAATTTCTGAATAAACTGATCGGGATTTACAATCATTAAATGAACATCGAGTGGCTTTTTGGCATGTTTTTGAATTTGTTTTAACACCGGAAAACCAAATGAAATATTTGGTACAAACACTCCATCCATGATATCAATGTGAAACCACTGAGCTTTGCTTTTGTTGACCATTTCTACCTCAGATTGTAAATTTCCAAAATCTGCGGCTAAAATTGAAGGGGCAATTAAATGTGACATTCTATTTCTGTTTTGTAATAAGTAGGTAATTCGCCTGCTATTGTAAAGATTAGAATTACCTTTGTTTAATTCCATACAAAAGTAATCAAAATACACTGACTAAGCTATGCAAAAAGAAATAGAAATTACGGTTGCTCCTCACAAAAACAATATTGAAAGCATCAAAAGAATAAGTGCTTCCACATTAAAAATAAAAATTGATAGAATCAAAACGGTTCGTGTTGTGAAAAGATCGATTGACGCCCGAAGAGCGAAACCCTTTTTTCGATTACGGCTTCTTATTTTTATTGACGAAAAAGCTCCTAAAAATAATTTCGAACCAGAGTATTTCCAAGGAGAATTGGGGGACCAAGTAGTCATTGTAGGTGCAGGTCCAGCAGGATTGTTTGCTGGTATTAGGGCACTTGAACTAGGATTAAAACCCATCATAGTAGACAGAGGCAAAGATGTAAAAAACAGAAGAAGAGATTTAGCGGCAATCAATAAAGAACATATCGTAAACCCCGAATCAAACTATTGTTTTGGTGAAGGTGGGGCTGGTACATACTCGGACGGAAAATTGTATACAAGATCTAAAAAAAGAGGAGATGTAAAGAAGATTCTAGAAACTTTGGTTGCTTTTGGAGCTGATACAGATATATTAGCAGACACGCATCCCCATATTGGCACCAACAAACTTCCTCAAATAATTGTCGCAATGCGTGAAGCAATTATTGCCCATGGAGGCGAAGTTCATTTTGAGAGTAAAATGACTGACCTTTTAATAAAGAATGGAGCGGTTGAGGGAATCGAAATCAATGACTCTCGTGTGATACAAGCCAAAAAAATCATTCTTGCAACAGGACATTCTGCCAGAGACATATACTATTTATTGGAGAGAAAAAAGGTGGCTATTGAATTTAAACCCTTTGCATTGGGAGTAAGAGTGGAGCACCCACAGAATATGATTGATAAAATTCAATACAAAACAGAAGAACGAGGAGAATTTTTACCACCCTCTTCTTATCAATTGGTTTGCAACACAAAAGAACGTGGGGTATTTTCTTTTTGCATGTGCCCAGGAGGAATAGTAGCACCTTGCGCCACCTCACCAGGAGAAGTAGTGACAAATGGATGGTCACCTAGCAAACGAAATAATCCTTTTGCCAATTCAGGAATCGTGACAGAAGTAAAAGAAAGTGACGTGAGTGATTTTGCGCACGAAGGAGCATTAAAGGGACTCAAGTTTCAAGAAAAAATTGAAAAGAAATGCTGGGAAGTAGCAGGAAAAACTCAAGCTGTTCCGGCTCAGCGATTGGTGGATTTTATGCAAGACAGAAAATCAATAGATCTACCGGCATCTAGCTATATACCGGGAATTACCTCCGTTGAATTAAAAGAAGTGTTACCTGATTTTGTTATTAGAAACTTACGAAAAGCATTTCTAGAATTTGAATCAAAAATGAAGGGGTTTCTTACCAACGAAGCGGTTCTTCATGCTCCCGAATCCAGAACCTCTTCCCCGGTTCGAATACCGAGAGATAGAGAGACATTTGAACATATCGAACTAAAAGGATTGTATCCCTGCGCGGAAGGTGCTGGATATGCTGGCGGAATCGTTTCCGCTGCCATTGACGGGCAAAAATGTATTGAAAAAATTATTGAGTATAAAGAGAAGTAACTGCCTCCAGTCTTTCACGAACACTTCCCTTTACGACTATATAAGTAAGGTTAAGCTTTTCTAGTTGGGCCTTGTAGAGTTCGTATAGCTCAAGTTGATTCTCCGGATTTTCGCGAAGTGCGTCTGGCTGCCACGGAAAATCTGGGTAACACAACACGTACAGAAAATCCTTATTGGCCAAAAGGTGATTGTGTATCCAAGGATCGCATTGTCCGAACTTCACTTCGCTCCATATTTTTATGGTCAATAAATCGGTATCAAAACAATTCTCATTCCCGGTCTTTTTGGCTTCTTCCTGCCTTCTGAATTGTTCTTTTGCTATTGTCAACAAATCGGAATAGACATAGTTGCGACCGAGGCGCTCCAGAAACTCTCGAGCATACTCAGCCGTATAGGTCAACCTAAAGTTCTTGGCGAGCAATTGTGAAAGGGTAGTTTTTCCTGTTGATTCCGGACCAGTAATTACGTAATTCATTGAATCAAAATTAAGGCAAAATTAAGCAATAAAAAAACCATTGACTTGAAGGAAGCCAATGGTTTTATGCTGTAAAGAAGATAAAAACTAGTTTCTAGTTTTCGTCTCTAAATTTGTTTTCAATGTAAGCTGCCTTCAATCTTATTTTTCTATTGGCAACAGAAGGCTTGATGTATTCCTTTCTACTTCTAAGTTGTCTTACAACTTTAGTTTTGTCATACTTCTTCTTGTAACGTTTTAACGCTCTTTCAATGTTTTCTCCTTCTTTTACTTGTACTATTAACATATCTTCTGTTTAATTTGGATTGCAAATGTATATATAACATTTTTGTTACACAACATTATTAACTACAATTTGTTTACTTTTTTTTTCTGAAAATTGAAATTAATTATTTTGTGATATTTCTTGAAATTACTAATTGCTGAATTTGCGTAGTTCCCTCTCCTATGGTACACAACTTCACATCTCTGTAGAATTTTTCTACTGGAAAATCTTTGGTGTATCCATACCCTCCAAAAATCTGGACTGCGTCATTACAAATTTCGCAAGCTATTTCGGAAGAATACATCTTTGCCATAGCTGATTCGGTAACCAATTTTTCTCCACGATTTTTTAAGTCTGCCGCTTTCGCCAAAAGCAAGTCTGCTGCTTCAATTTTAGTAGCCATATCCGCCAATTTGAATGCAATTGCTTGGAATTGAGAGATTGGTTTTCCAAACTGCTCTCTTTCGTTAGAATATTTCAAGGCCGCTTCATAAGCACCTTTTGCGATACCCAGAGACAGTGCCCCTATCGAGATTCTTCCTCCATCCAGTACTTTCATCGCTTGAATAAACCCAGACCCCTCTTCTCCTATCATTTGGTCTTTATGCACTCTGCAATTATTGAAGATAAGTTCTGTTGTTTCAGAGGCTCTCATTCCTAGTTTGTTTTCTTTCTTTCCTGCAGAAAAACCTTCTGTACCTTTTTCTATGATAAAAGCACTCATCCCGTGTGAATCTCCTTTTTCACCAGTTCGTACAATTACTACGGCCACATCTCCTGATTTTCCGTGAGTAATAAAGTTTTTGGATCCGTTGATCACCCAATAGTCCCCATCTTTCACGGCAGTAGTATTCATTCCCCCAGCATCCGAACCCGTTCCAGTTTCGGTCAATCCCCAAGCTCCTATCCATTCTGCCGAAGCCAATTTTGGTAAGTATTTCTTTTTTTGCTCCTCACTTCCGTTGTAATAAATATGACCAGTGCATAATGAATTGTGAGCTGCAACCGACAATCCAATTGAACCACACACTTTCGAAATCTCAACAATAGCAGTGATGTAATCATGGTAATTCATTCCAGAACCTCCGTATTCCTCTGGAATAAAAATTCCCATCAAACCAAGCTCGCCCAGTTTTTTGAACAAAGGCACAGGAAACTCCTGAGTTTCATCCCATTCCATGAAATGCGGGCGAATTTCTCTTTCTGCAAAATCCCTTGCCATTTCTCTCACCATTCTTTGGTTTTCTGATTCTGTAAAATCCATCTCCTTATTTAATAGTTCACTAAATTAATTATATTATCGCTGTATCTGGCTAATCTTTCTTTTCCTTTCAAAAAACTTAACTCGATGACAAATCCAAAACCAGCTACATTTCCTCCTTGTGTTTTTACCAACTCTGAGGCAGCTATTGCAGTTCCTCCTGTAGCCAATAAATCATCGTGAATAAACACATTCCAATTTGGCTTGATCGAGTCCACATGCATCTCAACAGTGGCGCTGCCATATTCTAGATCGTAGGAATGCTGAACCTTATCAAAAGGTAACTTCCCCACTTTTCTGACTAGAACAAACGGAATGTTCAGCTCGAGTGCTAATGGCATTCCATAAATAAATCCTCGGCTCTCCACTCCAACGATTGCATCGATTTTCTTTCCTCTTAATTGACGGGCAAATTCTTGCACAATCTCTCTCGATAAAGACGGGTTTTCAACCACAGGAGCAATGTCCTTGAAGTGAATTCCTGGCTTCGGAAAATCAGGTACATTTCGTACAGTATTTTTTATTTTTTCCGAGAGTTCCAAGTTTTATTCGATAGTTAAATATGGTGCAATTTTACGATAATGTTTAGGCTTTATCAAGTTAAATTCCTTAATTTGTTCGATCGAGGTAAATTTCCCATGTTGTTCTCGGAAATTAATAATCAGTCGAGTCTGAGAATAAGAAAAATATGGATGTTTTAATAGCTCCTTAAATCCAATTGTATTGAGGTTTAATTTTACAATTTTTGATGAATTTGCCTTGAATTGATGTCGGTATTGAACAAGCCACTCCTCATCGATCAAATACACTTCATTCAATTGATCTATTGACACAAATCCTCCAATTCTTTCTCTGTGTTCGATAATACGGTCCGAAAACACATTCCCTATTCCTTTTGCAGTCATTAGTTCTTCTTTGCTGGCAGTGTTAAGATCGATTGTACTGATTATCTCTTCCTTCTGTGTTGATTCTATTTTCAAGTCCAACTCAATGAAATTGGATAATCTTTGGAACTCTTGGTCAGAAAGTCCGTACACCTTCTTCACTTCGTTCTTGGTAGTAAAATCCCCTACCTTCTCCCGATAATTTATCCAAGTTTTAACTAACTTTTCCGACAATCCCAGAAGCCTCAAAGAATCTTCGGAAATAGTATTGGGATTAAAAGAAAAAGGTTCTGGTAAGTTTGGCCGTTTTTGACTCTGGATGGCACCAACTTCATTCTTGTTTCTCGGAATAGCTACGTAATGCTGTATGACTCTGTAAAGCGAATCAGTCATTGCATACAACTTTTTCAATTCAGATTTGGACTCAAAAGGCTTGACTTTTTTCCTGAAATTGACCAAATTCCAGGCTTGCTTAGAGGAAAAACCGAGCAGCATTAAGCTATCTTTAGAAATGGTATTTGGATTAAATCGAAAAAGCTGATTGATGGGCTGTTCTTCTGATATTTCTTGGGTAGTCAGTTTCAGTACCGCCTCAGAATAATCCGCAGGCTCCGGAACAAAATAACGAGGAATCAGCCAATAAATGAAGCTGAGAATAAAAATAATAATCAAGAACAAAAGAATTCCTTTTTTCTCGGAATGACTAAAAACGAAGTATTTATCAAAGAAATTCATTTTTTAATTTACATCATTTCTCGTAGATAACCAAAAAAATAGATTACTACCCTTTCAAAAACTTGAGATTTTCTGTGAGTATTTTCTTCACTCCTACATAAAAGAAACTCAATCCTATAATCATAAGAAGGTGAGAAAAATCATTTTTAGAAAACCATTGATGAAGATTTATTTTGAAAATGAAGATAAAAGCAGAGGGAAAAATGATAGCAATACCCACAAAGATACTAGCAAAGGCAGGAGAGAGTTTCTTTTTGAATTGATAACTAAAATTTCCGACCCCAATAAGCAAACCCAAAATTGAATTGATTGCGATAGGCAAAAACAACAAAGAAGGTTTTTCCATGACATTTACACTTGTCCAAATGGTGACAAAGACCAAATAAACTAGCAGCAACTTCATTTCATATAGCTTTTTTCCGTTCTTTATAATTTTTGGATTCCAATGAGCTTCTAACATTGCCACCTCAATCCAATAAATTGCTAACGGAACCAACAACCAGCCAATTAGCTTGCCATAATAGTGGTAGTAATTATAAAACAAGTGACCAAATGCCGAGAAAAAGGTTGCTAATCCGAAAATTAAAAAGAATCGAAACCATGCTCTTGCGAACCTATTTTTTTTCCTGAGATCATTCATCTTGTAGGCAAAAAACATACCGAGAACTCCCATTACTAGGTCATAAATAAAATCCGTAGGATCTGTTAAATTCAAGCCGAACAACAAAAAGTCATTCGGTGGCAAATCAATTCCAATCATTGTATTTATGCTTTCATGGCTTTAATTTTACCCATGTATTTCTTCAACTCTTTCTTAACGTTTGGCGCAAGAATTACCAGACCAATCATGTTCGGCACTAGCATAGCGAAAATCATTGCATCAGAAAAATTAATGACTGATCCTAAACTGGAGGCTGCTCCAACTATGACAAATAAACAAAAAAGTACTTTGTACACATTCCCTACAACTTTGCTTCTTCCAAACAAATAAGACCATGCTTGATATCCGTAATAGGACCAAGAAATCATTGAAGAAAAAGCAAAAAGAATTACAGCTACTGCCAGTAAATTTGGAAACCATGAAATAGACTGAGCAAAAGCTGCTGAAGTTACCTCAACCCCTTTGGTTACCTCTACTCCATACTCAAATACATTCCCATTAATGTTGGA
Source organism: Flavobacteriales bacterium (assembly GCA_965658995.1). GTDB lineage: Bacteria > Bacteroidota > Bacteroidia > Flavobacteriales_D > CAJJDF01 > CAJJDF01. The sequence goes on along the minus strand of CBFHVI010000012.1, from coordinate 24,103 downwards.
AATAACCAATACCAAAGAAGTCATGGTACACACCACCACTGTATCAATAAATGGTTCTAGCAAAGCCACCAAACCTTCGCTTGATGGATTCTTGGTTTTTACCGCAGAATGAGCAATCGAAGCAGATCCAATACCCGCTTCATTCGAGAAAGCAGCTCTCTTGAATCCTTGTACTAAAACAACTCCTATAGCACCTCCGGCAATGGAATCCCATCCAAAAGCTCCACTTATTATTTGCCCAATCGCTTCAGGTACTAACTCATAATTCATGAACAGAACGGAAATTACTGCTAACGCATAGATCGCTACCATAAAAGGGACTATCTTGTCTGTTACCTTGGCTATTTTCTTAATTCCACCAATAATTACAATCCCCACTAAAACCGACATTATGATTCCAAAAACTATCCCATAACCATCAGCAAAACTGTCGGCTCCACCTGTTACATACCTAAACATTTCAAATGCTTGATTCACTTGAAACATGTTTCCTCCACCAAATGACCCTCCTATACACATCACAGCAAACACCGCTGCTAAGAATTTTCCTACTGGTCCTGATATTCCTTTTTTGAGGTAATACATTGGTCCTCCAAACACAGTTCCATCTGGGCCTATTTCTCGATATTTTACTCCCAATGTACACTCCACAAATTTGGAAGACATTCCTAAAAGACCTGCTAAAATCATCCAAAATGTAGCTCCTGGCCCTCCCAAAGAAAGTGCAACAGCAACTCCAGCTATATTACCTAATCCTACCGTAGCAGATAGAGCAGCCGTAAGTGCCTGAAAGTGAGAAACCTCTCCGTGATGATCTCCTTCTACCCTTATTGTATCAGGATTATCAATTGTATCATCATCGCTTTTGGACCCCGGAAACACATTGGAAGATTTTACAGGCTGTTCGTCTTCCAAGCTGTCATATTTCCCTCGAACAATATCGATGGATGTTTTGAATCCACGTAAATTTATAAATCCAAAATAAAAGGTAAAATAAAGCGCTCCTAGAATCAAAACGATCAATACCCAAGGAACATTCAATCCGGGCAAAAACTTAGGGGTTGTTGTTTCATCAATTTCTGAGGAAGGTATTCCTTGATTTACCAGCTCAGCGTAGGCAGGATTTTCAGCGGAATCGCTCAAAGGTATATTCGCAAAAACTCCATTTACAAACCAGCCTGTAGCTTCTCCAAAAGCTTTGTCAATCTTTTCATCCATTCCAAGCTCTCTTTTTTCCTCAGAGGTATTAGCCTCCGAGTCAAGAACCCCGCTGACTATTTCTTGCTTTTCTTGCACTATTAAGACCTCATCCACAGAGTCTTGAGACCAAAAAAGAATGGGAAATAAGACGAATAGAGTGAACAGATATCTTTTTGACATAAAGTTGTTTTTTTGATGAACTTCAAATATAGAAAAAGTACGAGTGCTTGCCAAATATATTAAATCTGTTCAGCTAAAAAAGCAAGCGCCTCCTCCAAGGTAAGTGGCGAGTAACCTAATTCTTCTTTTGCCTTGTCTATTACAAAGCCAGTTTTTGGGGGTCGAGCAGCCGTTTGATTGAGTGTGAAAGTTTTGATTGGAGTCACGCAATCGGTAGACATATTGTAAAACAATCCTATTCTTTTCACAATTTCGAGAATGCTCATAGTTTCGGGTCCTGACAAATGGTAAATTCCCGTTGCATTTTTCTCTGCCATCAAAACACACCCTTTGGCTAAATCCTCCGCTAAAGTTGGTGCTCTAAACTGATCATCCACGACATTGATGGGAGTTTGTTTTTCGAGGGCTCCTTTGGCCCACAGAACTAAATTGCCTCGACTCAAATTATCTCCAGTACCGAACACTATAATTGTTCGTGCAATAGCGGTTTTTTTATAATCACTCGTCAAAATCAACTCTTCTGAGGCTAATTTGGAGTTAGCATAATGACTCAATGGATTAGGAACATCTGTTTCTTTGTACGGTCCGTTTTTCCCGTCAAATACAAAATCAGTCGATAAATGTATCAAATGAGATTGGTGTTTTATGGATGCCTCCAACAAGTAATCCACAGCAGTCACATTGATCTTCCAACAACTTTCCATCTGTTCTTCGCAGGCATCTACATTGGTCATAGCGGCAGTATTAATCACTACATCTGGTTTGTACCGACTCATGATTTCCTCTACCGCTTTTTTTGAGGTTATATCAAGGGACTCATACAAAAAATCTTGAACCCTTCTCCGGTTATCGCCTTTCGAAGTTGCAATCAATTCAACATCTTCGCGAGTCTTAAGTTGATTTACTATTTTTTGCCCCAACAAACCATTGGCTCCGGTGACCAAAATTGACTTTTTACCCATGTTCTATTCCAAAAATTTTATTTATTTCTCTGATTTGTTCGGGTTTGCCTAACACAAACATCTTGGAACCGGGAACCAATTTTATATCAGGTCTCGGGTTCACAATAAATTCCCCTTCCGGAGTTTTGAATCCAACAATATTGCATCCCGTGTTAAAATCTCCCGCAATAACAGAAATTGTTTTGTTTTTGTAATTCTCGGGAATATTTTCAAACGTTATTTCCTCCAAATTTATTTGTGACTCTCCTTGAATAGTGATGTGGTCCAAAAACTCTATCACATCTGGTGTTATTACCAAAGAAGCCATGTGTGCACCACCCAAAGAATCGGGCATAATGACATTGTTTGCTCCAGCAATTTTCAACTTTTTAACGGAAGAACTTTGAGAAGCTCTACTAATAATTTTCAGTTTAGGGTTTAGTTCCTTTGCCGAGAGCACCACAAACAAATTATCCGCATCCGAAGGTAAAGTTGTAATCAATGCGGAAGCTGAGTGAATCTGCGCCTTTTCCAAAATCTCATCGGAGGTAGCATTTCCTTCTATAAATAAATGCTCTTTTGAGGCCCTAAATGCATCCAACAAATCGAGACTTTGTTCGATAATGACGTACTTCTTGTCGTGAGCCGTAAGTTCATTCACAGCCTGAGTCCCCACTCTACCGTATCCACAAACAATAACGTGACCGCTCAATTTTTCTACTTCTTTATTCATTTGATAATCTTTAAAATAAATACGATATTCTCCTTCCAGCAAATATTTAGAAATTGAAGAAAGTGCATAGGCAAACGTACCAAAGCTTAATACAATAAGAACCACGGTGAATAATTTGCCTTCGGGATGCAACGTCCCCACTTCATTAAAACCCACAGTAGATACTGTAATTATTGTCATGTAAAAAGCATCAAACAAGGACATTTCTTCAATAATCATATATCCCAAAATACCCGTCAAAACGATGACAATCAGCAAAAATATTGCGTAATATACTTTATAAAACAATCGGTAGTTAAACACTGGATTTTTTCTTTTTTTATTGAAAGTAAAGATACAAATTATATTGAGAAACAAAGAGAGTGATTTTATTTTGGCACGGAAATTGGATTCTAGTTTAAAACAATATTAACCTCCTGTAAAAAGGAATAAAAACAACTACCATGAAAGCAAAAACAATACTTACAGCCCTTTTGACTTTTCTGATGGTACACGGAAAAGCATTTCAACAAAACAGCACCTTGTTCATCGATGTTCAAGAACAGCAATTCAAGACCTACGTGGTTGTCTTGGATGATGGAACCACTTTCGAATCAGTAAGTGATTTACGAATCAATAGAATGAGAGCAGGAAGAAATGGAATCCAAATTTATAAGCGAACCCACCGAAAAGGAAGAAGAAATCAACATACTTTTTTTGACCAATTGATGTTTGATGGAATCATTCGAATCCAACCTAATGCAAAGGTTTTTACGCAACTCATAGGAAGGAGACTCATTACGCGAAGAATCATCGAAAAACCGAGAAATGGGAATATCCACAACCAAAGAGCCATGCATCCGCAAAATTTCAGAAGACTTAAACAAGCAGTTAGAAACGAGAGTTTTGACAAGGACAAGTTACAACTATTGAATGTAGCTACCCAACAAAATAAATTTACAGCACAACAAGTAGCCGAAATAGTTAATCTCTTCAGTTTTGATAGTTACAAATTAACTTTTGCAAAAAGAGCGTACCTAAGAACAGTGGATCCTCAAAATTATTTCGTTGTTCGTAACAGATTGACATTTAATTCTTACAGAAGAAAATTGGATGAGTACATCCTTACTCAAACCAACAGGAACTTTCCTCCAAGACAGAGAAGAAGGTAAATAAAAGGTTCGAACTAGTTAGTTCGAACCTTTTTTAATTCCAAATATGCCTCTAGCACATCACTGATCGACAGAAATGTATTTTGGTTCACTTTCTCAAATTTATCCTCGGACATCCATCGGACTTTTGTAATATCCTCTTCTAATTGAGGAATCAATTCTTCCTCTCCGTCATAATCCATCACGAACCAAAACGTTTTTTTTAGGCACTCCTTTCCTTTGTTCTTGAATTTGTGAAAAGTCGTAATTAGTTCTTCGCGTATCACTGGGTTTGTTATACCACATTCTTCTTCCACTTCTCTAACCGCTCCTGCTTTTACCTTTTCGTGCTTTTCGAGCTTTCCTTTAGGCAAATCCCATTTTCCACGTCTAAAAATGAACAAAACTTCATCATTTTTATTCACAACTAAACCACCTCCGGCTTCTACAATTCTGTATCTTTTCTTTAAGATTTTATTCATCAATCTTTCTGTTAAAAAACTGATTACCATTTTTTTATCTCCCTTTTTATTCGAAACTATGGCATCAAAATCTTCGAAAGAATAACAAGTGGTAAAAGATATATCCTTTCTGATAAATGATTTTTTTAGGTTAAATCCTATCCAAAACACCCTTTCATTGATAAAAACTTTATACATTTGCGCTGAATTATGATTTTAGAGAAAAATACAGCCTCAAAGGTAGCAGAATATTTGTTACAAATAAAAGCAGTGAAATTAAATGTGGAAGAGCCATTTACATGGGCCTCTGGAATTAAGTCTCCTATTTATTGTGACAACAGAACGATTCTATCTTACCCAGTGGTACGAACATACATTCGCCAACAACTCGCAGAACTTACTGTAGAAGCTTATGGCAAGCCAGATATAATTGCAGGAGTTGCCACAGGTGGGATTGCACATGGAGCTCTTGTAGCGCAGGAACTAAATATACCTTTCGCTTATGTTCGTTCGGCCGCAAAAGGTCATGGTTTGCAAAACAAGATTGAAGGGGTAATGGAAAAGGGAAGAACTGTAGTATTGATTGAGGACCTTATCTCTACTGGAGGAAGCTCTATCCAAGCAGTAAATGCCGTAAAGGAGTATGGAAACCAGGTAAAAGGAGTAGTGTCTATCATGGATTACGGATTCCAAAAAGCAGAAGACAACTTTAAAGATGTTTGTAGCTACTACTCTCTTTGCAACTTCGATGTATTAATCGAAACAGCCCTAGAAAAACAATTTATTACGAAAGAAAACTACGACTCACTGCTCAAGTGGAAAGCTACAATGTAAAGTTATCAACCAGTTTTTAATTCCGTTAAAAACATCTTAGTGAATTCATTCTTAAGATTAGATTAATTACTTATTTTTGAAGCGTCAGATTTTACTCTGACGCTTTTTTTATTGACTTATACCAGACAAAGCATCCTTTCATGGAATCAACTCTAACCTCAACCAACTATACTTTTCCGGGACAAACAGCCGTTTATAAAGGAAAAGTAAGAGATGTTTACAACATCAACAACCAAAAAATTGTTTTGATAGCCTCAGACAGAATTTCGGCATTTGACGCTGTATTGCCAAAAGGAATACCATTCAAAGGACAAATACTTACTTCGATTGCCACTAAGTTTTTGAACGAAACAAAAGACATAGTTCCCAATTGGCTCGAAGCAACACCCGATCCTAATACTGCAATTGGTTTGTTTTGCGAGCCCTTTAAAGTGGAAATGGTAATACGAGGATACCTCGCGGGACACGCTTGGAGAGAATATAAAGCAGGCAAAAGAACTATTTGTGGAGTACAAATGCCTGAGGGAATGAAACAAAATGATAAATTTCCTGAACCCATCATTACACCTGCAACAAAAGCAGAAGACGGAGAACATGATGAAGATATCTCGAAAGAGGAAATCATTGCCAAATGTATTGTAAGTGAAGAAGAGTATGAGCAGTTAGAAAAATACACTCGAGCTTTGTTTCAAAGGGGAACAGAAATTGCTGCAAAGCAAGATCTTATTTTAGTTGATACAAAATATGAATTCGGTAAAAAAGAGGGAATAATATACTTAATTGATGAGATTCACACACCAGACTCCTCGCGGTATTTCTATGCAGATGGCTACGAAGAAAGACAGCAAAAAAATGAGGAGCAAAAACAACTCTCTAAAGAATTTGTAAGAGAATGGCTGATAGAAAATGGTTTTCAAGGCCTTGAAGGTCAAACGATACCAGAAATTCCAGACTCGTTTGTAGAAACAGTAACAGAACGATACATCGAGTTGTTTGAAAAAATAACGGGAGAAAAATTTATCAAAGCGGACAATTCGGATATCGCAAACCGGATTGAAACTAATGTTTCGGGTTACCTTCAAGATTAAAAATGAAAGAGTGACTTTTGTTACATTGATCATAAAATTATCGAGTTATCTTTGTAAGAAATAAACCTCATGAATAATAAAACTATCTATATTCTTTCTTTGCTTTTTGGGATCCACAGCATCGTTGCTTTTTCACAAAAAGCAGACTTCCAAGTAAACTTATCCCCTATTTCTGTTCCGTCATTAGGCGGGATTCAATCCTTTGCTTTTGCTCAACACAACGGCAAGTGGCTATTGATAGGAGGAAGACTTGACGGACTTCATCAAAGGCAACCTTTTGCTAGTTTTGACATAGCGGGACACAACAATCAGCTAATAGTTGTGGATCCCGTTACACGACAAACTTGGAGCAAATCAATTTCTTCCTTGCCTTCTGCCCTACAAGATCATGTAAAATCAACAAACGCTGAATTTTTTCAAGAAGGTAACACTTTGTATCTAATTGGAGGTTATGGCTACAGCTCTGCGTCATCTGACCACACCACCTTTGCCAACTTAACGGCCATTGATGTGTCAGCTACAATCAATGCTGTGATAAACAACACATCCATCACTTCTTTTTTTCGACAAATCTCAGACTCAAAATTTCAAGTAACTGGAGGAAGGCTCGAAAAAATATACGACACTTATTATTTGGTTGGAGGGCAAAAATTTATTGGAAGGTACAATCCAATGGGGCCAACACATGGACCAGGTTTCATTCAAGAATACACGAATGAAATAAGAAAATTTACAATTTCTGACAACGGCACCTCGCTCTCGATCAACCATCTAGGTGAGTGGAGAGATACTAATCAGCTACACAGAAGAGACTATAATGTGACACCTCAAATATTGCCAAACGGACAAGAAGGATTAACTGCTTTTTCGGGAGTATTTCAAAAAAACGCGGACATACCTTTCTTGAATTGCGTAAACATCGATAGCAATGGCTATGTTCCAAACAACACTTTTAGTCAATATTACAATCATTATCACTGTGCCAACATTCCGTTGTACTCCGATTATTATTCGGAAATGAGCACCATTTTCTTTGGAGGAATCGCCCAATATTATGACAATTCCGGAGTTTTAACACAAGATAACAATGTTCCTTTTGTAAATACTATTGCCCGCGTAACGAGAGACGTAGGCGGAAATATGGCTGAATACAAACTCCCCGTAACGATGCCTTCCTTGCTAGGAGCTGGATCAGAGTTTATCCCTGTAACCTCCATTCCTAGATACCACAACGGAGTGATAAAATTGGATAGCTTATCTACCGACACCACTTTGGTTGGGTACATATTTGGAGGAATTAGCAGTACTGCGCCCAATATTTTCTTTTCTAATACAGGATCCCAAAGTTCTGCTAGCAATCAACTGTTTGAAGTAAGGATTCTCAAAGGAAATACCTATTCGTTGCCCGAACTGAACAAACAAAGCACAGGAACACTTAAGTTAGTTGTTTTTCCTAATCCCAACAATGGCATTTTCAACATAAACTACACCCTCACTCAACCCTCATCCATCGTTATTCGGATTCTATCTTCTGATGGAAAAATCATATCGGAACGAACAGTGAAAAATATGCCGACAGGAAAACACTCTTTTTCTGAAGAAATTCAGGAAATTCGGGCATCTGGAATATACCTTGTTCAACTAAAAACTGACTACGAAAGCACCACTCAACGAATTATTCTTTCTCGATAGATTCACCAAAAAACATGGCATTAAAATTCGCCAAATATAGTTTTGTTTTCGCCCGCGTGAAAGCGGTATAGAGCCATCTTAAATATTCGGGATTTACCATTTCTTTGGTTAAATAACCCTGATCAATAAACACCGTATCCCACTGTCCTCCTTGCGACTTGTGGCAGGTTACGGCATAGGAGAACTTTACCTGAAGTGCATTAAAATAAGGGTTTTTCAATACTTTTTCCATCCGCTCCTTCTTTCCCGGAAATTCGTCTAAGTACTCCTTTTCTATTTCAAAATAGAGAGTTTTGAGCTTGGCTCGAGGTAAATTTGTTGTTTCTACCATGATGGCATCCAACATAAGTTTTACATCGAAGGGCTCTTCGTCTGGATAATCCACCAGCCGAATTTCGACTGAGGCAAATTTGAATCCATATAATTCCTCGATTTTGCTTATTCGCAACAATTCGATAATATCGCCATTTGCAATAAAACCCGCCTTGGACTTATCGGATAGCCAATGATAATTATTCTTAACTACCATCATTAAATCTCCCGCGTCAATCTCTTCTTCTTTGAAGAGAATTCTGGCTCTAATGTGCTGGTTAAATAGGTTTGCTCTTTTGTTGGATCTACACAAAACAATACAGTTTTCGACTCCAAAACTGGCATACGAACTTTCCAATTCATCTTGCAGCTCATTACCCACCACCTGAAGAACATCCTCATACTTGCGGTTGGAAATAAGCGGCAACAATTCTTCCTCGTGAATTTTGTTTCTAATCTGTGTGGCATTTACCAAAATACCTGATTCTTGTTTCTGTCGCACTACTTGCGTCAATCTGTACTCAAAAACCTCTGCGTAAAAAGTAGACTCTAAAAACTTTGGGTCGAGTGCTCGACTCAACTCTTCTCCCACAGGCGGTAATTGAGCGGTATCGCCTACAAAGAGTAAGGCACACCTCTTTCCTTCGTACACATATTCCATCAAATCATCCAACAGGGATTTCTTATCTATGTAGGAATTATCTCCTATCATGGAGGCTTCGTCCACAATAAAAAGGGTATTCAAAAGGGTATTTTTCTTCAGTACAAATAAACTTCTACCTCCCACATACTTGTACGTGTAGATCATTTTATGAATCGTAAACGCCCTCCTTCCTGAATAGGAAGAAATCACCTTTGCTGCCCTTCCAGTGGGAGCCAACAATACCGTTTTTAAGTTCAATTTTCCGATCACTTTGGTAAGCGCAGAAACTAAAGTTGTTTTACCAGTTCCTGCATATCCATTCAGTACAAAAAGCTTCTTGGCACTTCCCGATGTAAGAAAATCATGAAGCCGTTCAATTAGTTTTGACTGATCCTCAGTAAAAGGAAATTCAAACTGACTTGCAATTAATTCTTCAAACTTTTCTTGTTGCATAAAACGAAAATGAATTCTAAAACGGAGGAAAACAATAATAAGAATACCGTTTACAAAGATTATTTACCCCAAAATAAGTGAAATATTAAATAATATGTAAATAACGGAGAATAACTCTAAATTTAATTTGTTCAATGAAAAAAATTTTTAATTTTGTTTCTATAAGAAACCCGCAATAAATAAAACTACATGGATATTTTTGATGAATTTTGGTTATTTGTAAGAAAATACCTTTTCTCCATACTTTTAATATTAGCAGGAATTTCATGCTTGATAGTAGGAGCTAGTTCAAATGGAGGAACAGATTTAACACAAAGTGCCTATTTCATCTATGGTTCTATTGGATTATTTATCCTTGGATTTGTTTCGTTGTTTTTTATCCTACAACAAAAAATATCGAGAGGAATTACTGCTGGACTCTCTCTCATTTTTATCGCAGGGTCTTTTTTCTACTTATTTTTGAATTTTAAAACTGTAGAGGATAGAATTATTTATTTGGCTGAAGTAGAAGAGTCACAAGAATTAGCAAAACAAGGACTAAAAGACATCCAAAAACTTCAAGAGGCTTACGACAGAAAGTATCGAAAATTTGCTGGAAGTTTTACTGAGTTAATTCAATTTGCAAAAAATGATTCGATTAAAGTATTAGTTAAAGCAGAAGGTGATTTACCTTCCAGAAAAATGACAGTGGAAGAAGGAAGGTCATTGGGGTATAGATATCCAAAAGAAGTTTGGACTGAGGCAGATGCGTTAAAACTAGGGTTGATCGTTAGAGATTATGCAAAAATCCAAGTATCCCAAGACTTGTTCAGTGAAGAAGAACAAGAGAAGCAAAAAAGAATTTATCCGTTTGACATTGATAAATTAACGGTTCAAAGAACGATTAAAAACGACACTGCCAAGAAAACATTTGTCATGGAAACCAAACTAGTGGATTCTACTCTTCATGTAGAAATCTCCTCTATCCCTCCTTATGGACCTCAATTCGACTATGACGTTACAGAAGTTTTTAAATTGGGAGGATTGGAAGAAAAAAGCATGAAATCAAACTGGAAATAACTTCAAGATTTCTCACACAAATTAATTAATTACCACTATGGTAGTATTTTACAACATGACAGAAAATGAAGTAAAATCTTACCCAAACTTTCATCTATCCATAGAAATCTATCCACAAAGAGTTTCATTACTCCTTGTAAACAAGAAAAATGCGAAACCCGAAGCGATCGAACATCTTTCGGGAAATAGCCAAGATTTTACTCAGCTCATTTCTCAAAGTAAAATCACTTCCATTGCCACTCCAAACTCGGTGAGTGCTACCCTCATAAATTCACTCTTTTCGCTTGTGCCCAGGGCACTTTATCAAGAAGAACACAAGGAAACTTATTTGAGTCAAGTTGTTTCGCTTGGCACTGAACACAAAGTGAAAAGTGATTCGTTTCTCACTCAAGATATCGTTACTTGCTATGGAATAAATACAGAATTGGAAACTCAATTGTTAACAAAATTTCCAACTGTTCAGATCAAGCATATTTCAAGTATACTCTGCGATTTACTATTAGATGGAGTGGCCGTCAATTTTTCTTCTCCAAACTCATACGAAATAGTAGTAAAACAAGACAAAAAGCTCCTCTTTTTCAATCGATTTGAATTTGAAAACAAAGACGAATCCATGTATTACCTTGGGTTGGTGATGGACGAGCTTGGAATAGACATACGAACAACCAAATTTCAACTCTCAGGAGAAATTTCCAAAGAAGGTGAAACATTGTCTTTTTGGAACCAATTTATTCCCCAAGAAAATATTACCTTTAATGACATAGAGGCTAGTCAACTTAATGCAATAGCCAGACATCAATTTTTCACGCTGCACAAACAACATTCATGCGTATTATAGGAGGTAAATTCAAGTCAAAAAGATTTAAAGCACCAAAAAATATTACGGCACGGCCAACCACCGACTTTGCCAAAGAGGCCTTGTTCAATATTCTGAACAACAAAGTCGACATTGAAGATCTAATTGTGCTTGATTTATTTGCAGGTATAGGAAGTATTTCGTTGGAATTTGCTTCGCGAGGCTGTGAGGATATAACTGTGGTTGAAAAAGAGAGAAACCACATAAATTTTATCAATAAAATGATAGAAGAAATGAACTTATTCGACTCTGTTCATACTATTCAACTCGATGTTTTTAAATACCTAAAAACCTGCAGCCAACAGTTTAATTTGATTTTTGCAGACCCACCCTACTCAATGGAAGCTGGATTTGAAATTCCACAACTAATTTTTAAAAACAAGCTGCTAGTACCCGGAGGAATCTTGGTGTATGAGCACCAAAAAAATGTACTTCCGAAAGACCATCCCAATTTTGTAGAAACAAGAAACTACGGAAACTTAAGTTTCTCATTTTACGAAATGCCCAGCTAGTCCAATACTATTTTTTCGGGTTATAGTGTTATTTGAATCAAATAGGCGACTATCTCAATAAAGAAAGACAACCCAACGACAATAATCATTCGTTTTAGGCCTACGGAGAGCGTACTTTTTGCCCCATTGAGACTAAGAATAATGGAAGTCAACAAAAAAGAAATTGCGTTTTTATAAAGGGTAAACTCCTTACTAAAAGCAAAATCTTGATTGGAAAATCGTGCTGCAAAAAAACCAATAATTACTAGTGCCAAACACCACAAGAAAAACCTTAGTGTTCGGTATCTACCTTTATTCAAATCCCACATCAAAAGAAGCGAAAAAGCAATGAGCGTAATATTCTTCAGCAGATAAAAGCCTCCTCTATCCAACAGAACATATGCTTGCCTATCGGCAATGAGATAAAACAAACTGAAAGCAAAAGGAATGAGCAGAAATGAATATTTCGAAATCTTTTTATTGAAGAATAGCCCAATAGAAATAATACCCAACCCAAAATCCGAATAAGCAGGCGAAAAAGCAAAACTACCAGCGGTAAGCAAATAACTTGCACCGTAAACTAACAGAACGAGAATGTAGGTGATAAATACTTTGTTGTCTCTTTTCATTGGTTTAGAATTAATGTATTTTAGTACAAGAATCGACAAATATACTAAACTATGACAACCTTGCGCTATCCTCATTTACTCGAACCATTGGATTTGGGGTTCACGACTCTTAAGAACAGAGTAATCATGGGATCAATGCACACAGGATTGGAGGAAGAAAAAAATGGCTACGAGCGAATGGCGGCTTATTTTGCTGAGCGGGCAAAAGGCCAAGTAGGCCTGATAGTGACAGGAGGAATTGCCCCAAACCGACAAGGATGGACCGCTCCATTTACGAGTAAAATGACCAGCAAAAGAGAAGCACGTAAACACAAAATCATTACGAAAGCTGTGCACGAAAATGAAGGAAAAATATGCATGCAAATATTACATGCAGGAAGATATGGATACCACCCTCTAGCTGTTGCACCGAGTTCTATAAAATCTCCCATAAGCCCTTTTAAACCCTGGAAATTATCTAATAGAGGAATCCACAGAACGATACGACATTTTGTTCGAGCAGCCAAACTAGCCAAGTACGCGAATTATGATGGAGTCGAAATCATGGGATCTGAAGGGTACTTATTGAACGAATTTGTTTCGGCAAAAACCAACAAAAGAACCGATAAGTGGGGAGGTAGTTTCGAAAATCGAATTCAATTTCCGCTAGAAATAATAAGGAAGACACGAGAAGCCGTTGGCGAAAACTTCATTCTGATTTTCCGACTTTCGATGCTTGATTTGGTGGAGGAAGGAAACACATGGGAAGAGACCGTGTTCTTTGCCAAAGAAATAGAAAAAGCAGGAGCAACGCTTATCAATACAGGAATTGGGTGGCACGAAGCTCGCATACCAACCATAGCCACGATGGTTCCGCGAGGGGGATTTTCGTGGGTTACACAAAAGATGATGAAGGAAATTAACATTCCACTTATCACAACAAACCGAATCAACACTCCTCAAAAAGCGGAGGAAATATTAGCAGACGGACACGCGCACATGGTATCGATGGCTCGTCCTTTTTTGGCTGATCCAGAAATTATTCGCAAGGCAATTGAGAACCGTGAAGATGAAATAAACACCTGCATTGGTTGTAACCAGGCTTGTTTGGACCATGTATTCAAGCATAAAACTGCTAGCTGCTTGGTAAATCCACGAGCCTGCCATGAAACTATCTTGACCTACACTCCCACCGACTCTCCCAAAAAAATTGCCGTTGTGGGTGCGGGACCGGCTGGGCTATCAGCTGCCACTGTAGCAGCACAGCGAGGACATCAAGTTACGTTATTTGAAGCACAAAAAGAGATTGGCGGTCAGTTTAATATTGCTAAGCTGATCCCTGGCAAGGAGGAATTTTATGAGACTCTTAGGTATTTTCGTAGGCAACTAGAGCTTCATTCTGTTAAGTTAATACTGAACCATAAAACTAATGCCAAAGAGCTTCTTGCCTATGACGAAGTAATCATTGCTACCGGAATAAAACCAAGATCCATTTCCCTGGAGGGGATGAACAACAATACATTGCTGGATTATGAGGATGTACTAAAACACAACAAACCAGTGGGCAAAAATGTAGTGATTATTGGAGCAGGCGGCATTGGATTTGATGTAGTAGAATTCCTCTCTCATGAGGGAGAATCGCCTTCCTTGAATCCAAAATTATTTCTGAAGAAATGGGGAATTGACCCCACCAATTCTTCACGAGGTGGGTTGATTGAACCAGCTCCTCACCCTTCACCAAGAAAAATAACAATGCTCCAGCGAAGCGAAACAAAAGTGGTAAAAGATTTAGGAAAAACGACCGGATGGATTCATAGGCAATCACTCAAAATAAAACAAGTTTCGATGATTAACGGAGTTTCCTACGACAGAATAGACGAAAAAGGAATTCATTTTACCGTGAATAACGAACCTCATTTTGTTCAGGCTGATACTATTGTTGTATGTGCTGGGCAAGTAAGTGTGAGCCACTTGTATGAAGAGATGATTGCCTCTGGCAAATCTGCTCACTTGATAGGCGGAGGAAAATTAGCCAAGAAAATTGATGCGCAAAGGGCAATAAAGGAAGGAAGCATGCTTGGGGCTAAGCTTTAGAAACACGTTTATTTTTTTAAATAAACCAGTCTACTCATTCTTTTTAATTCTCGATCATCCACGTACTTCCCAATTTCTTTCTCAAATTGTTTCATAGACGAATACGGGCGATACTCCTCAAATTCATGAGCCATTTTTTCTCCTATCCCGGGCAAGGCTTTGATGTCTTCTTCTGATGCTGAGTTCAATTCCACCGGTACAAATACATAGTTCTCATAGCGCGCTACTTCCTCTTCATCTACATATTTTCCAATCTCCTTCCTAAACTGCTTAATACTTTTATAAGGTCGGTACTCTTCAAATTCATGAGCCATTTTTTTACCCACACCAGGGATCAATAAAAAATCTGATTCGGGGGTCGTGTTTAGATTAATTGGCACGAATAGGTGTCGGTACAATTCTTCTTTGTTCGCTACTCCTTTTAGCAGAGAATCTAATGAATTCATGGTAAGAAAAGGCCTCTTAGTCAAGATTTCTTCGATGAGCTCGGAAGACAATCCCGTGAGCTTCAAGTCTTCCTGTGATGCCAAGTTGGCATTGAATACTACGTTTGAGTCAATTTTTTCGATTGATTCTACTGGTGCTTCCTCTGTTACCACCGCTTCTTGGTTGAGAGTTTCAGTTTCTTGTGATTGACAGCTTACCAGCACTATTGAACTTACAGATATTGCTAGAAATAAGAGAAAGAATTTTATGTTCATGATGTTTTGTTTTTGAGTTTAGTATAAGAATATCCAAGGATTGAAAAAGCAATTAAACTGCCTGGGGCAAGAGCGGGAATAGCTCCCGTAAGACTTTCAACGAATAAATCCCAGTTGGAGTGAGTGGGAGTCATCTCTTGTTCAAACTGAAAATTTGTTTGAATGTGCAGTACGATTCCAAAAATTCCAGCGAGCGCTGTCATTAGCATCAGCACAGAGAACAACTGTTGAATAAAATGAGAAACTCTTACTTGCATTACTCCCAATACAATGAGCGAACTTGCAATACAAATTAATGGAATGAGTTGAAAAAAATCCTCGAAGTGGTGGAGCAAGTACAATTCTAGCCCAGTTCCTATCAGCAAAAAACTTATTCCCACAAACAAAAGTCTCGTCCCTTTTATGTTGCTAGTATTGTGTGTCTCTCTCTCCATTTTACCTCAAAATTAAACAATAAAAGAGAGAATAGAGCACAATTTCAAGCCCCTTTTTTCTCGGTTGGCTTATTTCGAATAATTCGCCTAAACTTACTCACGAAAAGATCTCTTTGGGTTTTGAGATTCATCCATATTTCAACCAAATACTTTGAGGAATTCTTAGCTTCCGGCAAGGAACTAACCATAGAAAAGATAGATTTAGCATGTGACCAAAGTTCAATAAAATCTTGTTAGATAAACTCCTCTATTTTTCTTAATTTTAGGGATTAATAAAAAATAACCACTATGAGTATTGCAGCCCCTTTTAATCTTCAAAAATGGATTGACGAAAACAGAGATTTATTGAAACCACCCGTTGGGAACAAAAACCTCTACAAGGAAGCGGGCGATTTTATTGTGATGATTGTGGGTGGGCCCAACGCCAGAAAAGACTTTCACTGGAACGAAACAGAAGAGTTATTTTATCAATTGGAAGGAGATATTCTGGTAACAGTTCAACAAGAGGGAAAGGCGGTAGAAGTGCCTATCAAGGCGGGCGAAATGTTTTTGCTACCAGGAAAAATACCTCACAACCCTGTTCGTCCGGCAAACTCAATAGGTCTTGTGATAGAAAGAAAAAGAAAAGATACTGACATGAAAGACGGATTGCTATGGTTTTGCGACAATTGCAACGAAAAACTTCATGAAACCTATTTTTCTCAAAAAGACATTGAAACAGATTTTCAATCAAGATTCAAAGAGTTTTATACTTCTGAAGACAAGAGAACCTGCAAGAACTGTAACCACGTAATGGAAATTGACGAAAGATTTATTTAGAATGGTAGAAAAAGTAGAAGACATATTAAGTATTGACATTCATACTCACATCCTACCAAAGGACATCCCTAATTTCAAAAAGAAATTTGGCTACGGAGGTTTCATTCACTTAGACCATCACAAACCTTGCTGTGCTCGAATGATGATGGACGACAAATTTTTTAGAGAGATTGAAGACAATTGCTGGAGTGCAGAAACACGCATAACTGAGTGCGATACACAGCACATCAATATACAAGTTTTGTCCACGGTTCCTGTGATGTTTTCTTATTGGGCAAAACCTCAAGACTGTTTGGATGTTTCCATGTTTTTGAACGACCACATTGCCGAAATTGTACAGAAATACCCAAAAAGATTTGTAGGACTAGGCACAGTGCCTATGCAAGCTCCAGAGCTGGCTATAAAAGAAATAGAGCGATGTAAGCAAATTGGGCTAAAAGGAATAGAGATTGGTTCTCACGTGAACGACTGGAACCTCAACGACCCCAATTTATTTCCCGTTTTTCAGGCTTGCGAAGAACTAGATATGGCCGTTTTTGTTCATCCTTGGGACATGATGTCGAAGTCCAAAATGGAAAAATATTGGCTCCCTTGGCTTGTCGGAATGCCTGCAGAAACGTCTTTGGCAATTTGCTCGATGATTTTCGGTGGCGTTTTTGAGCGATTACCCAAACTACGAGTTGCCTTTGCACACGGTGGAGGCTCTTTCCCTGCCACCATCTCTAGGATTCAGCACGGATTTGATGTCCGCCCAGATTTATGTGCCATCGATAATAACGTAGCTCCCAAAGAATACTTAGGTAAATTTTGGTTAGACTCTTTGGTTCACGATGAAGCAAACCTACAATACATCATGGATTTAATTGGCTCTGACAAAGTAGCTTTGGGGTCGGATTATCCTTTTCCACTTGGTGAATTACAGCCAGGTAAACTAATTCGAGAATTTGATTTGGAACAAAAAACAAAAGAAGATTTGTTGCACAAATCTGCACTTTCTTGGTTAAATATGAAGAAGTCGGATTTTATCTAGACCTTTACTTTTTCAGAATCCACAACGAAATTTCTTTCGACTCATTTTTTGTTTGAGTTAGAAATTCGTTTGCCTCTTCTCTCGTAACAAAACTTTGAATGGCCACTCGGTAAAGACTACCTTTCTTGTCAACTATGAGCGATTCATTCCCTTTTTCCGACCATTCTTTCACAAGATTATCTGCATTTTCTTTCACAGAAAAACACCCCGCTATCACGTGGTATCTTTTCTCAGAAATATGGTCCACTGGTTTAGAAAAGGTAGAGTCTACTTTCGGCAGAATCTCTTCTAGTTTGGGCTGCACCTTTGGGCTTTCAATCGTTTGGTTCTCTGCAAGTTGCCAATCTAGTTCAAAGGATTCTCCCGATCTTGGTGAGTACTCATTCACCAAAACAGGATGAAACGGATTCACATCCGCAATATTAATGTGTTGGTATTGCGTGTTTTTGTTTACTCCTATATACACACCTACTGCCAAGATTGGCAACATTAATAGAGGAACTAATTGCCCATACCTCTTACTCGTTCTTTTTTTCGTTCGTTCTTGTACAGGAGACTTCACCAGAACAGATTCTTTTGGTTCTTCTATTCTAGTGATTAATTTCACTTGCTTTTCTTCCTTTTCCTTGGTAGGTAGCGGAGCTACTTTTTGTATTCCAAGTGACTTGAGACCATACGAATCTTTCAAGAAATTTGTGGATGCCTGCTGAAATTGGATGTTTTTTTCTTTATCAAAAAAAAGTACTCCTACTCGCTCAATCTCAACTCTCCCTTCTTCGTTCAATCTGAGGAAGCAATCATCCTTGAATTGGATTAACAACTGCTGAGCCTCCGCCATTGATAGAGATTGCTTCTCCGCTATTTTTGCTGACAACAACCCATCGTTGTACACGAGATGTTTGTTGAACAGAATTCTTTTGGTGGCTGGAAAAAAAACAGAAGTAAACTGATTGAAGTATGCTGGCTTTTTGGAGGTAATAAATCCACCAAATTCAGGCACAATGACACAATCGTGGTCATGCAATAATTCTTCTATATGATTCTCTATCTTTTTCATTAATGAACGAAGCAAAGTTAATTATTTCCTTTGATTAATTAAAAATTATCCGAATTAAGAATTTTTTCTAAATCTTGAGGCGTATCGATTCCTATAATATCTTCCTCTATTTCAGAAACTTGTATCGTGAAGTGATGAGAAAGCCATCTCAAATTTTCTAAGCTTTCTGCTCTTTCAAGCATCGAATGCTCAATCGATTGAATTTCATAAAATTCATCTATATTGAATCCGTAAATTCCAATGTGCTTGAAGTATTCGGCATGTTCGAGCCACAAACTTTCTTCTTTTCCTCTTACAAAAGGAATAGGATGCCGGCTAAAGTATAAAGCATCTCTTGGCTCACCGTTCATTTCACCTTCTGTAAGCACTACTTTTACCACATTTTCATTGAATAATTCACTACTCGAGGAAATTCGCTTGGCAAGTGTACCTATCTCTGCTTGATCATCGTTCAGTAAAATATCGCACACTTTATCGATATGTGCGGGAGAAATAAATGGCTCATCTCCCTGAATATTGACTACGACATCAAAATACTCGCCTTTCTGCTCAAGTTTCTCAACAACCTCTCCACATCTTTCTGTACCCGATTGATGAAAATCTCCAGTCATCATTGCCATACCTCCAAACTCCAACACATGGTCATAAATTCTTTTGTCGTCAGTTGCCACAACTATTTTCGTTAATCTCTTCGACTTTTCGCATTGCTCCACTACTCGCCTAATCATCGATTTCCCTTTTATGTCTACCAAGGGTTTTCCTGGAAACCTCGAAGATTGATATCGTGCGGGAATTATTCCAATAACCTTTTTCATGTTAATTGATTTTTGTACAAAGTTACAGTTCTTTCAAGCCCTAAATACAAGGCATCTGCTACCAAGGCATGTCCGATAGATACTTCCAACAAATTGGAGAGAGAAGAAGCAAAAAATGCTAAATTTTCCAAGTTCAAGTCATGACCAGCGTTAAGACCAATGCCCATTTCTGAAGTGAGTTTTGCTGCTTCTATAAAAGGCATAATTGCTTGTTCTCTGTTGTTACCATATTCGCTGGCGTAATATTCGGTATAGAGTTCTGCCCTATCAACTTCAATAAGCGAAAGTTCCTCAATATCGGCAACTTTAGCCTCCATAAATACAGAAGTTCGAATTCCCGCCTTTTTTAGTTCGCTGAGCGATTCCTCCAACAAGGATTTATTGTCTTTGATTTTCCATCCTGCATTAGAAGTCAGAACTCCTGGCGGATCTGGCACCAATGTTACTTGATCGGGTTTTGTGGTCAACACTAATTCCATGAATTTTTTGTTCGGATACCCTTCTACATTAAACTCAGTACGAATGTTCTTTGACAACTCAACTACATCTGAATATCGAATATGTCTTTCGTCTGGTCGAGGATGAACGGTAATTCCGTCCGCCCCAAATTTTTCTATGTCGAGCGCAACTTTTAGCAAGTTTGGAACGTTGTTTCCTCGAGCGTTCCTTATTGTGGCTACTTTATTTATATTTACACTTAATTTTGTCATATTTTTGTGAGTAAACTGAACTGCGAAAGAACAGTTTTTTTGTTTTAAAAAGTTACATTTAAAGGTAAAAAAAATACTCAACAAATCTCATCTTTACAAACACTATGATTGCATCTCAACTAATCGTGGATCTTTTGCCTCCATTAAAACCTTCCGAAACTTTCGGTAAGGCTTTGCTACGGATGAGCGAATTTAAGGTGGGACACTTACCTGTGGTGGACAAGAACATTTTTTTAGGAATCGTCTCAGAAGAAGATATTTTAGATTCCAGTTTGTCTGAAGTAAACTTCCTTTCCAACACTATTCAGCTTGACACAGTATTCATCTACGAGTACCAACATATTTTTGAGGTAATGAGAAAAATGTCGGAATTTCAACTTACGGTGATGCCAATTCTTAACAGAAATGATGAGTATGTAGGCTGCACAACCCTTTCTCACCTTATGACGATTGCGTCAAACACTACTTCTATTAAAGAACCGGGGGGAGTAATCGTTCTTAGGGTAAATTCTAAAGATTATTCGTTGGCAGAAATTTCTCAAATTGTGGAAAGCAACAATGCCAGAATTCTCAGCTCTTACATCACCTCCTCTGACGATACCTCAGAAATAGATGTGACAATTAAATTAAACAAAAAAGAACTGGGTGCGATTCTCCAAACTTTTCAACGCTACGATTATAAAGTGATAGAAACTTATCAAAAAGAAGACGACTTTGACGACTTAAAAAATAGATTTGATAATTTAATGAACCTTTTAGATTTATAGTAATTTTATACCACGATGAAACAAACTTTAATTTTCATAACCACGTTGTTTTTTTGCCAAATGGCATTCTCGCAACCTTCCAATAATAACTGTGCGAACGCAACAGAGATTTGTATTTCCAAAACGAAATCAGGAACAACCAACAATGCAACAAGTGAGGTTTGCGGAACCTGTGCTGACGGTTCAATGGTTGTTGGGTCTGCTTGCTTCCAACTCGTAAAAACAGTATGGTATCAGTTTACCACAAATGCCACTGGAGGGAACGCAGACATCAATGTATCTGGACTTAATTGCAGTGCAGGATCCAATGGTTTGGGCGGAATTGTGTATGCAGCAGGTACACCTTGCAACTCTTCCACCTACGTTCCTGTCTCTAATTGTGTGGTAAACTCCGGAGGAAACTTCACTTTAAATGCGACCGGATTGGCTGCCAACACGAATTATTACATTCTCATTGCAAGCGACTCAGCGGGTAGTTGCGATTTTGATATCTCAATTAGTGGTCCAGCCGTTGTTCTTCCCTCAAGTACACTTGTAATATCCAGCAGTGCCGGTGCCACCACTATTTGCCCTGAGGATGTGGTTACGTTTACCTCCACCACTACTAACTGTATCAATCCAACCATCAACTGGTTTGTGAATGGAGGTTATGCAGCAACCACAGCAAATGGAGAGCCGTTCAGAAGAGACTATTTCGTTGACGGAGATATTGTTGGAGCAGAATTAATTTGTGATTGCGGACCAAATACAGGGTCGAACCAACTTACGATGAGTGTGCACCCTTACATAACAATTAGTGCAGGACCTTACACGAATATTCCTTTTGGTGGATCTACTCAATTAAAAGGTTCTGGTGGAGTTACCTATTCTTGGTCACCAACCGAAACTTTGAACAATCCCAACATCGCCAATCCAATTGCCACACCACTCGGGGCAACCACTTATACGCTTACAGCCACGTCAATAGAAGGTTGTCGCTTTTTTGATAACGTAATTGTAAATGTGTTAGATTCTATTTTTGTACCCAATACTTTTACCCCAAATTCTGATGGAGTGAATGATACTTGGGAAATAAAACTTATCGAATTTTTCCCAAAGGCCGAAATCACCGTATTCGACAGATGGGGACAAATTGTTTTTAAAACAATTGGATATCCTACTTCGGCAAGATGGGATGGAACAAGAAACGGAACACAATTGCCCGCTTCTACCTATTACTATACAATTAGCTTGAGTATTGACTCAAAAGAAGAAAGAATAAAAACAGGATCTGTAACCCTAATATACTAAGATGATTAAAAAACTTTCAATTGCTTTTTTCCTTGCATTTTCGGTTACGGGCTTTAGTCAACAAATTCCGCAATTCACCAATTACCTTACCAATCAGTTTGCCTATAATCCTGCGGTTGCAGGAAGCAAAGAATGCTTAGATATTACCTTAGGTCACCGCACACAGTGGAGTGGATTTGAAGGAGCACCGGTTACTACCTACGGAAGTTTCAATACCACGTTGAAGCAAGACAAATTTGGATTAGGATATAAACACGCCATCGGACTAGTTGCCTTAAGCGATTCTTACGGGCCTTTTACTCGTTCGAAACTAAAAGCTGCCTATGCGTATCACCTTCCTCTTACGAGAGATATTTTATTTTCTATGGGAATGTTTTTTGGGATTGAGCAAGTGAATTTTGATGCAAGCAATGTAACGCTTATTAACTATAATGACGATGCAGTAAATAACTCGAGAAGATCTACCATTTTCCCTGAAATAACTCCCGGAGTATTTCTTCAGTCAGACAAATGGTTTGCTGGAGCCACACTGCAGCAAACTCTCGGCAACCGAAAGAAAGCCGTAGGAACGGATGACACAAGACTTACTCGACACGGAACCCTCATGGGGGGGCTAAATATTCCAATTACGGATGATTGGTCAATCATTCCTTCTACGATGTTCAAATTTTCGAAGGCAGCCCCTTGGGCGATAGATGTAAATGCCATGGCAGATTACAAAAGAAAATTTTCGATCGGGGTTTCTTACCGAAACACCGATGCGGTTGCGGCACTCATTAATTTCAATCTATTGAATTATTTTAGAGTAGGTTACGGGTATGACTATACATTATCTAAACTAAGAGTTGGAGGATTCAATACACATGAGGTAACACTGGTTGTTAATCCTTGTGGGTTCAGGGCAGAATCGAAATATGCTTGTCCTACGTTTAACTAGTCTCCACGCAAGCTTTTCTTTGAAAAACAAATAATTCCTTATATTTAGTAAACCATTACTACTTAATTCGCAAGAATGAAGTTGCAAAACTATGCCATGCACAAAGTTATTTATTCGATCGTATTTTCGATTACTACGGTTTTGGGATTGAGCCAAACTACCCAAACAATAAGAGGAAAAATAGTTGACAAAGAAACATTTTCTCCTATCATTGGAGCAACTGTTTTACTTGTCACGAACAAAGAAACTCCGCAAGGTGCCTCAACCGACATTGACGGTAACTACCGAATTGAAGAGGTTGCGGTTGGCCGACATACTCTGAAAGTGAACTACCTTGGTTACTACGAAAAAACTATTCCGGTCGTGGTAAATTCGGGAAAAGAATTAATCTTAAACATTGACCTAGAAGAATCCATGATTACCATAAAAGAAGTGGAAATAACTGCGGATGACAATGGAGGAGTTAAAAATGAAATGGCCTTGGTGAGTGTGACCAGTTTTTCTGTAGAGGAAACAGATAAGTATGCGGGAAGCAGAGGAGATCCTGCTCGTATGGCTGCGAATTTTGCCGGTGTTCAAGGAGCTGATGACTCGAGGAATGACATTGTTGTAAGAGGAAATTCACCGCTGGGTGTTCTGTGGAGAGTGGAGGGAATTGACATCCCAAATCCCAATCACTTCGCGATTGCAGGAACCTCAGGAGGACCTGTTTCCATTCTGAACAACAAGCTTATGGCAAACTCAGATTTTTTTACTGCCGCTTTCCCT
>CBFHVI010000011.1:0-70055 GCA_965658995.1 Flavobacteriales bacterium | reverse complement strand
AAAAGTTAACTCACATTATATCAACGGTTTATGATTTTTAGTTTTGTATGAATTAGGCTTCAAATAGTGATTTTTTAGTTAATGCGACAGAACCTTCGTCAGAGAAGATGATGGTTCAATCAACGAACAAGAAATTTGCGCGGAGGAAAAGGAGGTTCCATAAAAGTCATTTCTCGTTACGCATCTACCAATTATTCTATTGGTATTCATTATTGTAACAACAATGGAGATAATATAGGAATCAAGTCTGCTACGGTTACCTCGTTTAATCCCAATGGTTTTAAACTTAATGTTGATAGCTTTATGGATTGTTAGTTATTTTTGAAGCTAATCGTTATTGGAATTTTTGTTATAAAATTTGCAGTCAACTCACTTAAATTTTTGGGTACCAATAAACAAGATTCATTCAGATTTGGTTATATTTAGCCCAAATGAACAATCAATGAAACTATTTTTATACACATTAGCACTTTTTATTTGTTTTTCGATAACAGGAATTTCACAATCAATAGGTGACACCATCCGAGTTCAAACCTTTGACTATTCCAGTCAAACCAGAGACACCATGGTTCATTTTCCTAATGATACAAGCCTGAAATACGAAAAAATATTGATGTATTATAACATGCGTTGCAAAGGTGGCAGAATCTCTACAGGAACAAGCAGAAATCTGGGCTGCGGAGAATGGGATTATTCCTGTAACACCTACATTCACGACTCTACAAGATTTGACTCCACCGAATCTTTCGTGTCCAATTATTTGATCTCAAATTTTTCTGGTAACTCATTTCCTTATTCAATCAATCCCATGTATGATTACTATCAAAAAATAGAGAAAAAGACTATCATCCTTAGTACCACATCCGAAGACATTGACACACTGGGTATGGGAACAATTGTTACGGACAAGGTAATTCCCACTCAATTTCACACAGGAAAGACTCAATTTATATACACAGCAGCTGAACTAACATCGGCAGGAATCAGTCCCGGAAATATTGACGCTCTGTTACTTGATGCCACCACCACTGGCTCAAGAGCGAATCAACTTAAAATTAAGATTAAAGCCACTTCCAAAACTTCATTAATAGCAGATTCCATTGAGTTAACAGGATTCAATGAAGTATTTTACTCCACTACCCAATTAGCTGTGGGTCTCAATAGATTTCAATTTCATACACCTTTCAACTGGGACGGAACTTCAAATTTGATTATCGAGTTTTCTTTTACTGGAAATTCTCCCGGAACAGGAAATTCAATTCTTTGCCATACTTCCTCACAAGGAGGCCTTATGGCGGGTGGAGATTATTCGCTCAAATTTGAATCCGCTAACTTTATTGAGAGCAATAGCTATAAGGGAGTTGGTGGATCAACAAACAGAACCATGGAAGCTTGGATAAAGACTACCACAATTGGGGGCGAGATATTATCTTGGGGAAATAATGCCACAGGTGAAAAATGGAATTGGCGAACCACCAATAATGGATATCAACGTATTGAAATAAACGGAGCAGGAGTAGTAGGAAGTACGAATATAGCAGATGGAAACTGGCACCACTTGGCTGCGGTGCTCAACGGAAGTAGATTGTCTGATGTAGAATTCTATGTGGATGGTGTACTAGACAGTAAAACATCAAACCCATCTACTGCTATTAATACAAATATTCTCACAGGCATTAATGTTCAGGTGAGCAAAGGAATACACAATCGATATTTGATTGGCGAAATGGATGATTTACGGATTTGGAATACAGATGTTAGCCTCTCCGATCTAAGAGCTTGGAAAAGAAAAAAAGTTACCTCCGCTCACCCTAATTTTTCCAACTTAGAAATGAATTATAGATTAAATTCTACGGGAACTATTTCTGTAATAGATAGTTCTGGTAATGGCAATGACGCAATAATTAATGGCTCTGCCAATCGACTTTCTTTTCAAGGAGAAAACTTATTCAAAGAAATCACTGAATTAAATATTCGTCCTAATATTCATCTCGCACAAGGAGTTTACGTACTTTCTACGGTAAATGATTCATTATATGATTCCGTTCAGCACCTCTCGCATTTGGTGCAAGCACAACAAGTATTCTCCAAATCAGGTGAATTGAGAAGCGATAGTATAGCAATTGTTTCGTCCAACGTCTATTTCAATGCAGCAAAAAAATCTTATTTCTTCAACTCGCTTGGAGTGTTGTATGATTCAGTTTCAGTTCCAGCAGATGGAACGATTACCCTCAGCAACCTAAGTTATTACAATAGATTCCCAATGAAATTTGAAATCATGTCTTTTGTAACTCCTTATGGAATCAATTTGGATTTGGGACCAACAGGAAAGACATGGATATTTGACGTAACAGATTACACTCCATTTTTGACAGGATCAAAAAGAATGACAATGGAACGAGGAGGACAATATCAAGAGGAAATGGATATTTCATTCCACTTTATAGTAGGAACACCGGAACGTGAGGTAAAAGAAATTAAAGAAATTTGGCCCACCGGATACCATGGGTTCAACGACATTATTTCAAACAAATTTTTCGCTCCACGTAAACTACCATTGGATACTTCGGCAAGTTATTATGAGGTAAAAACAACCGTTACGGGCCATGGTCAGGAAGGAGAATTTATACCGAGAATGCATTTTCTGAAGATTGATACAACTCACCAATTCGACTGGAGAGTATGGAAAGATTGCGGTGAAAACCCAGTTTTTCCTCAAGGAGGAACCTGGATTTACGATAGAGCAGGATGGTGCCCCGGTATGGCAACCGATGTACAAACACACGACATTACCTCGCTTGTGGATAATAAGGACTCGGTGGTGATTGATTACGGTGTGAGTACAGCATCGGGAACCTCTAATTACATTGTGAGCAATAAACTAGTTACCTTCGGAGAATACAATCACCTGTTGGATGCAGCTATTGTAGACGTTATAGCTCCCTCCAAACGAGTAGAATATGAAAAGGAGAATGCAATATGTCACTACCCAAAAATCACTATCAGAAATGCTGGAAAAACAGAGTTAACCTCACTTAAAATTGAGTTTTGGGTAAACAATAGCTCAACCAAAGAAGTATTTTATTGGTTGGGGAATTTGGCTCCGTCTCAAAACGAAGTGGTAGAGATGCACGCACCAAGCAAAATGTGGCAAGCAGTTTCTGGGTTAGAAAATACATTTCATGTGGAAATAAGTAAACCGAATAATGGTGTGGATGAATACAGCTACAACAATACCTATTCCTCACAATTCTCCGTTCCTGATTTTATCGAATCTCCTTTCCGTATTGATTATAGATCAAACAGCGCTGCCAGCGAAACATCCTTCAAAATCTTTGACGAATTTGGCACGGAGGTTTACAGCAATTCTGGCCAAGCAAACAACACGCTTCTCCGAGACACCCTCAACTTGGGTCTGGGTTGCTACAGACTCGTGGTGAAAGACACCGATGGAGATGGGATTGGGTTCTGGGCAAATTCGGACGGAACCGGTTATCTGAGATTTCATAAAATGACTGGACAGGCAGCATGGGCAATAAATCCAGACTTCGGAGGTAGCTACACTTATAATTTCACAATCGGTTCGTATTTGAATCTTGAAGAAAATAATAGAGAGAGCTCGTTTGAAATTTATCCTAATCCTACACAAGGCGACTTTAGTTTGGAAGGAACCAATATAGATTTATCCCGAGTTAAACTCCTCAATCCACTCGGTCAATCCATTCCCTTTGAGGCAGTAAAAAAAGGAGAAATTATCACGATCAAAGGAAACCAATTACCTGCCGGAGTATACTACGTGGTAGTATCACATGACCATGGAAAAATGAGCAAGAAACTGATTATCAATTAACTTGTATGAATAGAAACAAAGTAAGAAAGGCAGCATACAAGGTTTTGTCGCATTAACTTGGAGTAACTAATAAATGTTTAGATTTGACTTCATCTATTACTGAAATTATGTTTGAGCGTCACCGATATCCAAGAGTAATTATTTTACAAGCTGTTTATTTCAAATTGAGATTTACATTGAGTTATAGAGATGTGGAAGAACTAATGTCAATCAGAGGGATAAAAGTAGACCATTCCACTATCCAAAGATGGGTATTTAAATTTTCTAAAGAAGTTGAGAAGAATATGCATAAGCGAAAAAAGAAGGTTTGTGATAGTTGGCGAATGGAGGTACTGTCGCATTAACTAAAAAATCACTATTTGAAGCCTAATTCATACAAAACGAAAAATCATAAACCATTGATATAATGTGAGTTAACTTTTTGAACGTTCATGGAATTTGATGAAAAATGGGCGAAAAATAATTAATGCGACAGAACCGTTTTTGGTTTCGGTTATAAATCTGCTTCAAATGTATAATAAAGTCCTGATTATACTATTAATCAGGACTTTACATTTTTTAAAAAAAGTAAGTTGCAAGAATTAACTTCCGCACATTTCACAATCATCTGGATTGTCAATTGAGCATTGCAGCTTTGCGGCTTGGTAGGCGGCATCATTTACATCTACAAACATAGGATCGTTGTTAGTAGGAGCCGATTGGATTGGTGCGCTTGAATCTTGTTGCATAGGAGAAACCAAAGGCTCAACTACTGGCGATGATTGAGATTGAGCAAAAGAATATTCTCCTCCGATTTCTTCTACTTTCACTGGTTGAGCAGGTTGGCTAATCGGGGTAACGGGTGTTTCAGGTGCCATGTTAATTACAGGCTTTTTTTCTTCAGGTTTTGGTTCGGTTTTCTTTTCTTTGGTTACTGTAAATTTAATTGCATCTACCGCAGATTTGGTTCTTAGGTAATACATTCCAGTTTTAAGACCTTTTTTCCATCCATAAAAGTGCATCGAGGTAAGTTTACCAAAGTTGGCATTTTCCATGAAGATATTCAATGACTGAGATTGGCACACAAAAGCACCTCTATCTGCAGACATATTAATCAATGACTTTTGGCTTATTTCCCAAGCAGTCTTGTACAAATCTTTAATGTTTTGTGGAATTTCATCAATGTGCTGGATACTTCCGTTTCCAATCATTACTTGGTTTTTCAAGTCATTATTCCACAATCCAAGATTTACTAAGTCTCTTAGCAAGTGTTTGTTTACGATAATGAACTCTCCAGAGAGTACTCTTCTTGTATAAAGGTTGGAAGTATAAGGTTCAAAGCATTCGTTGTTTCCAAGAATAGAAGCGGTAGAAGCTGTCGGCATTGGAGCCACTAATAGTGAGTTCCTTACTCCGTTTGCTTTCACTTCGTTTTTCAATGTAGCCCAGTCCCATCGTGGTGATGGAGTTACTCCCCACATGTCATACTGGAAAACACCTTTCGATACAGGAGATCCTTCGTACGATTGGTAGGATCCTTCTACTTTTGCCAAATCTTTGGAAGCAGTCATTGCTGCAAAATAGATGGTTTCAAAGATCTCTGAATTTAATTTTCGAGCTTCTTCCGAATCAAAATTATACCTCATTAAAATAAAAGCATCTGCCAATCCTTGCACACCTAAACCGATAGGACGGTGCCTTAGGTTGGAGTTTTCAGCTTCTTTTACTGGGTAGTAATTGTTGTCTATAATTTTATTTAGGTTTAGAGTAGCTTGGTAAGTTACTTCAAACAACTTTTGGTGATCAAATTTCTTGTCTTTTACAAATTTTGGTAAGGCAATAGAGGCCAAGTTACATACGGCAACTTCATCGGGAGCAGTATATTCAATAATCTCGGTACATAAGTTAGAAGACTTAATTGTACCTAGGTTTTGTTGGTTCGATTTTCTGTTAGCTGCATCTTTATACAACATGTAAGGAGTTCCCGTTTCTATTTGAGATTCTACAATCTTGTTCCACAATTCTTGGGCTTTGATTGTTTTTCTTCCTCTACCTTCTTGTTCGTATTTGGTGTATAATTTCTCGAACTCTTCTCCGTAACTGTCAGATAATCCTGGGCACTCGTTTGGGCACATTAATGTCCACTCTTCGTCAGCTTCTACTCGTTTCATGAACAAGTCTGGTGTCCACATGGCGTAAAATAAATCTCTTGCTCGTTGCTCTTCTTTTCCGTGGTTCTTTTTCAAATCAAGGAAATCAAAAATATCTGCGTGCCATGGCTCTAGATATAACGCAAAAGAACCTTTTCTTTTTCCTCCTCCTTGGTCTACATATCTGGCTGTGTCATTAAATACTTTCAACATCGGAACAATCCCATTTGAGGTTCCATTTGTTCCTTTAATGTATGATCCTTTAGCTCTAATATCATGAATTGATAGGCCGATTCCTCCAGCTGATTGAGATATTTTTGCAGTTTGCTTTAAGGTATCATAAATTCCATCAATACTATCTTCTTTAGTGGTCAACAAGAAACAAGACGACATCTGAGGTTTGGGTGTTCCTGAGTTGAACAGAGTAGGGGTTGCATGAGTGAACCAACCTTGCGACATTAAGTGGTAAGTTTTAATAGCCGATTCTATGTCGTTTTTGTGAATTCCTATAGACACTCTCATCAACATATGCTGAGGTCTTTCGGTTACGTTTCCATGTGTTTTTAATAGATACGATCTTTCAAGGGTTTTGAATCCAAAATAATCATACCTAAAATCACGGTCATAGATAAGAGTTGAGTCTAGGAGAGCTTCATTTTCTTTGATAATAGCATAGATCTCGTCTGCCAACAGACTTGCAGGCTCGTTTGTAATAGGGTCTACATATTCATATAATACCTTCATCGTTTTGGAAAACGATTTATTCGTGTTTTTGTGTAGGTTAGATACCGCAATTCTAGAGGCTAGGAGTGCGTAATCTGGATGCGTAATGGTATTTGTTGCTGCAATTTCTGCGGCCAAATTGTCTAGGTCACTTGTAGTTACTCCATCGTACAATCCTTCAATTACTTTCATGGCGACTTTTGTGTAATCAACTAATGGATTTAGTCCATAACACATTTTTTGCACTCTTGCTGTGATTTTATCAAACTGTACTGCTTCTTTTTTTCCGTTTCTTTTAACTACATACATAAATTGGGGGGTATTATATTTTCTTGTCCTATATTCTATTTTTTTTGTTTGGGGATTTCTCTCCTGTTTGTTTTAAAATTAATAAAACATTCTTTTGTATTACACATATGACTTTGGCATTATTAACCAGTCTGTGTTAATACCATTTTTATCCTCATGGATAGTTTTTGGGTTAAAAATCTTCGTCTAGTGAGAATGTTTGTTCAGAAGAAGAGTTGCTTGCAACACCCGCTTTTTGGTATTCACCTACTCTTTTTTCAAAGAAATTAGTTTTCCCTTGTAGGTTGATCATATCCATAAAGTCGAATGGGTTGGTCGCATGAAATACTTTGTCGCAATTCAGTTCAGTTAACAATCTGTCTGCTACGAATTCGATGTATTGATTCATCATATCGGCATTCATACCAATCAATCTTACAGGAAGAGATTCGGTTACAAATTCTTTTTCGATTGCTACTGCATTTACGATAATCTCTTTTATTCTTTCTGGAGCAACTTTATTTACCACGTGATTGTTGTGAAGCAACACTGCAAAGTCACAGTGCAAACCTTCGTCTCGAGAAATAAGCTCGTTAGAGAAAGTTAATCCAGGCATTAATCCTCTTTTCTTCAACCAGAAGATAGAACAGAACGACCCCGAAAAGAAAATACCTTCTACCGCAGCAAAAGCAATCAGCCTTTCAGCAAAACTTCCATTGTCAATCCATCTCAAAGCCCATTCAGCTTTCTTTTGTACTGGAGGAAAAGTTTCGATGGCGTTGAATAAATAGTCCTTCTCTTTGGAGTCCGAAATCAATGTGTCAATCAACAACGAATAAGTCTCGGAGTGAATGTTTTCGATGGCAATTTGAAAACCGTAGAAAAATTTCGCTTCGGTGTATTGTACTTCAGCAACAAAGTTTTCTGCTAAGTTTTCGTTTACAATTCCGTCACTCGCTGCAAAAAATGCCAAAATATGTTTGATGAAATATCTTTCATCATCATTTAGTTTGTTTTCCCAATCAGTAATATCCGAAGACAAGTCCAATTCCTCTGCAGTCCAAAAACTTGCTTCAGCATTTTTGTAATATGCCCAAATATCATCGTGTTGAATTGGGAACAGAACAAATCTGTTGTTATTTTCGGTCAATATTGGTTCTGGGTGCAGGCTTTGGTTTGTTTCGTTCATTTCTAGTGGTTTAGATGTTAATTTTTCAAGTTCGAAGGAGGGAAAACCGGATTGTTTTATGTTCTCTTCGCATTACAAAAATGGATAAAAAAATTGAAGAAGACAATTTGAATAATTAACAAAAAACTCACTTATTAACAAACTATTTTCATAGTTACCACCAACCCTAAGTTTTTAAAATAAATTTATTTTTTTGACATTTTATTGTTGAAAAAAGTTTGATTTTTTCAGGTCGTTGGCAAGGCTTATTTGCGGACGTAAATTTACAGATTTAGAATGAAAATAATCTCAAAAATTGAAATTTTAAAAATAAAGGGAAAGACAAACAAGAATATTCTGTGTAGGTGTCGATACTTGTTTTTTGGTTGAATCATTCTCCAAAAAGACAATTTTAGCAGTATCTAACAGTAGACGATTTGTCAAGAATTTGAAAAAAATCAACTATTCCTTAGAAAGCTTAAAGAAGGGAAGAAAAAAACCTCTCCATCAAGAAACAGAGAGGTTTTTTGTTGAGGTCTCGAGCGGATTCGAACCGCTGTAGATGGTGTTGCAGACCACTGCCTAGCCGCTCGGCCACGAGACCATTATTGTAGGGTGTGCAAATTTAGTAAACTTCATTAATAAAACAAGTCACAACCAGACAAATAATTTTCCTTGATTATTTTCGAGTTGTTCATTTCTTGCTGGTAATTGTTAAAAAAAATAGAACGGTGGTTTCATTCAATACTACCCAAAGAAGTATCTTTGAAGCTAATCAACAATTCAAATATTATAACAAATTATGCAATTTATTGTTTCAAGCACACTATTACTCAAACACTTACAGTCAATAAGCGGGGTGTTGAGTACCAATAATACTCTTCCTATCTTAGATAATTTTTTATTCTCAATCGATGGAAAACAATTAACCGTTTTGGCTTCTGATTTGGAAACAACTATCTCTTCTAAATTTGAAATCGAGGCAAAAGAGGACGGTGCAGTTGCAATTCCTGCTAAGTTTTTGATGGATGCTCTAAAAACTTTTTCTGAGCAACCGCTGACATTCTCTGTGGACATGTCAAATTTTGGAATTGAGATTTCTTCTGACAATGGAAAGTTTAAACTTAGCGGTCAGAATAAAGATGAATTTCCTAATACTCCAATTCTTGAGGCGCCCTCCACTATGAAGTTGTCTTCGGATGTGTTGTCGCGAGCTATTACCAAAACAATATTTGCAACAGGGAATGATGATTTGAGACCTGTTATGTCAGGAGTGTTTTTCCAGTTGGATAGCGATTCTGTTACTTTTGCTGCTACAGATGCACACAAATTAGTTAGATACCGAAGCACTTCCAGCCATGCAAGCTCTTCAGCTTCTTTTATTGTACCCAAAAAACCATTGAATTTGTTGAAAAATCTGGTGGGAAATACCTCTGATGACGTTACAATTGAGTACAGTGAATCGAATGTGCATTTCAAGTTTGATGATTTTAATGTAGTGTGTAGATTAATTGACGGAAAGTATCCGAATTACGATGCAGTTATCCCAAAAACAAACCCAAATAGATTAACTGTAGAAAGACAGTCTCTGTTGAATTCGATGAAGAGGGTGTCTATTTTCTCGAATAAATCTACTCACCAAGTGAGATTGAAAGTGGCAGGTAGCGAACTTGCGATAAGCGCAGAAGACTTAGATTTTGCGAATGCTGCGAATGAAAGACTTACTTGTAGCTACGAAGGAACTGACATGGAAATAGGATTTAACTCGAGATTTTTGATTGAGATGCTCTCAAATTTAGAGTCTGATAATATTCACCTTGAAATGAGTGATCCGTCTAGAGCGGGTATTATTCTACCAAGCGAAACAGACATTGAAGGAGAGGATATTTTGATGCTTGTAATGCCAGTAATGTTGAATAACTAAGGCCTGTTACCAGCTTCAGGTTTCTGTACCGATGAAATTTTTTAATAAGGAATGATCGAAAGGTTGTTCCTTTTTTTATTGAGAAAATTCAACCACAGAATTCGTCAACAACAAAGAGGTTTTTAATGACTCAATTTTTTTAAACTCCTTCATTTCGTTCTTCTAAGACCAAGCTTAATCCTCATTTTTCAAATATTCAAAGAAAATCTTGTAGTTTTCGTTTAACGTGTTGTTGGTTACGTCACTTTTTTTGAGTTCTTCTTTTTCTTTGATGATCTCCTTCAATTGAGCGTTGTATTCATCTACGTATTCTTCAAAAACAGGATCTACTTTCAGGTTGTATTTGTCTGGCGAATAATATTTTTTTCGGAAATACACAGCCATAATAATTCCCGAAATGGCTCCAAATAAGTGGCCTTCCCAAGATATTCTTTCCTCAATGGGAAAGATACCCCACGCCATACTTCCGTAGGAAAACGCAATAATGAGAGAAGTGGCAATCTGCCTTTTATTCTTGCTAAATACTCCGCTAAAAAACAAGAAATAAGCGAATCCATAAATAACTCCGCTCGCTCCAATATGGTGCGATTCTCTGCCTGCTAGCCACACACAAATACCTGAAAACAACCAGATAAAAACAGCGCTGGGAAAAAAGTATTTCTTGTAGGATAAAAGAAATAGCCAGCTCAATACGAATAAGGGAACTGAGTTTCCTACGATATGAGAAAAATCTGAGGTATCGTGAATGAAAGGAGATAACAAGATGCCTTTCGCACCTTCTAAGGTTCGTGGAAATATTCCGTAAGAGGAAAAATGGAGTTCTGGGAATTCGAGATTAAGAAAATGAATTCCCCATAATAGAAAAACCAATACCAAGGGAATACCCATTCCTGTATATATTGATGCTTTTTGTTTCACGAAGTTATCCCCCTTAAATAATTATGCCAAGTTCCATTTTTGAATCATTTGACAGAAAAACTGACAATTCATTACAAAAAACAGCTCCCAACTCGTTAATTGAGAAGGGAGCTAAAAAGGTCCAAATGGTTTTTATATCTATTTAAGTCTTTCTTTGTACTCTCCTGATCTGGTGTCTACTCTTACTTTGTCGCCAATATTGATAAATAAAGGCACTCTTATTTCGGCACCAGTAGTGATAGTAGCAGGTTTTAATGTGTTTGTTGCTGTATCTCCCTTAACTCCCGGTTCTGTGTAAGTGATTTCTGTATCGATGTAGGGCTGGAGCTCACAAGTAAGCGGAGTTTCTTGTTCTGCATCAAATACTATGGTCGCGGAATCTCCATCTACCAAAAACTGAGGGTTATCTATCATTGCTTCTTGCAGCATTATTTGTTCATACGTGGAAGTATTCATAAAATGATATCCTTGATCATCTTTGTACAAAAACTGATAATTTCTAGTTTCTACTCTTACGTCTTCAATTTTGTGACCTGCCGAAAAAGTATTGTCCAGGGTTCTTCCCGTGGTAAGGCTTTTTAGTTTTGTTCTTACAAAGGCAGGGCCTTTACCAGGTTTTACATGTTGGAATTCAACAATTTTGAATAAGTCGTGCTTGAATCTGATACAAAGTCCGTTTCTGATGTCTGAAGTGTTTGCCATAAATTTGGTTTAATTTCTCTTAAAAATGTTGACCAAGATACTACTATCCGAGTTTTTAAACAAAATAAACTCTGTTGAATCTGTTTGCCAGCTCCCGTAAAGGGAGTCTTTTTGGTTGGTATGAAAGCGAGAGTTATAGAATTTCTGAATTTGAACAAATCTCTCCGAACTGTTTTTATTGAAATAGATGTCAATTTCAGTAGTGGATAATTTCCGGTGTTTCATGAAAATCACAATTTCATTCTCCTCATTTTCTATCTTTTTGGTAGGGTAGCGAAATTGCTTGCCTAGCAAATCGCCAGACAATTCTTGTTCGATGATCTCAAGAGGTTGATTGCTGGTTGGTAATTTAGGAGGACGGCAAGAAACAAGTAGCACGAGAACAGCTACAATTAACAACTTCATTTAACTCAGTTTTGGATTGTTTCTATGTCGGTCTGTGTCTCTGTTCGTTTTTTTCTCGAGGTTCTTCGAAAGGGCTTTTGTTAAGTCGATACCTGTTTGGTTTGCCAAACAAATGATCACAAATAATACATCGGCCAGTTCGTCTCCCAATTCGGATTTTTTTGCCTCTTTTTTGTAGGATTGTTCTCCATATTCTCTCGAAATAACTCGGGCTACTTCACCCACTTCTTCGGTCAAAATTGCCAAGTTTGTTAACTCATTAAAGTAACGAACTCCATGTTTGTTAATCCAGTCGTCTACTGTTTTTTGTGCTTGGTCTAGTGTCATGTTTTTTATAAATTACTGTGATGAAGAATAATGGAAGTAGCAATAGCCACGTTCAAAGATTCTGATTGTCCCACTTTTGGAATCGTAATTCGATCCGTGATGTAGTTACTTAGTTCATCAGGAATACCGTGCGATTCACTTCCCATCATAATGATGCAATCCTTTGGAAACCTATAATTCTTGTCCATTTTGGTGCCTTCCATATCAGCGGCAAATACAGGCAAATTGTACGAATCCAGGACAGAGGATATGTCGCGGTAGTGAATGGTGACTTGGGCAATAGATCCTTTGGTGGATTGAACAACTTTTGGGTTGTAACAATCTACAGAATTTGGCGAACAGATTATTTGTTTGATACCAAACCAATCTGCTGTGCGGATAATAGTTCCTAAGTTTCCCGGGTCGTTTATCTCGTTCAAGACGAGGGTTATTCCTTCTTGCAGTGAGCTGGTAGAGAATTCTACTTCGGGGATTTTGGCCACAGCTAACACTTTATTGGGTGAACTTAGCCCACTCATTTGAGACAATTCTTTGTTTGTGACAAGAATGGGAGAGCATTTACTGGACGGGGAAGTCCAATCTTTGGTTGCAAAAAGAGCTACGATTTCAAGTTGAGAATGAATTAATTCCTCCACATTTTTTTCTCCTTCTACCACGAATTGGCTGGAGAGCATTCGGTGCTTTTTTTGTTTCAGTAATCGAACGTGTTTCAGTTGGTTTTTCGTAATTTCAGGCATTATATTTGGAGCATTTCCATATTTATATTATAAAAGTAACAGATAATTGTCACATAAGTCTCTCATAGCAGTTTTTATTCTTTCGTTTTTGCTGGGTTCGTGCTTCACGAAAAAGCTAAGTGATACGCAATATTTATTGGATAAAAACAGAATAATAACCAACAGCGATAAGGTCGACAAGGATGACTTGAAATCTGTGATCAAACAGAGACCCAATAGAAAAATATTTTCTGTTCTTAAATTCCATTTGTTGCTTCATAATTCGATGGACTCTGCGAAGGTTGCGCAAAGAGAAGAACGGAAATTGGAGCGAAAAAACATACGAATCGATAGAAAAAATGAACGAAGAATCAAGAAAAATAAACCGCTGATAAAGAGAAAAACCAGCGAAAACTTTGATTCCTTTGGCGAGAAAATATTGTATTCAATTGGAGAGGCTCCTGTTGTTTTGAGTGAATCTATGACCCGAAAAACGGCCGATCAATTACACATTTACCTGATCCGAAAAGGTTTTTTTGCAAATTCGGTGAAAGATTCCATTCAGTACATCGACAAGAAATATTGGGGCCTCCAAAAACAGAGAGCCATAGTTAGCTACGTGGTAAAGGTGGAGGATCCTTTCCAGATAAAATCAATACAGACTACAACGGAAGATTCGCTACTTTTGAGTTACATCAAAAAACTGGAAGCGACCTCAAAACTGAAAGTAGGAACCATATTTGATGTAGATAAATTGGATGACGAAAGGGAACGTTTGGCTACCTATTTGCAGAATAATGGATTCTATTTGTTCAATAAAAATTACATTAAATTTTATGTTGATAGTAGTGGCTCTAATGGAAATTGGGTGGATATTACTTTACAGATAGATTTGTACAAGGAGAAATTAATTAAATCTGATTCGATTGCAGCCTCTCCCCATAAAGTGTTTCGAATTGGAGCAGTAAAGTTCAACTATGTTCAGAGTCCATTTAGTAGTGAAATCACAAATTTTTCCTTTAAGAACATAGACTATTCCGTTCAAGGAAAAAATGACATCAACGCTAATTTGTTTTACTCCTGTTTGTTTCTTAAGCCAGGAGATGTGTATAGCAAACAAAGACAGCAGCAAACTTTCCGAAAACTAACTTCTTTGGGAGTGTTTCAGAAGGTAAATATTGTGACAGAACAAGACACAACTGATGGCAAACAAGAGCTAGTGATGACTGTTTTGCTGCAAGGGGCTAAACGCAAAGATGCGAGAGTCGAATGGAACGGAACCACTTCTGGTAGTAATTTCGGAATTGAGGGTTCATTGCTTTTCAATCACAACAATGTTTTTCGAGGGGCCGAAGTTTTTCATGTTGGTCTTTCTGGTTCTTTGGAATCACAACCTCTTTTTGTAAATGATAACACGGCAGATAACAGCAATATACCAATAGATTTTCAATCTTTTTCGAACATATCTTCAGCTTTCAATACCATTGAATTTGGACCAGAGGTTTCCTTAACGATTCCAAAACTCTTGTTTTTTTCAACGTATAAATATAGAACTGTAAGTAACACAAAGACAGTGATTTCGGCTTCTTTGAATTACCAGCGAAGACTGAACGTAACCCAGCTCGACTTTGAAAGAGGAATCCAAGAATTATCGTACGGATATTCATGGAACGTAAAGGATAAATTCTCACATCTCCTCGAGCCAATAGCCTTTAGTGCGGTTGAGGTGGTAAAGTCACAAGAGTTCGAAAATAGAATTAGCAGTTTGAATGACAAACTACTTGCCGCAAGTTTTCAAAATCACATTATCTCGGCTACTCGATATCGATTTGTGTACAATTCACCCTCTGCCAAATCGAAAAAACGTCTTTCGATGTATTATGATGGTTCTGTGGAGAGTGCCGGGAATCTGCTCAATGCATTTTACACGCTCACAAATCAAGAGAAAGATCCGGCTATAGATGCCTACAAAATTTTGGGAATTCAGTATGCTCAGTACCTCAAAACTCAGCACGACTTAAGAGTATACAATCGCATCAATGAAAAAAGCAGTTTGGTGTTCAGAATGCTCGGAGGCGTGGGAGTACCCATGAAGAATCTCAGCGCTGCGTTGCCGTTTGAAAAGAGTTTTTTTGCGGGAGGAACGGACAAAACTAGATCTTGGAAAGCTCGATCGCTAGGGCCTGGGTCTTTTCGAGATTCGGCAGTGGTTTTTGATAAAATAGGAGAGATTTTAATAGAGGGAAACCTCGAGTATCGATTTGATTTATTGGGTTTTTTGGATGGAGCACTGTTTGTTGATGCCGGAAATATTTGGTTGATGAATGAGGATTCTCTCAGGCCCGGGGCTGATTTTAAAGTGAATAGATTTGTGAATGAAATCGCTATCGGTGCTGGATTTGGAATACGTGTGGATTTGAGCTTTTTTCTCATCAGATTGGATATTGCTTATCCTCTTAAGAACCCAAGTCTTGCGGTAGGGGAGAGATGGTTTTTTCAGCCAAAAGAAGAGTACAAATCGTTTGTCAATTCCCTAAGTAATACCTCGAACCTTCCTGGGCTGTATACGCCACAAATTAATATTGGAATCGGATACCCATTCTAATGGTCAAAAAAAAACCTCTTTGATTAATCAAAGAAGTTTTTAGTTTTATCTAGTAAGATTAAAACTCCGCATTTTTTGGCGCCCGAGGGAAAGGAATCACATCTCTGATGTTGGTCATTCCCGTTACAAACATGACGAGTCTCTCAAATCCTAACCCAAATCCAGAATGTACGCACGTTCCAAACTTCCTTGTCTCGAGGTACCACCATACGTGTTCTTCAGGAATATTGAATGCTTTGCATTTTTCTTTTAATACATCGAGTCTTTCTTCTCGTTGCGATCCTCCAATAATTTCACCGATACCAGGGAATAAAATATCCATTGCAGCTACCGTTTTTCCATCCTCGTTCTGACGCATGTAAAACGCCTTGAAGCTTGCTGGGTAATCCGAAATAACCACAGGTTTTTTAAAGTGTTTCTCTACCAGGTATCGTTCGTGTTCCGTTTGTAAATCGCTTCCCCACTCTGGCAAGTAATTGAATTTTTTCTTTTTGTAAGGCTTTGAGTTTTCTAGGATTTTAATTGCTTCGGTGTACGTAATTCGTTCAAAGTTATTGGCCGTTACAAACCTTAGTCTATCAATCAGATTGAGTTCATTTCTTTCTATTTGCGGCTTTAGCTTGTCTTCAGCAATCTCTCTCTCGTTAAGAAACTCTAGGTCATCCATACAGTTGTCTAGGGCATATTGAGCCAAGTGTTGAAGAAAATCTTCGGCTAAATTCATGTTGTCTATGAGGTCAGCAAATGCTACCTCAGGCTCAATCATCCAGAATTCTGCCAGGTGTCTGGTTGTATTAGAATTTTCTGCTCTAAAAGTAGGGCCAAACGTATACACTTTACCAAGCGCCAGCGCCCCAAGTTCAGCTTCCAACTGTCCTGAAACAGTTAGATTCGTTTCTTTCCCAAAAAAATCTTTGGAAGTATCTGTTTTGTTGTCTTCTCCTTTCGGAATGTTGTCCAAATCCAGCGTAGTAACTCTAAACATTTCTCCAGCTCCTTCCGCATCACTTCCGGTAATTATTGGAGTGTGCATTTGGTAAAAACCTTTGTTGTGAAAATATTGATGAATAGCGAAAGACATGGCATGTCTCAGTCTGAATACAGCACCAAACGTATTGGTTCTCATTCTAAGATGTGCTTTTTCTCTCAAAAACTCCAACGAGTGTTTTTTTGGCTGCAAAGGATACTCTTCTGGATTTGCCTCTCCCAAGATTTCGAATTCGTTGACTTGGATCTCTACTTTTTGCCCTTTTCCTTGAGATTCTACTACAGTCCCTGAAACTTGTACAGCTGCCCCAGTATTAATTTTTTTTAATTTTGCCTCTTCTATTTCTTCAAACTCTACTACTGCTTGAATATTGTGAATGGTGGAGCCATCATTTAAGGCAATAAATCGATTGCTTCTGAACGTTCTTACCCACCCACAAATGGTTACTTTTTCCCCTATTAACGAGGAAATGGTCAGTGCTTCTTTTACTGTTGTTGTTTTCACAGAAATAGTTCTTTTTTGGATTAGAAAACAAAGATAAAGGGATAAATGTAAATAGGTTTGGAAATTGGAAATAAATTTGGAAGTGAAAATCAGGAAATGGAGTGTAATTCTCGATTTTCTGCAATATCTTTAGAAGATATTTAGTTATCTGAACAAGTAAATCTTTAGTGCTATGAAAAAAATAATAATCTTCTTCTCATTTTGCCTCTTTATGGGAGTCTCTTTTTCACAAAATGGAAAGTTTATTCAGTTTAAGCTGTACAAAAATATTGAGTTTGAATTAGGACAAACTGCCGGAACCCGAACGATTGAATTAGGTGTTTTTTCGCCTGCTATTGCATGGGGGAAGGGAGAGAATTTTCACGAAATTCAACTCTTATCAATTAATT
This sequence comes from Flavobacteriales bacterium, assembly GCA_965658995.1. GTDB lineage: Bacteria > Bacteroidota > Bacteroidia > Flavobacteriales_D > CAJJDF01 > CAJJDF01. Next base: position 52,419 of record CBFHVI010000011.1, on the reverse strand, counting down.
TTTTTAGCCGTAGTCAGGCAAGAAACTACAGTGCAGGGGCCGAGTATACTTTCAATTACAGAATGAGTGATGAAGGTGTGAGTAAATTTCAGTTTTTTGTAGGCGGAGGTGTTGGCGGGAGCTTTCAGAGCAATTACTCTGAAATCTTTCGAAATTCGGCACAAGGATTTTCCTCTTCAGGAAAGTACTTGAGATTTCATGGAATTGTAATTCCTCGAGTGACCTACGAAATCAGAAGTAATATTCTTCTTGATGTAAGTTTGCCTTATAAGTTTTGTTCCTATAAGAATATTCGTACTAACGAGCAAGATCCTACAATTCCAGTAAATCAACAAACTTCTGCGTTCAATGAATTTGAGGCTCTCCCCCGAGCACTTTCGCTAAAAATTGGAGCTACTGTGAGGTTTTAAAAGTTGTTAAAATTGTTAAAATCCTTGGTTGACTGCTTGTCGTGCATTAGTTTTATATAATGTTGAGAAAGAAAATGAGTTTACAAAGAAAATATGTTGTCATTATTGGAATGTTGATGGTGTTTTCTTGTGCATATTCCCAGCAAAAGGAGGATGTTTCGCCCACATTTAGAGCAGTAAAAATGTTTACTCACTCAGACTTTAAATTCTTAAAGAATTCTTCCAACTTTATTAGTCTTTTGCGCACTTTTTCACCAACTATAACGTGGGGAAAAGAATTTGGGAATTTCCATGAAATTGGAGTTCAAGATATAAATATTCAACTGAGCGATTATCGAAAGAACTACAGAGGTGTAGTTGATTACAGCTACAATGCTAGAATTACAAAAGGGCTGAATCCGGATAAAAAGCTAAAATTTTATGCCGGTGTTGGAACACAGTTTAGTTTACAATATGATATAAATCCTGCTTATTCCAGCAACAGTTTCTCGAATAAGAGTGGAGTCCAATCTTTTAGGTTGCAATTTATTCCAAGATTTACTTTTCAGTTAAGTAAAAACATTCTACTAGACTTACACATTCCCTATGGATTGTATTCTGCATCCAGATTCTCTTACACGACCGAAGATCCAAGTTTGAGTACAGACGATCGCAAAAAGGTGTTCTCTAATTCAACAACTTTTCCCAACGAATTTACTGTGAGAGTAGGAGTGGCAATCAAATTTTAACTCGTTCGAATCACCTCGCGGTACAAATACTTCTTCTGAGAAGACTCATAGGGTCTATAGATGTAATAGACGTACCCATTTTCAACTTTCACATTTTCTACATACTTGTTCGCCAGCTTAAAAGAAACATAGGTTGATCCGTTGCTTAAGTTTACCGGTTTTAGGTAGTAAAACCCATTTTTTAGAAATAATACATACAATTTGTGTTCTTCCTTGTCCTTGATCAAAGGTTGTTCCCAGTTTTTCTTTTCTTTTTGTTTGTGATAGTAGATTGGAATAGAGTCAATTTTATTGAAATTTTGATCTATTTTGTACAAGTAATCCGAATAATGGTCAAAAATAAGAGTGGTATCCTTGTTTACAAATAAAGGTGCATAGAGAGGTTCGTAATAGATACTTTGAGTAAAATTTGCTGCACCTATCCAAATTTCTTTGTCTATTCCTGTAATCAATTCTTGTCTGTATGCCCAAAGTTTTTCTTTGTTTGGAGCGTATTTGTATTCAGCTCTGTACAAATCCATCATAAATTCATTCTTAACTCGATGAATGGTTTTGGTTGCGGTGTCACGGAGTTCTTGAGAATAGTAGTTGAAAGTAGGGTAATTTGGATTGTAATCGGAGTACAAAAAATGGTGCGCAGTAGTGTCAATAATCCGCGCTGTGAATTTGTAAAAATCGTCTTTGTTTACGGGTCTTAGTCTAAATTCGTTTTGAAAAATGGATATTGTATACACGCTGTATTCGGTGATGAGGTATAATCTGTTTTCAAAATCCTTGAAAAGACGTTTGGGTTTGCTCGGTGTTTTTGTTTCCGAGATAAGTTCATTGTTTTTGGAGGCCAATTGAAGATATCCATCCTTTTTTAGCGACTTGTCGTAAGCGAGCAACACAAGGTGATTTTCAATAAATTCATAGTCAGCAATACTGGTTGTTTCACTCCCAAAAACAGTTTCTGGTTTCTCTTTGGCATAAATTATTTTTTCTTTCAAAGTGTTCACTTGCAGAGAAATATTCTGAACAATTTGATCCTTGTCGAAATCTTGTTTGGATAAGTATATCCTGGCGGTTCGGTATCCTACGTGTCGAAAAATCAATTGAGTCTTGGTGTTCATTTCTAACTTCAAGGAATACATTCCCTCAGAATTGGACCGAGTGGTCGATTTGGGGTTGTTGCTCGCGTAAATATACACGTCTTCTATTGGCTCACCTTGTTCGTTGGTTACCTTTCCAGTAATTACTTTGGTGACCTGGTTCCAGCTTGGTGGGGAAAAAAGAAGAATAAAAATGGCAGTTTGTAAAATTGTTCTCATCCTTTGAATTTATTAATAAGATGCAAATCAAAAAATATTCCATAAAAAAAGTGCTTATGAAGAATAAGCACTTTTCACCATTGCATGTAAACGATTAAAATGTTTCAATCCATCCCCATTTATCTTCCTCTTGCCCTCTTTTTAATCGAGTAAGAAAGTGCAGTACTTTATTGGAAATTTTTCTTTCTGATATTGCGGGTAGTGTGTAGTCCTTTCCTTCGTAACCAATGGTTTGGATTTGAGCAATAGTTGCCGCAGTACCTGCACCAAAGGCCTCTTGAAGCGTTCCGATTTCCATTGCTTCAATAATTTCAGAAACTTCAATTTTTCTCTCTTCTACCTCAATTCCCCAGCTTCTCACAATTTCTAATACACTTCTTCTAGTGATTCCAGGCAGAATAGTTCCGCTAAGGTCGGGAGTAATTAATTTTCCATTAATGACGAACATTACGTTCATCGTTCCAGATTCTTCAATGTATTTGTGTTCTTTGCTATCCGTCCAAAGTAATTGGTGGTAGCCATCAGCTTTCGCCAATTTTGCTGGATACAAAGAGGCCGCATAGTTTCCTGCTGCTTTCGCTTCTCCAACACCTCCATTTGCTGCTCTAGTGTAGTGAGATTCAATTTTTACCTTCAGTGGTTCTGTGTAATAACTTCCTACTGGGCATCCAAATATGATAAATTTATAGGTTTCAGAGGGTCGAATTCCTACGTACTCATCTGTAGCGAACATGAAAGGTCTTAGGTATAATGAATTTGAATCATTGTCTGGAATCCAATTTTCATCCAGTTTTAATAACTGCTCTAGTGCATCCATTACCAATGCATTTGGGATATTTGGCATACACATCCTGTCGGCAGACTTATTTAATCTTTCAAAATTGTCCTTTGCCCTAAATGTGTAGATTTTATCCTCTTTTCTGTAGGCTTTCATTCCCTCAAAAATAGATTGTCCGTAATGCAATGAAGACATGGCAGGACTAAAATTCAGATTTTGAAAAGGGATTATCTCAAAATTTCTCCACTCTCCATTCGAGTAGTCCATAGAAAACATGTGGTCAGAAAATACTTTTCCAAAAGGAATGTTCTCAAAATCAACCTCATTGATTCTTGTATTAGTCGTTTTTGTAATTTTTATAGTTGAAATATTAGTTCCCATAATGGTTTCAAAAATTCTTTATTACTTAGTTCGTACTTCTAAGTAGTTGTTTGCAATACGATTCTCCTCTAAAACTCCTTTATTATGATCTTTCGTATAATGGCACAAAGATACTCTTTTTTTAAGTTAATTAAAATACATTTGGTACTTTCGTTTTACCAAAAAGCCAAAAATCAGTTAATTTTGTGCTGACAATCAGGAGGTGTTCTTCCTGAGTTCAAAAAAACCTTAAAAATATAATTACACTATGAAAGGATATGTATTTCCGGGACAAGGAGCCCAATTTGTAGGAATGGGAAAGGAGCTTTACGATAATTCCGAATTGGGAAAAGAGTTATTTGAAAAGGCTAATGAAATTTTGGGATACCGAATCACAGACATTATGTTTGAAGGAACCTCTGAAGAATTGCAGCAGACAAAAGTAACTCAACCTGCAATTTTCTTACACTCAACAATTCTAGCTAAAGTGGCAGGCGATTCTTTTAGGCCCGAGATGGTTGCGGGGCATTCTTTAGGAGAGTTTTCGGCATTGGTAGCGTCAGAGGCTTTGTCCTTTGAAGAAGGCTTGAAATTAGTATACACCAGAGCAATTGCAATGCAAAAAGCATGTGAGAAACAACCTTCGACTATGGCTGCTGTGCTCGGACTAGACGACAATATTGTGGAGGAAGTTTGTGCCAATATTGAAGGAGTTGTGGTAGCTGCCAATTACAATTGTCCTGGTCAGTTGGTTATTTCGGGAGAGTTTGAGGCCATTGATAAAGCGTGTGAGATATTAAAGGAAAAAGGAGCGAGAAGAGCACTAAAATTACCAGTAGGTGGTGCGTTTCACTCACCACTAATGTCGCCAGCCAAAGAAGAGTTGCAAGCAGGTATTGAAGCTGCTGTGATAAAAGCCCCAATTTGCCCTATTTACCAGAATGTTACTGCAAAAGCAGAGATGGAACCGGCTGTGATAAAAGAAAATTTGATTAATCAACTGACAGGAGCTGTGAGGTGGACCCAAACTATGCACAACATGATCGATAATGGATTGTCTGAGGTAGTTGAGGTAGGCCCAGGTAAAGTATTGCAAGGGTTATTTAAGAAAGTAGACCGTCAGTTACCTTCGGTAAGTCTTGAAATGCAGTAGATTATTGCTTTTTCTTAATCCAATTGGGCACCGTGCTGAAATAACTATTGCTGTAAATTTCAGTTTCTTCCAATTCTAATTTTACCCTTAATTCCACGCTATCGTTTCCTTCGTAGATTGGAATTTTGGTAAACACAAATTGCTTGGGTTTGATTTGATAATAAAAATCCCCAAGCTTTTCTTTTGTTCGTTTTTCGATATCAATCCATGTTTTGTTCTTCGTTTTCATTTGTTGGATCAACACCGCGCATCCTCTGTGAACCGGAAGTGACATTGTTTTTAATGTAGCTATATTTTCAATTATTACCGGAAAAGCCTTCACAAATCTTTCTTTCCGCCCCTTTCTTTGTGTTACATTCATTTTTGTAGTTATACTATCAAGCACATGGATTTTAAGTTTGTGAGAGTTTCCTTGCAAGAAATCGGCTTTCTGAGAATTTCGATTTTCTTTAAGACTCAAAAAAGGATCGAAAATTTTGTTGTAGCTAAAAGGGATAGAAACGGTCGTTCTTGGGTTTAGTTTGTTTTCTTCTTTTCTGTCGATGTCCATTTTGTGATATAATTCAAACGGGATGGAAGATTTTTCATTCTTACACATCACAAGCAGCAAAAGGGCAATCGAATAAAGGAGGTAGCGGAGAATCTTCATAAGGTCAGAGTGAATATGAAATGAGCGTTGTAAAAAAACCAACTACTAAGATAGCGCCAAAGATATACAAAATTGCTCCTTTTTTATGCCGGAAAAATTTAGCTGTAATTATAGTTCCCAAAGGAATGGATATAAATGAAGCAGTGAGAATAGCTAAGCCAAAAATACCCAGACTGTTTTTTGTCCTGATGATTAATTTATTCTTTTTGGTAAATACTTTTTTCTTTATTCCTTTTTTTGCCCATCTGGCTTGAGTGAGGTTAATCAGGTAAACCGAAAGGTAATAACAAATTCCTGCTCCGGTCATTGCTCCAGAAACACAAACTAAATAGGTGATAATAAAATGATTCCCTTCTATAAGTCGTGCAGTTGCGGGCGCAAAAAGAAATTTGATCATTGACCAAAAGAAAATACCAATATAGGGAAGTAACATGTTTTATAATTTAGGTCCGTAGGTTAGATCACCGGCATCTCCCAAACCAGGAACTATATAGGATTTATCGTTCAAGTGAGAGTCTATTTCTCCGATCCAAAAATCGGTATTTTCTGGAAAGAAGTTTTGTGTTGCTGCCAAGCCCTCGGGCGATGAAACTACAGATAATATATGTACTTTTTTGGGAACTCCATTTTTAATGGCAGCCTTGTAAGCCAAAATCATAGAGGCACCTGTGGCGAGCATGGGATCGCACAAAATAAGAGTTTTTCCCTCTAGAGAAGGGCTTGACAAATATTCAATTTCAACCTCAAATTCTGTTTCATTCGTATGTTTTCGAAAAGCAGAAATGAAACAACTTTCGGCTTTGTCAAAATAGTTTAAAACTCCCTGATGCAACGGCAATCCTGCTCGTAAAATAGTAGCAATTACTGGCTGATTTGCCGGGCTAAAGACACTTTTTTGTCCAAGTGGAGTAGAAATGTTTTCTTCCGTATAATCCAGAGTTTTGCTCAGTTCGTAGGCCATTATTTCGCCAATTCGCTCGATGTTTGTTCTAAATCGCATTGAGTCATTCTGAATCTCAATATCTCTCAATTCTCTCAGAAAAGAATGTAAAATGGAGTTAGTTTTGATAAATTCAGTTGTCATTGCTTCAAAGTGGTTTGTGACTCGTTGTCAGCAGTTTTTTCATCCTTAGTTCTGGTAGGAATAATATGTAAGTCTCTCTGCGGAAAAGGAATTGTTATTCCGTTGTCTCTAAATACCTTGTCAATCATAAAACGCAGGTCGCTCTTTAAAATTTCGATTCTAAAAATTTCTGAGGTCCAGAAGTACAGTTCAAAGATGAGTGCCGAATCTCCAAAGTCCTTGAAGCCAACAAATCCTTTTCTATTTTTACTAACCAAGGAGTGTGTTTCTAAACAACTCATTAATAAATTTGCTACAAGTTTTGTGTCACTTCCATAGGTAACCCCTACCTCAATCTTAAACCTCATGATATTGTTGTTGTGGCTCCAGTTTGTTACGTTTTCCGTAATAAACTTCTTGTTGGGCATAATAATCGTATAATCATCTCGCGTAATGAGGGTTGTGTTTCTTAGTGTTATTTTTTCCACTTTTCCTATTGTATTGTCTACTTCTATAATGTCATTTGACTTTATAGTTCCATCAAAAAGGATGATAACCCCGGAGATGAAATCGGTAAACAAACTCTGAAGGCCAAAAGAAATAACAACCAAAATAGCACTGGCACTAACGATGATGCTGGTTAGGTCTACTTTTAGGAATTTTAAACAAACCAAAAACGCAAGGAAAGACATAATGTACTTTTGTATCTGAACAAAAGAATCGATTCTTCCCTTACTATCGGGGTTTTTTTCCATAAACTTGTGAGTGATTGCTTTTAGTAATTTTGTAATACCGAAAGCAATCGCAATAGTTAGGAGAATAAAAAAGAGAGCTTTTACCCGAATGACTTTCTCTTCAGGCTCTCCGTAGGTAAATAATATTTCGTTGAAAAAATTTAGCAAGTCTATTAGTTTTTATGTTAGACAAAAATAACTATTAAATATTGGACTGTGAATTAATACTCTCAAAAATGAATGAGTTCTCCAGAATATGTCTTTTGCTCACAGGTTTTGAAGAAAGGATAATCATATCGCTAATTTTATAAAGCAAAAAAGCCATTAATATTGCTATTAATGGCTTGTCTTTTTGCTCCCCCTCAAGGACTCGAACCTTGGACCTATTGATTAACAGTCAACCGCTCTAACCAGCTGAGCTAAGGGGGAATTTTATTCTGGGTTTTTTCCGGTTTTTTCAAAACGGAGTGCAATATTAAGGGAAAGTTTCTAATTAAACAATATATTTGTAAAAAAAAGTTGGAAAACAATTTTTTAAACATGTAAATCACTCAAAATCATAACATTTAAAACCAAAAACAAAAACACACAAAACTGAATGAATTTATTATCCATTGGTACCGTAGCATTTGATGCATTAGAAACCCCTTTTGGGAAAAGAGATAAAATTGTAGGAGGGTCTTGTACCTACATTGCTTTATCAGCCTCATATTTTTTGAATAAGTCAGGAATAGTGTCTGTAGTAGGAGATGATTTTCCTCAAGAAATGATCGATAAGCTAGAGTCAAGAAACATTGATTTAGAAGGTTTGCAGATTAAGAAAGGAGAAAAGACTTTCTTTTGGTCTGGAAGGTATCACAACGACATGAATACAAGAGATACTCTTGATACACAACTTAATGTTCTTGAAAACTTTGATCCAATTATTCCTGAATCCCAGAAAAATTCTGAGTATGTAATGCTGGGGAACTTAGTTCCGGCTATCCAAAATCAGGTCTTGGATAGACTAGGGGAAAAGCCTAAATTTACTATGCTTGATACAATGAATTTGTGGATGGAAGTAGCCTTGGATGATCTTAAAAAAGTAATCGCTCGAGTGGATCTATTGACCATTAATGATGAGGAAGCTAGATTGTTATCCGGAGAATATTCTCTACGTAAGGCGGCAAAAGTAATCTTGTCGATGGGGCCGAAGTTCTTGATTATAAAGAAAGGAGAACACGGAGCTCTTTTGTTTGGAGATGATGAAATTTTCTATGCTCCAGCGTTACCACTCGAAGAAGTGTTTGACCCTACCGGAGCAGGAGATACGTTTGCGGGAGGTTTTATCGGTTATTTGGCAAGCACAGACGATACGTCATTTGAAAATATGAAAAGAGCTGTAATCGTTGGTTCTGCTATGGCATCTTTTTGTGTTGAGAAGTTTGGGTCTGAGAGAATAGAGAACCTTTCTTTGGAAGAAATTAACTCAAGAGTTGATGAGTTCAAAAAGTTGACCGACTTCAATCTAAATTTAGCGTTGAAATAGAAGTGAATCTAATTTTAGATATAGGAAATACTGTAATGAAGTTTGCTCTTTTTCAAGGGCAAACTTTGTTAGTTAAAGGGGCAGGAGATTGGCAAGATTTAGCCCAGTTTATTGATGGGAAGGTATTGACAGGTTGTTTGGTAAGTTCTGTAACAAACGAAAGTCTGAATGAACTCACTTCCCTTGTGCCATGCGATATAACCGAGCTAACTTACAAGATCTCTATTCCTATTGTTAACTCTTACACGACTCCTTCTACCCTGGGAAACGATAGATTGGCCAATGCAGTAGGAGGCCATTTTCTTCGACCAGATGAAAATACACTAGTTGTAGATTGTGGGACGTGTATAAAATTTGATTTTGTCTCTAACCAAGGAAAGTATTTTGGGGGTAGTATTTCTCCGGGTTTACTTATGCGCTTCAAAGCATTGAATGAGTTTACAGGCTTGTTGCCACTCTTGGAACCTTCATTACATCCCAAATTAATTGGCGATTCAACTTACTCGGCAATCAATTCGGGAGTGGTAAATGGGGCGGTAGCCGAAATTGATGGGTTGATTGCTAATTACCAGTCAGTTTATGAAAATTTAACAGTTATTTTAACCGGTGGAGATGCATCTTTCTTTGATAAGGAATTAAAAAGTAACATATTTGTAGAACCAAATCTAACACTGATAGGACTAAATGAAATACTTCGTCACAATATCTCTCACTAGAATCATTGCACTAGGCTTCGCAGTGTGCTGTTTTTTCAACTTACAAGCACAAGAAACGGGAATATCTCCCTATTCGCGAATTGGACTAGGCGACTTGAATTTGTACCACTCGCCAGGATACGCCTCAATGGCTGGAGCTTCGGTGTCTTTGTCCGATTTTAATATGGTGAATAATTCTAATCCAGCCTCTTTGTCTTCGCTTTCTCCTCACATGCCAGTATTTGAACTTAGCGGAATCTCACAGTTTTTGAAATTAACCTCAGAGAATTCTTCGGCTAATTTGAATTCTACAAACTTTACTCGCATGAGTATTGCCTTGCCTGTAAACCATAAATTGGGATTGGCATTGGGTATCAAACCTTTTACTATCTCTGGTTACAATATCACAACCATAAATAGCGAACCTTCTATTGGTAATGTTACCTATTTATACCAAGGAAAAGGAGGAGTAAATAACCTGTTTTTGTCGGGAGGATACTCCCTGATACAATCAGATTCAATGAGTTTGTCTTTCGGTGCAAGTGTCAATTTTTTGTTTGGGAATATTGACAAAACTAGAAGAGTAGAGTTCCTGGACGATGCTACAGCTCTTAATTCTAAATTGACGCAAAAAACAAGTTACTCTGGAGTGGATTTTCAATTGGGCCTTTTGTTCATGCAACGAGTGTCACAATCTATCAAATATTCTCTCGGAGTCTCCTATTCTTTAGGTACAAATTTGAATGCGACACGTGAAGATTTTTTTGGAACCTATACCAACTTTTCTTCCGTGGAAGTGATTCAAGATACCCTTCAGTATTTTTCTGAAAATAAGGGAAAAGTGGTAGTTCCCTCCTCTTTGTCTCTGGGTGGATCCGTTAATTTCAATAACAATTTGGATATTGCGGTTCAATACAACAGACAAGACTGGGCTAGTTATGAAGAAATCTTTGATCAAAATAGTGTAACGGATACATTGGCTATAAGTTCCTCATTGGCAGTTGGTATAAGATATAGACCAACGGATGTTTTTTCAACGGCAAAATTTCACGAAAGAATTGAATACCGCGCTGGGTTCAGAACAGGAAACTCCTCTTTACAATTTGATAACAATCAGTTGACAGAGTTTGGCACGAGTTTTGGTTTAGGCATACCGCTTAGAAAAAGCGCCACCTCAAAGAATGAGTTTAGATCTCTTTCGATGTTCAACTTAGGGGTTGAAATGGGAAGAAGAGGAAATAGTGAAAATGGTTTAATTCAAGAAAACTTTACCACTGTTTACTTTGGAATATCCATTATGCCTCAAGTTCAAAATAGGTGGTTCGTAAAAAGAAAATTTAAATGAGAAAACATAACACAATGAAACGGATAGTAGTAACAGCCTTTATTTCAATATCATCACTCTCTTTGTTTGCCCAAACGGGAAATTTAGGAGATAATCCAGAAGAATGTAAAAAGAATCTTTCTTTGTATACGGACTATTTGACACAAAAAGTCTATAAAGATGCTTACAAGTTTTGGGTAGAAGCCGTTAAAGTATGTCCCGAGTACAACGCAAATTTGTACGACAATGGAATTTACATCATGAACAAGTTGAAGAAAGGGGCTAGTGCAGAGAGACAAAAGTCTTTGTCAGATTCTATCATCTGGGCCTACGAACAAAGCATTTCTTTGTTTGGTGATAATCCAAAGATTAACGAAAATTATGGTGCTGATATGATTAAGATGGGTAAGATTTCAAAAGGAGTTGAGGTAATGAAAAAATCGATTGATTCTGCCAATAATGGACAAATAAGGGCTAGTTCGATTTATTATTACTCAAATGCATTAGCTGTTCTTAAGAACAAAGAAAAAATGGATTGTGAAGTGCTTGTGAATGAATACGACAGATTGTCTACGATCATTAGTATGAATGAAGGACAAAAGGGATATGACAAGGCGCAAGATGCGGTAGATAAATTTTTAGGCCCCTGTTTAACCTGTGATAAATTACTTCCAGTAATCGAGAAAAAATTCGAAAAAGCAAAAACGGATGACAACTTAAGATCAAAGGTGTTGAACACGCTCAAAAAGAGAGAGTGTACGGATAATGAAATGTTCAAAACACTCATCGTAATTGATGTAGAAAATAATCCGAGTGCAGAGGGATACGAAGGTTTAGCACAATTGTATTTGCAGGAAGGAAGCAACTCTAAAGCCATTACCTACTATGATAAGGCAATCGATATGACGGAGGATGCTGCCAAAAAAGAATCCATGTTGATTAATACTGCGAAAATTTTACTAAACAAAGGAAATAGAAGTAAGGCAGGAGATTATGCAAATGAAGCATTAAAACTAAACAGTAGCAACGGAGATGCTTATCTAATCAAGGCTTCTATCATTGCCTCTTCGGCTTGTGGAACATCAAGGTTTGATGATCAAGCGATAAACTGGGCTGCTTATGACATGGCAGCCAAGGCAAAGTCTTTAGATTCTAGTGTAGCTTCGCAAGCATCAAAAGATATGTCGCGATATCAAGCGAGATTCCCTGAAAAAGGAGATGTGTTTGCTCAAGGTCTTCAAACTGGTCAAGCGTACAAAACATGTAACGGATACTCCACAACAGTGAAAGAATAAAACAACCAAGAATGTAACCGCCTTCGAGAAATCGAAGGCGGTTTTTTTATGCATATTAGTTCTGTTTATTTAGCTTTGGATATCAAATCGTTTATATTTATCGTTTATAATAAAACTCAATTGAAAAAAGGGATGAGAAAGTATCAATACTTGGCAATTTTTTCCTTGGTAGGAATCTTCACTTTTTTTCGTTGCCAAGGCAGTGATTTGGAAAAAATGAGGTCAATTCAGCAAGAGTCGCTGCCCGATGAGATTTCAACTAACGTAAAACTTACTTATTCAGATTCTGGAAGAGTTAAGAGAATTTTACAGGCACCCTTGATACATAAATTTACCACAGACACTACTTACACTGTTTTTCCCAAAGGAGTACGAGCTCAGTTTTTTAATTCGAAAGGAGAGCAAGTGACAGAGCTTACTTGTGGCTATGGACTTACTGGAGCTAACAATGAGTCGCTAATTTTTAGAAAGAACGTTAAAATCACCAACGACAAAAAAGAAACCTTGCTTTCAGAAGAGATATATTTGAAAGAAAACTACATCTACTCAGATAGCACCGTGTACATCGTGACACCAACACTTACATTAAGAGGAACAAGTCTTAAGGCACCAAGAGATTTTTCGTCCTACACTCTTTTTAACCCCGTGGGAGTTGCGCGAACTGAAGCCCTCAAATCCATTAAAAATGACCAATAAAAAAAGCCTACTGCAGTCAGTAGGCTTTTTTTATTGGGTAAAACATTGAGTGCTTATCCGTGAATTATTTTATAAATGTCTTTGTAGGCAGGTGTATACTTTCTCAAGTAATCTTCGTTTTCTCCATAGAAATATGGTTTTCCAATCTCAATGATTGCTTTTGCTTCGTCCACTTTCTTTTTGTCATTTAAGTAATCAGCATATTCTGTTAGGGCTAGTCTCAAAAACACTTGCTCCATTTCCGTCATTTCATCAAAAGGTTTGATAGGTTTCATTGGTCCACCAAAAATTTCTTCGATTTTTTTGTTCTTCTTTGCCAATTCTTTGTCTGATAATTCTTCTTCTTTCGGCATTTCGTCTCGAGTGGGTGCTAATCTTTCGATTTCTGGCATGATAACCTTCAGCATCCTTTTTCCCTCAGTGGTATTTTTTACTTTTAGTTCCAATACGGCAGCAAGTAAATAAGCTCCCTTGTCGTCTGGGTCCATTTTATGTATTTTAGACATTAACCCTAAGGACTTTTTGGCAGATTTATACGCTTTCGCCTTTCTGTCCTCCAACATGTAGTTTTCTACCTCTTCGGCAACTAACTTTTTAAGCTCTTCAAAGTGAGTAAGGTAATCGTCATAATACTGACCTGCTTTGTCCTTTTTTCTGTATTTCCCAGCGTAGCTTAAGGCATCATTAAACGCCTTTTTGAATTCTTCTACTCCCTCGTTTGTTTGTGAAATCCTCAAACAAGACATGGAGGCATATACATAGATTTCAGGATTGTCTTTAAATTTCGAATTCGAAGAAAATTTGATCGCATCGTGAGCACAATCCTGGTATTTTTCTTCTCCGTACATGTCTCTCAGTTTTTCGACTATTTTGTCGTCCCTTTGAGCCATCGAATTTCCGATTGTTAATAGCGAGATCCCTAAAAATAATAATGTCTTTTTCATCTTGTTAATTTTAATAGTAATTTTGCATCTGAGAATCCAATTATAATGCCAAAAAAGGACTTCCTCAATTGCGAGGTCAATAATAACAAATTTATAACAAATGAAGTGGTTATCCAATAGAATATCTTTTCATCGTCATAGTGAATATACAACTATTCTTATATCTACCAAAGTAGAAAAGTGGAAAGAAGGAGTCTTATTGGCTTGGATGGTTTTGTGGTCTTTGGTGGGAACAGCTATTATGGGCATCGCGTTTTCACAGGACTATTTGCGACATATTGCTGGAGAGACTCCGGTAAGTCAGTTACAGCTTTTTCTGCTCTTGTTTCTTGTTTTTTGGGGTTACTATTTGTACAAAATTGTGAAAGTCTTTCTTTGGAGAACAAAAGGAGTAGAATATTTAAAACTGGATAGAGAGTCGTTAGTGATAAAAAGAGGGTTCGGAAAACTTGGAAAGGCACAGTGCTATCGATTGTCAAACATGGGGTCAATCGAAATTTTGGAATGTTCGTCTCATTCTTATTCTTGGGTAATGCAAAGCGCATTTTGGGACATAGGAAATGAAAGTTTAGAATTCGATTACTTAGGAAAAAAAATAATTTTTGGTGTCCAGTTAGAGGAGGACGAATCCATGAAGCTTCGTAAATTTTTGCGGACCGAAATTGGAAACATGGAAAGGGGAAAAAAATCTCGAAAAAACTAAATTGTTAAGGATTTGTAAACGTCTTACTTCCCAATTAATCATGAAGTATCTATATATCAAATGTTGCATTTTAGGCTATTCTCTGTTAATCTGTTGTTAAGTCCTTTGCAGAGAAATATAATTTTTATTAGGTTTGGAATGATTATTGAAATTACGACAGTTACAAATAAATACATAAACAAAATACATATGAAAAATTTATCATTATCACTAGGCTTATTTTTAGCAGCAGCGTTCTCTATGAACTTTGTATCCACTGCTAATTCTGAAGATACTGCTTTGGCAGGCGCTGAAATTGCTCTTGACAAGGATGTACATGATTACGGTACAATTGCTAAAGGATCTGATGGTAGCTGTTATTTTACAATCACAAACAATGGAGATGCTCCCTTGACTATTACCAGAGCAAAAGGAAGTTGCGGATGTACTGTGCCAGACTGGCCAAGAGAACCAATTGCTCCAGGAAAATCAGCTAAAATGAAAGTAACTTACGATACGAATAGACCTGGACCAATCAACAAGTCTGTGACGATCACTTCTAACGCAACTAATGCGCCAACAAAAATCGTAAGAATAAAAGGAAACGTAACCGCAACACCAGCGAACTAAATCGGTGGAAGATTAAATTTTATCCAAATGAAAAGAATTATACTATACATAAGTTTGGCAGTCGCATCAATGGGATTGACTTCGTTAAGTTTTGGGCAAGCCGCTGAGTTTGTTCAAGGAGCTAAATTATCTCTTGATAAAGAAGTACATGATTACGGAAAAATCAAAAAGGGTGCTGATGGAAGCTGTTATTTTACTATAACAAATACAGGATCAGAGCCTCTTACGATTACAAACGCGCAAGGAAGCTGTGGTTGTACTGTGCCGAGTTGGCCCAAAGAACCAATTATTCCTGGCGAATCTGCAAAAATGAAAGTTACTTATGCAACGAACAGAGTAGGACCGATAAACAAGTCGGTAACCATTACCTCTAATTCAGTTGATGGGAAAGTAAAGACGGTGAAAATCAAGGGAGAGGTTTTGAAACCTGCCCCAGAAGATGGAGCTCCCGTTTTGAACAAAAAAAGCCCGATGTTGAATTAAGTCTTAATTGTTTTAACACACAAAAAAAACCGTTCTGGAACTTAGAACGGTTTTTTTTATGTACTATTATTTCAATTAGGTTTACATCGCAGTCAATGTAAAAGTGTAAGATTCCATAATGAGGTTACACAAAAGTTTTTTACAAGCTGTATCTACTTTCTCTTTTGCTTCTTCTTCTGTTCCCGCCTCTATCAGTAGTGTAATGTGTTTTCCGATACGTACATTAGAGATTTCATTTAATCCTAAGTTCCCCATACTCTGGGTTACGGCTTTTCCTTGTGGGTCCAAAATCGCCTCAAGAGGCATAATGTCAATTTCTGCTTTAAAATTCATGTTTAGGTGGTTTTTCTTTTCTTTTCTTGTAATGGTAATGTAACGACAAAAGTATATACAAAAGGATAATAAATGGAATGACAGCCAATATATTTGTAAACAACCCAAAGAGAATTGTTAAAATAAAAGCGCCAATTAGAAGAATAATTCGATACACATTGTCTCCTTCTAGTTTCAAGTTTTTCAGCTTAAGTGAAAACATGCGTAAATCTGCAATCATCAATAGCGACATAGTTACGATTAAGAATAAAAGAACGAAGGACATCGAATGTGAGTGATTCATTTTTAGTATATAGAACATTCCTATCCAAAACAGAGCGTTTGCTGGTGTTGCAAGACCTTTAAAGTAGGTTGTTTGTTCCTCGTCAACATTGAATTTAGCCAGTCTTAACGCTGAAAATGCAGGAAGTAAGATAAAAAAGTAAGGGAGTATCGATTGTTCTGAAAAAAACTCGAGGTAAGAGGCGTAAACTAAAAAACCTGGTGCTACCCCAAATGTCACCATGTCGGCCAATGAATCTAATTGAGCCCCAATTTCCGATTGAACACGCAAGAGTCTGGCAGCAAATCCATCAAGAAAATCAAGAAGTGTGGCAATTCCTATAAGAGTAATCCCTATTTCAATTGCACTGTAAGTTGGGTTTATGAGACTGTTTACACTTTGTTGAGCAGAATTAGTAGATTGGATAAAAAACAAAATGGCAAAAACACCACAGACCAAATTGAGTAGTGTTATAAAATTAGGAAGGTGTTTTTTTACATTCATACGGCAAAGATAGAAATCAATTGATAATAATCAATTATCTGTTATCCATTGTCAATTATCTTAATAAACACGATATTTGTTTCCAAACCACATCAAAATGACAAAAAAAGCAATTCTTGTAATCCTCGATGGTTGGGGACACGGAAAGAAGGATAGCTCGAACGCTATTCATCTTGCCAACACGCCTTTTGTGGATAGTTTGTATCGAAATTATCCAAACACGGAACTAGTAACATACGGAGAGGAAGTTGGATTGCCCGAGGGTCAAATGGGTAATTCTGAGGTTGGTCATTTGAATATTGGAGCGGGGAGAGTGGTTTATCAGGATTTTGCGCGAATTAATAAAGCGGTAAAGGACGATTCAATTCTAAAAGAAGAAACCTTGATAAAAGCTTTTGAATATGCACGAAATGAAAACAGAGCAGTTCATTTTATGGGGTTAGTTTCTCCTGGAGGCATTCACTCCCATGAGCAACATCTTTATAAATTGTGCGAAATGGCGGAAAAAATGGGTGTTTCGGAAAGTTTTATTCATGCCTTTACGGATGGGAGGGACTGCGATCCTAAAAGTGGATTGACTTCTATTATTGAATTGGAAAAAAGAGTGAAAGGGACTTCCACACAAATTGCCTCTTTGATAGGTAGATATTATGCCATGGACAGAGATCATCGATGGGAGCGTATACGATTAGCCTATGAATTATGGACCAAAGGCGAGGGTGAACAGACAAGTAGTCTACAAGAATCTTTGAGGAACTCTTATGACAAAGGTTTAACTGATGAGTTTATTAAACCTATCGTAAAAACTACGAAGGAAGGGATGCCAATTGCCCTGATTTCCGAGGGAGATGTAGTTATTTGTTTTAATTTCAGGACGGATAGATGCAGGCAATTAACTGAGGTGCTAAGCCAATCAGACAAACCGGAATTTGGTATGTCCAAGTTAAAGCTTCATTATGTCACAATGACTGAATACGACAAGAAGTTTAAGAATGTTCATGTTGTGTACACCAAAGACAACTTGAAAATGACAATGGGAGAGACCATTTCTCGTGCGGGGTTAACCCAAATTAGAATAGCAGAAACGGAGAAGTATCCTCATGTTACTTTTTTCTTTTCTGGAGGTAGAGAAGAAGAGTTTTCTGGTGAATCGCGTATTTTGGTGAATTCGCCCAAAGTGGCAACTTACGATTTGCAGCCTGAAATGAGTGCACTCAGGGTGACCCAGAAAATTCTCAAAGAAATTGAAAATCAATCGGCTGATTTCATTTGTCTCAATTATGCAAATACGGATATGGTTGGTCACACGGGTATTCAAAGTGCGGTGATAAAAGCAGTAGAAACTGCCGATAGTTGCCTGAGTAAAGTAGTAGAAACTGGACTAAAAAACGGGTATAGTTTTGTGATAATAGCAGATCACGGGAATGCAGAATTAAATATAAATCCTGACGGAAGTCCTAATACAGCGCACACCTTAAATCCGGTTCCGTGTTTTGTGATTGCTGAGAATGTCACAGAAATTAAAACAGGAAAGTTAGGGGATATTGCTCCAACCTTATTACATTTAATGAATGTTAATCAGCCAAAGGAAATGACGGGAGTTTGTTTGGTAGAGAAATAGGAAAGATGAGAATAGCAATTTACGGTAGAGAGTTTTCAGATGATTTTATTCCATATTTTCAGCTATTGATTGATGAGCTGGATAGAAATAATGTGGATTATTTTATCTATTCTAAATTTCACAAAAATGTGGTGAGTAAGGGAATTACTTTTGGTCTGGAAGTAAAGGAATACACGAGAAAAACTTATCCCAAATTGAAATTAGATTTTTTGTTCAGTATCGGGGGAGATGGAACGATACTAGATACCTTAACCAGTATTAAAAAAGGAATACCGGTAGTGGGTGTTAATTCTGGAAGGCTTGGTTTTTTGTCCAATACTGCCAAAACTGAAATAAAGAAAGTGCTTCATCAATTAATGAACAAGGAGTATCGAATTGAGGAGAGGGCCATGTTATCGCTCGAAACAAAATCGAAGCTTTTTGGAAAGTATAATTTTGCTCTGAATGAATTAACCGTGCATAAAAAGGACTCTTCCTCTATGATAACCATTCATGTGTTTGTCAATGGTATATTTCTTAACTCCTATTGGGCAGATGGTCTCATTATAGCTACTCCAACTGGCTCAACGGCTTATTCTTTGAGTTGTGGTGGGCCCATTTTGATGCCTAATTCTAATAATTTTGTGATAACTCCTATCGCGCCTCACAATCTTAATATAAGACCTATGGTTGTGCCAGACGATAGTGTGATTGAATTAAAAGTAGAAGGGAGAGAACAAAAATTTTTAGCCACCTTAGATTCTCGAAGTGAAGAAATTTCTACGGCAAATCATTTGGTTGTGACTAAATCACAATTAAAAATAAATTTGGTTCAGTTTCCAAATCAAGATTTCTTTAAAACCATCCGAAATAAATTGATGTGGGGAATGGATAAGAGGAATTAGTGTTTAACTAGTTTTTTTCGGAAGATGCCACCTTTGTTATCTGTTATGATGATAAGATAAATCCCTTTGGGGTAGTCTGAAATATTAAATTCTGTGGAATAATTTAACTCTGTTTTTTTCGTCATTATTTTACCTTCAATGCTTGTGATTTTCATGTTGAGGGCGCCAAGGTGCAGCGTATTGTCCTTAATCAAATAGAAAGTCCCTGTAGTTGGATTCGGGTAAATATCGAAAGTTTTAGAGAGATTTGTTTCAGAGATAAATGACGGAGGACCAGAAACAATCACTTTCTTTTTTATGGAATCTGCAATTGTGGAATATAACTCAACTCCTGTGAAGCCATCGTTGGCGGTAAAAAATAGGGTTGTGTCTATTAATGTAAGTTGCAAAGGAATGGAGCCGCCACCATTCGTATCAACATCCAGCCTTATTGTACCCGTGTCTGTTCCATTGCTTTGCCAAAGCTCGGTGGAAGAACCTCCTCCTCTCGAGATAGCATCAAAAAATAAGTTTCCGTTGCCATCGAATAAGAATTTGGAGTTATTCAAAAAGCCGTCTCCAGTCCCTGGATTTAAGTCCTTTACCAAATAAGTTCCTGTGTCTGTTCCATCTGACCGCCATAATTCTAGTCCATGAATTGTTTCTTGCCCATTAAAGTAGAGAATAGAATCAATGACTAAACCCTTGAAATGATTTGTAGGCAATCCATGTGCATTTCCTGGATTGATATCTTTTAGTAAGACAGTACTAGCAGGAGTTCCTTTTGTTTTCCAGAGTTCTCGTCCATAATTAATAGGGGATGTGTTGTCTTGGTTAAATATGAGGGTATTGGAATCTAGCGCAATCATAAAATCATTCCGCGATAAATCAATTATTTTAATAGTTCCAGTGTTTGTTCCATCGGATTTCCAAAGTGCTGTTTTTCCATTAATAAATACATGGAAATATAGATTTTTTCCGACACAGATAGGTGAGGTTATGTTCGAGCTCCCGGCTCCCGCTTTTATGTCTTTTACAAGTGTCGTTCCCAATGAGGTGCCGTCTGTTTTCCATAGCTCATTTCCAGATACCCCATCATTCCCGATAAAGAATAATTCACCATTTATCAAATTAAAAAATGGCGAATCTGGCCACGGTGTTCCGTCATTCATTCCAGAGTTAATATCTTTCAGAATTACTGTGCCGGTAGCAGTCCCGTCAGTTTTCCAAACTTCTTGGCCAGTTACTCCATCATTGGCCACAAAATATACTTCATTGTTATAGTATTTGAAAGTCGAAAAGTGAATTGAGTTCCCACCACTACTAAATGTTTTTAGTTTTACTGTGGATGCAACTGTTCCGTTACTTTTCCACAAACTTAAATGACCTGATGAAAAGTCTTGAGTGACGAATAATAGCGAGTTATCCAAAGGGAATAGGCTGTTGTTCTGAATGGTTCCAATATCAGGAAAGGTTATTAATGTATCTGTTCCCGTTGCATTTCCATTGCTAACCCAAAGCTCTGTTCCCGTCCTACAAGTGAAAAATAACTGTGAAATGGTTGTTGTAAAATCTCTTAAATTATCAGTGCCTAAAACTCCTGGCGTAAGGTCTTTAACCTGAACTGTCCCAGAAGTAGTTCCGTCAGTTTTCCATAACTCAAAACCATGGGTTCCGTTATCTGCTGAAAAATAAAGGATTCCATTCAAAGGAGCGAGGTTTTGTGGATAGCTAGACGTTGCGAAACTGGGATGGATATTCTTTACTAGTGAGGGTGACTGCGTAAGGGCCCACTTACTTATAAGGAAAAGAAAAACAATTAGTTTCGAGAAGTTATTCATTCTATTATAATTTGAGAGTTTCTATTTTACTAAAACAATTACTTTCGTCTTTTGCAAGTCCGATATTTCGATTCTTGTTCTCGTTTGGTACAAAATTTTATAGCTATAAGTACCTTTGTTGTTTGTAATCTTAATGAGATTATTTAAAAGGGTCCAAGATCCATATAATTCAAATTCACCTTGGTTCGAAATACTGAAATGATTGTAGCTTAGTGTGAAAAATGGCTTCTTAGAATCTTCTATCTTCCATTGTCCAATTAGTTTCATTTCTGCTATATTCTTTTCTCTTTCACGTGTTATGTATTCGGGCTCTTTTCTTGGAATTTCATACGTTTCTTCTACCACCTCTTCAATCGTTTCCTCTACGATTTCAATTTCTTGGTCAATCTTGGGGTTGTCATAGTATTCGGATACAATTTCTTCTTCATACATTCTTCTTGATTCTTTTTCAGTCCTTTGGTAAGGCGCAATGGAATCTCTCGAAAGCCCTATGAATAAGTTTCGTCCATAGGTGTTTCCAGAAAGAGTCATGCTGTCTTTTGAGGGAAATGATACCTGAAACATCATTTTTTGGCTTCCAAAAACGAGAAGTATAGAGTCTTTTGAAAAGATAGAAAACCTTCCTTCTTGGGTATCAGGAATAGACTTTGCTCGATCTTTGAGCAGAAATGTATTGTCTAGAGTAAACACAAAGGAAGACCCTTTCGCTTTCTTCGATTGGTCTTTTTTGTCTCCGTTTTGTCTTATTTCCCAAGCTTGTCCGACAAACCAAGTGTCACAAAGATTTTTCTTCGTGACTTTCTTTGAGGGTGAAGTGGCTGAAAATCCAGAGAGAAAACAACAGGATAGAGCGAAGGCGAAGAGGGATCTTTTGCTTTGAGATAAATTCATACTTTGGTGATTAGTTGAGTTACCAAAGTTAATAAATTAATGTTCGTGACAATGCACTTCGTAGTTTACTCCATTTACATCAATTCCTTCTGCTTCTAATGTTTCTAGGTCCGAGTCACATTTTTCACCTAATTCTACTTCTGCACCGTCTTTGTCATAGTGGCATTCATGGCATTCGGATTTGTTGCAAGAAACTGAAAAGATAGAAAGTCCTGTAAGGATAATGGTGGTGTTGATTATTTTTTTCATGTTAGGTTGTTTTTTGATTTATTTTGAGGTTAAAACTGATATAAAAGTTCCTTCCTGGGTTCTGAATGCCCAGAGGTTTTAATTCTGATAAATGATTGATATAATTCGTGTTAGTAATATTTCTCGCACCTATTTTTAAGTGACCTTTTAGTTTCGCACTTACGATTTTCCAGCTTGCTCCAAGGTCTAATAAACTGTATTGATCAGAGTATATTTCATTTTCAATTACCCTTTGCTGCCTTCCAAAAAGGGTCCCTTGAAGTGCAAGTGAAGAAGGGATTAATTTGGACTTAGACTCGATGTCATAGGTAAGTAATCCCATCAGTCTGGGTTGAGGAATTTGAGAGATTGCTTTTCCTTGGCCATCCTCGGCAAATAAATAAGTGTAATGAGTTTCTATGTGTAAATTGTGTAAAAAGTGCGGGTGATAATGCAAGGTCACCTCTCCTCCAAAAAAGTAGGTAAGCTCATTTTGAGCGTAGTTCACTACCGGGTAATTATCGATGAGTGAGTCAGTATAGTTGAGGTAAACATAGTGTTGAATAACTGAAACGTAAGGATTGAGTAACAGTCCTATATGTTCGTTGTTAAATTCATAAGATAGGTCTAGTTGGTTGGCAAATTCGGGTTGGAGCGAAAGCGAGCCAATCTCAAACCTTCGTGAAGAGTGATGAACACCATTAGCAAGACTCTCGATCGGATGTGGCGGCCTGTATCCCGAAGAAATATTTATTCTGTAAGCATGTTTGTTTTTTTTGTAGCTCAAACCTGCCGAGTAAGTTAAACTTTGATAATTAAGGGTGAGTCCAGGATTTTGTATAGAATTTGAGGCTATCTCAAACTCATTTCTGTCGGCTCGAATTCCAAATTGAGTTTCCAGCTGTTGATTCCATTTTGAATGAATCATTCCAAACACTCCAGTAGAATTTGATTGTAAGTCCTGAAGTAAAATCTCTTCCGCTTTTTCATTATTCTTGTTGGTCTGAATGTTTCCTTGTGCTCCTATCAATATCTTGTGTTTTTTCCAAGAGGTAATGCTCCATAGTCCGTTGAACGAAAAAGTATTGAGTTTCATAGCAATTCCAGGAATAGTCACTTTTTCATCAAATTCTTCTAGGTTGTTAGAAACTAATCCCAAAGTGAATTTTAATTCACTTTTATTGAAGTATAATTTATTATCAGTACTCAAAAAGTGAGAGAAATTTACTTGAAGTGGGAGTGTTTTTTTTCTCGAAGCATTAGGTTTGAATAAATCTTCTTTACTCGGTACTGAGTCATGCGTATGTCCCGGTATTCCGAGTTCATTGGAAACGAAGGTGTACCGAATATTACTCACCCAATTTTTCTTATTCATGCCTAGTGCAGCTTTAATACCTTGTCCTTTAAATCTCGAATTAAACACAAAATTTCCATTTGGAACTTGATAATCTGCTTGCGAGGTTTGGTTCCCAAATAAGTTGAATCGAATGTTTTTTTTGGCGATTTTCATGTGAAATCCATTCGTAAATCCCATTGAGTTTACCTCGAATTGAGAATTTATTCCAGCCTCAAACATATTAGATTCCGCATATTCTTCTTCGTGTAGGTAAATCACTCCACCCAAAGCATCAGACCCATAGAGGAGAGAGGACGCTCCTTTTATCACTTCTACTTTTTCTATTCCTAGCGCATCTACGCCAATTCCGTGATCACCACCCCATTGTTGATTTTCTATTTTAAGTCCGTTGAGGTAGGTACTTACTCTCATGCCGCTCATTCCACGTATTACTGGTTTGTTGATTCCATTTCCAGTAGAATTGCTGTAAACTCCAGAAATATTTCCTAAGGATTGACCGAGAGTGGTTGTATTGATAGTTGTGAGTTCTTCCAGAGTTTTGGACTCTACATTAGTGATGGAGTAGTTTTGAAGAATTCCCGTTGTGGTGGATATTTCCATCTCTTGTAATTCAATGTGAGAAGGAGAAAGAACTAGTACAATCTGGTTGGTGTCATTTTGTGAAATAGAACTAATTGCACTGGTGTAACCCACTGCCGATACTTTGATATGCATGGTTTGTGGGAGCGAAAAGTCTAAGAGAAACCTTCCTTGGCTGTTGCAAGAAACGCCTGTATTTAGGTCTACAATCCAAATAGAGGCAAACGGTACGGGTAAGCCATTATCTTTGTCTATTACTATTCCTTGGTATTCTTGAGAATAGAGTTTGGCGAAACTGATGAATAGTAAAATAAGTAAGATAAAATAAAACTTCATATATTTGCAACTGTGATGCAAATATAAGGAGTTAATAAATTATTTGTAACCATGTTGCAAATATTTTTCTCAGGAACATGAAATCAATCTTAAAAAGAAAAAATATCAGCCAGACTCCTTTTAGGAAGTCGGTATTGGAAATTATCAGTTATTCTTCTTCAGCTGTCTCCATTTCGGATATAGAAAATAGGCTGGGGGAGTATAATCGGGTTACCTTATATCGCACAATCAAAACGTTTCTGGAAACGGGTATTATTCATACAATTTCCATTGCAGGCGAGGATTTGCGGTATGCGATGTGCGAGGATACTTGTCAGCAGGACAATCATATTCACAATCATCTTCATCTTCAATGCACCCAATGTAATTCGGTTTACTGCGTTGATTTACCGGCAGATTCTTTTATCAACAAGAGCAAGCATCTTATCGATTCTTTTGAGGTTCATGCCAAGGGAGTGTGTGAAGACTGTCAGTAGAGTCGATTACTTTTCGTCATTGTATTTTGAAGGGCATTTGGCCTGGTGTTCCGTGGCAAAGAATGCGTTTTTTTCGCTATCGGCAGTTCCTGTGATAACTACTTGATCCGACCTATCAAAATGTTCTTGTACCGTTTCGTTGAGATACACTTTACATTCTTTTCCGTTTTGGTCAATCATATTGAAAATAACCAAGTTGGCCTGAGGAGTTTCTACTGGAATATCTTTGTTGAGAGTGCCAATTACCTTAAAGGTTTTGCCTTCTTCTGCAAACGCTTGCGTAAAGTTACCATAGCGACTTGCCTGCGAGGAGTAGCTAAATATAATTCCTATTATTACAGCTACAACAATTATTAGTGCAATTTCGACTTTTCTCATGATGCAAATTTTACTTAAAGTTACCTATTTTATTTTTTCGTTTCTTTTTCTATTTCGGAAATTTTTCTATCCAATTTTATCAAATAAAAAATTAAACCGATAAATATTATAAGTACGATGGCAACCACCACGTTTATTTTTCCCGATTCGTGAAAAGTTTGTTCCACCAAATTACCTTTGGCTAGGCTCGCGTTGTAAAAAAAAGCAATAAATGCTAAGAGTAAAAAAACGATTTTTTTATTCATCTTCTAGGTTGTTTTCAAGGGTTGAAATTCTTTTTTTGAGTGAGAGCATCCAAATTCCGAGGAGTATCCAACCCACAACAGCAGGATAGAATACTTTCCTTAAGGTGCTGTCAAGATCATACTTTGCAAAGGCAGGATTCCCTCCATTGCCAGGATGTAATGAATCTGTAATTCGAGGTAAAATCATAATAAATACCAGCATTAATACAAAGGCGAAAATGTTATAGACGGCACTTACTTTTGCTTTTTGATTGGTTTCTTGCAGGGAGTTTCTCAAAATTCTGTAAGCCAAATAAATTAAGGTGGTAATGGCGGCTCCATTGAGTTTTACATCATTTACCCACCACCCCGATGTGGTAAATAAATCTGTGTGCTCGCTCCAGGTGAATTTTGCCCAAATAGAACCAGTAACTATCCCTAAGGCGGCAAATAATAATCCAATGTTTACGGCCTCTCTGGCAATTCTATCATAACGCAAGTCAAATGTATAGAGGTATTTAATCGAATACCAAAAGGAAATTGAAAGAATCACCATCATTGTAAACCACATCGGTACATGAAACATGAGGTTTCTTATGGTTTCGTTTAGTTGTAGTCTATTTGGAATATCCAAAGGAATTGAACTAGCAAGTGTAGGGGACGAACATTGTACTTCATTGGCGGGAGCCTCAATAATAGAGAAAGCTTTTATCAGTTCTGGAGAGAAACAAGAAAAACGAGTAGTATGAAGTCGAAGATGAAGTACTTTGGAAGGAAGTGAATCAGGTAAAGTAAAACTAGCTTCTATTTGATTTTTATTCAAGACAGAAATAGCTGTTCCACAAAGAAGGGTTTGCTTGTCATATTCGATTGAAACATGAATAGGTTCATCTTCCGAAAATCCGGTATTGTAGCCAGTTAATATCACCTTGTTTTCTCCAATTTCAAGAGAGTTAGGAGTAGCCGACTTGATGGAAGGAGAAAGAGGAACCAAAAACGAAAAACCAAAGGTGTACACCAATAGAATTACTGATAAAGCCTTCCACCAATGTTTTTTAACTGTTTTCATAGTAAAAAAAATCTCTTATTCTCGCCAAAGGTAAGGAAATAATAAAAAAGAAAGTATGATTATTAGCAGGTTAATCAACGATAAAAAAACGATGAAATGACCAGCCATTTCGGTGTTGCCTCCATTGATGGCTAGGTTGGAAAACTGGATAGATAACAAAATGGAAGGGATGAGAATCGGAAAGGCAAGGATGGAGAGAATACCAATGTTATTGTTTGTTTTAGAGGCGATCGCACTGACCATAGTCAAAGTTGAGGAAAGGCTGGTGCTTCCTAGTATCACAGCAAGAAAAAACAACCAGTAGTTCATGTTTGTCAATCCGTCTGACTGAATAAAAATAGAAAACACAACAAAGCTCAAAATAACCAATAAAATGGAGAGGACCAAGTTATACAGAATTTTACTTGCGATAAGTACTCTGGGGTTTATTAAGGTGTAGAGAAATAATTGTTTGTCAGAATTTTCGTTAAGAAAAGATTTGGATATGGCATTGGTTAAAGAGAATAGAATGATTATCCAAAAAAGAGCATTCCAAATACTCGTTTCTGAGATGGAGGTAAAGGAGAGTGAACATACAAAAATGGTTGAAACGATGTAGAGCACTATAGAGCTTATGAAATGCTTTTGTTTCATTTCTAGTGTCAATTCATGCTTTAGTAGGTTCACTAATTGTTTGGTAAACATTTCAATTCGTTTGTGACAAAGTTAGGTAGAATTCTTTTCGATTCCAATCACAGAGGAGAGATTGAACTGATGGGTACAGAATCTTAGAGAAGGAAGAAAATAATAAAAAGAGCTCCAGTTGCGCTTCAGAGTATAGTGAGAGTAAACAGTATAAATGAAGCAATCTTTTAAGAGTCATTAACCTAAAAGAGCTCTTTAATTATTTTTTTCTCTCCAACAATAATTTGAAACGAGTAAAATGATCTCGGATTATCCAAAAGTAAATGCCGAATATCAACTCATGGCCGACAAAGAAATCATCCGACAACGTGACCCTATTGATAAACGATATATGTTTTAACAGGCGAAAAAGTAAAGGTGTAGTTATGTTAAAGATTGTAGTCACTTTTCACCTCGCCATAGAATGCTTGAGCGAATACCCAGCAATTACGCCAAACCCAAGCGTGAGCATAACGAATAGAGGAAGCATGCCGTAATCGTTCCACACAAAGCACAGATATACGCCTAAGGCAAAATAGAGAGCACAAATTCCCTCCAATAATGTCACCCAGTTTACTTTTATTTTGCTGTAGCTTTTTCCTTTCCAATTTCCCGTTTTGTCGGTCAAAGAAAATTTTGGGGTTCTTACAAAAGGGGATTTTTTACCTGCATATCCTTCGAGTACCGCCAAAGAATTATGGAGCGAAAGTCCCATCGAAAAGCTTAAAAATAAAGGGAAATAATACAAGAAATGCACGAATGCAATTCCTTTATTGGTGTAACTCTTGGCAAAAGAGGTAAAGTAAAGAACGCCAATTACCGCAAAACTGAATAGAGAGATAGTGGCTAAATTGAAAAATGATTGTAACTCAGCATGAGATTGTTTCAATATAAACAAGGGAAGACTAAGCATTGCAATACTAAAAATAGCAATGAATAAAAAGCTATTCATTAGGTGAAAAATTGCGTTAATTTTTGTCCAAAATGAGTAGTTTTTATGTTTGACAACTTTTCCTAAGTTTTTTACGGTACATTCTGCGGCTCCTTTTGTCCATCTAAACTGTTGGGCTTTTAGGGCATTCATTTCTGCAGGTAGTTCAGCGGGAGCGCCAATCTCCTCTTTGAAAATAAACTTCCAACCTTTGAGCTGGGCGCGATAACTCAAATCTAGGTCTTCGGTAAGCGTATCGGCTTTCCAGCCTCCACCGTCAATGACGGCTTGTTTCCTCCAAACGCCTGCTGTTCCGTTAAAATTAATAAAGTGTCCAGCAAAATTTCGTCCACCTTGTTCTACACTAAAGTGGGCATCCAAGGCAAAAGCTTGCAAACGTGTAAGAAGCGAATATTCTTTATTGATGTGTTCCCACCTAGTTTGGACTACTCCAATCTGTTCGTCCTGAAAGTAGGGGATTGTATCTAGCAAAAAATTGGGAGTCGGCACAAAATCGGAATCAAATATCGCAATATATTCTCCTTTGCATGTGTTCATACCAAAGTCTAAAGCTCCCGCTTTGAATCCTTTTCGTTCGGGACGAATGACTTGAGAAATATCAAGTCCTGAGGCTCTTAATTCTTTTACTTTTCGGGCAATTATTTGCACAGTTTCGTCAGTGGAGTCATCCAGCACTTGTATTTCTAGCTTAGCTGTGGGATAATTGAAATTGGCCACTGCCTCTATCAGTCTTTCTATCACATACATTTCGTTGTACACAGGGAGTTGGACAGTTACTTGAGGAAAGTAGGGCTGCCGAGCATAGTGGGAAATCTCTTCCGATACCTTTTTTCGATTTCGCAGGTAAGAAATAACCAATCCGAGTTGTACAATACTGTAAAAAACAACAAAGAGTGAAAAGATGCTATAAATCAAAATTAGGGCGAAGCTCATGGTTATTTGTATTTAAATATCGTAGTGATTATTTTGTAGCCAGCTAAAATGCTTCCTTTTATGGTTCCAGAGATTTTTGATTGACCTAGTCGTTTTCGATAGCTAACATCTACCTGCTGTACATTGAATTTTTCTTTGAGTGCTTTTACTTGCATTTCTACGGTCCAGCCATAGGTTTGGTCTACCATTCCTAATTGAGTGAGTTTCTCAAATTTAATAGCGCGAAACGGTCCCAAATCTCTGTATCGATAGCCATACATGAGTTTCATTAAATTACAAGCCAGCCAATTTCCAAAAATTTGCGGAATGGTCATAGAGCCATTTTCTCTTTTTTCTTTTACACGGCTGCCAATAACCATGTCTGCTCCTTTCCAGATTTTGTTCAGTAACAAATTCATCTCTTCCGGAAAATCAGAGTAATCAGCATCCAGGAAAACAAGCACATCGGCTTTTGCTTCCTTGTTTTTTACATAGTCAATTCCTTTCAAACAGGCATTTCCATATCCTTGAACAGGTTGCTTAAGTACTGTGGCACCCGCATTTTTGGCATTTATGCTGGTTTCATCACTCGAATTGTTGTCAACCACAATGATTTCTCTCACCAAGTCTTTAGGGATATCTCTGATTACAGAGCCTATTGAGTTTTGTTCGTTAAAAGCGGGAATAATTACATCAACTTGCATAGAGGAATAAACGAGAGTTTAAATGATACATACAAAAATGCACAAAAAAAAACGGTAACCCATTGGATTACCGTTGTTATATGAATTATTTTTTCAAATTTTACAATCCTGCAAAACCAGCAGTCTCAAAATGTTTGATGAATTCTCTGTCTTTTTTTGCTTTTGCTCTTAGAGAACTATCTTTTGCAATAGCAGAGGTTAAGTTAGCTACCACGTCTGCTTCGTTTCCTTTTCTGGCAGCAATAATTGCTTTTAGGTACATTCCTCTTGCTGTACTCGCATCCGAAGAGTTGTTCAAGGTAGAAGTAGCAGAGGTATAATCTTTATTCAATACTTGAGCCAATGCTTTGTTAAAGGTACTTTCGTTCCCCATGTTTGAGATGGCATTGCTGTATTCTCCTTTTTTGATATTGATCAATCCTTTGTTGTAAGAAGCAATTTCTCCTGTAGCCGATGCATTGTTAAATAATTCCATCGCCTCTGAAATTTCTCCCGCTTGTCTTTTTACAACCCCCATGTTGTTACTTGTTACAGCATTTTTTTCAGAGTTAAAGGCTTTTGTAAACAAGTTGTTTGCTTCTGTGATGTTCCCTTTTTTGTATAAGATAACTCCAGCATTGGTATGTCCTCTCCAGTCACTAGCGTCTTTTTTAATTACTTCTCTGTAGATAGCTAATTTTGTGTCTTCATCACTTATCAAAGTGTTTGCTGTAAACAACATTTCTTCCACATTCAATGATTGAGGATTGTTTGCCACAGCAGCTTTTAGTTCTTCATCTGTCAATCCATTTTCCGTGTAGTTCACAATCATTTGTGATCTTCTTAATTGCGGAAAGATGTCTTTTTCTAAAAATTTGTAAGTTGTCGAAAGAGCTTTAATTTCTTGCTCTCTTTTTGCTGCATCGTTTTCCATTTCTGCTACAGCAATGATGATGTTTTTGTCTTCGTGATTGCTTTTTGAAATCAATTCTTTCAAACCATCCCAATCTTCTCCTTTTGGTGATTTGATTAGTTGCTCTGCGGTCAAGTTTAGTTTGTACTGTTTGTTTGTTTTCATCAAGAATGCTCTAGCAGATTCTGCTCTGTCAGCAGCTAGGTTAGAGTTCTTTTCAGTTTCACCTTCTGGAGATGCGTATGATACAATCTCAATGTTGTTTACAATTAACTTGACGTTTTCGTTAGCCGCTGAGATAAAATCTTTCATCGCGATGATGTCTGCATCTTTCTTTTCGTTGTATTTTACTACAGATCTTCCTTTATCATAATTGATAACGGCTTTGGTAGTTTTTTCAAAAGATCTTACCAATTTGTCTTCACCCATAGCAACTTTGTCGTCATTTTGCAACCAAAGTGGAGTTACAACAGTGGCATCAGCAATAGATTCAGTTCGGTCGTTTAGTTTTTCTTTGTCTCCTTTTGTAGCCACATATTTCACAACTAATTTTGCGTTTTCGAAGGCTGGATTGTAATCTCTTGTGCTTGAGTAAGAAAAACTATGTCCACCTTTTGCAACAGTCTCACCATTTCCAGCAGCTTTTTCTCCCTTAAATGATTTAGGTTCAAATTCTAATTCTTCTCCAGCTTCGTTTACCAAAGTAGGGGTTAAGGTCACAAAGGCTTTCTTGTTCAATCCTTTTTCGATGAATTTTCCGTCAATATTTACGGTCATTTTATCACCGTGCATCTCTATGGGATTAGGATTTACTTCGTATTCCAAATCTTTCAGTACACTACAACTAGCAAGAATGGCTGAAGCGATAAGGGTAGCAACTGCTACGTATAAGTTTTTTGTTTTCATTGTATTAGTTAGGTTGTGTTTAATAAATCTGATACAAATTTACTAATTGTTTGGCACTCTGAATAAGGATAGTCCACTTATTTTTATGTTAAAAAATAATTTCGGTAGTTTTTCTTTCGTTGTAATTGAGTATCGTTTCCTTTACCAAGGCGTAGTCTTCGGGCTTTTCTACAAAATCTAACTCCGAAACATCCAAGATTAGCACACTTTCGTTTGTTTTACTTTTTAGGTATTCCAAATACGATTGATGTATGCTTTCAAGGTAACGAGCGGTGAGATCTTGCTCAATTTTTCTCCCTCTTTTTTTTATGTTTTTGAGAAGTCGATTCGAATTCACGGATAAATAAACGAGCAAATCAGGTTTGGTAATTTTGTCAAAAAGTACGGAGTAATAACTATCAAAGAGGTCTTTTTCAATTTTTGATAAATTATTTCGAGAAAACACAAGGCTTTTTTCGATAAAATAATCGGCAACTGTTGGTTTCTTATCGTTTGTGGGAGATTGTAGCTGGTGAAATCTGTCAATTAAGAACTGCAATTCGACTCCCAGTGGATTTACCTTCTGGTCTTCCAAAAAGTCCGACAAAAAAGGGTTTTCTTCAAATTCTTCTAAAATTAAGTTCGCGTCAAATTCACTTGAAATCAATTTACTTAATGAAGTCTTTCCGGAGCCGATGTTTCCTTCAATTATGGTGAATTGTTTGAGCATTATATAGTTGTTTTGTAAAGTGATACGGTTAAGTTGTCTTGGGTCGACAAAAGTAATTCTTTCAATGTTTTTTTTAGGGTTGGATGAATAAAATTTGGTAAAATTTCTTTCAAGGGCACGAGGATAAAGTTCCGTTCATGCATAAATTTATGAGGAACAACGAGATTTTCGGTCATCACTTCTTGCGTTCCATAACATAAGATGTCAATATCTAGGGTTCTGTTCGTGTATTGGCCTTGACTCGATTTTGATTTTCGTCCGTTCATTTTTTCTACCGCTTGAGTAAATTCCAAGATTGACTCAATTTCCTCCTCAGTATGAAACGTAACAAGTTGATTTAGAAAAGGAGTGGTGGAAGCTTGGAATCCCCACGGTTGGGTTTCGTAGATAGAAGAAAGCAAAACAGGATTTCCAAATCTCGTGGACAGCATGTGCAGAGAATCTCGAAAGCATTTCTCCGTGTTTTGTTCATTCCCTCCAAGTGATAAGAGTAATTCTTTTGGATGTCCATTCATAATAAATCCATACCTTTTGTGTAATTAATTCCAAAATTAACGAATTGAATCTTACTTTTGAGGGAATCAAACAAATTTTAGCAATGAAGCAGTTTTTTAAATATTTTTTAGCCTCTGGATTGGCTTACCTCGTTTTTGGATTAATTTTATTTTTCTTGGTAATCGGAATCAGTTCCACCTTATTTCCTAGTCCAGATCCTATTACGGTTAAGAACAATTCAGTCTTACATCTAAAATTCGATACACCTATAAGCGAAACAAGTTATTTTGAATTGGAGCCGGCCTCCTTCAAAGCAGTGAATGTATTGGGTCTGAATGATGTGGTGCGGTCCATTGATTATGCTAGGGAAGATGATAAAATTAAAGGGATTTATCTCGAGCCATCGTTTATGTCTATCGGTCTGGGAGCTCTCGAGGAAATTCATGATGTATTAGAAAGATTTAAAGAATCAGGAAAATTCATCGTTGCCTACTCAGAAGCTTATTCGCAAGCGGGTTATTATTTAGCCTCCGTGGCGGATGAGATTTATGTGTATCCTACAGGCGCTTTGCAATGGAGTGGATTATCCAGCGAAAAAATGTTTTTCAAGCAAATGCTCGATAAATTGGGAGTAGAAATGCAAATTATTCGAGGAAGTAACAATAAATTTAAAAGTGCAGTAGAGCCTTTTTTTCTTGAAAAAATGAGTGATGCCAACCGAGAACAAACCGAAAAATATTTGTACTCCTTCTGGAATCATTGGATTACCGAAATTAGTGAGGCAAGAGGTATTTCGGAGGAAGAATTAAATTCTTTGGCAGATAATATGACAATTTCAAGTCCAACACAAGCAGTTGACAATAAACTAGCCACGGCCGTAAAGTATCAAGATGAAGTGGAGGATTTGTTGCGCGAAAAGTTGAGTCTAGAGAAAAAAAGAAAATTAGAAACAGTGGATCTCAGAAACTATGTGGAGTATGCGAAGAATAAATTAGTAGTAAAAAACAGTGGAGTAAAAAACATTGCTATTGTCTATGCAAACGGAGAAATAGCAAGCGGAAAAGGAACGGCTGAGATTATTGGTTCTGAAACTACTGTAGCTCACCTGCGAAAGGTAAGAAACAATGATTCAATAAAAGCGTTGGTGCTCAGAGTTAACTCACCCGGAGGAAGTGCATTGGCCTCAGATGTGATATGGAGAGAAATAGAACTTATCAAAAAATCAGGCAAAAAAGTAGTTGTGTCTATGGGAGATTTGGCTGCTTCTGGAGGGTATTACATTTCCTGCAACGCAGACCGAATTTTTGCTCAAGAAAACACTATCACAGGATCTATAGGAGTTTTTGGTGTTGTGCCAAATGCCCAGGAATTTCTGAATGACAAAATTGGGCTTACTTTTGACCGAGCGAAGACAAACGAACACGCAGATATTATGTCCTTAACAAAGCCTCTTTCAGAGGAAGAATATACTGTAATCCAAAAAGAAGTGGATCGAATTTATGATGATTTTATCATGAGAGTAGCTGAGGGAAGAAAGATGACAAAATCAAAAGTAGACAGTATAGGACAGGGAAGAGTTTGGTCGGGAAAAGACGCTCTGGCTATCAATTTAGTAGATGAAATAGGCGGCATTGAGGAGGCAGTTGCTTACGCTGCCGAATTGGCAAATATTTCGGAGCCAAGAGTTATGGATATTCCGAAAAAGAAAAAAGATGCAGCCGAAGAAATATTGAAAGCTCTTGCACAAGAGAATGAAGAAAATGAGCAATTTGTGATGAGCCAGCCCGGTTCATTCAGTAATGAGATTATAGGACAGTTAAGAAAAATCAGCTCATTGAATATTCAAGGGCAAGACAGAATACAAGCTCGTTTGCCTTACTTGATTACGATCAAGTAATTCGAAACATCATTCAAACAAATTAGGGCTTTTTGAATTTCAGGAAGCCTTTTTTATTTTCTTTTCTTTATTCTTCGCAAATCATACTCTCTGTCTAAATTGGAATTGTTTTCTATCGCATCGCAAAAGTGATTGGCTAGCCAAGGGGCAATCAACACTCCTTTTGTACCTAATCCATTAAACAATCCAAGGCTCGGAAAGTCTGGGTGGAAACCAACAAGAGGTCTTCGATCGCGCACCGTTGGTCTTATCCCTGCTTGGTGGTCTACAATTTCAAATTCGCATTCCAATAAACTTTCGAGCTTTTCGAGGAGTTCATTCTTGCCAGCCTCTGTTGTGTCGTAGGTAAGGTCTTTCCAGTTGTACGTGGCGCCCACTCTGAATAATTCATTTCCCAAAGGAAGACAAAAGAAACCTTTGTTCAAAATCTTATCTACTTCCAACCCTGGTGCTTTAATTGTAAATAATTCTCCTTTTGTGGGGACCAAGGGTAAATAGTTGAAGTAGGGGTTTTGTGTCATTTGTGTTCCCTCGCAAAAAAAGATTTTTTCAGCTGAGATTCCTTTGTACGACACTTTGTAGTCCGTAAATACTAATTGATCAAAATTAAATTTTTCATTCAATAATTGATTTTCTTTGATTAGAAAATCTCTGTATTTAGTCAGCAAGGAAACGGTGTTTACCCATCCGGTTTTGGTAATTTCACCAAACCCAACTTCGTTTTTGACCGGCAAATGATCTACCTTGGCAGATGATTGTGATACTAAGTATTGAGAAAATCCATCTTCTTCCGTTTTGGAAAAAAAATCATTCTGTTGCTCGAGATTTTTAAAAAATCGAAGAATATTAATCGGAAAATCTAATTGAGTACTCAGCAGTTTTTGCATCCTCTCATAAAAAGGTCTTAAATACGGAGAGTATTTATCTACATTCCACCCTTTGGTTACACGCTTAAATACAATTGGATTGTACATTCCAGCCGCTACCAAGGAGGAGTTTTTTTCTTGGTTGTTGTCAATGATTAAAACCTTTTTGCCCCTTTCCAAAAGGTGAAAATGAAGGATTGTTCCTGCTAATCCTTGACCTACTATAATATAATCGTAATGTGATTTGATGTTCCCTATTTTTTTGAGTAAAATTGTAAGATTTTTTAAAGGTAATCAACTAACCTATTAAATAACAAATAAAACTACCATGTCAGAAAAAATAGAAAAAGTAAAATGCTTAATAATTGGTTCAGGACCAGCAGGATATACGGCAGCAATTTATGCGGCAAGAGCCAATATGGCTCCCGTGTTGTACGAAGGTATGCAGCCAGGTGGTCAGTTAACAACGACCAACGAGGTTGAGAATTTTCCGGGTTACCCAGAAGGAGTAACTGGACCCGAAATGATGGTTCAGTTGAGAGCCCAGG
Organism: Flavobacteriales bacterium; assembly: GCA_965658995.1. Lineage (GTDB taxonomy): Bacteria > Bacteroidota > Bacteroidia > Flavobacteriales_D > CAJJDF01 > CAJJDF01. The sequence continues at coordinate 16,451 of CBFHVI010000011.1, read as the reverse complement.
CGGAAAGATTTGATACTGATGTACGAAATGGATGGGTTACCAAAGTAGATTTTTCTGGTGAAGTCCACAAAGTATGGATTGGCGAAAATCAAGAAAAAGAAATCCATGCCGATACCGTAATTATTTCAACAGGAGCTTCCGCCAAATATTTGGGATTGCCTTCTGAACAAAAATACCTAGAAATGGGAGGTGGAGTTTCGGCTTGTGCCGTGTGTGATGGGTTCTTTTACAAAGGACAAGAAACGATTATTGTAGGAGCAGGAGATTCTGCGTGCGAAGAAGCTCACTATTTGTCAAAGTTATGTACAAAAGTGACTATGCTCGTAAGAAGAGACGAATTTAGAGCTTCCAAAATAATGGCAGAGAGAGTAAAGAAAACGGCAAACATCGAAATCTTGTACAATACCGAAACTGAGGAAGTATTAGGTGACGGAATGGGTGTTACTGGAGCAAGAGTAAAAAACAATGTAACCGGAGAAGTGAAAGAAATTCCTGCGACAGGATTTTTTGTAGCCATTGGTCACAAACCAAATACCGATATCTTCAAAGGACAAATAAACCTGGACGAAACAGGCTACATTAAGTACGAAAAACCTGGAACTTCCTTGACTAATATTCCTGGAGTATTTGTGTCGGGTGATGCTGCTGACAAAACCTACCGACAAGCAATTACTGCTGCCGGAACTGGATGCCAAGCTGCCTTAGATGCCGAAAGATATTTGGCGGCTAAGGAAGGGTAAAAAAGTATCGAGATTTTAGTCCTGAGAATTTAGTTTTAAAATTGATTACTCAGGACTTATTACTAACTACTAAGGACTTTTATAATGGGCAACACTTTCGGAGCCATACTAAAACTAACCACTTTTGGCGAATCTCATGGAGTTGCTATTGGCGGAATATTGGAAGGCGTTCCAGCTGGATTTGAATTGGATTTAGATAAAATTCAATATGAATTGGACAGACGAAAACCTGGTCAATCAGCCATCACCACCCAACGGAAAGAAAGTGATACCGTTCAGTTTCTTTCCGGTATTTTTGAGGGGAAAACCTTAGGAACTCCCATTGGTTTTGTTATTCAAAATCAGGACTGCAAATCAAAAGATTACTCTCATCTGAAAGAAAACTACAGACCCTCTCATGCCGATTTTACTACTCAAGAAAAATACGGTATTCGCGATTATCGCGGAGGAGGAAGAGCCTCAGCCCGAGAGACTGCCTGCCGGGTAGTTGCGGGAGCTATCGCAAAACAAATACTGGAAAATCAAGGAATAAGAATTAATGCCTACGTTTCGGCTGTTGGCAATATTTCTACAGATAAATCTTGGCAAGAGCTAGATTTCTCGAACATTGAAAAGAATAAAGTAAGATGTCCGGATTTGGATAGAGCCAAAGAAATGGAAGATCATATTCTTGAAATAAAAAAGCAGGGAGATACCATTGGTGGAATAGTTACAGGAGTAATTGAAAATTTGCCAACGGGATTAGGTGAACCAGTTTTTGACAAGTTACACGCTCAGCTGGGCAAAGGAATGTTATCCATCAATGCTGTAAAAGGATTTGATTATGGCTCCGGTTTTCATTCAGCTACCATGAAAGGGTCGGAACATAACGATGTGTTTGAAAAGACGGATGGGAAGATCACCACTCAATCGAATAATTCGGGCGGTATTCAAGGAGGTATTTCCAACGGTATGCCTGTGGAATTCAAAGTCGCATTTAAACCTGTCGCAACTCTCATGCAAAAACAAAATTCTCTTAACGAAAGAGGCGAAAAAGTAGAATTAGACTTTAAAGGAAGACATGATCCATGTGTGGTTCCGAGAGCTGTTCCTATCGTAGAGGCCATGGCAGCACTCACGGTGTTAGATTTTTTCCAACTTCAACAATCAACTAAACTATGAAAATTGGATTTGACGCCAAGCGTTTTTTTTTGAATCACACTGGTTTAGGGAATTATAGCCGTGACTTGGTAAAGGGAATACTAGAATTGGAAGAAGATAACGAGTATTTTCTGTATACCCCAGAAGGTGAAATTGACCTAAAAACCAGGTTTCTGAAGTCTCACACATCGACTACCATAGTAAAGCCAAGAGGCTTGTACAAAAAGTTCAAAAGCTATTGGCGTTCGGTACTATTAGAAAAAGAATTGATAAGAAATGGTGTGCAGCTATTTCATGGGTTAAGTCATGAAATTCCCAAAAAAAACAAACTCAGTAAGATAAAATATGTAACCACGATACATGATTTAATTTTCTTGCGATATCCCGAGAACTATGGAAGAATCGATAGAGGGATTTATAAAAAAAAGGTGGAATACGCTTGTGCACACTCTGATGTAATTATTGCAATTAGTGAGCAAACGAAAAGGGATTTGATGGAATTTTTGAAAGTTCCCGAAGAGAAAATAAAAGTAGTTTATCAATCTTGTGCTACCTCTTTTGGTCACCAATCGGATTACAGGTACAAAGAACTTGTTCGGAAGAAATACAATTTGCCAGAAAACTATATTTTGTATGTGGGAACCATAGAAAAAAGAAAGAATCTTGTTGCTTTGGTAGAAGCAATTGGTAAATCGAATACCCAATTGCCTCTCGTTGCGGTTGGAAAACAAACAGATTACACCAAACAAGTTATCGAAAAAATAAATGAATATGATTTGGGAAGTCAGGTTGCGCTGTTGCAGAATGTGAACTTTCTTGATTTACCGTCTATTTATCAATCGGCAAACTTATTTGTGTATCCCTCTTTTTTTGAGGGGTTCGGTATTCCGGTTTTAGAAGCTTTGTATAGTCAGGTTCCTGTTATTGCAGCAACTGGTAGTTGCCTAGAAGAGGCGGGCGGCCCAAATTCTATTTATGTCGACCCTCAAGATACAGACCAACTTGCTATTGAGATCGACAGAGTAATTGAAGATTCTAAGTTGCAGCTTGAAATGAAACAAAAAGGACTAGAATACGCCAAGAGATTTACCTCCGAAAAACAAGCTGTCGAGGTGATGAATATTTATAAAGAGTTGATTTAATATTTCCCATTCCATTTTTGTACTTTTATGACTGAATAAAAAACAATAAAATGTACCAAAACACCCTGGAGTTTGCCAAGCAAAAAGACGAACAAGACGAATTAAAATCGTTTAGAAATCGGTTTCATCATCCAATTATAAACGGAAAACCTACTGTGTATTTCACAGGAAATTCTCTTGGGTTGCAACCAAAAGCCGCAAAGCAATACATCAATGTAGAACTGGAAGACTGGGCGCAATGGGGAGTAGAAGGACATTTTCATGGAAGAAATCCTTGGTTTAGCTACCACGAACTACTTTCCGAAAAAATGGCAAAAGTAGTAGGAGCAAAACCACTAGAAACGGTGGTGATGGGAAGTTTGAGCACAAATGTCCATTTATTGATGGTTTCTTTTTATCGCCCCGAAGGAAAAAGAACAAAAATCATTTGCGAAGCAAAAGCATTTCCAAGCGATCAGTATATTTTGGAAACTCACGTAAGTCATCATAATCTAAATCCCGATTCCGAAATCATTGAAATTTCACCAAGAAAAGGCGAAGAATTAATAAACGAAGAAGATATCCTGAAAGCCATCGAAGAAACGGGAGAGGAATTGGCGTTGGTAATGATTGGCGGAGTGAATTACTACACGGGACAATTATTCGATATGAAAACCATTGCGGAAGCTGGTCACAAAGTAGGAGCAAAGGTAGGATTTGATTTAGCACATGCCGCGGGAAATATCAATCTTCATCTCCACGATTGGAATGTAGATTTTGCAGCTTGGTGTACCTACAAATATTTAAACTCAGGACCGGGTGGAGTTTCGGGAATTTTTATTCACGAATGTCATGCGACCAACAAAGGGTTGGTTCGTTTTGGTGGTTGGTGGGGACAAGACAAAGAAACCCGATTTTTGATGGAAAAAGGATTTGACCCAATCCCCACTGCCGAAGGTTGGCAACACAGTAATGCGCCAGTGATGCTAATGGCTCCACTCAATGCAAGTTTGGATTTGTTTGAAGAAGCCGGAATGGAGGCAATTGGAAAGAAAAGAGACGATTTGACTGGGTATTTAGAATTTATAATCAACGACATTAAATCCGAAAAAGTAGATTTTGAATTGATTACCCCAACGGACAAAACTAAGCGAGGAGCACAACTTTCAATCGCTGCAAAAGGGCAAGGTAAGAAATTATTTGATACCTTAACGCAGCGAAACGTAATCGCAGATTGGCGAGAACCAAACGTAATACGAATTGCACCAGCACCTTTGTATAATAGCTACGAAGATTGCTGGAAGTTTGGGCAGATATTGAGGGAGTCTATACAATAGATAAGTTTGAAGGGGGAGGCACGAAGTTGGAAGTTTTATTGATATAGTAATTTATTTTTAGTTAATTTCAGGCAGTCTTGAAATTTTGTTTCTTTTGGTTCAAGCCAAAAGAAAATGAAGTAGAAGAAAGTGGAAAAATCACTGCGATTATTCAAAAAATTGAACAAGGACTTAAACATTAAAATGGCAAAAGAAAAAAAAGCAATAATAGTAGGAGCAGGGTTAGCAGGTTCATTATGGGCAGTTTACCTTGCAAAAGAAGGATACAAAGTAACGATTTACGAAAGAAGATCAGACATTCGTCAGGCTGAGATTTCGGCAGGAAAGTCCATAAACTTAGCACTATCGGTAAGAGGATGGACAGCCTTGAAAGCTGCAGGAATTGATAAGGATGTGGAAGAATTGGCGATTCCGATGCCAGGAAGAATCATGCACAGTTTGGATGGTGAACTCACTTACCAACCTTACGGAAAAGATGGCGAGGCAATTTATTCAGTATCGAGAGGACATTTGAATGCCATGATGATGGAAATTGCAGAGAAAAAAGGAGGAGCAACCATTCATTACAATACAAAATGTATTGATGCAGATACCAAAGCAGGAACCGTAAAACTACAAGCGTACAAAACTGGAGAAATTTTTGAAGACAGTGCTGAGGTAGTGTTTGCTGCAGATGGAGCTTTTTCGGCTGTGCGTTACAATGCTTTTCAGAAACAAAACAGGTTTGATTACATGCAAGATTACATTGACGATGGCTACAAAGAATTGCTCTTGCCGCCTGACGAAAATGGAGACTACCGCATAGATAAAAACGCCCTACACATCTGGCCAAGAGGTAGATTTATGTTAATCGCCCTGCCAAACGAAGATGGAAGTTTTACCTGTACTTTATTTATGCCCTTTGAGGGAGAAAATTCCTTCGAATCGATAAAAACAGACGAAGACGTGAAGAATTTTTTCAAAACTACGTTCCCAGATTTTTATGACATGATGCCAAATTTGGTAGAGAATTGGCACGAACATCCACTTTCTTCTTTGTCGATAATCCGATGCAAACCATGGACAAGCGGAAAAATGGCGTTGATAGGAGATGCAGCCCATGCCACAGTGCCATTTTACGGACAAGGAATGAATGCAAGTTTTGAAGATTGCTACGTGATGTACAACCTAATGAAAAAGCACAACGAAAATTGGGAGGCAGTTTTCAAAGAATACGAAGAAAGAAAGCCAGATGGGGATGCCTTGCAAGATTTATCGGTGCACAATTACCATGTGATGCGTGATTACGTAGCGGATCCAAAATTCTTGCTACAGAAAAAGATAGAGGCAAAATTCTCTGCAGCTCACCCCGATAAATGGATGCCTCTGTATAGCCAAGTATCATTCAGCAACATCCGATATTCCGAGGCTTGGAAAAAAGGAATGGAGCAAGACGCCTTGATGAAAAAAGTAATGGACAAACCCAATATTGAAGAAATTTGGGATAGAAAGGAAATAGAAGAAGAAATTTTGGGACTGATATAAACCGTTAGGGAAATTCCCGCGAAAGCGGGAATCTTAAACAGAGAATTATAAATAACATTGATATTATATGATTTTGAATATTTTTATTCAAAGGAATTATCCTCTTGAAGGAAAAAGTTAGCGAAAGATTCTTTGAATAATTTATCGTATTTGTGTAAGTCTGAGAAAATCAAGTAACTTGAGATTTTCGAGAGCATTATCACCTCGAAGGGATTATTAGTTAATCATTATTCCAATATTAACACTATCTCGTTTTGTTGGCTACTTTATTTTATTATTGGTGATCCGAATCAAACAAAAACTACCATGTGCTACAATACCAAACTCACCCGAAAAGCATCCGAAATTGAGAAAAGATTTGTAGCGGACATGGCCGTAAAAGGGGAGTTACAGCCAAACGAACAAATAAGTGGATTTTCCTTTCCCAAAACGCCCATCATTACCAATGCACAACCAAAGTCAGTCCAGTTCTACCATTGGGGACTTATTCCTAGTTTTGCAGACGATTCCAAAATAAGAGCCCACACGCTCAATGCCCGAATAGAAACAATTTTGGACAAACCCTCGTACTCAGAATCGGCACAAAAAAGATGTTTGGTAATCGCAAATGGCTTCTATGAGTGGACTTGGCACGATTCCAAAGGAAAAAACAAAGAGAAGTTTTTGATTACTATTCCTGGGGAGGAATTGTTTGCCTTTGCAGGAATTTATTCGTCTTGGATCAATCCAAATACGGCAGACGTGGTTGATTCTTATAGCATTGTTACCACAGAAGCCAACGAACTAATGGCAGAAATTCATAACATAAAAAAAAGAATGCCCATAATCTTAACCGAACAAAACGAACAAGATTGGTTGGCAGGTGATGATTTTGAGAATTTCAAAAAACCAGAAATAGAGTTAGTAGCCATTTCTCAAGAATCACAGCAAAGTTTATTTTAGGGTTTTATCATGTCAATGTGTTCGATCCCGCAATCGAGATAAGTATCGCTAGTTTGCTCAAATCCATGAGATTCGTAAAATTCTTTGAGGTAGAGCATTGCCGATATTTTGGTTGGTATTGACGGAAAAGTTCGCGAAATAAACTGATTCATTTGATGAATCATTTCATGTCCTAACCCATTGCCTCGGTATTTTTTGTCCAATACCACTCTTCCGAAAGAGGCTTCTGGAAATTTGGCTCCAGGGGCTAAAATTCGGGCTGTCGAAATAATTGTATCCTGTTGATTTTTTCCAATTAAATGAAATGCTTTTTTATCATACCCATCCAAATCATTGTAGGGAGCATTTTGTTCTACGGCAAATACTTCCATTCGCAACGATACACAATCATGCAATTCATCTAAAGATAATTTGGAAAAAGGTTTTATTTCAAAGTTTACTGTCATTGTACTTGTTTTTTTCGATTCCATAATTTAGTTTGGTATCCAAGACATACCCTTTTATCCAAACTTTAGATAAAGTATAGTCTTTTTCGTTGGAGTAATCTACTAGTTCTCGTTCAAGTTTTCCGCGCTTTTTGGTGTTGTACTTGGCTGATATTTGTCCTCGTTCACCCGGTAACAGAGTGTCTTTCGTAAAACTGGCTACGGTGTAGCTACATCCTGATTTTACTCGTCTTACAATAAGTGGTGCAGTACACGTATTGTAAAAAGTAAAAGTGCGATGTCCGTTCGAATATCTTTCTATTGTGTCGTAGTCTATATTTCGATTCAAAAAAGTGATTATTGGAATCGACTCCTGGGACTCCACCTGTTGAGCAGATAAGCACATAGGCAAACAAGTCAGGAAAATCAGTAGTGTTTTATTCATGTTGATTAATTTGATAATACCGTTATAAGTTCTCTTTCTTTTGTGAAGAGGATGTATTTTTCAACATTTGGGTAATTCATGTCAGTGAGTAAGTTGCCGTAATTGGTAAGTTGATCGGTATAGGATTTTCGTTTCTTTCCAGTTTTGAAATCAAGGACAATTGTTCTGTTCTCTAGCATGATTACTTTATCGGGTCGGTACAAATTGCCGTCTTTGGCAATTATTTCTCTCTCATTGGCAACTGTTGTGTTCTCTTTAAACCAATCATTAACTGGTTCGATAGAAATAATTTCAGATATTTCATTTTCATAAAATTCAATTTCATGGTGAGCAATCATTCCTTGTTCTGCGAATATATTTACGGCATCCGAAATATCTTTTTTACTCGTTACTTGAGCAAGGATATTATGAATTAAATTACCGTAAGCAATTTTGGCTGCCGAGCTTTTTTCACCCCACAAATCTTGGTATTGTTTGCTAATTTGGATTTTTTGGCGCCATTCTGTAGAAATACATTCGCTCAATTTTTCTACTGTTTCGGTATTGTGTCGTTTTTGTATTCGTTGATGTCTCTTGCCAATGGTAAGGGAGTTTTCTGAAAACAAAGGATGAGAGGCGCATACTTGATAAAGAAAAGGGTTTATTTTAGTTTGGATATATTCACCAGAGGATTTGGCAACTTTACTGTCACACAGTATATACAAACGTTGCTCAGCTCTTGTGAGCGTTACATACAACATATTAAATTTATCTAATTTGATGTTTTCGTAATCCTCTTCGTGGAGATAGTCGTATTGCGTAGCTTTGATGTCATTTTTTAATTTTACAATTCCAAAAGGCAACTCAGGGTAGTTATTTTTGAAATCTACCCATACATTTGCGCGATGGCTTCCAATGTAAAAGTCCCAATTTGTAAATGCCGAAATTACCACAGGAAACTGAAGTCCTTTGGATTTGTGTACCGTCATCACTGTAATGGCATCAGCATCTGGAGTGTCCAAGGAAAGCTTATCAGATTTAGAAAGAAAAAAGTCATTAAAGCTTTTTAAATCATTAATGCGAGAAGAGTAGGAGTGAATAATATTGAAAAATTCAATGAGGAAAGAATTTGGCGTGTCAGTTGAGGGAATGAACTTTCTCGACAATGTTTCGGCCATGTCGTAAAGAGACATTTCGTAAAGTGATTCTAACCGAAACCCGGGACTTATCGATTCCAGCAATTCAGAGAGCTTTATTTCAGTTTTTTTATGAATCTTTTCACTGTATTGTAAAAGAGTAGGGCTGAACTGATCTTGTTCATAGAAGTATTTTATCACTTCTATTTTAGCTTTATTGTCTTTGTTGTTTTGGATAAAGCGCAAAAAATTAGCAATAAACCTAACTTCCGGGTCCTCCGCAACCAATAAACTTTCGCTTGTAAGAACCTCGTATCCTTTTTCAATGAGGTAATTGGACACTTTTGTTCCCGATTTGTTTCTGTCTACCAAGATAGAAATATCTTTCAGTCGAAACCCATCTGCTTTACAATCTTCAATTTTTTCTATCAGTTTGTTAAAATGAAGTTGTTCCAACTCTTCTTTTTCTCCTTCTAAAAAGGATACTTCAACAAGTCCTTCACTTTTGTGGGTAGATAATTGTTCATGGGCCGCATAGATTTCTCGGTTTTTTTCAGGCAGAAATTTGGTTAACCCCTCAAAAAGCCAATTATTAAAGTCGATCACCTCCTTATGCGATCGATAATTTGTCTCTAATTGCTGAGCTTTATGATTATTAATAAGAGCTATTTCACGTTCTTTTAGCACAAAGTCGTCTGCCGTTTCAATGAGCTTGGGTAGAGCTACAAACTGTTCTACTTTTCCTCCTCTAAATCGATAAATAGCTTGTTTGGCATCGCCTACTAAGAGAGTTTTTTCACCTATTGATAATGAATTGTCTATCAACGGAATAAGGTTGTGCCATTGCATCACACTTGTATCCTGAAATTCATCAATCATGATATTTTTGTATCGTTCACCAATTTTTTCATAAATAAAAGGAGCAATTTGGTTCTTTATTTCTTCACTAATAAGTTTGTTGAAATCCGAAATCATTAATATGTTGCCTTCTTCCTTAATCGTATTTATGGATTCCGCTATTTCTTTTATAAGAAATACCGTGTAGGTATTTTCCGCTAATAATTTGAACAAAAAATACTCGGAAGAACAAGCGATCATTTTCGCATGATTCGATTTTAATTCGTCTTGGATGGAACCAATAATAGATTTGGCATGGGAACTTGCTTTTGAAGCGAGCCATTTGTCCTCCTCAAGAGCTTTCTGAAGCGTTTTGGTTTGAGGAGCTAAAAGCACAGAAAATTCTCCTTCACTTATTTTTTTATAATAATTGTAAATGGTTTCTCTCGAAAAATCGGTCGATACAATACCATTTCTTTCTAGCAGAGTTAGTTGGTTTTTGGCACAACCTCTCAGTTCTTTTTCCTTAGCCTTCTTCTCTGCTAATACAAATTGTTTAGACTGTAAGAGTTGTTCTGGAGTCATATTTTTTAACGAATCCAAAAAGTAGTCATTCTCTTCTTTCAGCAACTCTTTTGCAAAATGAAACAAGTCTTCTTCAATTTTCCAATTTTTTTCTTCTTCTATTTTATTGTTCAAGAAATCCAACAATATTTGCGAAAGGTGTTCGTCAGTTCCGGCTCTAGAAATCAAGAGATCAATAGATTCTTTCAGAATACCGTCTGAGTCCATTTCAATTTCAAAATCCGAGCTCAAATTTAAGTCTTTGGCAAATGCTCTGATGATACGATGAGTGAATTTATCAATGGTCAATATTTTTAAATCACTGTAGTTATGTAACACAGATTGAAGAATTAATCGAGATTTTTTCTTGATGACCTCCGAATCCATCCCAAATTCTTTCGCATAATCTTTCAGTAAGGGGGAATCTTCTTCGTTAGATAGTTCTTTTAAGTTATCCAGAACTCTTTCTTTCATTTCAGCGGCAGCCTTATTGGTAAAGGTAATTGCCAGAATGTTTCGGTATCGAGTTATTTCATCCGATTCAATGACAATCCGCAAAAATTCGCGAACCAAGGTGTAAGTTTTTCCTGATCCGGCCGAGGATTTGTAAACGATAAAGTTGTGTTGGTTTTCCAATTCGTAGTTCTTTTTTTATGAGAAGTTAAGTTACAAAATTGTCCAAGGATTTAGAGTGTCGACTTCATTTTATTTCTAACTTTTCTTTTGTTTTACCCAAATGGTTTGCATTTTTAATCTTCACAAACGCCTCAGTCCATGTTATTAATTGTTTTGGTTCTTATCTATGTAGGTATTTTGTTCAAGCGATTGGCCGAAAAACACAAAAAGAATCCTGTTGCCTTCGCAGTAGTGGGAATTGTTGCATTTATCCTAGGATTATTTGCGCTTTCTTTCCTTCTTGGAATTGTTTTAGCTTTATTGGGATATCAAGTCCAGCACATAAATAGATTTCTGTTAGAAATTGTGGGATATGCAATGGGTGGAGTAGTGGTATTGATATCTCACAGATATTTAGATACTAAATGGGAAAAGTCCAAGACCGAAACGGATTTTGAAATCATTGACGACACTTGGGAAGAAGACTAACAGGGTATCAAATACATTTAAAGTATTCAAAAGGTTCCAAGCAATCGTTGCATTTGTAGAGTGCTTTGCAGGCAGTTGAGCCAAACTGACTACTTAGTTCTGTATTTTCGGAGTTGCATTTCACACAAGGAACTACTTTGGGTCCGCTCTGAAAAAGAAATCCTTTGTCTTCCGTCCCATCAATAGGAGGAGCAATACCATATTCTCGTAATTTTTCTTTTGCTTCATCGGTGAGCCAGTTGGTAGTCCAAGCCGGAGAGTATTGCATAATAATGTTTACCTCCAAGATCCCATTTATTTTAAGAAAATCTCTAATATCTTGCTTGAATCTTTCAGTTGCCGGGCATCCACTATAAGTGGGAGTAATATAGATAGAAACAGTGTCATCCTCAATAGCGACTTTTCGTACAACGCCCAACTCTACAATGGAAATTGCAGGAACTTCTGGGTCTGGAATTGTATCCAATATTGCCCAAATTTCATCTTTCGAAAGTTTTATTTGTGATGATTCTTTCATATTACTCAAAAGCTATTACTTCAATAAAATCTGGATCTATTCCAGGATTAATAGGATACCCAGGGATTTTATTTCCAATAAGAGTTGTGTATGTTCCAATAAAATCGTTTAAATCAATAGTCGAACTAGTCAAAGCATAGTAAGTGGAGTCTGAAAGGACAAAATGACTGCCGTACTGATGATAGCTAAAAAGCTGTAGTTTAATCTTTCCTGTTAACTTAATTTGTGAATTTACTGAAGACAACATCCCAGTCTCTGTTCCTTTTTCGGAGTTGTTTTTGTTGCAAGCACATGCCAGAAGGCAAATAACAAAAAAGAGAAGATGTTTTGAGTTCATAGCGTAAGTTAGGTAGTTACAAAGGTTATTTCTTAACTCAATTTCTCTAGATCAAAGTCTTCAATTTACCACTGGGCATCCGGATAAGCACGCTGTAGGTATTGCATGTCTCCGAGTAAGTGACCCAAAAATTCAGAATGTAATCCACTCAAACTTCCTTTTTGCATGTAGCAATCTTCTGGCTTTTTGAGGGTGGCTCTATATAGCACTTCTTCCACAGTTTTTGTCCATTTTTCTTTCACCATGTTGTAGTTTGGAGCTACTCCTTCTTCTGTCAATTTATCTATGGCTGAGTCTGTGGCGAACATATCACCCGTGAACTCCCACATAGCGTTTATCGACTTCTGAATCTTTTCTTTACTTTCATCCGTTCCGTCTCCCAGTCTTACAACCCATTCTCCTGAATGTCGAACATGGTATTGCACTTCCTTTAATGATTTGGCTGCTAGTCCAGCAAGAAATTCATTGTTACTTTCTGTCAATTCTTGATAAAAGTGCAATTGAAAGGCGTCAAACAAAAATCCTCGGGCAATGGTATCGCCAAAATGTCCGTTCGGTCGTTCCACTATCAAGGCATTGTAAAATTGTCTTTCATTCCTCCTAAATGCATAATCATCTTCAGTTTTACCTTTGTCTTCAATTTCTGCTAAGTGGCTGTAAATTGCTCTGGTTTGACCAAAGTTGTCCAAAGAGATATTAGTAAGTGCAACGTCCTCTTCCAGTGTGGGGCCATTGGAGCACCATTCGGCCAATCGCTGACCGTATATTAGTGTATTATCTCCTAATCTGTATAAGAGCTTTATTAAATTTTTGCTTGTTTCCATGAGGGGTGTTTTCAACCTGTAATGAGGCAGATAGTTTTAATAATAAGGAGTATCCTACAATTTAAATATGTTTAGCACCTTCTGGCATTTTATAGTAGGTAGCTTGCCGGTATGCTTTGTCGTCCATCGGATCAAAAAATGAACCAATTTCTTCAGGAGAAGAGGCAACAATGTCTTCAAGTTTTACAACCCAAATACTTATTCCTTCTTTTCTTCTTACGTACATGTCTCGCGCATTTTGCAATGCCATTTCTTTTCCCATTGCCTGGATATTTCCAACATGCTTGTGAGCTAAGCCCGGCTTAGCTTGTACAAATACTTCCCATACTTGCCCTTGATTATCTTCACTCATTTTGTTAAACTGTTTGTCGTAATAAATTGAATCCAATTTATTAAGGTGTGTTGTTATTTTTCGTTTCTTAAAGTATTCATAAATATAGAATTACCCATTCTTTTCGGCATAAGCATTGGCCGCCTTTCTTACCCAGCTACCATTTTTATGTGCATCAATGTGGTGTTGAAGTCTTTGCTTGTTGCAAGGTCCATTTCCATTTACAACATTCCAAAACTCATCCCAATCCATTTTTCCGAAATCATAGTGACCTCTTTCTTCATTCCATTTTAGGTCAGGATCCGGAATTGTAAGGCCAATAACCTCGGCTTGTGCCACAGTTTTGTCAATGAACTGTTGACGTAAGTCATCGTTTGTTTCTCTTTTTATTTTCCATTTCATAGCATTACCAGTTCTTGGCGAATCACCGTCATTTGGGCCAAACATCATGATGGAAGGCCACCAAAACCTATTCAATGCATCTTGAGCCATTTCTTTCTGTTCTGGAGTTCCGTTTGCCATCTGAGCCATAATTTCATAACCCTGTCTTTGATGGAAACTTTCCTCTTTACATATTTTTACCATAGCTCTAGAGTACGGACCATAAGAAGTTCGTTGGAGAGAAACCTGATTTACGATAGCCGCTCCATCTACTAACCAACCTACAGCTCCCATGTCGGCCCAAGTAAGGGTTGGATAATTAAAAATACTCGAGTATTTCGCCTTACCTGTTTGCAATTCGTTGATAAATTCATCTCGTGTTTTTCCCAAAGTTTCGGCAGCAGAATACAAATATTGACCGTGCCCTGCCTCATCTTGAACCTTTGCCAGCAAAATTACTTTGGCACGCAACGAAGGAGCCCTCAATATCCAGTTCCCTTCTGGTTGCATTCCAATAACCTCAGAATGTGCATGTTGAGACATTTGACGTTGCAAATGCTTTCTGTAGTCCTCAGGCATCCAATCCTTTGGTTCAATCTTTAAGTCGTTTTCGATTTTGTAATCGAACAATTCTTGTCCGGTCATTGTAGCTTCTCCTAGTGTACTCATAAAAATTGTTTTTTAGTGAATATTGAATGTTTAAAACATTGTTTTTCAATACAATGTAAGTATAGTTGAAATAAATAAAATCAATGATTAGATTTGCATTCTATATTTACCAGATATATTTCAAATTCAAAGATACAAATTGAAATACGAAAAGTAAAGTCAAATTTGCATAATTAAAACAAGTCAAAAATCAATAAACTATTATCAATATGAACAATTTTTCATCCCTCAAGGTTGTGGGTCTTAATAAAGTCACTTCAGATTCAGTTTCTATTACATTTGAAATACCCGCTGAACGTACAAACGAATTTAAATTTGTGGAAGGTCAATATATTACGCTCAAGACCTCAATCAAAGGAGAGTCGGTGCAGCGTGCCTACTCAATCTGGAAGGCCCCGCACGAAAAAGAATTAGCTGTATTGGTAAAAAAAGTGGAAAATGGTGTTTTCTCAACGTATGCAAATGAGTCTTTAAAGGTAGGAGATGTGCTAGAGGTTATGCCGCCTCAAGGAAATTTTGTTCCTAAACTAGACTCCTCCAACAAAAATCACTACACGTTGTTCGCGGCAGGAAGTGGTATTACCCCAATATTTTCAATTCTGAAGGCTATTCTTCGAACCGAAGAAAACTCAACTATCGACCTATTCTATTTGAACAAAACCAAAAAAAGTGTCATTTTTTCTAAGGAGTTAAATAATATTTCCTCTGATAACCTAAAAATACATTATTTGTATACCAGAGAAGAGGTGGAAGATTCATTATTAAAAGGTAGAATTAATAAATCCAAGCTCACCGACCTGGCTGAGTCGGGATTGTTAAACTTGGATTCGTATCAGTATTTTTCTTGTGGTCCAGAAACAATGATTCTCGATATCAACGAATTTTTAGCTTCCAAGAGGATAGAAGAATCTAAAATTAAATTTGAATTATTTACAACTTCTGGATCAGATAATGTGGAAGAAATCCAAACAGAGATTTCAGAGTCCGCAATTACAATTACCATTGATGACGATGAGTTTGATTATGTATATAAAGTAGATAGTGCCGAATCAATTCTTGATGAAGGAATAGAGCAGGGACTAGATTTACCTTATTCTTGTAAAGGGGGTGTGTGTTGTACTTGTAGAGCTAAAATTATGGAGGGGACGGCCAAAATGAAAATAAACTATGCCCTTACAGACCAAGAAGTGACAGATGGCTACGTCCTTACTTGTCAAACTGTTCCTACCTCACCGGTCCTAAAAGTAAGTTTTGATGACTAGTCCTTTGATTTGCGTAGTCACTGGAGCAAGCTCAGGTGTTGGTTTCCATACAGCATTAAATCTTGCCAATCAAGGCCATACTGTTTATGCGCTAGCTAGGAGAGAGAACAAGCTGAACGAATTAGCCTCTCGAGTTAGTGGTTCCGGTAAAATTTATCCGGTAATACTAGATTTGGAAGATTTTACAACTGAGCAGTTAGAGAAAGTCTTTCGTCATGTAACTCACGTTGATAGACTTGTAAATAACTCTGGAAAGCTGCTGAACAAAAAATTTTTGGAAATAACAGAAGATGAAATTGATTCAGTTTTTAATTTAAATTACAAAGCAGTAATTAAATTGATTCAATATTTTCATCCAAAAATGGTTCAAGCTCCAAATGCACATATAGTTAATATAGGAAGTGTTGGCGGTGTCACAGGAAGTGTTAAATTTTCTGGATTATCTATTTATAGTTCCAGTAAAGGAGCATTGTCGATCCTAACAGAATGTTTAGCTGAAGATTTCCGAGAAGACAATATACAAGTCAATTGTTTAGCCTTAGGTTCAGTCAATACTGAAATGTTGCGTTCAGCCTTTCCAGATTTTCAGTCACCAACCAATCCAGACGAAATTGGAAAGTACATCGCGAATTTTGTAATCTCAGGAAATTCCGTAATAAATGGCTTAACACAACTTGTATCTGTCAGCAATCCATAGTTAGAGAGTTGTTTCATAGTGTTTTGAAAAATACTTAGATATAAATGGGTTAATTTTTAGGAAATGCGGGGATGAATTACTTACATTTGCAACCGCTTTCAGAGAGAGCGATTATAGTTCTAAACAAGCCATACTAGTT